>JAICYD010000200.1 GCA_025934375.1 Streptosporangiaceae bacterium | reverse complement strand
GCCCCTGGCGCGACCGTTCGATCGATGAGAACCTCAACCTGTTCGAGCGCATGCGCGCGGGGGAGTTTCCGGACGGCGCCAGAGTGCTCAGGGCAAAGATCGACATGGCCTCGCCCAACTTCAACATGCGCGACCCGGTGCTCTATCGGATCCTGCACGCTACCCACCCGCGGACCGGCGACGAGTGGTGCATCTATCCGCTGTACGACTTCGCCCACGGTCAGTCGGACGCAATCGAGGGCATCACCCACTCCCTCTGCACGCTCGAGTTCGAGGATCACCGACCGCTCTACGACTGGCTGATCGAGAACCTGCCGGCGCCTTCGCGCCCGCACCAATACGAGTTCGCCCGCCTCAACTTCACGTACACCGTGCTCTCGAAGCGCTTCCTACGGCGGCTTGTGAGCGAGGGCCACGTGCGAGGCTGGGACGACCCGCGCATGCCCACCCTCTCGGCCCTGCGCCGGCGCGGCTTCCCGCCCGAGGGTCTGCGCAACTTCCTCGACATGATCGGGCTGGGAGGCAGGGGCACGAGCGCCGCCGAAATCGAGATGCTCGAGCACGAGGTCAGGGACGTGCTGAACCGGAGGGCACTGCGGCGCTCCGCCGTCCTGCGCCCGCTCAGGCTCGTGATCGAGAACTACCCACAGGGGCAGGTCGAGGAGCTGGAGGCCGTCAACAACCCGGAGGATCCCTCGGCCGGGACACGCAAGGTGCCCTTCGCGCGCGAACTCTGGATCGAACGCGACGACTTCATGGAGGACCCGCCAGGCAAGTTCTTCCGCCTCGCCCCCGGCCGCGAAGTGCGTTTGCGCTACGCCTACTTCGTGACCTGCACCGACGTGGTCAAAGACGCGAGCGGTGAGATCGTCGAACTCCGCTGCACCTACGATCCGCAGACGCGCGGCGGCGACGCCCCCGACGGGCGCCGGCCGAAGGCGACGCTGCACTGGCTCTCGTCCGGGCACGCCGTGCCCGCCCAGGTGCGTATCTATGACCGTCTCTTCACCCGCCCCGATCCCGGCGCTGACGGCGACCTCTACGCCGACCTCAACCCCAACTCGGAGACGGTGCTCCAGGAGTGCATGGTCGAGCCTGCGCTCACGGAACTGCCGATCGGTGAGACCGTGCAGTTCGAGCGCCTCGGCTACTTCTGCCCGGATCCCGACTCGACCCCCGGACGGCTCGCCTTCAACCGCACCCTCGGCCTCAGGGACACCTGGGCCAAGCTCCAGGCGCGGCCATAACGACCTGTAGCAGCGCCGCGGCTCTTCAGGCCCTAGCGGTTCAGGGGGAAACACTGGGGGGCACGTCCCTCCGAACAGGCCGGACCCTGGACGGCGAGCCAGATGCAGGCCAGCGTCAAGGGCATGTCCGCGTGCACCACACCGAACGAGGCGAGCGCGTCCACGACCGAGGCTTCTTGGGGGTGCCACAGCAAAAACGAGCCAGATCAGCGCCAAGATTCCCGGGTCGTCCGCTGAGGACCTACCCACACCCCTTTCCTGCTCATCGGCAGCTATGAACAGATGGCCGCGCAGCTACTCGCTCAGGGCGAAGAACCCGGGATCACGAGGTACGTCTCCGGGAACAAGCCGTTCCCGCCCTCGAGCATGTCCTAGCCCTGACAAAGAGCTAGACCCGCCTGCATTCCGACGGTGGGGCCTCGGGCGTTAGGGCGCGCCGCGCAGCACGTCAACCAGATCTGCCGGCCCTCGGAGCAGATGGGCACCCGACGCCTCCCCGCGCACCGAACCGGACGTTAGGCGCGAAAATCATAATCCACGTATACAGATACCGTGAGGACATAGTCCGCGCTATGGCGCGTGGTGGCCAGGGTGCTTGCCTATTTCCTGGCATGCCTGGCTCACCGGGACGCCCGCCCGGCTGGCGGCGGCGCGGATGTAGGCGACTGCGGCGTACAGGGCGTACTGCCAGAAGTCGTCCGTCTGCCACCAGGCGACCTCATCAAGCAGGTCCGGCTCGGCTCCTCCATGAACCGCCGCTGCGGCAAGCACCGCGTACTGGAGCTTGGCGTTCTGCCGGCCGCGGAAGGTGGCCTCGGGCAGGAACCGGCCGCGCAGCCCCTCTAGGGGCAGCGGGTCAGCCCGGGTCGCCCCGCACCACTCCAGCGCGTCCGCGGCCAGGCGGAGGAGGACCTCACCAGGGAAGGTGTCGTTCTGCGGGTGCAGCGGCGCAAGCTCGGTGGACAGCTCGCCAATGTCAGTGTCGCGGGCCAGCCCGTCGAGCAGGGCACGACGGGCGGTCATGGCGTCCTCAGCGGTCGGCCGCTTCCTGCCAGGCATGTCACGACGGTAGCCCAAGTCCGCCAACCGAGCGCGGTTCTTGCCGTGGTCGTCTGGCGCTGTCGTAGCCAGTCCTGGGCCGACCAAGTCCGGCGCGATTAGGCCGTCCCCCGTCCTGCTGCGTCGCTATCTTGTGAGCTGCGTGACGCGCGAGATCCGCCGCTATGCGTTGCGTCGAGCGCCTCGGCGTTCAGGTATTGAGGCTGCAGAACCAGGTGATCTGCGGCTCTGGCGCGACAACGGGGAATAGGCGGTCATATCGCCTTCGGGGGCGCCGACCGCAAGGTGTCTCTGCAGGTCGAAAGACCGTTGCGCCCGGAAGCACGGCGGGCTGATGATCCGCCGATCATGGCCCGGAAGCTGAAGTCGGCCGCAAATCACGGCAGGTCGGGAAGCTTTTCTGCCTGGTTCGGGACCGAACGTGGTCAGTCCAGGTCGTCCCAGCCCCATGAAGAAGCCGGGCTTCCATCGTGCTCGCGCCCAGACCTGTAATGCCCCTTATATCCAGCTTGCGGCCAAAAGGGGGCAAACTACCCTTTAGCGGGCAGCCGATCTGCCAGTGTCGCAGTCTGCTGTTCGCGCCCGCCCACCGCATGGCGTCCAGCAGCAGCGCGAGGCCGAACGGGTCGTCGAAGGCGGCGTGCGCGGCGGCCCACTGCGCAGGTCTCGGGTCAGCCGCATGGCGGAGCAGGAAGTGCCAGCTCTGAACGAGGGCTTGCGCCTCCGCCACGTTTTCCTTGGCGATGGCGTGCTTGCGGAGGCGAGCCGCGTCGCGGAGCAGACCGCAGGCCCCGGCGGCCCAGGCGATGGCCGGCAGGTCAGCCGGGGCGGTGAAGCGGGCTGACGCGTCTCAGAAGCTAGCTAAGCTAGGGGGATGTGAGCGCGGCGGGTACGGTCGCCGTGCTTTCCAGGTAGTCGGCCAGCCAGTAAGCCGGCCCATGATCCGCCGAAGGCGTCATCGAGCGCGGCCCGCGCGCCTCGGTCCGGCACGGCGAGTGAGTCTATGAACACTGCCCCCATCTCAACGGCTGGGAGTTCGACCCGCATCGCGTCGGCGGCGCGGGACAGCCGCCCTGGCCGGGTAGCGCCATCGCCGACGACGAGTTCCAGTTCCTCGCCACCGCGGACGTCCGCCTTGGGACATTCGCCCAGTACTCAAAGCGTGCCCCCGTCGTCTTCGAAGACAACCTCATCGAGCAGGTCGCGGATGACTTGGACCACCTGCTCGGTGGTGGCGCCCGGACCTTCGGCTGAGTACCGAGGCGATGCTCCGTCACCAGCTTGCGGAAATCCCCTCCAGGCCGAATCCGGTGTCTTCGCCAGCCTTGTCGACCACGAGGTCCTGGGCCAGTATTGACGCCCAGCAGGCCGTTGGCCGCTGACTGCCAAGGGTGTCCGCACGCAGTGCTTGTGAGTCGGCTGCTCACAGCTGGCTGAGGATCGCCGGGTCGGTGATCTTATCGTCGCGGGCAAGCAGCATCGCCTTGCTCACGATGACGGACAGCGTCAGATCACCCTCGAACGGCAGGTAGCCCAGGTCCGGGCCGGCGTCCCGCCGGGGGACGATGCACAGGTACCGGTCACCTGGGGTAATGATGACATTTCCTGAGCCCAGGTGGATCTTATAGCTGTGCCTGGTGCCATTGACGTGAAGGAACCGGCCCTCGATGGTGCACTGGCCGGCGATCGCCAGGCGCGGCAGCAGCCGGCCGAGCAAGTCACGGCGGGTCTGCGCGGTCTGGTCCAGCTCGCGGAAGCCCTGCGAAGCCCAATAGCGAGCGAATCGCCCGTTCGGGCCGCCATCCTCCCAGGCCGGGTCGTTACCGACGCTGGCGACGCCGACGAACAGGTCCACGTCGCGCAAGACCTCGCTCAGGACCAGCGCGGGGACCTCGGTGAGCGGAACCGGCTGGACGGGCTCCTGGTCCCGGCCGATCAGCACGGGGTAGTAGTCGCGGCCGGAGGCGTCATGGGCGATGTTCTGCGGCGCCCCGTCCGGGTAAAACCGCACCCGGTCCGTGCCGATCCGGAGGTAGCTGCCGGACGTCGTGATGTCCGTGTAAGCGTCATCGCCGTATCCCGTGATCCAGAACTCGGCGCGCAGGCCCCACTGGGGCAGTTCCCTGGTGGCCGGCGGGAAGGTGGTATCGCCCATGATGCGGAGGTTGTTGCGCCAGCCGCGGATGGCGGCCAGGGAATGGAACTGATGCTGGCGCAGGACGTGCCCGGCGAAGCGGTTGGAGTAGGTCCCGGCGTTGCGTTCGGCGTCGGTGAGCAGGTACACCTCGCGATGGGCCTGCTTGAACGGCTGGGTGATGCGGTGACGCTCAAGCCAGTCCCGCCAGGCGAGAACCTCGGCGGCCTCGCGCCCGATGGGGTGCCACAGCTCGACCGCGGTACCCCCGGCGACAGGGGCACCGGCCAGGGTGCGCAGCTCGCCCTCGGCGAAACCGCAGGCCACGCCGTCAACGGTCCACAGCAGGCGCCGGGCGATGGTACCGGCAAGCGGGTGGTCGGGGTACCGGTCGCGCCATGCGGTGTACGTCCAGGTGCGGCGGGCCGCGAACTGGCGGTCCAGGCGCTGAACCAGGGCGGGAAGCATCTTGTCGATGTCGCCGGCGGTGGCCTTGAGGTCCTTCAGCTCCTCCGGATGCTGCCGGCGGATCGCGGCGGGGACGCTCTTGGATACCTTTCCCGCTCCGTTCCGCCAGGTCAGTGCCGCCCGGCTGCCCTGGACAACTAGCTCTGCGGTGCCGGCGTCGCCGAAGTCGCGTACCGCCCTGCCGAGCTCGGTCAGGCCGTAGGCGGGAATGGCGAGCTCCTCTATGTCGTCGCGGCTCAGCCCCATGGCCTAGGCACGCGCCGCCAGGGCCTTGTCCACCAGCTTCAGCGTGCCCTTGTAGGTGAGCCGTGTGGCGAGCTGGGCGAGCTCGGCGAGGGCCGCCTCACCGTCGATCCGCGACAGCGCCACGACGCCGGCGTTGGCCACCTTGGGGTCGCGCGGGCCGTGGCCGGCGATTCTGCGCAGCGAGGTCTCCACCAGGGCGCCCAGGGCGCGGGCGATGTCGGGATGCGGCGGCAGGAAGGACAGCATCCAGGCCAGGCCCCGCAGCCCTACCGCGTTGTCCGGGTCATAGACCTGGTTCAGGCCGCTCACCGGCAGGGTGCGCGGTTGGCCGACCAGGGCGAGCCAGGACACGATCGTGGTCCGCGCGTCCGGCTCGCCGACCGCGCGCAGGAGCCGGCGGCCCGCCTTCTCCCACGCGGCAGTCGGCCTGGACGCGGTCGCGGTGGCGGCATGCGCCAGCAGCTCGCGCCAGGGCGTGGGCAGCTCCGCCAGGTCGGCCAGAGCCCGGTCCGTCCACGCCTCTCCGACGTTGAGGGCCAGCTCCGGGAGCCGCGCGGCGAGTCTGGTGCTCGGCTGGTGCAGGTGAGCCGAACGCCGGATGACGGCAGTGACCGCCGGCGGCAGCGTCCGCCCAGCGTCGACCTCGATCTCCGCCATCTCCAAGTACCAGGACTGATACGCGTAGGCCTGCCCGCTCATGGACTCCAGCAGCCGCCGCCGCGCCACGGCAAGCACGTCGGAATCGGGCAGGCCGCATACCAGCCCCAGCAAGTCGAGCATGGACCTGGTCAGCCAATCCACGCGATCGCGCTCATGCGCTTCGAGCAGCGCGATGGCCAGCCTTTCGCGCTGGGGAATGGGCAGCCCCTCCAGCAGCGTCACCAGTTCCAGCGACAGGTGAACCACAGCCGGATCCATGGCGCCCGCCCGCCTGACCGCCCCGTCATCCCGGGCGGCCTGCTCCGCGCGCTGGGCAGCGGGCAGGTCGTGGTAGCTGGTCATGAACCCGAACGACACGACGGCGTCCTCCGACAGCGCGACCCGCACTAGCTCACCGGGCAGGCGGTCCATGGCGTCGGCGGCGATCATCTCGCGGACCGCATCCAGTCCCCCGGACGGTTCAGGCATCAGCCACCCACCAGCGGCACGAGCTTCAGGAACGTGACCTCGGTGCCGGCCGGCAGGCCAACTCCCGCGTCGAGGTCCTCCACCTGGCGGTCACCGACAAGCACCACGAACCCGTTGCGGCTGAAGGCCTTCACCGCCAGCAGGTACTGCGCTTCAGCATCGACGTGCCGCTGCTCGCGCAGGGTGTACCCGTCCCGGCGTCAGCTCGGCGCCAGCCGGCTGCACCAGGCTCCGGAACACTGCGGGATGCCGGGCGTTGTACTCGGCCACCTCGTGGAACACCCGCCGCCGGATCACCTCCCGCAGCGCGAGCCGTTCCTCTTCGATATCCAGCACCCAGGTATCGCCACGTTCACCCGAAGTTGTCTCATCCGCGATGGTTACCGATCCCATGACTGGAATCGTAGAAGCGGGCACCGACATTCGAGATGTGCTGGCGGGTGGCGGGGTGCGCGACATATGCGCGCGGGTGTTCCCCCAGCACGGCGAATACGCGGTCAAGTAACCCGCGGCAACGGAGCCAGCCAGGTGTCAGCCAAGGTCAAGCCTCGACATCAGTCAGAGGGCGACTGGACTCATAATCCGCCGATCATGAGGCAGCACCCAAAACGCCAGAACGGGATAATCGGCGCCCCCACTGCGCTGCAAGATCCCGCTTATGTCGGCCGATCGTAATCGGCGCTCGGCGTCCCGGGGGCTCATGGATGCCTTCGCTCTCGGTCACCGGCGCTAGTCCCCGTCGGTGCGTAGCGGTTCGGCGCTCTTGCGTCACGGTCGCGGCGCGGGCGCGGGACTGGGTGTCCGGGCAGATGTGGCGCGGCCTGGCCCGCGGGGGCCGCCAGCGGCCTGCTGGCATCGCGTCGTGCTGGTCTGCGGCCCGGGCGCGGGGGATAGTGGGGGTAGCGTGCTGCGCCCGGTCCGGGCCGGGTGGCGGCCCCGCGCCCGGGGCGCTGTTCCCGGTTCCCGGTGGCTGACAGGGGAGGATGACGCGATGCGGGCAAGTACCAGGCGGCAGGCGGCGCGGGGCGCCGTGGCGGCGGGCGTGCTGCTGGCCGCGGGGTGCACGCCCGGCCCTGGCGGCCAAGCTGCCTCGCCGCCATCGGGCGTGCGGGCCGCCACCGCGGGCGCCGCTGCCACCGGGACGCGGCCGGCCCGCCCGGTGACCGTCTACGTGCTCATGCCGAGCGCCGACGACCACGACGGCGCCGTCGTCCCGGTCGATGCTGCCACCGGCACCGCCGGCCCGGCGATCGGGCTGCACACCAGCGACTTCATAGCCAATGCAATCGCGGTCACCCCGGACGGGAAGACCGCCTACGTCATCGACGCCTATAACAACAACAACGGGAACGTGGTCCCGATCCGGACCGCCACCGGCACCGTCGGCCCGCTGATCTCGGCAGGAAACCGGCTGGTGGCCATCGCGATCACCCCGGACGGGAAGACCGCCTACGTCCTGTCCGGCGAGGGCGGCCTCTACCCGATCAGCACCGCTACCGGCACGGTCGGCCCCATGATCAACGTGGGAGACTTCCCCCAGGGCATCGTGATCGCCCCGGACGGGAAGACCGCCTACGTGACCGCCACCGCCTACGTCGCGCCGCACCACTACGAAGCCGTGACCCCGGTCCGGACCGCCACCAACACCGCCGGCCGCACGTTCAGCATCGGGCCGCCGCTCACCAGCGACGGTGCCGGCCAGGTCATCGCCGTCACCCCGGACGGGAAGACCGCTTACGTCGCCAGCTACCAGGCCGGCACGGTGACCCCGGTCAGCACCGCCACCAGCACCCAAGGGCCGCCCATCAAGGTCGGGAGCGGTCCCGCCTGCATCGCGATCACCCCCGATGGGAAGACCGCCTACGTCCTGAACCAGCTCTCGGGCACGGTCACTCCCATCAGCACCGCTACCGGCACTCCCGGCCCGGCGATCACGATCGGGACCCCGGCCAGGTACGGCCCTGAGTTCATCGCGATCACCCCGGACGGGAAAACTGCCTACGCCGGCAGCTACAACGACGGCACCGTGATCCCGATCGCCGTCGCCACCAGCACCGCGGGCAACCCCATCAAGGTCGGCAAGAACCCCGCCTTCATCGCGATCACCCCCGACGGGGAAACCGCCTACGTCAGCAACGCCGGCTCGGGCACCGTAACCCCGATCAGCACCGCCACCAACACGGCCGGCCCGCCGATCCCCGTGGGAAGCGACCCCGGCCCCATCGCCATCGCGATCACTCCATGACGCCCGCGCACGAGCGCCTGGCACCCGCGGACGGCGCCTTGCTCACCCCGAACAACCCGCCATGGCACATAAGCCCCGCTCACCCTCCGGAAGAGCGGCGAGCGGGTATCGGCGTTCGGCACCGTGTTCGGCGCGGCCGGGGCGCCGATAATGAAAGCGCCGCCGCGGTATTGAAGGGTAGCGTTAGGTAAGTGACCGTAACGGGCATGCCCGAGCTGACTGCGCTGGCTCAGAGCGCGGATCGCTTTCTCGGCGCGGTGCGGACGCTGGCCGACGGTGACGTGCGCCGGGCCTGCGCGCTGCCGGGGTGGACCCGCGCACCTGCTCACCCATGTGGCGCAGGGAGCCGACTCCCGCACCGGAATGCTGCGCGCCGCCCGGTCAGGCCTGATCGGCGAGCAGTATCCGTCCGAGCAAGCCCGCGCCGGTGCCATCGAGGCGGGAGCGCGGCGTCCGGCGGCGGTCATCCGCGCTGAGGTGGACCGCGCCGTGCAGGAATGCCTGACCGCGATGCGCCAGCACCCCGCCGGGCTGTGGGACGCGCCCGCGATCTGGCTGCGGGGCGGCCGCGGTCCAGTGCGCGGCGCTGTGGCCAGCCTGCGCAGCGAGCTGGAATTCCATCACGTCGACCTGGCCGCCGGCTATGCGCCGGAGGACTGGCCCGCCGAGTTCGTCGCCACGGAACTTCCCCGCGTGACCGCCCTGATGAGTGATCGTGCCGGCGCCCCGTCCATGACCCTCATCGCCGCGGCCGCAGTTCGGATCGGCACCGTGCCGCCGGTCGACGTCACCGGTTCCCCGGCGGCGGTCCTGGCCTGGCTGTCCGGCCGCGGCGACGGCAGCGGCCTGGACGCCGGCGGCGCCGGCCTGCCCTCCCTTCCGCCGCTGGCCTAGGACGCCGCTGAACAACCCTGGGTTCCACGAATGAGGGCCGGACACGTCTGCGGGCCTGACCGCCCCGGCGGCAGCTTCGCGGTTCCGGATTCCGGCGTGGCGGGGGCCCGGGAGGCCCTGGTCAG
>JAICYD010000091.1 GCA_025934375.1 Streptosporangiaceae bacterium | reverse complement strand
GCGGTCGGCATCCGGGACCGGGTGGACGGGCTGGACCTCGGCGCGGACGACTACCTGACCAAGCCGTTCGCGTTCGCCGAGCTGGCCGCCCGGGTCGGGGCGCTCGGCCGCCGGTCCCGCCCCGCGCTGCCGCCGGTACTCGAGCGCGCCGGGATCCGGCTGGACCGGCCGCGGCACAGCGCCTCGCGGGACGGGCTGCTGCTGTCCCTGTCGCCCAAGGAGTTCGCCGTCCTGGAAGTGCTCATGCGCGCGGAAGGCACGGTGGTCAGCCCCGAGGAACTGCTGGAGAAGGCATGGGACGAGAACGCGGACCCGTTCACGAACACGGTCCGGGTGGCGGTGATGACGCTGCGCCGGAAGCTGGGCGACCCGCCGGTGATCGAGACCGTCGCCGGCGCTGGCTACCGGATCTGCGGCACCCCTCTCTTCAGCGCAGGCTCGCGCTGATCTACCTCGGGGCCGCCATCGTGGACACGCTCCCCGTCATCGGCATCTGGGACACCATCCGCAACCTGTGGTTCGCTGGGATGCCCGGGGCGGCCGGCACGTGCAACAGCCGTCCGCCGTGGCTGCCGTCGCCTGCCCTCCCGTGCTCCTTCGACACTGCCATACGCCTGCTCAACCTCCCGCTCATCGCGGCCGCCGTGCTGCTGCTCCTGTGGATCAACTGGCTGCTGGCGGGCCTGGCGCTGCGTCCGCTGCGCGCTACCGCGGACACCGTGCGCGGGCTCGGCCCGCAGAACATAGGCCAGCGCATCGCCTTGCACAGCGGCCGTGACGCGCTGAAGGAACTGACCGACGCGCTCGACGGCGCACTGGACCGGCTGGCGGCCGGCTACGAGGGGCAGCGGCGGTTCGCCGCCAACGCCTCACACGAGCTGCGCACCCCGCTCGCCGTCCAGCGGGTGCTCGCCGAAGTCGCGATGGAGGACCCGGACGCGGGCACGAACCTGCGCCGGCTCGGTGCCCAGCTGCTGCGCGTGAACGAGCGCAGCGAGCGGCTGATCGAGGGGATGCTGGTGCTCGCCGAAAGCGACCGGGGCCTGAGCGGCAAGATGCCGGTGCGGCTGGATGAGCTGGCCCGCTCGGTACTGGAATCGCACGCCGAGCTGGCCGGCGAGCACAAGGTGGAACTGCGCCAGCAGCTCCGCGCGCGTTCCGTCCCCGGCGATCCGGTCCTGCTGGAACGCCTGATCGCGAACCTGGTGGCGAACGCGATCGTCTACAACGAGCCCGGTGGATGGGCTGAGGTGACGGTCGGGGCGCAGCCGGCGATCACTGTCAGCAACGGCGGCCAGCACGTCCCGGCGGAGGAGGTCCCCGCGCTCTTCGAGCCGTTCCGCCGGCTCGGCACCGATCGCGTCAGTCACACTGGCGGCGTGGGCCTGGGCTTGTCGATCGTGCGCTCCATCGTCACCGCCCACCATGGGACCATCCACGCCGAGGCGCGCCCGGAAGGCGGCCTGGCCATAGCCATCGACCTCCCCGCCCGGCAATAGCGCGGGGCGGTTCCGCCTTGGTGAGAACGAAGAAGCCACACCGCCGCCAGGCCCGCGTGATCGCAGGATTGGCGGCTCGTGCGCGTTAACGGGGCTTGCGGGCCACGGCGCCGTAGCAGTTGACCTCCGACGCGGACGGCCGGGGGCCGTCGTGGGCCGGGCGCCACTCCGAGACCAGGACCACTCCCGGCGGGACCAGGTCGAGGCCGTTGAAGGCCAGCCGGGCGAAGTCGCCGGAGTCTCGCGGCTGGAAGGGGATCCCCGAGGCCCGGTAGGAGCGCAGGGCCGCCTCCGCCTGACCGGGCGGGACGTGCTCGCTCGTGGCGTGCGAGGCGATCAGGTAGCTGCCGGGTCGCAGTGCGTCGAGCAGGGTCGCCACGATCTGGGCGACCTCGCCGTCGTCGGGCAGGAAGTGCAAGACGGCGCCGAGCACGAGGGCGACCGGCTGGCTGAAATCGAGGATTTCCCGGGTCACCTGGCTATCCAGGATCGAGGCCGGATCCCGCAGGTCATCCTCGATGTAGCCGGTCTGGCCCTCCGGGGCCGACTCGAGCAGCACCCGCGCGTGCACGAGCACCAGCGGGTCGTTGTCCACGTAGACGACGCGGGCCTGGGGAGCGACGGCTTGCGCCACCTCATGGACATTGCCGGTGGCGGGCAACCCGGAGCCGATGTCGAGGAACTGCCGGATGCCCGCCTCCTTGGCCAGGTACCGCACCGCGCGGCCCACGAACTTGCGGTTCTCCCGGGCCACGGTCCGCGCCGTCGGCATGACCGCGAGGACCTGGTCGGCGACCGCGCGGTCAGCGGCGAAGTGGTTCTTGCCACCCAGGCCGTAGTCGTACATCCGCGCCGCATGCGGACGGGTGACGTCGATCCCGGGAACGGGAGGCACGTCCTCGGGGAAATCCGCCACGCTCAGGTCCTCTCGCCGCCAGGGAACCAATAACTTGAAGGTAGCTAGATTGTTAGCATCGGGGTTCTCCCGACCCGACGATACCCAGACCCGGCGGGACTCTGGTAATCGTCGCCCGGCTCGATCGGTGCGATGAATATTTCGGCCCAATCACCGGCTGCATCGAGCACGACAGGTGGGTTCCGCGTTCGGCTAATCGCCCCATGGGATCATTGCCGCATGGATCACACCGAGGCGCAGGCGTTCGCGGAGCGATGGGTCAGGGACTGGAACGCGCATGATGTCGACGCCCTGCTTGAGCACTTCACCGACGATGTTGTCTTCACCTCGCCGGTGGCGGTGCGGATCCTCGGCGGCGACGGGGTGATCCGGGGCAAGGAGGCGCTGCGGAAGTACTGGTCGGAAGGCGTCCGGCTTATCCCTGACCTCCGGTTCGAGGTCGTGGCCGTCTACGCCGGCACCAGCACGCTGGTCATCAACTACCGCAACCAGGCCGCAGGCATGGCCTGCGAGGTCCTCACCTTCGACGGCCCCCTGGTCAGGGCAGGGCACGGCACCTACCTCGCGCAGGCCCCGATCGGGCTGGAGAGGTGACCTCCATCGCCAGGACGGACGCCGATCAGGTGCGCCTGGTGCCGCTGGGCACAGAGCACTTGCCGGAAGTCGCACTGCCCATCAGCGTGGGCAACCAAGAGTCTTCGCGGGTCGCCAAGCGCGCGGGCTACCGCCTGGACGGGGTGCTGCGATCCTTGTACACGAAGCCGGGCGTGCGGTCCGACACCGAGGTCTGGTCGTTGCTGCCCTCGGACGAGAGCCCATAACGACTTGCGGGCCACGCCACCGTAGCAGTCGACCTCGTCAGGCGTCAGGCGTCAGGCGCGGGCCGCCGGAACCGTCGGTACTCGCGGGGAGAAGGGAACGGCAGGTGAGCCAGTTGGGCGTGATGATCAGCAATCGCGTGAGGCGGGGCGGCGCTGGCCTGGCCCTGCTCATGGTGGTAAGCGTGCTGGCGGCGGCGTGCGGCGGCGCCACCGTGCAGCCGGCGACCACCGTCTTCAAGGGCGCGCCCACGGCGTCGGGATCATGGCCGGATCCCAATGGCGACCTCGCCAACACCCGCGACGCGGCCGGCTCGACGATCTCCTCGGCGAACGTGTCGCGGCTGCGGGAAGCGTGGAGCTTCAGGCTGGCCGGCCAGGCGGCAGCCGGGGTGGGCGCGACCGGCTCGCTCGCCGCGGCGCCGGTCGTGGTGGGCGGTGTCGTGTACATCCAGGACCTGGACTGCAACGTCTACGCGCTGTCGCTCGCCACGGGCAGGCTGCGGTGGGAGCACCTGGTGAACACGCCGGAGGTGAGCGGGCCAGGGCCGAACGGGGTCGCCGTCGGCGGCGGCCGGGTATACGGGACCACGCCGGACACGGTCTTCGCGCTGAATGCGGTGACCGGCAAGGCCATCTGGTCCGACGGCCGCCTGCTCAGCAAGGGCCAGGGGTCGTTCGAGATCCAGCCGCAGGTGGCGGACGGCCGGGTCTACCTGGCCAGCGCCTACGGATCGGGGCCCGGCGGCGGCGTGCTCTTCGCGCTCGACGCGGCCACCGGCAAGGTGGCCTGGCGGTTCAACACCGTGCTGGGCGAGGCGAGGGGCGTGCGGGCGGTCGGCCTGGGCTCGGGCGGCGCGTGGGAGACGCCGCTGGTCGGCAGCGGGGGATCGGTCACGTTCGGCATCGGAAACCCGTATCAGAATGCCGCCTCGGCCATGGCGCGTCCCTCGCCGCAGCTCTACACCGACAGCGACGTGAACCTGGACGCCGCGACGGGCAAGCTGCGCTGGTACTACCAGGGCGTGCCGAACGACTACATGGACCACGACATGCAGGCCTCGCCGATCTCGGCGATGGCCGGCGGCGTTCCGGTCATCATCGGCAGCGGCAAGATGGGCATCGTCTACGCGATGAACGCCTCGACCGGCGCGCTGCTGTGGAAGACGCCGGTCGGGGAGCACAACGGGACTGACGACAACGGGCTCCTGCTACTGGAGCACAAGATCACGCTGACGGCGCCCTACACGATCCTCCCGGGACCGCTGGGCGGCGTGCTGGCCAACATGGCCGTCGCCGGCGACAGCGTGTACGTGGCCACCATCGACCTGGGGTTCAAGGCCACCAGCCTGAGCGAGGTCGTGCCGGTCACCGCGGCGGGCAAGCTGTCCGGAGAGGTGGAGGCGCTCAGCCTGGCGACCGGGAAGGTCGAGTGGGACACGAAGGTGCCGTGGCTACCGCTGGGGGCCGTCACGGTGGCTAACGACCTGGTCTTCACGACTCTCTATAACGGCGTCTTGCTCGCCATCAACCGCGACACCGGCGCGATCGTCTACCGGCACCAACTGCCCACGTCGACCAACGCGCCGATCGCGATCGCCGGCAACTGCGTGATCGTCCCGGCGGGCGCTCCCCGGACGTCGGCGTCGGCGCCCGCCGTGACGGGGCAACTCGTGGCCTACACCGTGCCCTAGGCGTCCCGCTCCGGCCAGCGGCGCCTGGGCAATGCTGCGACGGGACGGAATTCGGTTGCCTTGCCTGGCCGCGGCGGTGCACCGTGGAGGCATGCCCGGCCCGATCGCCACCGCCGTTGCGCAGCCCGAGGAGACATTCTGCCTGGACTGCGGCCCGGACGCCGCGCTCGAACGGCACGGCGGCGCGGGCCGCGCGCTGCTGCGCTGCCCGCGCTGCGGCGGCCGGCAGCGCATCCCCGCACTCCCGTTGTTCCTGGTCACCGGGGCCAGCGGGTCCGGCAAGACGACGATCATCGGGCAGTTGCGGTCCCGGCTTCCGGAGTGCGATGTCTTCGAGATCGACGCCACCTTGCAGGTCGCCGCGCTCGGCTGGGAGGTCTGGCGCAACACCTGGCTCCGCGTCGTCCACGAAGTCGCCCTCAACGGCCGGGTGAGCGTGCTGTGCGGATCGTTGCAGCCGGATCAGCTCAAGGACCTCCCGGCGCGCAGGCTTATCGGCCCGGTCCATTGCTGTGTCCTGGACTGCCCCGATGCTGTCCGCGCCCGCCGCCTCCTGGCCCGCCCCGCCTGGCGCAGCACGTCCACCGACACAGCGATCGCGAACCACCAGCGCTACGCCGCCTGGCTCCGGGCGAACGTCGATCCCTGCTTCGACACCAGCCTGCTCACCCCCGGCGAGGTCGCCAGCCAGGTCGCGACCTGGGTCAGGCGGCAGCTGCAGGCGCCGCCGGTCACTCGCTGACCAGGGGAATTCCATGCGCAAGACCCCCGGCCGGAATCGACGTAACGAGGATTGCGTACTGTCAGTGCTGAACCTTCAGCGGAAGGTAGCGTGGCGAGCGTCGCTACATCACGCGGGACGGGGAGGCGCCGTGGGGGCAAGCACCACATGCGGATTGGACGGCAAAGTCAAATGGGAGGCGTTCCTGGCGTGAGGCGGGCGATCTGCTTGTCCAGGTTGCGGACCATCGTGGAGCCGTCACCGAGCATGGATGCGAACACCGGGCGAATCGCGTGCAACTCCGCGAGAGCCTGCTCGTCATCGCCCTGGGCCGCTAGCATCTGGGCGATGACGAAGCGGGACTCTAGGATCTTCAGAGCCTCTTCGGGATCTGCCATTGCGGCCGATGCCGCGTTCGCCGCATAGAACCTCAGGTGCCGCAGTGCTCCTTCCGGATTCCCGAGTTCGGCGAAGGCGTGGCCTGCCTGGTAGGAGCAGTTGAGCACCATTGGATCGTCCGGGGGCACTCCCATGTGCCGGTAGTCCGCGCCGACCGCCTCGAACAGCGGGGCGGCCCGCGCGTACTCGCCCGCCATGAGCAGCGCGACCGCTAGGTCTTCGCGCAGCTCAGTTTCGGTGACCGGATCGGCGGCCCGGGCGACGGCGCTTTCCAGGAGCCGGACTGCCTGGGACGGCTGGTCGTTTTCGAGGAGCGCTTGCACGTTCGCCTTGAGCAACGACTTCTCCGCCTCGGTGAGCCGGGTGCCCTCGGTCGCCGCGGGGCCAGCGATGACCGGGGCGACCGGCAACAGCGGCATCCGGAACGGGCGCGTCGGGTCCCGTGGCGTGACGAGCCACTCGGGGTCGGGGTTGGCGGTGATCACTGGCAGCAGGGCGGCATACACGTCGCCGGCGGCTGGCCGCGCGGCCGGGTCCTTCGCCAGCATTGACATGATGAGCTGGTCCAGCGTGTACGGGACTTCCGCGCGGTGGGCGCGCGCTGACGGCGCGGGATCCTGTAGGTGACGGGAGCGCAAGGTGTCGCCCATGCCCAGGAACGGCGCGTCGCCGGTGAGCAACTCAAACAGCAGGCAGCCGAGAGAGTAGATATCAGAGGCGGCGGTGACCAGCCTGCCTAGGTACTGCTCGGGCGACATGTACAGCGGAGTTCCCACGGTCCGGCCGACCTGGGTCAGCCGGGGGAGTGGCGAGGCACCGCGCAAGATCGCGATGCCGAAGTCCAGCACCTTCACGAGACCGCCGTCCACGACCATCACGTTGGACGGCTTGATATCGCGGTGGACTATGTCCTCTCGGTGCACGCCAGCCAGGACGGCGGCGACCTGCGCCGTGATGGCAGCCGCCCATGCCACGGGGGGCGCCGCTCCCGGTGAGGAGTAATCGGCCCGGTCAAGTAGCGCCTGCAGCGTTGAGCCGCGCAGCAGCTGCATGACGAGCCACATCTCCTTGCCGCCGCCGGGCAGCTCGCTCTCGCCCGTGTCGTACACGGCCGGGATGCCCGGCTGCTCCAGTTGCGCGGTTACCCGGATCTCGCGCAGGAATCGCCGCCGGTCCCGGTCGTGCCCGTCGAGGATCTCCGCCGCCTCCGGGCTATCGGGCACTCCTGAGGCAGGCACCCCCGTCGGCGGCCGGAGCACCTTGATGGCCACCTGCCGGTCAAGGCGCTCATCCCAGCCATGGAAGACCTCGCCCATCCCGCCCTTACCGAGCGATCCGTCAATGCGATACCGGCCCGCGAGCAACCGCTTGCCAGGATCGCCCAGCCGGGCGGGCTGGGGCGTTTCAGTCACGAGCTACCACCGCCCGTTTCGGGATGAGGAATCTCAGTTGTCGCTTTAGGTTAGTGTGCCGTCACTCGTACCCGTTTCGCGGTCCATTTCGGCGCGCAACCGGGCCAGGGCCTCGTCGCGGGCGGGCGCGGTGATGATCCGGTAGGCCCGGCGCCGGGCGGCTTCCTTGACGGCCTTCTGGAACTCGGCGTTGTCGAAGTAGAGCTTCATGAAGTCGGTGTTGCGCTCGGCGTTCTCCGCGACGATGTCGTCAAGCCGGTCGTCGGCGACCTGGCCAAATCGCTCCTCGTCGTTCATCAGCCCGACCTGCTGCATCTTCGGGTCCTGCACGAGCCCGACGACCTGCTGGTACACCAGGATCTCGTCAGAGGTGCCCAGGCCCAGGCCGAAGCGCTCGTTCAGTTCACCAATCACGTCAGCCAGCGGCCGCAACGACGGCTCCTGGTACCCGCCGCCGTCGGTCGCGTGCCCGCGTACTACGCCATCGCTCGACCCGCCGCCCGCGGGACCGGAGAATGACACGTCATGCGTTCCGGTCTGTTCCAGCCGGAAGTGCGACAGGTCCGCGTCGCCGATGTCCACCGAGACGGGAGGACGCCCTGGCAGCCGGAGCAGCAGGATCCGCCCGTACTGGTACAGCCGCTCCAGGTCCGGGTCACCCCAGTCGACGATCTGCGCGATCAGCGCGTAGGCCCTGACATAGGTGCTGAGGGCGCCGCGGAACTCTTCCCGCTCATCGTCGGTGTCCAGCCCGTTGAACCGGTCGATCGCGGGCTGCAGGTAGGTGTGCAGGCGGGCGTGCAGCGCCTTCTCGGCGGCGGGCGCCAAGCGCCCGGGGTCGGCTTCGGCCAGTACACGGACGAACGCCTCCATCTCCGAGATGACCAGCACCGCGAACCGCATGACCTCGCGCTGGCGGTCGTAGAGCAGGTTCGGGTCGGTCGGCTCGGTGATCGTCGTCTCGTACCACGGTTCGAACGCCTCACGGATCGCCTCGGCGCCGTTCGCGAAGTCGAGGATCCGCACGTCATCAACGGACTTCAGCGGGTGGATGCGGTTCAGCCGCGAGAGCGTCTGCACCGCCGCGACCCCGGTCAGTGGCTTGTCCACGTACATCCCGCACAGCAGCGGCTGGTCGAACCCGGTCTGGTATTTCTCGGCGACGACCAGCAGCCGGAACTCTTCCTGATTCCGCGCCGCCGCCGCGGGGTCATCGGCCTTCACGTACCCGAAGTTGTCTGGCAGCCGTCCCTCGGGGAAGCCGTTGAGCTGCGGCTCGGTGTACTCCAAGTCGTTCACGGTCAGCGTCCCGGAGAAGGCCACCAGCGTCCCGCAGTCGGTGAAGCCGTGGTCGTCGACGTACTTGCGGATCGCCTGGTACAGCTTGAGCGCGTGCTCGCGGCTGGAGGTGACCACCATGGACTTCGCGCGCCCGCCGAGCCGCCCCGCCAGGGTCTCCCGGAAGTCATCGATGATCAGCTTCGCTCGTTGCTCCATCGACGTCGGGTGCAACCTGGCCAGCCGCACCAGCTCCCGGCGGGCCTTCTTCTCGTCCACGTCCGGGTTGGCGAGGTGCGACTCGGGCTGGTCGATGGCCGCGTTGCGCAGCTTCCACTTGGCCTCGTAGGTGAGATAGTTGGCGAGCACGTCGAGGATGTAGCCCTCTTCGATCGCCTGCCGCATCGAGTACACGTGGAACGGCACGAACATGCCCTGCGTCCCGTCGCGCGGGTTGGCCTTCTCGGGGTCCCACGTGCCGAACAGCTTCAGCGTCGGTGACTTCGG
Source organism: Streptosporangiaceae bacterium (assembly GCA_025934375.1). Taxonomy (GTDB): domain Bacteria; phylum Actinomycetota; class Actinomycetes; order Streptosporangiales; family Streptosporangiaceae; genus Trebonia. The sequence goes on along the minus strand of JAICYD010000091.1, from coordinate 18,963 downwards.
AGTGGCGGTGAACGCGAAGTACGACAGGTTCGGCTGCTTGCCGCGCACCCGCGTCATGTACTCCAGGTCATCTTCATCATCGGCACGCGGCGTGGCTTTCGCGCCGAGCGCCTGCTTCAGCCGGGTCGCCGCGTCGCCGCCCTGCGACGAGTGCGCCTCGTCGATGATCACCGCGTACCGCTGGCCGTGCAGCCCCGTGCTCGCGATCTTGGCCAGCACGAACGGGTACATCTGCAGCGTCGAGATCACGATCTTGGCGGTCGAGTCCTCTAGCGCGGCGGCCAGCTGCGCCGAGTCCTCGTCGATCTTCTTCACCACGCCGGGCGTGTGGTCGAACTGAAAGATCGTCTTTTGCAGTTGCCGGTCCAGCACCACCCGGTCGGTGATCACGATGACCTTGTGGAACACCGGCTGGTTGTCCGCGCCGAACGCCGCCGTCAGCCGGTGCGCCAGCCACGCGATGGTGTTGGACTTGCCCGAGCCCGCTGAGTGCTGGACCAGGTAGTTCTTCCCCGCGCCGTGCTCGCGGGCATCGGCGACCATCGACTGCACCGCGTGCCACTGGTGGAAGCGCGGGAAGATCCGCGGCGAGGTGTGCGGGTTCTCCTTCGCGCCCTTCTTCCCGTCGGCCTGGATGTGCAGGAACCGCTGCAGGAGCTCCAGCCAGTTATCCCGCTGCCAGATGTCGCGCCACAGGTAGGAAACCGGGTAATCCCCCTCCGCAACGGATCCGGGGTTCCCCGCTGCCCCCGATCTTCCCGGCCCGTTGGAGCCGACGTTGAACGGCAGGAACTCGGTGTCGCGCCCCTTCAGCCGCGTGGTGATGAACGCCAGGTCCGGGTCCACGGCGAAGTGCACCAGCGTCCGCCGGGCGAAGAACACGTCGTTGGGGTCGCGGCGCCGGTACTGCGCGACCGCGTGCTCGGCGTTCTGGTTCGTGTTCGGGTTCTTGAGTTCAGCTGTCGCCACCGGCAGCCCGTTCACGAAGAACGCAAGGTCGACCGAGTTGCGCGAGTCGCGCGCGCTGTAGTGCAGCTGCCGCGCGACGGTCAGCACGTTGGCGTCGTACTCCTTGAGCGCATCCTGGGCGATCAGCAGCCCCGGCCGGAAGTACGCCAGGTCCACCTGGACCCCCCGGTCCTTCACCCCGTACCGGAGCACGTCCAGGGTCCCGCGCGCGTCGATCTCGTTCGCCACCCGCAGCGCGAACTGCCGCTGCGCCGAGTCCGGGTCGCCGCCGTAGAGCTCGATGAGCTTGTTCCAGCGCTTTACCTGGGTTGACCCGATGAATTTGAACAGCTCATCCGGAGCCAGCCCCAGCTCCGGATCGAAGCGAGCCGGGCCGCGTACCCATCCCCGCTGGAGCAGCTCATACTCCACCCGCTCCTCAAACGCCGACTCCGTATGCACCCGCATCCCTAAACCCCGATCTGCCCCGTAACCGCCGCCGTAATAAGCGCCTGCCGCCGCTCCGTCAGGACCGCGAATTGGCGTTTTCGTATCTCGGTCAATTGGCTGATTCTGGACGTCTCGATATCAAGGATATTGGCTATCCGTTCCTGCTCGTCGAGTGGTGGCATTCGTATGGGTATGCCGCCCAAGTCCTCTGCGTTCAAGTGTGGCTGAGCCGCTCGGCTTTTTGCTAGGTCTACTAGATCGAGAGCCGATCGGCTTAGTAGGCAATAAGCAATGTATCTGGAAACTCCGCTTATCGGTGTAACGCGCAAGTCATAACCGGGAGCGCTACCTGCCCACTTGCTCGTGACCATTGCTGAATCGCCAGTTCCTGCGCCGCTGCGCACAACGAGGATCTCCCCTTCGCGCAGGAGTGGCGCCCGGTCGAGTGGCAGATCTTCAATGGCAGAGAAAATCAGCCCATCGGAGGTGAACTTGCCGCGCTTGATATTTGTCGCGCGGAGAATCGGGATTCCGGCCTCACTCAATCTTGGCGGTTGGCCGAGACCATAGTCGACGCGGGCAACGTACTTGAGCGGGACGGGTTCCCCGCCCCGACCCGTCTCTGCGTCTATGGCGGCTTGGCGGCGATCATCCAGTGCGTTAGCCTGCCTCATTATGAGTGCGATCAGTTCGTCCAAGCGGGCTGTCTCGGCGTCGAGGAAGTCGGCGATGCGGCGCTGCTCGTCGATTGGTGGAAGCGTGACTGGTATGTCGCCAAGGTCCTCCGGATTTATCCTTGGCGTTCGGACAGCCCCGCTCTCGGTATTCCCGATTCCACGCAACCGCGAGACCATCTCGCCAACGAACCATGTGGATCGAAATAGATGATGTAGGTACCGGGCGTCCGAATCTGGGCCGGGGCGAAGTACAAGATAATCTGGACTCACGAGGCCGCGTTGAGGGCTGATCCCGATTGCGCCCTGAAAGGCGCGCATCCGATTCAAGACAATGTCGCCGCGTTCGCATAGTTTGTAGTTGCTCAGGTCTTCCGCGCGAGGGAGGTCATCCGTCAGTGTGTCGCGCGGCACTACTCCATGATGGATCGAAACAGCCATTAGTGGCGGCTGATCGATCCCGGCCCGCTGGTCAATAATACGATATTGATATTTGATGCGTTCGACGATCATCCCGTCACCTCGCCTAGCAGCTTCTGGATTTGCTGCTCTAGGTCGCGGAGTTCGGCGTCGATCTCGGCTAGCGGGCGCGGGGGAGTGTAGACGTAGAAGTGGCGGGTGAAGGGGATCTCGTAGCCGACCTTGGTCTTGTCGTGGTCGATCCAGGCGTCGGGGACGTGGGGCGTTACTTCCCTTGCGAAGTACGCCTGAATGTCCTCGGCTAGCGGGACGTTCTCGTAGTCGCGGAGGTCGGGATCGGGCAGCGGGCCGTTCTTGTCCTTCTGAACCTCGCCATCCGGGTCGGCGACGCCGATCGCGGCCCACAGCGCCTTCTGGTAGGGCGCGTTCGACGGCCACAGGGCGCCGCCGGCCATCGCTGCCGTGAGCAGTTCGGCGTGGGCTTCGTCCTTAGTCCACCAGACTGTCCCGATGACATCGCGCAGCGCTTCGACCAAAGCGTCGCGGCCCTCCCACTTAGCGAGTGGCTTGGCCGACTCGATCGCGGCGAGGGTGTCCTCGGTGACCTCGAAGCGGAGCTTCAACGGCCGTTCGACGGTGATGCGGTGATAGCCGAAGTCGGTCGTCTTGAAGACCTTCACCTTCGCGTGGTCCGCGTGAGCCGGATCGGCCGCCACCTTCAGCGCGCTCATGTACAGCTTGGTGATGTGCTCGATCTGGGCGGCACTGACCTGCTTGCGCTTGTCACCGAGGGACTTGCGCATCTTCTCCCACTGGTCGCGGGCGTCGAGCAGGATGACCTGGCCGCGTAGCTCGCGGCGCTTCCGGTTGGACAGGATCCAGAAGTAGGTGGAGATCCCGGTGTTGTAGAACAGCTGGTCCGGCAGCGCGACAATGCCCTCCAGCAGGTCGTTTTCCAGGATCCAGCGCCGGATTTCCGACTCACCGGACCCGGCCGCGCCCGTAAAGAGGGGCGAGCCGTTGAAGACGATCGCCAGGCGGCAGCCCTTGCCCTCGACCGGCTCCATCTTGGAGATCATGTGCTGCAGGAACAGGAACGACCCGTCGTTGATGCGCGGCAGACCCGCGCCGAACCGGCCGGCGAAGCCGAGCTCGGCTTCGCCCTCGACTTCGTCCTTGACCTTCTTCCACTCCACCCCGAACGGCGGATTGGCCAGCATGTAGTCGAACTTCTTGCCTGGGTAGGCGTCCTGGCTGAACGAGTTGCCCAGCGCGACCTTGCCCGGCTGGTCGCGCATCAGCATCTCGGACTGGCAGGTGGCCCAGGACTCGGCGTTCAGCTCCTGGCCGAACAGGTAGACCTGCGCCTCCGGGTTGACGCCCTTGATTCGCTCCTCAGCGGTGGTCAGCATGCCGCCGGTGCCGCAGGCGGGGTCAAGGATGTTGATGACCTGGCCCGCGCCGACGATCGTCTCCTCGTCCGGCGCGATAAGCAGGTTCACCATGAGCTCGATGACCTCGCGCGGGGTGAAATGCTCACCAGCGGTCTCGTTGGAGTCCTCGGCGAACTTCCGGATCAGGTGCTCAAAGACGTAGCCCATGTCGTGCGGCTCAAGCTTGTCCAGGTCCCGCATGTCGGCGAACCTGCCGACGACCTGATAGAGCAGCTTGGCCTCCGCCAGCCGGGTCACCTCGTTGTCAAAGTCGAACCGGGACAAGATCGCCCCGACGTTGGAGGAAAAGCCATTCACGTAGTCGCGCAGGTTCTTCGCGACCTGCGGCGCGTCGGCCCGGATCGTGGTGAAGTCCTGCTTGGACGTGTTGTAGAAGGGGAGCTTGGCTGTCTTCTGCAGCAGGAGTTCCTTGTGCTGTATCTCCAGCGCGGCATCGCGGGCGCGGACCGCGTCGCGGGTCGGGGCCATGACCGCGTCCAGGCGGCGCAGCACCGTGAACGGCAGGATGACCTGGCCGTATTCGTGGCGCTTGTAGTCACCGCGCAGCAGGTCAGCGACGGCCCAGATGTCGGCCGCCATCTTCTGGTGCCTTGGTCCCGAGGTCACAGCTCGCTCGTCTCCCCTTCGATCGTGCTTGGTGCCTGCGCTGGCAATATGGCGCCAGTAGTCAGGCCATAGACCGTCTGGTCAATGATTCTCGCGCTAGTCGTAGCTAGCGCCTGCAATGTCGCGTCAAGTTGCGAAAGGTACCGGAACGCGTCGCCGTATTTCCGCTGCTCCGCCAGTGGCATGCGCGGGATGCGGCACCGGCGGAGGTCGTCCCGGTTGATGGCACCCAGCGTATTCGCGATCGGTAGGGCCGCGACGTCCGCCTTGAGGAAGGTCGCGACGAAGCACGGGTCCAGCTTGGCCGCGTCGATCTCCACGACCTGGGCGACGCCCACGTCGTCCGTCGCGGTGCCGGTCGCGACGACAGGGGGCCGGCCCTGCGTCCGCAGCAGCACATCACCAGCCCTTGGGGTTGCGTCCCGGGGCCGGATGATCAGCGCGCCGACTCGCTCCAGTTCCGCCAGCGTCACCTGCGACAGGCGCGGTGCCTGCGGTGGCGCCTGGTAGTGAGGCAGGGCCTGGCCCGCGCTCGTATAGAGGTGAGCGAGCCGTTCGGTAACCCTGGCGAGATCTCGCGCGTCGGCCTGCGAGCGTGCAGGGATGTACCGGGCAGGCAGCAGGCTGGCGTTCTCACCGAGGATCTGTAGCCGGGGGACCGCCTTGGTGATGGTGGGGTCACTCGCTTCCAGCAGTCGCTGCCAGGCGGCATGCTCCTGCGGCACGTCCGCCCGGTCACCCACCCCGGACAAGTCGATCATGCGGACCGGGCCCGTATCCACGGCCCGGTCGGTGGCGTGCGGTCGCTGGAGGAGCCACAGGCAGATGTCGGGTGCCGTCGTCGGCAGGCCCGGGACCGCGGTCATGCCGCTGGGCAAGGTGATGACCGCCTGAAGAACGCCCTGGCGGACGAGAGCCGCGCGAACATGCTGGCCCGACGGCTGGACGCAGGTGCGCGTGGACACCGCGACGACCGCGGCCCCGCGCGGCTTCAGGTGCGCATAGCAGTGCTGCACCCACGCAAGCTCGGCGTCTCGCGGGGCCGGTATGCCGAACTCCCAGCGGGGATCGGTCGCGAGCTCGGCGGCCGGCCACTCGGGCTGATCCCACGGGGGTTCGCACACGACGCCGGCCGCCTTGCCTAGATAGTGCGCGAGTTGGTCGTCGGTGAGGGAGTCTCCGGCGTGGATCTCATATGGTCCGCCGTGGCTGAGGTTGAACGCGGCGACCTTCGCGCGGTGCTCATCGATTTCCTGGCCCGTCAGCTTCACCCGGTTCCCAAACCGGGCGGCGACGGCTAGCAGGAGCGTCGCGGCTGAGCAGGCCGGGTCCATGACGACGGGAAGGGTTGCCGTATCGGCTTGGTCGTCCTGATCGTCCTCGCCGGACTCGGCGACGGTACGCGGGAGGAGCGCGGCCATCGCGCAGGCGAGCAGGTCGCGGGGCTTGAGATCGGCAATCGCCTGATCCCGCAGCGCGCGCTCAACAAGGTTCGTCCTGCGCGACCGGCCAGCGCCAGCCGAGGGCAGCCTGCTCAGGGACTGCGGATCCGGTTCCCGCAGCGCCCTGGCGAACGCGGCGTCGAAGTCCCCCTCGGGTTCGCTCACGCGCTGAGTACCCGTGGTCGTCTGGCCCGCTATCGCGAGTTGATCCGCCTTGCCGGTGTTAGTGAGCCAGTCGATGACCTCAGCCCGGTCGAAGGTCGGGCTACTCGGGCTGCCCCCAATGGGCTTGGGGAACTCGGGGTAACGCCTGCGCCAGTTCGACACGGCGGCGCGCCCCACCCCAGCCAGCCGCGCGATGGCGGCCGCCGTGACTTCAACCGCCTCGCCGTCATCCATGAAGCCAGAGCATAGTGAACACCATCGGCTTATGCAAACACTTGTGTACACTAACTTGAGTGTTCACAGATCTCGACTGACTCGGGTATACTGCTCCACATCGGGGTTGAATCGTTAACCAACTTGGTAAATAATATACGAGGGGTTGGTTACTCTGGAGGTGTCCTTCGAAGACGCGGACTTCGCTGAGACATGCAGCAATCTCCGTTGCGGGAGCGGGTGATGGTCTGGACTGGACGGCGGTTACGGCAATCACCGTGATAGGCGTTGTTGACACTCACGACTAGCTTTCGGGACTCGGGAAGGGGTGGCCGGGATGATGACAGGGGAGAAGGAAATCTACCCGCTTGGTGATACCGACTACGCGGTGCCGCCTGGTGAGACGCTCCGGGAACTGCTTGAGGAGAGGGGAGTTTCGCAGCGGGAGTTCGCGCGGCGTGCTGACCTCAGCCCCAAGCACGTGAACAAGCTCCTCCAGGGCCTAGTGCCCTTGAGCGCGGACGTGGCCATGCGCCTGGAGCGCGTGACCGGGACACCCGCGCGGATCTGGAACCGGCTGGAGGCTGACTACCGGTCCGACCAGGAGCGGATCCGCGCCAAGCATGCACTGTCCGGGGATGTCATGTGGGCCAATGACTTCCCAGTCGTCGAATTGGTCAAGCGCGACTGCCTGCCGGCACAGCCCGCGGACAAGATCTCCCGGCTGGAACAGTTGCTCGCCTTCTTCGGCGTAGCGAGTGTAGGTGCCTGGGATGAGGTGTACTCGGGGCTGCCGTGCGCGTTCCGCACGACGCAGGCATTCGAGACTAAGCGTGGAGCGCTGGTTGCCTGGCTGCGGCTCGGTGAGATCGCCGCGCAGGACATGGAATGCGCCGAGTTCGACCGCAGGACACTCGAAGCCGCGCTCCCGAAGCTACGAGAGTTCACTCGGGAGCCGGTTGACGTCTTCTGCCAGCAGATGCGCGCCCTATGTGCGGATTGCGGGGTGGCCGTCGTCTTCGTCCCGGAGTTGTCTGGAGCCAGGGCCAGCGGGGTGATGCGGTGGCTGACCCCAGTCAAGGCGCTGATCCAGCTCAGCCTCCGCTACAAGACGGACGACCACCTCTGGTTCACGTTCTTCCATGAGATAGGGCATGTACTGCGGCACGGCAAGACCGACGTGTGGATTGAGGCCAGCTCGTCATCGGCTGCTAACGACCCACGTGAGGCCGAGGCCGACAGGTTCTCGCGAGACGCGCTTATCCCGCCACGGGACGCCCGGGAGCTGCCGAAGCTGCAGTCCACCGACCAGGTGCGAAGCTTCGCGGAGAGGCTCGGCATAGCGCCAGGCATTGTCGTCGGCCGCCTGCAGCACGACGGCATCTGGGCGCACTCGCGCGGCAATCAACTCAAGCGGCAGCTGAGCTTCCACACGCAGGGCGATGATTCAGTGCCTGATGTGCAGGAGTTACCTCCGGCTGGGCGCCCGGCGGTGAGCATCGCGCAGGAACAACTTCCAGGCGGTGTTGGCGAAGACCAAAGCGGCGCCGGTGGGGTGCTTGCTGTCGCGGACGGCCATGCCGCCGTCCTGGGTGCGGGCGCATTCGACGCAGGCGCCGTTACCGGATGAGTAACTGCTGGTGAACCAGGTGAGCTTGTTCATGTCTGTTTCTCCTTCAAGCTCTCCATGATGTCGGTGATCAAGCCCTTGGTCTTGGCCGGGCTTAGGGCGATGGCGCGCAGGTGATCGAACATCGAGGCGTATAGCCGCAGGTCGTCGTCAGACTCCAGGAACAGGTCACCCGCGAGGGTGTCCACGTACACCAGATCAGGATCGGCGGGGTCGGTGAACTCCATGTAGATGAACGACCCGGGCATCCCTGGGTGCGCGCCTACGTCGTAGGGGATCACCTGAATCGTGATGTTCGGCTGGCGTGCCGCGGCCTGAAGGTGATCGAGTTGGGCGTGCATTACCTTCGGTCCGCCGACTTGGCGGCGAATCGCCGCCTCGTCGGCGATGGCCCAGAGTTCTACGCGGGACTCCCCGGTCAGCCGTTCCTGGCGCTCCAGGCGGGCTCGGACGCGGTTCTCCACTTCCTCGGTGGTGGCGGTTGGGAGCGTGCCGTGGATAGCTGCGCGCGCGTAGTCCTCCGTCTGGAGCAGGCCAGGAATGTAGAGGGACTCATAGTTGCGGGTAGCCCGTGCTTCGGACTCGAAGCTGATGTAGGCCGCGTACTCCTCGGGGAGTTCTGCGTGGTACGGCCGGAGCCAGCCTTGGCCATCCGCGTTCTTGGATAGGTCCAGCAGGTCGGCCCGAAGGTCTCCGGTGACTCCGTACAGGTTGAGCAGCGCGATCAGCGTGCGCTTCTGCGGGCGGGACCGGGCGCTCTCCAGGCGGTAGAGCGTTCCCGGGTTCACGCCGGTCTGCTCCTCGACTTCCTCACGGGTGAGGCCGGAGTCGGCGCGCAAACGGCGCAGTGCGGCCGCCAAGCGCCGGAGTCGGACTGTCGGGGGCTTGGCTTGGTTCGTCGCCACTTGAGACCTCAGCATTCGCCTAGATGATACCTGGCCACCACGCGCCCGCACGGCGTAGTAGTCGCTCGCATGAAGTTCGCGATGATCTGAAACGACTACATTGCATTCTCGCATGTGCACCTACATAATGGCGAACATACACCGGGCGGTCGCGGGCCGTGCGGGGATCACGGCAGGGCGGAACCACGGCAGTTCGAACCACGGCGACGGCGACGGACTAGACGAACTAGGCGGTGCGGCTAAGTGAGCGACGAGCTGACCTCGCGGGGATGGGAGCGGGGGAGCGGGAACCATGGGTCCGTTAGGGAGAAAAGGCCCTTGCCTGGGTCTCCTTATCTGAGGTGGCCGCTGGTCAGCGGGCTGGGGCTTGACGTGTCTCTGGACGCGGTGCCTTGCGCCCGGCGGTACCTGCGCGAGGCTCTGCGTGAGTGGGCGGTGCCAGGAGGCCTGGCCGGGGACGCGGAGCTGATCGGCGCCGAGCTGGTGACGAACGCCATCGAGGTGACCCTGCCGTTGCAGGCAGCCCGGCCGGATGAGATCTGGCCGGTGGGGATGCGGCTGCTGGCGAACCGGGAGCGGCTGGTCGTTGAGGTGTGGGACTGCCATCCCGGCGTGCCGATCCGGCAGGTCGCGGCGAAGGACGCCGAATCCGGCCGGGGACTGGCGATCGTGGCCGAGCTCGCCAACCGCTGGGGAACGCGGCGGCTGAGCGCGCATGTGAAGGCGGTGTGGGCGGAGCTACTGCTGCCCACGAGGTAGTCGATCGAGACGAAGGAGGAATCGGGATGGCTGACAAAAACAGGCCCCTGACGGTGGCTGACCTGGCGGTGACGCCGGTGCGGGAGTTGCTGAAGCTGGCTGGTGAGCTGTTCGTCGAGCTGCTGGAGGCGCCGGCGGAGTTCACCGAGGCCGACCGGGAGCGGGCGCGGATGCTGCGGCTGACGCTGGCCGAGGCATCCAGTCGAGCGGCGCGGGTCTACCCGACCCCACCGAACGCCGGCGCCTGCTCCTGCGGCGCGAAGTTCGCGACGCTGGATGAGCTCGACGACCACTTCTGGGAAGTGTTCGTGCCCGCCGACGACACCGGCCTGGACGGCAGGCAGCACGCGGAGCTCAGCCAGGATTAGCGATTCGATCCTAGGTCGCCGAGCAGGGCTGGCAGGTCCTGCTCCTCATAGCGCGGCGTGATGGGAGGGCGAACGTCGTAGCGCCATAGTCGAGTACGCGCGATCGCCGCCCGGATGCCCGCGACGATCTCCTGGCCCGCTGCGTCATCGTCAGCCCGGACGTGGAGCATCGCCCCGGAATCAGCTAGCCGGGTGAGCAGGGTCATGGTCGCGGCGGACGGGCGGCCGTTCGTGCACACGAGCGGGCGGCACCGCTCGCCGAGCACGTCGGCCGCCGCGATCAGTATGGATGGGTTATCGCAGACGTGCACCTCGAGTCCGGCGGCCACCACCGAGCCCGTCAGCGACCGCAGGGTCAGCCACAGCGGCTCCGCTCCCGCCGCGCGAGTCAGCCGGACGCAGCTGGCGTTCCCGTCCAGCTGCAGGTTCAGGACAAGCACCCTTGAGGAGACGGGGTCGCAGTCGATGCCGTGCGCTTCCCATGCCGCCCGCCAGGCCTCCGCCGAGTCAGGCGGCTCGTGGCCAAGCAGCCGCAACAGCCCGCTGGCGGCCGCACTACCCCGGTCGAGGGCATGCGGGTCGCCGAGCACTCGGGCGGCGAAAACGGGAAGCAGGACCCGTTCCTGGCCTGGCCGGGGCAGCGCCCGCCACGCCAGGGCGCACTGCCCCGCGAGGTCGGCGAGCTTCCCGTTGCCTGCGGCGGGAAGACCCCGGCGGGTGAGCCACATGGCGGCGGTCTCCGCTGGCACCCCTGCGGCGGTCAGCAGGCCGGCCGCCTGCTCCCGCTCAGCTTGCGCCCGGCGGACCGCGTCCTGTCGCTCGGCGGCCAGGGGACGCACTGGCATCCCCGCCGCCGCCAGCAGGCCCGTCACGTCAGTGCCGCGCTCGTTGATGGCGCTGGCGAGCGCGCGCGCCCCGACCGAACGCCCGGAGCGCGCCCAGGTCATGCCAAGAAGGTCCCCGACCTCATCGCGCTCGCGCGGTGAGAGATCGACCCGTAGCGGGCTGCCGTCCAGGCTGCGGCCCGCCTCGAGCCGGCGCCGCGCGACCGCCAGCACCTTGCGCGGGCCGCTCTTGCGCGCCCAGCTGACCAGCGCCTCGTTCACCTCACACGTCCGCGAACAAGGTGTCGTCCTGGTGATCGCCGTCGGCGGCGAGATCACGCAGGTCGGCGGGGTCCGGCGTCGAGACGTAAGTCAGCTCGTTGCCTGCCCACAGGGCCAGCTCAAGCGAAACGCCAGGCAGTGACTGTGGTGCCCGCCGCACCTCGTAGATGGCGGCGACCGGGACCGCTGCCGAGTTCGCGATGATGCCCGGCCCGGCGATCAGCCAGTCCAGGTCGCAGGAGGCCAGCAGCCGGAACATGCTCGCCTTGTTGGTGGCATCCACCCCGCCGAACGCCTCGTCCAGCCATAGCATGCGCGGCCCGGTACCGGACTGGTCGTACATGGCGTGCAGCGCCGCGATGAACGGCTGCATCAGCGTCACGACCTTCGCGCCACCCGAGAGCAGGCCGTGGTCGCCGCGGTCCAGCTTCCGCCATCCGCCAGCCTGGTCACCCTCCTTGGACAGCGGCGTGCGGTATTCCACCCGCAGGTCGAACCACCGCCGGTAGTCCAGGATCTGCGCCAGCCGGGAGCGCCAGGCCGGATCGCCCGACGTGCGAGCCTGCTCCTGGGCGCTGGTGATCCGGTCGGCGAGAAACTGCCGGATGCGGTCCTGGGTCGGCTTGGGCAGCAGCTCGAAGTCCCGCTCCAGGGCCTGCAGCACGTCGTTGGCGGCGCGCTCTTCCGCGACGGGCGCGCGCTGCAGCCGGAGCGTGATGCCAGAGATCGCGGTCGGATTCTGCTTGAGCTTCTCGTTGATGTCGACGCGAAGGCGCTCGGCCTCACCGAGCCGGTCCCGCAGGTGCTCGATGAACGTGCTGCCCAGCAGCTCGTCAATCGTCTTGGTCAGCTCCTCGTCATAGTCCTGCTGCAAGCGCTCCAGCAGCTGCGACAGGCGGCGGGACCCGTCCGGCGGGGCCAGCGCCATCCCAGTGCCGTCCACGATCAGCTCCACCGCACCCGGGAAGTCGTCCTGGCCGTCGCCGGGCGGACTGACCCGCATGGTCCGGCCGCCGAGGCGCTCCAGAACAGATCGCAGGTTCGCGCTGGCCGCAGTCATGTCGGCCCAGCGTCGTTGCACCTGCTGGCCGGACAACTGCGGATCGTCAGGCCAGTTGCGGGGGATGATCGTGGATCGCGCGCCCCTGGCCATCTCCAGGGCGGCGGTCACGGTGCGGGCCGCCGGGTCGGGTATCTCGCGCAGCCGGGGAAGCCCGGTATCCACGCATCCCCACCAGCGGGCGACAGCTGCCTCCCGATCCGCCTCGGCTCTCTGGCGCCTTCCCTCCGTCTCGCCGAGGGTGGCCTCGGCCCGCGCGAGCTTCCCGATGAGCGTCTCGCGTTCGGTACTCAGCCGACCTAGCGTCGCGTCAGCATCCCGGACTCGCTGGTCCAGGTCCCTGACCTCCTGGAGGATCTGCCGGGCGTCCTGATCGAGGGCCTTGTTCGCCGCGTCGGCGCTGGTGCGCAGTCTGGTGGCGTTGCCCGCGTCAGTTTCCGCGTCCTGCGCGGCGATGTTCGCTTTGTGCTCCGCGTCGTCAACGGCATCGGCGGCGTCCTTCGCGACCTGGCGGAACGTTTCGGCCAGGGTCAGCTTGCCCTCGAACGTGCCAACCAGGGTCAGGTACTCTCTCAGCGCCGTGACGACGAGGTCAACCTCGGCTCGGGTGACCGGTAGCTCATGCTCGGCGCAATGGCCGGTTACCCTGGCAGCGGCGTCACCAGCGCTACGCTGGGCGTCGCGCTCGGCCTGCTCGGCCTGCTCGGCCTTATTCGCCAGCTCGCGGGAGTGCTCGGCGGCGCTGCGAGCGCTAAGGATCGCGGTGATGACGCCGGTATCGGAAGGCAGCCGCTCGGCGGCGCCGTCCAGTGCGCCGATCCGCTCATCGACCTCGGCCTTCTCGGCGGACAGCCGCTCGTGCCGCTTCGCGAGCTCAGCTAGCTGGCCATGCAACCGTGCGATGCGGCGCTGCCGGTCGGCTGCCCGCGCGGCGGCTCCGAGCAGCCGGGGCCCGCCCGCGGCCGGAACCGCCATCCCGGACAGTCCGCCATGCCGCCACCGGCCGTCGCTCGTGATGGCGGGCCCGCTGGCCGGGAGCTCGTCGCCGTACCCGATCGAGCCGAGCAGCCTGGCGACCACGGCGCCCAGCTCACCGCAGTCATCCGCCGGGCGCAGGACTGCCGTCAGCGATGAATGGCCGGCTGACCCGCCAGGCGCAAGCGTCCAGACCGACTCGCTGCCGTCCCGGCTGGTCAGGTACGCGCCGTCCGGCGTCACCCACGCCTGCAGCAGCCCGGCCGCGTCCAAGGCCGCTTCCAGGGGTCCGGCGGGGGCATCGCCCAGCGTCTCGACCAGCCGCCACAGCGGAGCGCCGAGCGAGGTGACACCGTCGGGTCGCTCGCGCCGCGACCAGAACTCCGGGGCACGCGGGCGCGGATCGCGCTCCGCCGCGACGTCGTCGATCTCGGCCTGGACGTCACGCTGCGACTTCTCGTTGGCTTCCAGGTCATTGCCCAGGGTGAGCTGGATCCTGGCCAGCGGATCCCGGGTCGGCAGCAGGTGGTCACGGCTGATGGCTCGCTCCACCACCGGGGCAGGGGAGGCGGAATCGGTTAGCTCAGTCACCAGGCCAAGCCATCTCTCGACCAGGTCCGCGGTGGGCCGGACCCGCACGTCAATGCCCTGCGCCCAGGCAGATAGTGCCTCGGCGACGCCCGCGATCGCCTCCTCGACCGCCGCTTCCCGCTCAGCGGCGATCCGCAGCGCTTCATCCCGGAGATCGCGCGCCTCCGTTGCCTTCACGGCCGCGGCCTCCGCCGACTCCAGCGCCTTCTCGTGCGCGCCGATCCGCTGGAGCGCCTCACGGGCCACGGGCATCCGCTGCGACGCGGCCTGCCGCAGGCGCGGCGTGTCCTGAGCAGGCAGGAACTGGGCGGTGATCTCGGCCAGCCCCGCTGTGGCTGATTCGGCTGTGAGGTTGCCCGCGACAGTCGCCACGTCTCGTTCGGCCCGATCGAGTTTTGCCTTTGCCTCCTCCCGCTTGCCGATCGCGGGCGCGATCGCTCCCTGGGCGGTGTTAGCGCGTTCTCGTGACCGGCGGGCGGTTGCCTCGGCCTGGGTTGCCTGTTCGGCGAGCTGCTGGGCGCTGGCGATCATGGCGATCGCATCCTGGTAGGACTGCTGTTCCTTCAGCGTGTCGCGCTTAGTCTCGGCGGCCAGCCGTGCGTCTTGCTCGGCTGTCCGCTGCCCGTCGAGCTTCGCCTGATCGGCCGTGAGGTGATCAACGGCATCCTTCGCGGTCCGTTCCTCGCGGGTGATCTGGGTCAGTGCGCTGGTCGCGGCAGCGACCGGGTCGGCGGCGGCGCGGATGACGGCATTCGCCCAGGGCTGCCACTGGCTCCGGGTGAACTGGGTCACGGCGCCCATCGCCTGCTCGGCCTCGTCCCGCTCGTCTCGCAGGCGCTGCAACTGCTCCCATCCGTCGGCGAGCTGGTTCACCTCGTCCTCGGCGACCGGGGGCAGCGCGATCCGGAATGACTCCGTCAGGAACTTGAGGTCGATCTTGTGCCCGATCTGCGGGGTGCGGATGACGCGCAGGATGCGGACAAGCTGCCCCAGCCAGGCTTCGTCCATGCCGTACAGCATCCGGGCCAGCGCGTCCCGGTATGCGATGGCCGACTGGTAGACGATGAACCCCGGCACGTCGCGGAACTGGCCCGGGTCCGCGATCAGCCCGGCCTTGGCCAGTGATATCCCCGAACGAATCCGGGTGTCCCCCCGCAGTGAGCACCACTCTGTCTTGAGTGCCCCGTCGACCCGGCGAGCCTCGGCGAACAGCATGATCGTGAAGAACTCGCTGCCCTTGCCGAACTCCAGCCACGCCCAGCCCCGGTTCTTCAAAGCGGTGGCGTCCCGGCGGTCCAGGTCATGATCGGTGGGTTCGACGTAGTAGCGGAAGCGCTTGTTGCCCTGGCCGAGCGTGTCGATGTTGTGCGCGGAGATGTCGCCGGCCAGCAGCAGCAGCGTTGTCAGCGTCATGAGGGTGGACTTGCCGGACTCGTTCGCCCCCTGCAGCTGCATCCGGCCGTCGGCGTACCACACCTCGGCGTTGTCGTATTCCCACATGTTCACCAGGCCAGCGCGCAACGGCTGCCACCGGTCAGCGCGCGCCGGATCCGGCAGGTCTCCCCGGATCGCGGCCACCCGCCAGGAGGTCAGGTCCTCGATCGTCGTCATGGTTTTGCCAGCTCCTCGGAGGCGCTCGGGCCGGTGTCCGCTAGGTCGTCAATCGTGGGTTCCCAGATGGCCTTCGGGTCGCGGTACCGGCCGGCGACGGGAAGGATCGTCCAGCCGGCCGGCGTCATCCTGATCAGTCCGCAGCCCGCCAGGACTAGCTCAACGACTGAGCGCATCCGGGCCGGCGAATCGCGCAGGGCGATCGTCAGGGCTTGCTCGTTGTCGCGGTACACGGCGGCGGCGATCGCGTCCACCTCGCTGTCAGCCAGCATGATCCGGCCGTCGGCGTCGGGCGCGCGGTCGGCCATGGCGGCGTCCAGCAGTTTCAGCGCGAACCAGGACGGGGCGGTCGCGACGGGGAACTGGGCCGTGGCTGGCGCGCTGGCGGTCCGGTCCGCGGGCAGCCGCAGGAGCATGCCCTCATCTCGCATCTCGACCGACCCGCCGGTCATCTCCTCGGCGAGCCCGGCCAGCCAGGAGCGCTGACCGCGCGCGTAGTCGGCGTCCACCGGGTGCAGGTCCGCGTACAGGAGCGCGGTGTCCTCGACAAGGGTCCGCAGCATCCGCTGGCTGCGGGTGCCGAGCCGGGTCCCGGCGTGGCTGCCCGGGGGTCCCTCGTCCAGCCCGGCGTCCATGTCGTCGCTGCCTGCCCTTGCCTGGTACGCCAGGTCGACCGTCCGCGGGTCGGCGAACTGGAGCAATGCGTCCCGGTCGATCTCGAACCCGGCGCCGACCCCGCTCCCGTCTTCCTCCCACTGACGCAGCAGCGACTCATCGGAGGTGCGGCGCACCAAGACCCCTAGCCCGGTGAGCTGGCCGACCGCCCGGACGAACGACTGGCGCTCGGTCCGCCGGTCCGGGTTGTACGGCGTGATCCGCGCGCCCGGCGACGCGGACAGCGCCCGGACCTCGTCGGACAGCACCTGGACGGTGGTTGTCAGGTCAGTGCCCTCGCACGCCGCGGCCAGCAGCGCCGTCAGCACGAGGACCCGCCGCGGCGGCGGGCTCCAGGGTGGCGGCGCCGCGGTCCGTTGCGGTCCGGCCGGATCACGGTGCAGCCGCGTCACGGTGCCGGAGAACACCAGCCGGTAGCCGAGCCTGCCCGCCCACTGGGTCAGCTTGCCGCGATGGTCATGCACGGCGCGGAACAGGGCGGCGTTCACGCGCGCGGATACGAGCGGGCTCGTCAGCAGCCCGACGAATGCCTCTTGCGCTTCGGCACCCGAAGATTGGCCTGCGGCGCCTCCGGTCATGCCCGCCTCACCTCGATCCGCCAGTTCTCGCACGCCACGCGTCCCTGGGGCAGCGCGAGAGCGGCGGTCATGGCGTCGGCGGGCGCCGGATGGGCTACCACCAGCCACCGGTCGTCCCCGGTCATCGCGGTGCGCACCCCGCTTCCATCAGGGTGAGCGCGCATGACGGCGGTCAGCACGTCCCAGACGAGCGTGGCCTCCTCCTCGCTGGTGACCCGATCCCAGTCCGCGAGGCGGGCGCCGGATCGCGCCGCGAGTGCCGCATCGGCGCGTTCCGCCGCTTCCCGCTGCCGGGCGGCGGCCTCCCGGGCCTTGCGCCGTGCTTCGCGCCGGTTCGGCACCGAGGCCGGGCGACCCCGGGTCGACTTGGTGCCGCGCTTGCGCAGCGTGACGCTCACTGGGACCGCCGGGGCCACCCAGAACGAGGTCCGGGCGGGGACATCGGGCTCGTCGGGGACGCTGCCCAGGTGCCGGGCAGGCCACAGGCCAGTGGCAGCGCACCACTCTCGCCATGCTTCGTCGTCGCTGACCGCCATTTCCATGGCGGTCGCGATGCGCAGCAGTTCCGCACGCCTGGTCACCTGGCCCCCCGTGGCCAGCAGCGCCCGCGACCCGCGCAGCAACGGCGTGACGGCGTCCCGGACCTGGCGGCGCAGCCGGTGCGCCTGCCCTCGGCTCTCGCCGAACCACGTCGCCAGGATCTGCGCCGCGTCCATGAAGTCCCGCGTGACGGCCGCGACAGTTTCCTCGGCGGCGGCCGCGTCGAGTCCGGTCAAGGCGAGGGCGCGCCAGTCGGCATCGGTTACCTCGGTACCCAGCCGGGCGAGGGCGGCGCGGATCCGCGGGCTGTAGGTGTCCACGCCGGCGCCCCAGACGGTGACGTAGGCCATCAGCGTCTCCCGCAGGCGGCGCATCTTGTCCTCATCTGGTGCCCCGGCCAGCGCGGAGGCCATCCGGGACTGCCAGATGGACGCCGCCTCGGCCATGTCCTTCAGCGTCGTCCGCACCTGAGCCCACGCCTGCGCCGCCGCCGCGTGCTCGCCGGCGCGAAGGGCGGTGGCCGTGTCATCGAGTCGCTGCGCGATGATCGCGGGCGCGAACGCGGCCGCGCTCGTGGCGACAGCGTCCTCGTCGATCTTGCGGCGCAGCCAGCGGTGCAGGTCAGCGGCCTCGCTGGTGAGCTGGAACCGGTCGCGGGTGCGGATGAAATCGGCTTCGGTCTTCGCCTTGTCCTGCCAGCGGATAACCACGCCCCACTGGTGCAGCGCCTGCATCCGCGCGTCAAGGTCGAACGCGTCTGGTCCGGTGAACCGCTCGGCCGTGGCGGCATCGGTCATCGTCGCGATGCGGTCCCGGACGGCTAGTAGGAGGTCATCCTTGCCGACTCCGGTCAGGGAGTGCTCTTGTGCGTCGAGGAGCACGTCAACGAGCACACGGTATTGAGCCGCCAGCTGATCTGCGGTCAGGTAGGCGGCGATATCCAGGCGTCCCGGGAAGCCTGCCAGTTCCCAGGCATCGGCGTTAGGAGAACTCATGACCCTCTGCGCATAGCGTGCGATCGTTATGCCGTGATTGCCTTCAGTAGGCTGTCGAACACGACTGTATCGGCCACCACCGACAAAACAGGCCTCGCGACAGGCATCGGGGACTCGTGCCGTGGGATGTCGGTGGCTCCCCGGGCACGGGCACGGGGAGCGCGGGGCGATCGCGGTAAGAGACGGCAGTAAGAGCCGCTGGTAGTCAGCCGATTCCGGTTACCTGGAGGGCGGTGGTCCAGTTAGCCCGGATCGCGCTGCGGGCAGCGGACAGGGTAATGGTGCCTGCGCATACCGCATTCTTCAGCTTCGTTTCGACCCCGTCTTTGGTGGCGGCTGTTTTCGTCCCGGCGCGGGGCTCTGGCCACAGGTTGCCGGGGTCGCGGGGCGCGCCGCCGAGTTCAAGGGGAACGAAGTGGTCTTCCTCGTAGTCGGCCAGGCTGGTGTCGCTGTAGCCGTAGTCGGCGATGCCCTGGACCTTCAGGGCGTTGGTGTAGGAGGTGGGCGGGCGGACGGTGGCGGTCCAGCCTGACTTGCAGATCGTTGAACCGATGGTGGACTGGGTGACGCCGGGGTTGTAGCTGCCGGGGGTGCAGCTGGGGTCGGGCAGCGGGAGGCGGGACTGAGAGCAGGTGGCGGCCTGGGCGACGGCGCCGCCGGCGACGACTGCGCCGGTCACGAGCGCGATGACGGTGCAAGTGGCGATGAACGCGCGGAAGACGATTCGCATGAGTCTCCTTGTGCGGTCCCGGTCTGTCCGCCGGGATCGTCGTCATTACATCGCATTCGCTCAGGATG
>JAICYD010000160.1 GCA_025934375.1 Streptosporangiaceae bacterium | reverse complement strand
GCGGGGTGATCACCCCGCAAAAACCAAACATATAAGCGATTCAGTCCGTGCCGCACGCGCCAAAACGGGCATTCCCGACATGCCGCGCCGGATGCAGCGGCCGACCGAGTGACGCGGTGCGACGCTTGTGATTGTGGCGGCGAGCGGGGCTTCTGGGAAGGTTGGGGAAGATAAGGTAAGCGGCATTGCCCCTTGGCGTGGCCCGCCTTCGTGACCTTGAGCAAGTACCCGCCTTACCGCTGCGGGCACGCCAAGCAGGCCCTCTGGAACAACCGCGCCCTCGCGCTGCTCACCGGGCAGGAGCAGCATCAAGTCACGTACTGCGGCCTCACCAATGACCCCGCGGACGAGGCCGGCCCGGGCGTGCGGGTGCACCACGTGGCAAATGTCCGGGCAAACCCGCGCAATGCCGATGGGCAGCTCGCACGGGCTATTAGCGCCGAGCTATACCGCGTCGCCGCCGCTAAAGACGTCGACGCAATACTGACTTACTACATCGACCCGCACGCGGCCATCGCCAACCGGGTCGCCAGTGCAATGGGACTAGTCGGCAAGCGCCCGGTCGTGATCCACAGCATCGGGGGGCGGGGTCGCTCGGGGAGTCGTGATCCACAGCATCGGGGAGCGGGGTCGCTCGGGGAAAGCCTGGCCACGAGCACCGCGCACCTGGCGAACCTCAAGGTCTTGTGCGGCATCGACTACCAGGAGGCCCAGTGCCTGCGGGCCACCTGCGCGGTCGGCGTCTTCCCAACCCGGATCATCCAAGGTTTCGTTGAGACATTTTGCATATCGGCGCTTGAGTACCAGGCTCTGGGCGCCCCGGTGCTGGCCACCGCGGTCGGCGGGGTCCCGGAGGCCACGCCCGGCGAAAGCGCGCTGATCCGGCCCGACTCGCCGGTCGGCGCCTGGTGGAACCGGCTGACCGATGTGCTTACCTGCCAGGCGGCGCACGCCGAGGTGGCGGCCACCTTCGCGGCGAGCTTCACCAGCGACCGGAGCGCGGCGCGGATCTTGGACATCGCCGCGCTCGGCGCGCAGCGGCGGGGGACTTTCGTGCCGCTCACGTGACGCTCGCTCCGCTTGCGGGCCGGCCCCCTGTCGCGGTTCCCTTGATCGAAGGTGGCAACGATGATGCTTGCCATTACCGGGATAGTGGGACCTTAACCTTGGATAATGGCAGCGAAGTCGCGGCCCGGCGCCCGTTCGGACGGGTGCTAGCAGGGCAGTTCTGGCCGGGCAGCGGCAGTACTAGCAGGGCATAGGGGTAGTGGGAAAAGGGGCAGTGGGGCACAGCGCGCCGCCAGTGGGTCCCGCCGACCGGCGGCCCTCAGTCGATGCCCCGAGGTCCCACCCCCTGGACGGGCGGGCTCTGCCCCTTCATGGCCAGGGGGGTGAAAGGGGGGACGGAGTCCTCCCTTTGCCGGGTCGACAGGGGGGATACCCCGTTCGCCCCCCCGGGGTCGTAGAACCGGTGATCGCGGTGGACGCGATGGGCGGTGACTACGCCCCCGACGAGATCGTGGCGGGTGCCCTGGCCGCGCAGCGCGAGCACGGCGTGACGGTCTTGCTCACCGGACCGCCGGCCCAGCTGCGGCTGGTCATCGCGCGGCTCGGTGCGGGGTCAGAGCTGCGGGTGGTGCCCGCTGAGGACGTCGTGGGGATGAATGAGGGGGCGCTGGCGTCGTTCCGGCGCCCGCGATCAAGCATCGCGGTCGCCTGCCAGCTGGTGCGGCGCGGGCACGCGCAGGCGATCGTCTCGGCCGGCTCGACCGGGGCGATCGTCGCGATCGCGCGGCAGCGGCTGCTCTCGCTGCCCGGGGTTCCCCGGCCCGGGCTGGCCGTGGTGCTCCCGACGCATCCCCGGCCGACCGTCTTGATCGACGCGGGGGCGACGGCGGACCCCAAGCCGGAGATGCTGGTGCAGTTCGGCCATCTCGGGGTCGCTTACGCGCAGGTCGCCCTAGGGGCCGTCGCGCCGAGGGTCGGACTGCTCACGATCGGGGCCGAGCCGGGCAAGGGCAACCAGCTGACCCGGCGGGCGCACGAGCTGCTGGCGTCAGAGCCGGAGGGCGGGGCGCTGCCGCTGGCCTTCGCCGGCAACGTCGAGGGCGGTGACCTGATGGCCGGGTCGGTCGACATCATCGTGACCGACGGGTTCACCGGGAACGTCGCCTTGAAGACGCTGGAAGGCTCGATGCGGTTCGCCGCGACGGAGATGCGCTCGGCGCTGACCTCCACGCGCGCGGCCCGCATGGGCGCCTTGCTGCAGCGCCGGGGCCTGCGCGAGCTTCATGACCGGCTGGACGCGGAGTCCTATGGCGGCGCGGCGCTGCTCGGGCTGGGCGGCACCGTCGTCATAGCGCACGGCGCGTCCACCGCGCGCGCGGTCAGCTCCGCCTGCGCCCTGGCCGCGAGCCTAACCCGGGGCAATATCACAGAGAACGTTCGCATCCGCCTCGGCGTCCAGCCAGACCGGCGCGGCAGCCACTTCTTGCGCCGCGACCGCTAGGCCGGGCGCGGGTTAACGAATCGCAGGCCGGGCGGGTGAGTCAATAGACTTGCGGCATGGCTGATCCTCAGGTGGTCCTTGGCTCGCGGGTGCGAGCCGCCCTCGGCGCGGCGTTCGGCGCCGACTATGCCGACACGGACCCCGTGATCCGCCCGTCTTCGTTCGCTGACTTCCAGTCCAACGCGGCGCTGCCGCTGGCCAAGCGGCTCGGCAAGGCCCCGCGCGACATCGCCGCGCAGATCGTGGCGCACCTGGACATCGACGGCATCGCCGAGCCGCCCACGGTCAGCGGGCCCGGCTTCGTCAACTTCAAGCTGGCGGACGCGTGGATCGCCGCGCAGGCCTTGCAGGTCGGGCGCGACCCGCGGCTCGGCGCGCCGGTAGCCGGGCACCCGCAGACGGTCATCGTCGAGTACTCCTCGCCGAATATCGCCAAGGAGATGCACGTCGGCCACCTGCGCACCACGATCGTGGGCGACGCGATCGCCCGCGTGCTGGAATTCGCCGGGCACAACGTGATCCGGGACAACCACGTCGGGGACTGGGGCACGCAGTTCGGCATGCTGATCGAGTACCTCTTCGAGATCGGCGAGGACGCGCCCGCGGCGCAGCTGCTGCGCACCGACCCCAACGCCTTCTACCAGTCGGCCCGCGTCAAGTTCGACTCCGACGCCGGCTTCAAGGAGCGCGCCCAGCGGCGGGTGGTCAAGCTCCAGTCCGGCGACGACCCGGCGACGCAGGCGCTGTGGGACGAGATGATGGAGCTGTCCCGGCAGTACCTCAACGACGTCTACGGGCTGCTCGGGGTCACGCTCACCGACGACGACATCCGGGGCGAGTCGTTCTACAACGACCTGCTGCCCGGCGTCGTCGATGACCTGACGGCCAAGGGCCTGGCGGTCCAGAGCGAGGGCGCGCTGGTGGTGTTCCCGCCCGGATTCACCGGCCGGGACGGCGCTGCGCTGCCGGTCATCATCCGCAAGCGGGACGGCGGCTACAACTACTCCACGACCGACCTGGCGACCATCCGCTACCGGGTGGACAAGATCAACTGCGACCGGGCGATCTACGTCGTCGGCTCGGACCAGACGCTGCACTTCCGGATGGTCTTCGCGGTCGCGCGGCTGGCCGGGTGGCTGCCGGAGGACGACCGGTTCGAGCACGCGCCGATCGGCATGGTCCAAGGCGCCGACGGCGGCCGGCTGCGGACCCGGTCGGGTGACACCGTCAAGCTCGGTGACCTCCTGACCGAGGGGATCGAGCAGGCCCGCGCCGTGCTGGATGAGATCGAGGGCATGGACGCGGCCACCAAGGACGCGATCGCCCAGGACGTCGGCATCGGGGCGATCAAGTACGCCGACCTGTCGACCGCGCGGGACAGCGCCTACATCTTCGACTGGCAGAAGATGCTCGCCCTGCGCGGCAACACCGGCCCGTACCTGCAGTACGCGACCGCGCGGATCCGGTCCATCTTCCGCAGGGCCGGCTTGGACCCGGCCGCGATTCTCAGCAGCGCCGCCCCCCGGGCACCGATCGTCATCACCGCGCGGGCGGAGCGGGACCTCGCGCTGCAACTGCTCGGCTTCGGCTCGGTCATCGAGCAGGTCGCCGACACCGCAGAGCCACACCGGCTGTGCGGCTACGTCTTCGAGACGGCCAGCCTGTTCACCACTTTCTACGAGCAGTGCCCCGTGCTCAAGGCTGACGACGCGGCCACCCGGACCTCCCGGCTGCTCCTGTGCGCCGCGACCCTGCGGGTGCTGACGGCCGGGCTGGGCCTGCTTGGCGTTCCCCTACCCGAGCGCATGTAGTAAGCATCCGCCGCTCGGGGCTTCCGCGTTACCGGCTGGCTGGGCTCGTAACATTAACGTCATCTACAGGCTTGTAGTGGTACCCCGGCGCCCGTGGAGGCGTTCGGGAAAGGTCACGACTCGTACGGGGTGATAACCGGGCCTGTGTTTGCGCGCCGTTCCCAGTGTGGTGAGGGCAGTCTCTGAGTCGTACACGCGATCGGGCTCCTCCAGCGGAGGAGCCGGAAAACGACATTCGCGGGCGCCCGTAGCGGGCGCGGCGGCCGCGGAAGGAGGCAATCCCAGATGATTGGCCGCAACAGCCGCGGCATCCGCCAGGCTAGCTTGAAGGTACGAATTGGCATCGCCGCCGCGGTACTCGCCGGCGGGGGCGCGATAGGTGTGGTGGCCGTGGCCGCCAGCAGCAACTCGGCCCCGTCGGCGGCGCAGTCCGCCGGGTACACCATGAACTTCCGGCATCCGATCAGCCAGCAGCAGGCACTCAGCAGTGCCCTGTCCACCTGGGCCACGTCCCAGCAGAGGTCGCTCGCCACGCTGGCGCGGATGGCGCCGGTGAAGAACTTCGCCACCGTCCGGAAGGGGCGGACCACCTTTGCCGTCCAGCGCGGCGTGGTCGCCCTCGCCACTAGGCACTGGCTGCTGGTCAAGTCCTCGAACGGCTCGCTGCACCTGTGGCTGCTCAACGGCAAGACGCAGGTCAAGAACGTCACCAGCAACGCCGTCGGCACCGCCGCGATGACCGGCAGCGGGGCCGCCACCACCGCGGCGATGGGGCAGGGGAACATGACCCCGGCCGCGGCGGTCATGGCCGGGACCGCGAACGTCGCGGCGATGAACGCCACGCCCAGGCCCGTCACCTTCACGGTCTCGGTCGCCGGGACCAACGTGACGCTCACCATCACGGTCACCCCGACGACCGCCACGGTCGCGCCGATGACCACCATGGCGGCGCAGACGATGGCGGCCCAGACCGGCACCCCGATGACAATGGCGGCGGCGAGGCAGCCGGTGTTCGCGGCCACCAACCACGTCGCCCGGGGCGACCTCGCGCTCGTCGCCGGAGTGGTGAAGAACCACTTCCTGTGGGCGCAGCTGGTCCTGTTCTCCGCGCCCAAGATGGCCACCCCGGCCCCCACCGGGACGGCAACCATGACACCAACAGCCACCGTGACACCAACAGCCACCGTGACGCCCACCGGCACGACGACGCCCACGATGCCAGCCACTGGCACGTCGTCACCGCCGGCGTTCACCGCGCCACACGCCTAATCTTCTGGGGGATGCACACCAATCCCCCAGACCCCCTGGCCCTGTCCCGGGTCGGGGTCCGCGCGCCGTCATCCAGGTTCACCGGGGGGATCCCAGGAAACCACTGGGATCCCCCGCGGCTCACCTGAAGCGCGAAGCTCCGCCGCGCGGCCCCACTCCCTCAGGGATGCACACCAATCCCCCAGACCCCCGGGCATAGGGGGGATTCCATCCCCCTCTCACTCCCCTGGCCCCGGGAGAGCACACACCGCTCTCCCGGGGTCTCTCCGCCGCTAAGGGCCGTGGCGTTACCGGCGGGGCCGGGTCGTTCGGGAAAGGTCACCACTCGTACGGGGTGATTACCGAGCCCGCGATTGCCCGCCGTTCCCGGTGGTGGCAGGGCAATCTCTGAGTCGTTGAAACCAGCGCGCCCTCCGGCGGAGGGCGCGACGGACATTCGCGGGCGCACCGTGGCGGGCGCGGCGTCCGCGGAAGGAGGCAATCCCAGATGATAGGCCGCAGCATCCGCCAGGCCAGCTTGAAGGCACGACTCGTCATCGCCGCCGTCGTGCTGGGCGGCGGCGGCGCGATAGGCGCGGTGGCGGTCGCCACCGGAAGCCATTCCGCCCCGCCACCGACGTCACAGTCGGACAAGGCGCAGTCGGGCAACGGGTACACGATGAACTTCCAGCACCCGATCAGTCAGCAGCAGGCGCTCAGCAGCGCCTTGTCCACCTGGGCCACGTCCCAGCAGGCGTCGCTGGCCACGCTGGCGGGGATGGCACCGGTGCGGACCTCCGCCACCGTCCGGATGGGGCGCACGACCTTCGCCGCGCAACGGGGCGTTGTCGCCCTGGCCACCAAGCACTGGCTGCTGGTCAAGTCGGCCAACGGCTCGCTGCACCTGTGGCTGCTCAACGCCAGGACTCAGGTCAAGGACGTCGCTGGGTCGGCCATGGGCCTTGCCGCGCTGACCGGCAACACCGCGGCCGCGCGGGCGGCGATGAACCACGACATGGCCCCGGCCGCGGCGGTCATGGCGGGCACCGCGAACGTAGCGGCGATGAACGCCACGCCCAGGCCGGTTACGTTCACCGTCTCCGTGGCCGGCACCAACGTGACGCTCACCATCACGGTTAGCCCGACCGCGGCTACCGTTAAGCCGGCCACCATGGCGGCGGCCCGTACCATGGCGGCCCAGACCGGCACCGCGATGACCATGGCCCCGGTCCGGCAGCCGGTGTTCGCGGCGGCCAAGCACATCGCTCGCGGCGACCTCGTATTCGTCACCGGGATAATGCGTAACCACTTCCTGTGGGCGCAGCTGGTGCTTTTCGCCGCGCCCCAGGCGGTGACCCCGGCTCCCACGCCCACCGCGACGGCGACCCCGACCATGATGCCCACCGGCACCCCGACCGGGATGCCCACGGCCACCAAGACGCCCACGGCGCCGGCCACCAGCGCCTCCGCGCCCCCGACCTTCAGCGGCCCGCACTCGTGACTGGGAGGTAGCGGCGTCCCGCCGCGTCGCCAACCCCACCTGGCTAACTGGTCACAGTGATTCTGGCCCTCATCCCCTGTCACCCCCCTGGCCCGGGAGAGCAAACCCGCTCTCCCGGGTCCCCGTCTCAGGGTCCCTACATCCGCTCGATGATGGTGGCGTTGGCCTGGCCGCCGCCTTCGCACATGGTCTGCAGGCCGTACCGGCCGCCGGTGCGGTGCAACTCGTAAACCAGCTTGGTCATCAGCACCGCGCCGGTCGCCCCGAGCGGGTGGCCGAGCGCGATCGCGCCGCCGTTGGGGTTGGTGCGCTCTAGGTCGGCGCCGGCCTCCTGCGCCCAGGCGAGGACTACCGGCGCGAACGCCTCGTTGATCTCGGTGACGTCGATGTCGTCGATCGTCAGGCCAGCCCGCTCAAGCACCTTGCGGGTCGCCGGGATCGGCCCGGTCAGCATGAACACCGGGTCGTCACCAACGACGGCCAGGGCGTGAATCCGGGCCAGCGGGGTCAGCCCGTGGCGTTCCACCGCCGCGCCGGAGGCGACGAGCACGGCGGCGGCGCCGTCGGAGATCTGCGAGGAGACCGCGGCGGTGATCTCCCAGCCTTCCCGCAGCGGCTTGAGCGTCGCCATCTTCTCCAGTGACGTGTCCCGGCGCGGGCCCTCGTCCGCCGACACCCCGGCCAGCGGCGCGATCTGGCTGTCAAACCGCCCGGAGTCGATCGCCGCGATCGCCCGCTCGTGACTGGCCAGGGCGAACTCCTCCAGGTCGAGCCGCTTCAGCCCCCACCGCTCGCACATGAGCTGCGAGCCCCGGAACTGGCTGATCTCCTGCTTCCCGTACCGCTCCAGCCAGCCCTGGCCGAACGGATGCGGCTGGCCCGCCTGGATGCCCAAGGCGATCGAGGCGCCAATCGGGACCGTGGACATGTTCTCCACGCCGGCCGCGACGACAACGTCCTGGGTCCCGGACAGCACCGCCTGCGCGGCGAAGTGCACGGCCTGCTGGGAGGACCCGCACTGCCGGTCGATCGTGACGCCGGGCACGCTTTCCGGCAGCCCCGCCGACAGCCACGCGGTCCGCGCGATGTCCAGCGACTGCGGGCCGACCTGGGAGACGCAGCCCATGATCACGTCGTCAATGGCCGCCGGGTCGATCCCGGCCCGCTCGACGACCCCGCGCAGCACGTGCGCGCCGAGGTCAGCCGGATGCACTCCGGCCAGCCCGCCGCCCCGCCTCCCAACCGGCGTGCGTACCGCGCTGACGATGTATGCCTCTGCCACCGCATCTCCTCTTCGAGAGTATCCCTGGCCTTCGGGCCCCCAGGGATGTATCACCCCCACACCAGCCACGCTACCTGTGCAAACCCGGTTGGGCGACCCCCACGGACTGTGCTTGTAAGATACGTCGATCTACTCATGACGTGGCGTCATCGTTGTCGTATCCTCGGTTGAGGCAGACCCGCCTCGGGCGGGTACCCTTACTTGGCGCGGAGGCAGCAGGCGTGACCGGCCTGATCCTAGCGGCGTTCATCGCCATCATCGTGGCGGTGCTCCATCGGCGTTACGGCAAGAAGCTGCACCTTCCCGGCGCTGGCAAGAACCTTTGGTTCATCGTCATCGTCATCGTGGTGCTGCTGATGCTCTTCTATGGCGCGCAGAACACGCCGCACACGCCCATCAAATAGCGCCAGCGGCCCGTAACGCCAGCGGGACCTCGAACCAGACCGCCTTACCCTCGGCCGTTGGCCGTGACCCCCAGCGGGTGGCCAGCTGCTCCACCAGGTACAGGCCCCGGCCGCCCTCGTCGGTGTCCCTGGCGCTGCGGATCCGCGGCAGCCGCAGGTCCGGGTCGAAGACCTCCACCCAGACGGACTCGGCCCCGCGACGTAGCCGCACCCGGAACTCCCGGGGCGACATCGGGGCGTGCGCGGGTCCCGGCGGGCCGTCCAGGTCGGGGATGGCCGGGAAACCGCCCGAGGACGCGCTCGCCACCATCTGCAAGAGCGCGGCCCGGTTCCGGGTCGGGGTGACCGACGCGTGCAGCACCGCGTTCGTGACCACCTCCGAGACCAGCAGGCAGGCCAGGTCGGCCTGATCGGGGTCCATGTCCCAGGCGGCGAACGTGGTCGCGGCCAAGCGGCGCGCCTCCGAGACCATGATCGGCTCCGCGGGGAAGACCCGTTCCCGGTAGGCGAGGTCGGCCGGCGCGGAGCGCAGCACCAGGATCGCCATGTCGTCATCGATGTCGCCGGGCACCGCGTCCTGCGCGGCCACCGCGATCTCGTCCGCCATCCCGGTGTCGGCGAGCGCGCCCGCCGCGGCGAGGACCGCGTCCTGGAGCATCGCGGTCGCCTCCGCCTCGGAGTAGAAGCCCGAGCCGTCCGCGCGGGTCCGCCGGTCGGTCAGCCCGTCGGTGTACAAGACGAGCGCGGCGCCGGGCGGGAGCGTGACGGTCTGCTCCTTGTAGGTCGGCAGACCGCGGATGCCCCGGCCGCGCACGCCGAGCAGCACGCCCTTGTGCCGGATCTCCAGCGGGCCGACCGTCCCGGCCGCCGCGATCAGCGGCGCGGCGTGGCCCGCGTTGGCCAAGGTGAGCTGGCGCGACCAGGCGTCGTAGATCATGTAGATGCAGCTGACGGTGGACGGGTCCCCGCTCGCGCTCGGCGGTGCGGTGGACCGGCACCACTCATCCAGCTTCCGCATGACGTCGGCCGGGGACTTCTCGTCCTGGGCGTAGGCGCGCAGCGTGGCGCGGAGCTGTCCCATGATCGCGGCGGCGCGCGCGCCGCGTCCTTCCACGTCGCCGATGACTAGCCCGACGCGCCCCGCCGCGAGCGGGATGATGTCGTACCAGTCGCCCCCGACCTGGGTCTGGATGCCTTGCCCGGCGGCGGCCAGCGGCTTGGCGGGCACGTACCGGAAGGCGACCTCAAGCCCGTCGAGCTCGGGGACCTCCTGCGGGAGCAGGCTGTTCTGGAACGCCAGCGCGGTATCCCGCTCGGCCTCGAACAACATCGCGTTGTCGATCGCGACCGACACCCGCCCGGCGATCGCGGTGATCAGGTCCCGGTCGGACAGGTCGTAGTGGGGGTCCTGGCGCTGGGTGACCCGGGACAGCGCCAGCGACATGACGCCGAGCAGTTCCCCGCGCGCGTACAGCGGCGCGGCGAGCACGGAGGTCAGGCCCGCCTGGTCAGAGGCGTTCATCGACTCCTCGCTGGGCGCCGGGTAATACTCGGCGTGCAGGTCGGGCACGACGATGGTCTCCAGCCGGGACATGGCCTGCTCGCAGAAGTGCCCCGGCGGGTAGTGCACCGCCGCGCCGACCTCGGCCCACGAGCCGGCCGGCGGCGTCCAGCCGCCGGCGTGCACCTGCGCCCGCCGGATGAGCTTGTCGCCCTGGAGCAAGTCGATGAAGCAGTGGTCGGCGAATTGCGGCAGCAGGATCTGGGCGACCTGGCGCAAGGTGGCCCCGAGTTCCAGCGAGCCGGATAGCCGCTCGCCGATCCGCTCCAGCAACCGCAGCCGGTCCTGCTCGCGCTGGGCGTCTCGCCGGCTGGCCTCGCTGAGCAGGAGCATCATGCCGTCGATCTCGCCGGACGGCGACCGGACGGGCACCGCCTGCGTCCGGATGAAGGACAGGCCGCCGTCGCCGCGGTTCCTCGAGAAGGTGTCCTCCCAGGTGAGGCCGCGCAGGACCTGGCGGGTCATGTCGTCCGCCTTGGACAGGTCCCCGTCGGGGATGAAGCCGAGCGATACCAGCGGCTGCCCGGCGAGCGTGGCCGAGGCATCCGCGGGATCGGCCACCAGGCGCAGGATCCGCGCGGCACAGGGGTTGACGAACCGCACGCAGCCGCGCCGGTCTACGACGATGACGCCGATCTCCGCATGCCGCAAGACGGCCTCGGCCGGCAGGTACGGGTTGAATACGCTTGGATCCGAGCGCGTCATGGTCGAGCTCCGGTCACTGCGGTGATCCCCTGGCTACTCCCGAGAGACAAAGACGTGTGAGGCCACCTGGGAATCGAGGTCGGTGGTCACGTCCGCGCCCTCAGTGGCGCTGGTGACCCGAACACCGCCCTTGACCGACCCGAGCAAGACCTCGCGTCCGGGTTGTATCCCGGCGCGCTTGAGTTTAAGCATCAGAACGAGATCACTCTGAATTTGCTCGCTGATCCGGGAGACGACCGCGGGCACACCCGCGTCACTGCCCGCGATCGTCACGTCCGTCATGGCCTGGTCACGCGTCCAGTCCGGCGAGGCGATACCGGCGGCGCCATCCGCGACGGTGCCCGGAGTGCCGTCCAGGATGCCACTCGGCGTGACATCCGACGGCGCCGACCCGGCGGCGAGCTCAACCAGGCCAGGGATGACGTTCCCGTGCGGGCACCGCTCGGGGCGGCCAAGCAGCTCAAACAGCCGCCGCTCGACGCTCTCCGAGATCACGTGCTCCCACCGGCACGCCTCGATGTGCACCTCTTCCCAGGGCAGCCTGATGACGTCCACAAGCAGGCACTCGGCAAGGCGGTGCTTGCGCATGACCCGGGTGGCCAGCGCCCGCCCGGTATCGCTGAGGGCAAGCTGCCGGTCACCGGTCACGTGCAGCAAGCCATCGCGCTCCATGCGCGCGACGGTCTGGCTGACGGTCGGCCCCGTCTGCGACAGGCGCTCCGCGATCCGGGCCCGAAGAGGGACGATGCCCTCCTCCTCAAGCTCGAAGACCGTGCGGAGGTACATCTCCGTCGTGTCGATAAGGCCATGGGCAGTCACTGCAATTTCCTCCTAACAAGAGATGCTACGCGGTCGCGCAACCTCCCTGGAGGAATGCTTAAGGCGACAGCCTTTCAATATCCCAGGCCTCGCCAGCGCGCCGGTAGCGCAGCCGGTCATGCAGCCGGTTCCCGCCGGACTGCCAGAACTCCACGGTGTCCGGCGTTATCAGGTAACCGCCCCAGAAGTCCGGCATGGGAACCCGCGTCCCCTGCGGCCAGCGCCGCTCAAGCTTTGCGACCCGGTCGTCGAGCTCCGCGCGCGAGGCCAGCACCCGTGACTGCCGGCTCGCCCACGCGCCAATCTGCGAGCGCCACTCCCGCGAGTGGTAGTACGGCTCGCTTTCCGCCATCGACAGCGGACTCGCCGACCCCTCGACGGTCACCTGCCGCCCCAGCGCGTACCACGGGAACACCGCGCAGCACCGCGAGTCAGCCGCCAGGTCGCTGCCCTTGCGCGAGGTCCGGTTGGTGTAGAAGGTGAAGCCGCTAGCGTCATGCGCCTTCAACAGGACGGTCCGCGCGTGCGGCCGGTCGCCGATCGTCGCCAGCACCATGGCGTTCGGCTCGGGCAAGCCAGCGGCGACGGCATCGGCGAACCACCTGGCGAACTGCTTCATCGGGCAGGGATCGAGGTCTGATACGTCCACGGGAGTTACCCTAGTGCGGTGACCAGCATCATCCTCCCCGACCACATCAAGCCGGCTGACGGCCGCTTCGGCAGCGGCCCTACCAAGGTCCGCGCCGAGCAAGTCGCCGCGCTCGCCGCGGCGAGCGAGCTCGGCACTTCGCACCGCCAGTCACCGGTGCGGGCCATAGTGCGGCGCGTCCGCGGCGGGCTGCGAGAGCTCTTTTCCCTCCCCAACGACTTCGTGGTGGCAGTTGGCAACGGAGGCACCACCGCGTTCTGGGACGCGGCGGCGTTCGGGCTGATCAGGGAGAAGTCACAGCACCTGTCGTTCGGGGAGTTCTCGGCGAAGTTCGCCTCCGTCACGCACCGAGCCCCATGGCTGGCCGCGCCAACCGTGGTGTCCTCGGAGCCGGGCACGCACCCGGTGGCCAAGGCCGAGGACGGCGTGGACGCGTACGCCTTCACGCACAACGAGACCTCCACCGGCGTGTGCATGGAGCTGCGCCGCCCGGCCGGCGCCGATCCGGGCGCGCTGGTCCTGGTCGACGCGACCAGCGGCGCCGGCGCGTTGCCGGTGGACCCGGGCGAGGTCGACGCGTACTACTTCGCGCCGCAGAAGGCCCTCGGCGCCGACGGCGGACTGTGGCTGGCGCTGCTATCCCCGGCCGCGCGCGAGCGCATCAGCCAGATCGCGGCCAGCGACCGTTACATCCCTGACTTCCTGAACCTGAAGATCGCGGTGGACAACTCGGTCAAGGACCAGACCTACAACACCCCGGCGGTGTCCACGCTGGTGCTGCTCGCCGAGCAGGTCGACTGGCTGCTGGCGCGGGGAGGGCTAGCGTGGGCACGGGAACGCACCGGCCGTTCGGCCGAACATCTTTACGGGTGGGCCGAGCGTTCGGAGTTCGCGGCACCCTTCGTGGCGAATCGGGCGGAGAGGTCCCCTGTCGTGGGCACCATCGACTTCGCCGACGCGATCAGCGCGGATGAGGTCGCCGCGATCTTGCGGGGCAACGGGATCGTGGACATTGAGTCATACCGGAAGCTGGGCCGTAACCAGCTGCGGATCGGGATGTTCCCGTCCGTCGACCCCGGCGACGTGGCCGCGCTCACCGAGTGCATCGACTACGTGGTCGGGCAGATCGGATTAGCGGGCGAGCGCGCCGATGACCACCACGAGGATGAGCAATGCCAGCACCACTGGCAGCACCCACCGGGGAACCGGGCTCACCTGTCCAGGGTAGTGCGCTGATGAGGCTGTTCGTCGCGCTGGCGCCGCCGGACGCCGTGATCGCGGACCTGGCGGCGGCGTGCGCCCCGTTTCGCGCGCGGCGCGCGGACCTGCGCTGGGCTTCGGCCGACTCCTGGCACATCACGCTGGCCTTCCTCGGGGAGGTGAGCGAGGTGTCCCGGGAACGGCTGCTGCCCCGGCTGGAGCGGGGGGCGCGCCGGCACGCGGCGTTCGGGCTGTGCTTTCGCGGCGCGGGGGCCTTCCCGTCACCCCGCCGGGCGACCGTCTTGTGGACCGGTCTGGCCGGGGACCGGCGCGCGCTGGGCGAACTGGCGCAGACCGTCGGGGCGGGTGCCCGGCGGGCGGGCGTCCCGCCGCCGGATGCCGGACGGCACTACCGCCCGCACCTGACGCTGGCCCGGTGCCGCGTGCCCGCCGACCTGTCGCCGGTCATCTCCGGCCTGGACGGCTACGAGAGCCCCGCCTGGCAGGCGGAGGCGATACACCTGATCCGCAGTCACCTGAACGAGGGCGCGTCGGGGGTACCTAGGTATGAGACATTGCAGACGTATCGATTGCAGGCCGCCAAGGGCGGCTAAGCGCCGCCTGGGTGTTGGCTTAAGACACGGTATCGTTGTCATACACGGCCTTATGGTGGCCCCCCGCGCATGGTGTACTTGATAGATGTCGCAGGTAGGTACCCGAACCGACGCTGGGCTGGCAACCGCGATGCGGATCTCGGTCAGCCGCCTGGCGCGACGCTTGCGGGTAGAGCAGCGGATTGGGGTCGGCGGTCCGGAGACCGCCCTGTCCGACATCCAGCTGGCCGCGCTGGCCGCCCTGGAGCGGCATCAGGCGATGACCCCGGGCGAGCTGGCCGACTACGAGAAGGTCCAGCCCCCGTCGATGACGCGGGTGATCGCCGTCCTCGAGGAGCGCAACCTCGTGCAGCGATCGGCGCACCCCACCGATCGCCGGCAGGTCATCCTCACCGTGACCGCCGAGGGCCGCGCGCTCGTCACCCGGGTACGCCGCCGCAAGGAAGCCTGGCTGGCCCAGCGGCTGCAGGAGCTGTCCCCCGATGAGCTGGCCACCCTGCGGGCGGCGGCGCCCATCCTGGAGAAGCTGAGCCAGTCCTTAAACCGGTAGCCTGTTGAGGTGACCGGAGACCCGCAGGCGAGCGTGCAGCGGGAAGGCCATGCCCATCGGCCCGCGCCGCCCCGGGAGGCTAACGACCTGGTCGTGACGAGCGTGATCACCGCGGCATGGGCGATCGCGCTGGTGGTCATGCTTATCTTGCTGGCTGTCGGTGTGCTGCCCGTCGACCAGCGATGGTGGGTATGGGCGTGCGGCACCGGCGTCGCGATGGGCGTTTTCGGGCTGTGGTACGTGCCCGTGCTGCAGCGCAACCGGGCCCGGGCGGCCACCCGGCACGCGGCCGAGACGGCCGCCACCAGGGGTCAGGCCAGCACCGGGGGGCCAGCCAGCGCTGAGGGTCAGGCCGACACTGCGGGTCAGGCCGACACTGCGGGTCAGGCCG
>JAICYD010000015.1 GCA_025934375.1 Streptosporangiaceae bacterium | reverse complement strand
TTTCCGTTGCGGCCACGGAGTTCGTGATCATCTCCGAAACCAGCAAGGTCACCGCGTCGGTGAACTGGCCCAATCCCCATTCAGCCAGCACATTCCGCGCGTGTCCCCGCGCGCTGCCCACCGCGTTCCGGTATGCCCCCAGCTCCAGGAAAGACCGCAGCGGAAATCCGTTCAGCCAGTTCCCATTGGACACCTGTGGATGAGGAGGGATGACAGGTGGTATCAGTGTTCGGGAATCCATGCCATTCACAGTGCGGCTCCGTCGCGGCCAGATGATGGGCATGCCGAAATCACGGAATGGCCCGCGCCCCTGGCAGCGGTTCCCGTTCACGAAATCCGGCGTGTTATCTCAGGAAATCCACCGTGTCATGTAAACATCGGCTTACGCTATGCACATCAGCGATCGTTCCTGATCCTTCGGCTCCCAGCGGAGGCTCTTCCGTGACCCTCTCCAGCAGCACCCCGGAACCCGACACCACCGCCAAGGGCAAGCTCGCCAAGCACCTGCGGCGGATCCGGCAATCGGCGGGCTTCGCCACCATGCCCCCGCTGGCCAGGCGACTGGGCGTCTCTCCCGACCTGATCTCCAAGATCGAGACCGGCAAGCACGTGCCCACCATGGACATCTTCCTGGCCTGGCTGGAGGCGTGCGAGGTCACCGAGGAGGCCCGTCTCTACCTCACCGAGATCTGGACCCTCGCCCGGGGAGCGGGCGGTATCCGGGAGTTCTTCGAGAAGTACGCCGCCGCCGAGGAGAAGGCCACCCTGCTGCGAATGTGGGGACTCCTGGTCGTGCCCGGCCCACTACAGACCCGCGACTACGCGCACGCCATGTTCCTCGCGGGCGGACTGGACGAGGACGACGCCGCCGAGCAGACCGACCTGCGAGTCAGGCGGCGCGCCAAGGTCGACGGCTCGGACGCCGCGCACGTCACCGCCCTCATCTACGAACCCGTACTGGACTTCCGCGTCGGCACCCCAGAGACCATGATCGCCCAGCTTGAGCACTTGCTGGAGCTATCGCAACGCCACAACGTGGTGATCCAGGTCGTCCCGAACACCGGCTACTTCTCGGGAATCCAAGCCGCATTCCAGATCGCGAGCGGACCGGCCATCGCCGATACTGTGGAATTGGAGACCCTGGAGGACCACGTGACGGACGACCCGTCAGCAGCCGACAGGGCTATCGCGCTATTCGAGCACGTCCGAGGCTACGCGCTTAATGTCGTCGAGTCACGGAAAGTCATAACGGAGGCGATCGAGCGATGGAAGGCTCGGCAGGAGTGACCTACGGCTGGCGCACGTCCAGCTACAGCAACGGCGGCGGATCGACCTGCATTGAAGCGGGCCACCTCCCCGGCGCGATCCTCATCCGCGACACCACTGACCGCGCAGGCGCGGTGCTTGCCATCTCCCCCACCGCCTGGCGGACCCTGCTCGCCGAGATCCGCGCCTGACCACCAGGCGTGAGTGCCGGCCGAGGAGTCATCCTGGCCAAGCCGCATGGCCGTCGACTACTTCTTGTCACGCCTCCCGGACAGCGCTAGCACTGGTACACAATCACCTAGTACGCGATGCCCGGGAACCGACACCCATTTCGAGGAGCGCGACGGCCGACCGTTGTCAAGTCAGTGATCGCGGCCATGGCCGTCAACACATGGCCATGTCGTCCATCCCAGCCAGGTAGCCTCGGGTGGGTGGCGGTCCGGGGCTGGCTAGTGCTGGGGATCTCCGGGCTCATGGCCGGGTTGTCTGTCGCGGCATGCTCGCCCTCCGGTGCGGGAGGCGCTGCCGGGGCTGGGCAAACGGCCCGGACGCGACTTCCGGCCACTGCCTCCTCCTCCTCCTCCCCGCCGCGTGTCGTCGGCCCGCCGTCCGGGGACATCCCTTTCCCGAAGTTCAGCTATGCCACCTGCAGCAGTGTCCAGTCGGCGGACGGGTCCTGCTTGCTGCCACGGCAATCCTCGCCGACACAGGCCATCCGGGACCGCTACGCGAGCGCCTATGACGAGATGACCGGACTGCTCAGCCTGTGCCGGGCGGCTGGGTACAGCAACTGCACCCGGGCTGGCCAGCACTACCTCAGTGCCAGCGGCGTACCCCTCACCGTTTCCATGGCGGGCGTCTACCAGGAGGTTCCCGGCTTCCGGGAACAGCTTCAGTCCTGGCTCCGGACCAGCGTGGCCGCCGCGCTGCATCGCCTGCGTGACACTCCGCCAGACCGCTCCGCGTCAGTCACGTGGGACAGCGGCGGAGCAGGGCGAGGATGGGGATCGTTCGACACGGAGGATGCCAACACCGACTGGCACTACACCCTCGGCAGGTTCTGGGCTCGGATGGCCGGCGACGCCTGGATCGGCCCCGTCGGCCCAGACGGCGACCGGCCGGTGCGGATCCGGTACAGGTCGTTCCTGTGGGACATCTACAACTTCAACGCCGGATCCAGGTTCGAGAGCCTGGAAGACCTGGCGAAAGCCGGGATGGCCGCCGACTTCCTCGTGACCGGCGCATCCACGACCGAGGTGGTCAGCGCCACCATAATCTCAATCAAGCCGGGATCGCTGGTAGCCCGCGCCTCCTGACCGGAGGAGTCGAATTTCCGGCCTGCCCCGCCAGTCGATCTTGTGCCGAGACGATCATATACCTGGGATGGATGGGAAGTGTGAAGGAGGAGGGAAGCGGGCTTACACCACCAGCACCACTGATGCCGTCTCAGAAAGGAGTCGAGGATGCTCCGCGGTTTCAAGAACTTCCTCATGCAGGGCGACCTGATCGTCATCGCGGTCGGCCTTGTCGTGGCGCTCGCGTTCAGCACCTTGATCAAGGCGTTCACCGACAGCGTCATCACCCCCCTGATCAACGCGATAGCGGGTGGCGGGCCGGCCGGCAAAGGGATCGGGTGGACGCTCAACGGTCAGCGAATCGACCTGGGCGCGTTCATTGGCGCGCTCATCTACTTCGTGATCTTCGTGGCCGTCGTCTACTTCCTGATCGTGGTGCCCTACCGGGCCTACATGCGCAAGCGGGGCCAGACCGTCTTCGGTGACCCGGCGCCGACCAAGGCGTGCCCATACTGCAAGCAGGCCGACCTGGCCGTTGATGCCATCAGGTGCTGGCACTGCGGCAGCGACCTCGCCATCGCAGCCTGACATTCGCTCATCCCGGTTTCCCGGCCGTCGCCCG
Source organism: Streptosporangiaceae bacterium (assembly GCA_025934375.1). Taxonomy (GTDB): domain Bacteria; phylum Actinomycetota; class Actinomycetes; order Streptosporangiales; family Streptosporangiaceae; genus Trebonia. Next base: position 77,858 of record JAICYD010000015.1, on the reverse strand, counting down.
TCGTGTCGCCCTCTCGGCGGCGCTGCTTCCAATGCAGAACTCGTTCCCGTCCGGGTCGGTGAACACGACCCACCCGCTCCCGTCCGCCCGGCGCTGGTCATCCAGCACCGTCGCGCCCAGGCGGGTCGCTCGCTCAACCTGCTCGTCTCGCTTGGCCGACGTTGGCCACAGGTCAAAGTGGATGCGGTTTTTCGCCGTCTTCCCCTCCGGGACGCGCAGGAACAACAGGCCCGGCTGGCCGGGAGTCGGCACCACCAGTACCGAGTCGTCTTGCGGCATGTCGCCGGGCCGGATCTCGCGTTCCAGCAGCGCGGCCCAGAACCCGGCCAGCGCGTGCGGGTCCCGCGCGTCGAAGGTGATCTCGTGGATCTCCAGGGCTGCCTGCTCGCTGTCAGTCATGACGCCCAGGAAACCACGAGGTGTATCCGGATTGTGGCAGGATCGGCCCCGTGAGGTTCTGTGACTGACCAGGATCGGGACGCTGTGACGACGGCGCGGCTGCTGGTCCGCGATCTGTGCAACCTCTACACCCTGGCGGGATCGATGCCCCCAGCGACCTGACGAGGGCGCACTACCGGGGTTGCGGGTAACGGCGCTACGCTTGCCGCAGATCGCGCCGTGGGGGAGGTGGCGGGATGGCAGGACCCGGTAATGAGATGACGACAGGCGCAGCCCGTCACGACCGAATGCGAGCGTCGCACGCCGACCGCGAGCAGGTGGTCGAGGTGCTCAAGGCCGCATTCGTCCAGGGACGGCTAGACAGTGACGAGTTCGGCCTGCGGATCGGCCGCGCGCTCACGTCCCGGGCCTACGCCGACCTGGCCACCCTCACCGCTGACCTTCCGGCCCGGCTGGCCAGCGCCCCGGTCTTGGAGACAGCACAGCCGCCGTCACCGCCCGCCAGGGAGTCATCGAGGAACAAGAAGGCGATCGTGGCGCTCACCGGCGCCACCTTCGCGCTCCCCATCATCTTCATGATGCCGTGGATACCGGATGACTCGCCATTCGCCATCCCGTTCATCCTGCTCATGTTCGCGTTGTACACAGCTGTGCCAACTGGCTGGCTCGTGGTGTTCCACGCCTGGCTCGACAAGCGCGCCGGCCAGCGACAGTCCGCCGAGGCCCGCTACACCTTGCGCGCCACGCCGCCGTAGAAGCTCACCTCGGCCGGGGTCGGCCGGGGCCTGGCCGCGCCCTCTAAACGCCGGCGGTCCCGCAAATCGTCGACCGCGGCGAGCAGCGCCGGCGCCGCGTGGGTGAAGTAATCGACGAGCACGCGTACTTCCTGGGCGTTGTACCTCTGGAATACCGCCTGCAAGCGCCGCCGGGCGGGCGTCACGGCCGCCTCGATCTCCTCGCGCCGGTCAGGCTGGCGGGGTTCGACGATGACCTGCCGACGGTCGCCGGCGTCTCGGCCGCGGCGGACGTATCCGGCCCGCTCGAGCCGGTCGATCATGCGGGTGGTCGCCCCGGTGGTGAGCCCGGTCTGCTGCGAGAGCTGGCCGGCCGTGAGCGGCCCGGATAGCGATAGCAGGTTGAGGCAGAAGAAGTCGGTGGCGTTGAGCCCGGCAGCCTCCGCGGTGGCGTGGCCGTGCAAGACCTCCGCGCTGACATACCGGCGGTAGGCGGCGGCACCCTCCATCAGCAGGCGGTCTCGCTCGGCGTCGGTCGGTGCCACGGCCTCAAGCGTAACTCATCGGCCTTTGCTGATGATCGTCAGTCATTTCCGGTGCCCCCGCGCTGGAAATTGGGGTTAGCGGGCAGCGCGTTCGCGGCCCTCGGCGAAGAACGTGACCGTGCCATCCAGGCCGTTGAGATCCCGCAGCGGGCGCGCCGCGCCAAACGGGGCGTTCCAGAACGCGTCGCCCGCCGGGACGTGGCCCACCCCGATGTAGGCGTACGGCTCGGCGATGAAGCCATCGCCCGGGGACACGCCGTAGTTCACCTCATCCACCCGGATCGCCACGTCGAAATGCTCCGGCCACAAGACCGGCGCCTCGCCGGGCGCGAACGCGGCCAGCGCGCCGTCGCCGAGGGCGAGCGCGTCGAGCACCACGGCCGCGTGGTCGGCGCGAAGCGCCAGCGGCTCGTCGATCCCGACCCCGCAACCGTCCCGGTAGGCGCCCTCGGGCTCGCCCGCGGCAATGCCGAGGCGCGCGCCCAGCGCCCGCGCGGTCTGGCCGCTGATCTGCGACAGGTTGTCCCCGGCCTCAACGGAAGAGCCCCGGACGCGCACGTCCGGCGGGAACGCGGTGGCGAACCCCCCGGGCACCACGCGCAGCCGTAGCCTGCCCGTCGCGCGGTACTGCGGCCCCGCCAGAACCAGTTCGGCCACCGCGTGCAAGCTGCGCCGCGTTACCCCTAGCCCTTCTGCGTCCATGCAGCCATTATCGACCGCTCGTCCGCGCCGCCCCCATCGAGGCCCGCTAGGGCGGCCACTAGCCTCACTATTACGTTGACTGATATATTGGCCAACGTACTAGAGAGGCGGAGGCCGTGGGCAAACGAGATGACGGGGCCGGGCCGGACGTCCTGCGCCGGGTCGGGGAGGCGTCGGTGCTGATCTTGATCAGCCTCGCCGACGGCCCCAAGCACGGGTACGCGCTGATCCAGGACATCAAGGAGCTGGCCGGCGTCGAGCTCGGGCCTGGCACGCTCTACGGTGCGCTGGACCGGCTCGAGCGGCTCACCCTGATCGAGTCCCTGCCCGCCGAGGACCGGCGCCACCCCTACCGCATTACCGCGCCGGGGGCGGCGGCGCTTCGCGTGCACCTGGACTCACTTGAGCGCGTCAGCGCGGCCGGGCGGCTGCGGCTGCAGCTGGGGGGCATCTGATGAATGCCCCCCGGGCGGGCCGGCTAGTCGAGGCCGCGCTGCGGTGCTACCCGGCCCGCTGGCGGCGGCGGCACGCCGATGAGGCGGCCGAACTGGCCATGCTGCTAATCAGGGACGGTACCCCGGCCCGCTCGATCGCCTGGAGCTACCTGGCCGGCGCGGCACGAGAGTGGCTGACCCCGCGCCCTGGCCGCCGCCTGAGCGTGGTGGCCTGCGCGCTGCTGGTCGCGGTCTGCTCACTGGGCGTCTCTGTCGCCCTGGTGGCCTCAACGCAGCCAGCCCGGGCGGTCGTCAGCCCCAGCCGGCCGCCCGCGCCCGCGCACTGCGTGCCCATCCCGGCAAGCCACGCTCCCAACGCGGCCCCCGCCACCGACCGCCCGCAGCCCGCCAACCGGGAGCCCGGACATGACCGGCCCTGCTGACGCCGGCCCTGCTGACGCCAGCAGGGCCGGCACCGACCCGGATGACACCAGCACGGTCGGCGCCCGCCCGAAGCGTCACCGGCGATGGCGGCTGGCAGCGGAGACGGTCATCACGATTCTCATGGCGGTCCTGCTGGCCGGCCTGGCCCGAACGTTCGTTTTCCAGACCTTCTGGATCCCCTCATCGTCCATGGTGCCGACGCTCGCCGTAGGCGACCGGATCCTGGTCCAGAAGGCGTTCTTCAGCCCGGGCGACATCCGCGAGGGCGACATCGTGGTGTTCAGCCACCCGCCGCTCGATCGCTGCAGCGCACCCCAAGACGATCTGGTCAAGCGAATCATCGCACTACCCGGCCAGTCCATCTACTCCGCTGGCAACACGATCTACGTCAACGGCCGCCCGCTGGCCGAGCTCTACCTGCCGCCCAGCGACCTACTCGGGCCGCCCATACCGAACGCGACCAGCCAGCACCCCTACCGTGTCCCGCCCGGCGAGTTCTACGTGATGGGCGACAACCGGTCCGACTCCTGCGACAGCCGGTTCTGGGGCCCGATCACCGGGTCCAGCATCGTCGGCACGGTGATCCTGACCTGGTGGCACGACCACCACCCCGAATTCCGCGGCTTCTGAACCTGCCCGCCGGGTATCGTGCGGCCGGGCCCCTCACTGCCCGGCCGCGCGATCCCCTTGTGACCGGCGGCCGGCCCCTCACCGCCCGGCCGCCGGCCCCCATTGGCCAGTTAACTGGCCAAGGGCTTTACCCCCGCGGCGCATAGCATGTAGCCCGGCTGGTCGGCCTGCGCGGGCACGCCGCCCAGCCTCGAAAGCCACCGCCGTGCCTCGCAGATCCCCGGCGGGACGAGGTCGAGATCGGCGAACAACGAGGCGACGATCTCCTGGCAGTGGTCGTAGAAGCGATCCACGCCGTACAGCTTGGCGAGCTGGGCACGCAGGACAAGGTCAGTTACGTGCTCAGTGGAGAAGACCAGCCACGATCCCGGGGGCATGACCCGCATGTACCCGGCGGCGACCGCGGCGACATCCGCCGGCGGCAGGAGATGGCACACAGCCGCCAAGATGACGCAGGCTGGCTGGGAAAGGTCAATGGCCGCGTGGACCGCGGGCTCGGCGAGGACGGCGTCCAGGTCCCGGATATCGGCCCGGGCGGCCACGATTCCCTCTTCCACGGCCGCGCAGGCGTTGGTGTGCGAGAACACGACCGGGTCACTGTCCACGTAGACGACTCGCGCGAGCGGGCTGCCCAGGCGGATCACCTCATGAACCCACGGATGAACCGGCAGGCCGGATCCAAGGTCAATGAACTGATCGATCCCGGCACGGATCGCGCGCTTGGTGGCACCGGTCACGAACGCCCGGTTGAGCCGCGCTCGCCGCTTCAGTCCCGGATCGCGGATCAGTATCCGCTCGACGGCCTCCCGGTCGACCGCGAAGTTATCCTTCCCGCCCAGCAGGTAGCTGTACACACGGGCGTTGTTAGGCTTCGAGACGTCGATCATGGGCCGCCCGGCCTCAGCCATTACCGTTGCCATTGCCCTTGGCCTTTGCCTTGCCGGTCGTGTTCCCGTTCGCCTTGCCGTTCCCGTTCCCGTTCCCGTTCCCGTTCCCGTTGCCGTTCCCGTTGCCGTTGCCGTTGCCGTTGCCGTCCCCGGTATTCCCGCTGTTCGCGGCGTTGTCGCCGTTCCCCGTGCTCGCGGCGTTGCTGCTGTTCCCGGTATTCCCAGCGTTGTCGCCGTTCCCGTTGTTTCCGCTGTTCCCGGCGTTCTGGTTGCCGTTGCCGGGGCCTGGGAGGGTGGCCGGCGTCGTTGGCGCCGGCTTGTTCGCGTCCCCCGGGTCTTCCGCTAGCGGGCTGGTCGCGGCCTGTTCCACCGATCGCAGGGGGATGGCGTACAGCCCATCCGGAGCGGGGGCGCCCCCGGTGCTCGCCGTCGTCCCCGGACTCGCGCTGGGCGCAGCGGCCAAGATCGCCACGTCCTGGCATCCCGACCTGGTGAGGAGCACGTTGCCGCCCCTGACGGGAGCCGTGTGCACGATGGGACCGACCGCGGACCCGGCGACTGCCGCGGGCCACGCGATGGCCAGCATCTGGCCGCTCGTGATCCTGGCCGCCGTCGGCCCCGTTCCGGTCGCCGCTGCGTCGTCGGTCCACGCGGTGGTGCCGGAAGCGATGGGCGGGCCGCTGAGCATCCGTACCGACTGCAGGACGACTCCCTGGTAGCCGGAAGCGGCGGTCGTGCCCGTCGGCGATCCGTAAGCGATGAGGATGGAGGCACCGGCCTGCCGTGCTCGCGCCAGGGACTGCGCCAGCGGGGCCGGCGCGCAACCCGCGGGGGAGACCGCTACCGAAGTGCGGGGCCGGGTCTGCCCAGTGGTGACGAACGTGAGGGCGACCACGACGCATGCGGCGAGGCCGCCGAGCCACCAAAGGCGCCGCTTGACCTTCGTCTTGTGGTGCTTGCGACGAAACGATGCCAGGACCGCCTCTCGATCAGGCTTAGTAGGCCCGGCGAGCGCGGCCGTAAGCTCTTCGAGTTCCATCGTCCTCATTGGGAGCCTGCCCGTCCCGAAACGGACACCGATGCCGCGGCGGCCAGCCGCAATGCGGCGCGGGCGAGGGACAGGTGCGAGCGCACCGTGGCCGGCGTACAGCCAAGAGCGCGCGCTATCTCGTCATCGGGCTCATCGAGTAGGTAGCGCAACACGATCACGGCCTTCTGTTGCGGGGGCAGCCGGGCGAGCAGGCCCGCCACCTCCTGCCGGGCTAGGATCGCGTCGGTCTGGTCCGCAGTCGGGTAGTCAAGCACGGACAGGTCGCTGGTCGGCTCGGTCCGGCGCCGCCGTGCCTTGCGGCGATCGGCGAGGTAGGTCGTTACCACCATGCGCCGGACGTAGGCGGTAGGGTTGTCCGCCGCCGAGATCCGCCGCCACTGGAGCGCGACCTTAACGAGCGCGTCGGACAAGATGTCCTCGGCCAGGTACCGGTCGCCCGCCAGCGCGGCGGCAAAGCTGATGAGTCCGTCCAACTCGGCGTTGACGAACTCATCGAAGGTCACCGCGCTGTTCCTCCTAGGACTGGGGCGCGCTGCTAGCCGTTCACCTCTATAGGTGCCGCGACCGCGCGCAGTTGTTGAGCCCGAAATTTCGCCGACCCAGGCCTGTGACCAGATCGGTCCGGTTCTGGACGTGATCTGGCCTTACGGGCGGAGGTTCCACTCAGGTAATCCTAAGGATATGCCTCGCGCTCTTCTCGTCATCGATGTTCAGGAATCGTTCCGGTACGGCCCGCTGTGGCCGACCATCTCCAACCCCGAGATCGCCAGCGACGTCGCCCGGCTCGTGGACGGCATGCGAGCCCGCGGCGATCTCGTCGTGTGGGTGCTGCATTCCGAGCCCGGATCGGGGACACCGTTCGACCCCGCCAGCGGGCACGTCCGCTACATGGCCCCGCTGGCCCCCCAGCCCGGCGAGCCGGAGCTCGCTAAGACCTCGCACAATGCCTTCACCACCACCAGCCTGCAGCAACTACTGACCCAGCAGGGCATCACCGAGCTCGTCGTCTGCGGGATCAGGACCGAGCAGTGCGCCGAAACGACCACCCGGGTCGCCTCCGATCTCGGTTACCAGGTCACCTTCGTCACCGAGGCGACCGCCACCAACCCGATCGCGCACCGGGATGCCCCGAAGGACCGGACTGTCGAGGAGTTGCTCAGCGACCCGCGCACGCTGCCGGCCGCCGCCGTCATCGAGCGAACCGAGTACGCGCTCGCCGGGAGGTTCGCCACAATCGTCACCATCGCCGAGGCGATAAAATGACCAGATCGTGAGCAAAGTTGTCTTCCTGCTCGTCCGTGGGCTGCACCTGCTGGACCTGGCGGGTCCCGCGCAGGCGTTCGGCATCGCCGCCGACCTCGGCTGCGATTACGAGCTGGCCTACGTCGGCGAGCAGGAGGACATCCCCAGCGCCCAGGGCGTCATCATGAACGCGGCCACCGACTGGCCCGCGCTCACCCGGCACGATCTCGTCATCGTCCCCGGCTGGCGGGCCGCGCCCGTCATCGCGGGCACCGGCCCGCTCGCCAGGCAAACGCTGCGGCGACTGCGCGGCCACCACGCCAGCGGCGGGACCGTGGTCAGCGTTTGCGCGGGCGCCGACGCCCTCGGGCGCGCGGGCCTCCTGAACGGCCGTCGCTGCACTACCCATCACGACATCCAGGACGAGCTCGCCCGGCGCTACCCGAAGGCGACCGTCATCCGCGACGTGCTCTACGTCATCGACGGCCGGATCGCCACCTCCGCCGGGATCGCCAGCGGCATCGACTTGGCCCTGCACCTGATCGCCGTCCGCGACGGCCCGGCAACCGCCGCCAAGGTGGCCCGCGAGATGGTTGTCTACGCCCGCCGCAACGGGGACGAGCGGCAAGTCAGCGCCATGCTCCGCCACCGCAACCACCTCAGCGACACCGCGCACCGCGCCCAGGATCACATCGAGGCCCGGTTCGCCGGCCCGCTCCCGCTCACCGACCTGGCAACCGAATGCGGCGTCAGCGAGCGCACCCTCACCCGCCGGTTCGCGGAGGCGACCGGCATCACCCCGCTGCGCTACCAGCAGGTCCTGCGGCTGGAGCGAGCCGAGCACCTGATCGGCCACGGCGCCACCGTCGAGGCCGCTGCCCGCGCGGTCGGCTTCCAAGACGCCCGCATGCTCCGCCGCCTTCGCACCCGCGCCCCCGGCTAACCTCGCGCGCGCCGCTGTGCATTGCGAATTAACCATCCGGCGAAGTTCTGAAAATCGTTTGGACCCCGGAGCCAAATGTCGTAACGGGTCTCGCGGGACCCTATGATGGACTGAGATATAGCGAAACCTGGCATACAGGTTCCGGATAATGAATTCGGGCACGGCCGAAGGATCACCGGGATACACCTTCACGGAGGCATCCTTGGCTCGCGTCGTGTTCACCGCCGACGATGTTGCCCGTACGCGGTTCAGCCCGGCTCCGGCCCCGCTCCTCGAGACTACTATGGCGCTGGCCGAACTGCGCCGGATGGCGACGACACGCGCTCCCGGCCGCGTCATCCCCTGGCTGAGCGAGGCGCGCCTGGCATTCCCGGCCAGCGCGCGGCCGTTGCTGGACCTGATCGGGCCGCGCGGCCCGTGGCTGTTCTTCGCGAATTCCGTTACTCCCAATATGGATGAGGCACTGGAGACACTCCGTGCGATGCCCGCTGAATTGCTGCGCATGGAGCTCGGAGCGGTCTGGGAATACCGTCCCGGCCGCCCGCCGGCCTGGGTGCGCCAACTGGCCGACGGCGACCGCGAGGCGCGCGATGTCTTGGTGCGCGCGCTCAGCGACCTGCACGCCGCCGTCGTCGCCCCGCGCTGGGACTGCGTGCTCAGCGCGTTTCACGCCAGGGCGGCCAGCCGCATGTCGGTGCTCGCCTCCGGCGGCCATGAGAAGCTCTTCGCCGCGCTGGACCCACGGCTGTGCTGGCGCGACGACGGGCTCGACCGCACGGACGTCGACTCCGAATGGGACTGGGAGATGAAGCTCGACGGGTCGGGCCTGCTGATCCAGCCGCTTGCCTGCTGGGCGGGCCCGCCCGTCTTCAGCTGCGGCGACGGCCCGGCCGGGGTCGCCCCCGTGCTCCTGTACGGCTGCGCGCCGAGTAGCCAGCCCGGCCCTCCGGACCCGGTGCTGGCCGGCGCCGCGATCGCCGGCTCGCCCGTCTCCGACGCCCTCGCGGCCCTGCTTGGCCCGACCCGGGCCGCCGTGCTGCGGGCGCTGCGCACGCCTCGAGGAACTGCCGAACTGGCCCAGGAGGTGCGCATCAGCCCGGCGTCGGCCTCCGAGCACGCGAAGGTACTGCGCGACGCGCACCTGATCGAGACCAGCCGCGCGGGCCGCTCAGTACGGCACTCACTGACGATGCTCGGCGCCGCGGTGCTCGGTCAGTTTCCTGCCTAGTCCGGCGCGGCAGTGCCCCTAAAGCCGTCGGCGACGCGCCCCCGAGGCCGTCGGGCGTCAAAGCTTTCACGGTTTTTTTACGGCTTAGTTCAAAGGCTAGTCTTCTCACGCGCCCGCGGTTGGTCTAGTTTCCGAGCTGGGAACCCTTGCACGACCTGGGACCGCCAGCACAGTGAGGTGCCATCTATGCGTCGAACCATACGTCCTGTCCTACTCGCGGCGGTGCTCGCGGCCAGCGCGCTCGCCGCCGTCGGCGGCACGCAAGCCACCGCCAAAGCCGCCCCGCCTCCCGCCAGCATCTGCCCGGACGCCGCCTCGGCCACGTTCGGCCCGAACGTCTGCGTGTTCACCCCGGCCATGTCGCAGTCGGCGATCCAGGCCGACCTGGACGCGGTCGCCACCCAGCAGGTCCCGGTGGACGCCCAGTTCAACGGCAACCGGTACACCATTTACTTCGAGCCGGGCACGTACGGGTCCAAGGCCAGCCCGCTCGTCTTCCAGGTCGGCTACTACACGCAGGTCGCCGGGCTCGGCAAGAACCCGGGCGACACGGTCATCAACGGCGCCGCCGACGTATTCAACAACCTCTGCACCGCCGGCACCCAGGACTGCAACGCCGATGACAACTTCTGGCGCTCGCTGTCCAACCTCACGCTCAACGTGACGTTGCCGAGCTCGCCGCCGGCCTACGCGCCACCGAACCTGGATCCTTTCGGGGCGGGCTGCGCCAATAGCGCCGAGTTCTGGGCCGCCTCCCAGGCCGCCCCGCTGCGCCGGGTCATCATCAACGGCAGCGTCGTTTTCCAGGACTACTGCGCGAACCACAACTTCGCCAGCGGCGGCTTCATCGCCGATAGCCAGATCAGCGGCAGCCTCAACTTCTTCGGCAACCAGCAGTACCTGGTCCGCAACGCCACCATCGGCGGCCAGAGCGGCTGCCCGAACGGCCTGTGGAACATGGTGTACTCCGGCGTCCAGGGCGCCCCGGCCCCGGTCTTCACCGGCCAGTGCCAGCAGAACACCGTCTTGCCGACCAGCCCGGTGACCGAGGAAGAGCCCTTCATCTACGACGCCGGCAACGGCAATTTCCAGGTGTTCGTGCCCGCCGTCCAGGCCAACTCCTCCGGACCCTCGTGGGCCGGCGGCGCCGAGGCCGGCCAGTCGGTGCCGCTGTCGAAGTTCTTCATCGCCAACCCCGGCACGCCGCTCCTGGCCATCAACGCGGCGCTGCTCCTGGGCAAGAACCTCATCCTGACGCCCGGCGTCTACAACCTCAAGGACCCGATCGTCGTCTCCCGCCCGGGCACCCTCGTGCTCGGCCAGGGCCTGGCCACGCTGGTGCCGCAGAAGGGCAACGCGGCGCTCGTCGTCTTGCCGAACGTCGGCGTGAAGGTGTCCGACCTGCTGGTCGACGCCGGCCCGGTCAACTCCCCGGTCCTGGTCTCGGTCGGCCTTCCCGGCCTGCTCGACAAGCTGACCGACCGGCAGGCGGCGGCCAACCCCGACCTCATCCAGGACGTGCACTTCCGGATCGGCGGCGCGGAGACCACGCCCACCTCGGCGACCGTCAGCCTGCTGGACAACGCCTCGCACTCGATCATCGATGACTCGTGGGTGTGGCGCGCCGACCATGGCAACAACGTCGGCTGGACAGCCAACAAGGGCGACACCGGCGCCGTCGTCACCGGCGACAACGTCACCGCCTACGGCCTGGCCGTCGAGCACTACCAGAAGAGCGAGGTGATCTGGACCGGCAACGGCGGCACTGACATCTTCTTCCAGAACGAGCTGCCCTACGACCCGCCGAGCCAGGACGCCTGGAACCAGTCGCCCACCCAGCTCGGCTACCCGGCCTTCCAGGTCGGCGACCACGTCAAGACCTTCAACGGCTACGGGATGGGCAGCTACGTGGTGTTCATCCAGACCCCGGCGACGCTGCACGTCTCGGCGGCGTTCCAGTCACCGCAAACGGCCGGCGTCCAGTTCCACAACGTGTTCGGCGTGTGGATCGCCGGCTCGGGCGGCCTGGACTCCATCGTCAACGGCGTCGGCGGCCCGGTCCGCTCCGACAACCCGGCCACCGTCGAGCCCGTCGACGTGACCAGCTACCCGTGACTCCGCGGTACCAGTGACACCCAACTGACCCGCGCGCGACGTCGACGATGACGTCAGGGCGATGCCGCTGTCCCACCCACCCCGGGGCAGCGGCATCGCCCGTTCGCGGGCCTGGTTACAGGGGGTTTGCGGGTTTTCATGCCCGCAGCCATGCGGTCGTGTCCGGGGGGAGCTGGCCATCGGCCAGCGGGTCGCTGGCCAGCAGGACCTCGGCGTGCGGCGGCAGGCCGGCCGGCTGCTCCGACAGGTTGGTGACGCACCGCACGTCCCCGCGGTCAAAGGCGATCACGCCGTCCCGGGCGGGGAGCCAGTCAAGGCCACTTTCCGCCCGCAACGCACCCTCATGGCGGCGCATTGCCAGCCCCTCCCGGTAGAGGGCGAGCATCGAGCCGGCGCTGGCCGACTGGGCGGCCACCGTGTAGTCGCGCCACTCCTTGGGCTGCGGGAGCCATGGCTCGCCCGGCGACCCGGGCGGGGAGAAGCCGAACGGGGGCTCCGTGCCTGACCAGGGCAGCGGGACCCGGCAGCCGTCGCGGCCGGGATCCTCGCCGCCGGTGCGCCGCCAGATCGGGTCCTGGCGCAGCTCGTCGGGGATGTCCTGGACCTCCCACAGGCCCAGCTCCTCGCCCTGGTAGATGTAGACCGAGCCGGGCAGGGCCAGGGTGAGCAGCGCCGCCGCCCGGGCCCGGCGGGTGCCCAGCGCCAGGTCCACCGGGAAGCCGTGCAGGTAGCGGCGCCGGGCCAGGTCGAAATGAGTGTCGGCGCGGCCATAGCGGGAGACGGGCCGGTCCACGTCATGGTTGGACAGGACCCAGGTCGCCGGCGCGCCAGCGGGCGCGTTGAGCGCCAGGGCCTCCTCGATGACCTGGCGTAGCGCGGTGGCGTCCCACGGGCAGCTCAGGTACGGGAAGTTGAAGACGGTGTGCAGCTCGCCGGGCCTTACGTAGGCGGCGGTGCGCTGGGCGTCCGGGAGCCAGATCTCGCCGATGAGCACCCGTCCCGGCTTCTCGTCCGCGATGGCGCGCCACGACCGGTAGATGTCGTGCACGTCGTCGCGGTCGGTGAACGGGTGCGCCGGGCCCGGGGGCTCGTCCGGGCTAACGTCGGGCAGCGCCGGGTCCTTGGTGAGCAACGCGCCGGAGTCGATCCGGATGCCGTCGACGCCGCGGTCGAACCAGAACCGCAGCACATCCTCGAACTCGGTGCGGACCGCGGGATTGCCCCAGTTGAAATCCGGCTGCTCGGGCGCGAACAGGTGCAGGTACCACTGGCCTGGGGTGCCGTCCGGCTCGGTGACCCGCGTCCAGGCCGGGCCGCCGAAGATCGACTGCCAGTTGTTCGGCGGCTCGCCGCCGTCCGGGCCGCGCCCGTCCCGGAACCAGAACCGCTCGCGGACTGGCGAGCCGGGGCCTTCGGCCAGCGCCTGAGCGAACCAGGGGTGGGCGTCGGAGCCGTGGTTGGGCACGACGTCGATGATGATCTTGATGCCGAGCCCGTGCGCCTCGCTGATCAGCGCGTCGGCGTCGGCCAGCCTGCCGAAGACCGGCTCGATGGCGCGGTAGTCGGCGATGTCGTAGCCGGCGTCGGCCATCGGGGAGGCGTACCACGGGTTGAACCAGATCGCGTCAACGCCGAGGTCAGTCAGATAGGGCAACCGCGCTCTGGCTCCGGCCAGGTCGCCAGTCCCGTCGCCGTCGCCGTCCGCGAAGCTGCGCATGTAGAGCTGGTATATCGCGGCGGTGCGCCACCAGAAGTCCGATGGGGCGTGCTCGGGCACGGTTGACCTGCTTTCTGGGTTGGTCGTGGGCAGGGGCTTCGTCAGCCGCGGATGCCGCCAGCGGTGAGGCCGGCCATGATGTTGCGCTGGAAGATGAGGAAGAACGCGATCGTCGGGACGGCCGCGATGGCGGAGGCGGCGATGAGCAGGTTCGGCGGGGTGCCGATCACGCCCTGCCAGATGCCGACGTTCAGGGTTTCCCGGGTGGGGCTGTAGCCGAACTCAACGAGGAGCGGCCACAGGAAGTCCTTCCAGACCGCGACGAGGCTGAAGATCGAGACCACCGCGATGATCGGCCGGGAGATCGGCAGGACGATGTTCCACAGGATCCGCAGCCGCGACGCCCCGTCGACTTGGGCGGCGTCGATGTAGTCGCTCGGTATGGAGTCAAAGAACCGCTTGAGCAGGTAGATGTTGAACGCGTTGGCGACCGACGGCAGCCAGATCGCCTCCGGCGTCCCGATCAGGTTCACGTGCAGGATCGGCAGGTCGGCCACCGTCACGTACTGCGGGACGACCAGCACCGTGACCGGGATCATCAGCGTCGCCAGCATCCCGAACAGCACGAGGTTGCCGAGGAACGGGCGCAGCTTGGACAGCGAGTACGCGGCGGCGATGTCGAAGACGAGCTGGAAGGCCAGCGCGCCGAAGGCGTAGTACAGGGTGTTCCCCATCATCCGGGCGACGTCGAGGTGGCTCCACGCCTCGGAGTAGGTGCCCGGGATCGGATGGTGCGGGTAGAGGGTAGGCGGCGTGGCGATAGCCTCCTGCGTGGACTTCAGCCCGGTGGTGAACAGGAAGTACATGGGGCCGATGAACACCAGGGTGAACACCACGATCACCAGGGCCAGCACGACCCGGTAGATGATCTTGCCCCGCCGGCTGTTCAGCGTGACGCTGGAGACCAGCGTACGCTGGTGGCTCCCGGCCGCCATGCGCGCCCGGCGGGAGGCCCGGCTTGCCCCGGCCGCTGGGGCCGCCGGGGCTCGCGTGGCTTCCCTGGTTGCTGTGGCCATGGAGGCGCTCCTTCCTAGCCGCGCTCGCGGGTCGCCCACAGGAACCCGCCGGAGAAGGCCGCGAGCACGAGCATGAGGACCACGCCCAGTGCCGAGGCGCTGTTGTAGTTGCTGGCCCCGCTCATCGCGAACGCGTACTGGTAGATGAGCATCACGACGGACTGGGTGTTGTTGTCGACTCCGCCGCCGCCGTTGGTGAGCACGAACGACTCGATGAACATCTGCATGGTCGCCACGACCTGCAGCATCAGGAGCATGACGAGCACCAGGCGGGTCTGCGGGATCGTGACGTGCCGGATCCGCTGGAACAGGTTCGCGCCCTCCAGTTCCGCCGCCTCGTACAGTTCGCCGGGGATGTTCTGCAGCGCCGCCAGGTAGATGAGCGTGGCGCTGCCCATGTTCATCCACGTGGAGGCGATGACCACCGAGATCATCGCGATGCTGAAGAACCCGCCGCCGGGCGTGAGGACCCACTGCGAGACGGGCAGGCCCACCGCGTGCAGGAGCCGGTCGAACAGCCCGTACTGCGGGTTGTAGAAGTAGCCGAACAGCACCAGCGCCGTGGCGGGCGGCAGCATCACCGGCAGGTAGACCAGCACCCGCAGGTAGCCGCGGGCGTGCCGCAGCTCGTTGAGCAAGATCGCCACGAAGAACGGCACCGCGTATCCGATAACGAGAGCCAATACGGTGAACTCGAGGGTGTTGCGCCAGGCCTGCCAGAACGTCGGGTCGTGGAAGATCCGGACGTAGTTGGCGAAGCCCGCCCAGGTGTTCCCGCCGCCGTACACGGGCTTGGAGAAGCTCATGATGACTTCGCGGACGATCGGGAACCAGGAGAAGAAGGAGAAGCAGAGCACCGCGCCGATGAGGAATGCCCACGCGGACGCGGTGCGCTGCGCTCGAGCGACCTTGCCCATCCAGCTACCCGGCGTTGGCCAGGATCGTGTTGACGTTGGTCGTCGCGGTCTTGAGCAGGGACGGGATGTCGGCGTTAGGCTCGGTCAGCACGGCCAGCATGACCGGGTCGAGCGTCTTGTAGACGGCCTGGGCGTCGGTCGGCTCGCCGGCTGCGGCCTCGTTGGCCGCCACGAACGGCTTGTAGTAGTCGGTCTTGATCGTGGCGTACTTGGCGCGCAGGTCGTTGACCGCCGATCCCGTCGTGCCCTGGAACAGTTGCGGCTCGGGGAAGCCGTCCGGGAAGCCGTCCGCCTTGAGCCTGGCGAAGTTGAACTGGCCGGTGCCGGGGGTCAGGCTCTCGAAGTTGATCCACTTCAGGCCGGCCTCGATCTGCGCCCGGGTGTCGTGCTTGGCGAAGATGTAGTCGTTGCCGCCGGACAGCGAGGCCGCCGGGGTCCCGCTGATGCTGGGCAGCGGGCCCATGCCGATGTCGTCGAGGTTGCCCTTGTCGGTCGGGATGATCACGTTGTAGATGTCGTCCGGCGCGGCGATGTACATGCCCAGCTTGCCCGCGGCGAACTGCTGCTGCAGCGCGCCCCACTGCAGGCCCTGGGTGGCGCTCATCGCGTGGTCCTTGAACCGCATGTCGTGCAGCACCTGCAGGATCTGCTGGGCCTCGGGGGTGTTGAAGTTCGCGGTGGGCGGGGCGGTGTTCTGGTTGACCATCGAGCCGCCGACGGCGTCGATGTAGGAGGAGAAGTGCCAGCCTCCGGTGTTGCCGGCGCTGTAGTCACCCCAGCCGGCGATGCCGTTGCCCAGCTTGGCGATGGCGGCGGCGTCCTTCTCCACGTCCGCCCAGGTGGTCGGCGGCTGGCCGGGGTCCAGGCCCGCCTGCTGGAAGAGCTTGCGGTTGTAGATCAGGCCCTGGGTGTAGTTGGAGGTCGGGATGCCGTAGATGGTCTTGCCGGCGGTGACCGCCTTCATCGCCCCGGGCAGGATGTCGGGCAGCGTGGGCACGGTCTTGGCGTTCACGTACTGCGTGATGTCCGCCGCCTGGCCGGACAGCAGCACCTGCGGCAGGTCGGTGAAGTAGCTGTAGAAGATGTCCGGCTCAGTCCCGCCGCGCAGCATGGCCGTGAACGTCGCGGGCTGCTCACACGGGTAGTTGTAGACGCTGTTGATGGTGATGTTCGGGTTGGCCTTCTCGAAGATCGCGATGTCGTCCAGCCATTCCTTGTGCTGCACCGGCTGCTGCGCCGCGGGCGGCGCGCAGTTGATGGAGATGGTGACCTTGCCGCCTCCGCCGCTCGCGGCGGCCCCGCTTGACGAATTGCTGCTGGAGCAGGCCGCGGCAGTGAGGACGAGCCCAGCTGCGGCGGCGGCTGCGGCTACCAGGCGGTAGCGCTCTGCTCTCATCGATCAATCCCTTCCTTGGGCGATGAGTGGGCGACTTCCGCGTCCTGCCGCCGGGGCTGGCGGCTGTTGCCGGGCGCGTCGCCGTTACGGCGAACATACATAAGCCGACTTCCGCTAGCAAGATCATGACGAAATTATGCAAAGACACAACTTAGTCACGATGGATCAGAACGGCTGGTGGGAACCTTCTGGCTGGATCATGTCGGGAACATTGCCGCTGGTGACCGATCAGCCTGCAAGATTTTGCGGCTGGATGCCGTATCGTGGCAGCCATGACGCGAACTCCTGCCAAGCGGCTCGCGGAAGTGGCCCAGAAGGTCGGGGTCAGCGAGGCCACCGTGAGCCGCGTGCTCAACGGCAAGGCCGGCGTGTCCGACAGCACCCGGGAGGCGGTCCTCACCGCCTTGGACGTGCTGGGGTACGAGCGTCCCACCCGGCTGCGCGGGCAGCGCGCCCGGCTGATCGGCCTGGTCCTGCCCGAGCTGCAAAACCCGATCTTTCCCGCCCTGGCCGAGGTCATCGGCGGCGCGCTGGCCCAGCGCGGGTTCACCCCGGTGCTGTGCACCCGCACTGCGGGCGGCCTGTCCGAGGCCGACTACGTGGACTTGCTGCTAGAGCAGCACGCGTCCGGGGTGGTGTTCGCCGGCGGTCACTTCGCCGAGCTGGCCGCCCCCCATGAGCACTACGAGTTGCTGCACGAGCGCGGCGTCCCGGTCGTGCTCATCAATGCCGCGATCGACGGGCTGGACTTCCCCTGCGTGGCCACCGACGACATCTCGGCCGCGAGCCAGGCGTTCGGGCACCTGCTGGCCCTCGGTCACGAGCGGATCGGCCTGGTCCTCGGCCCGGAGGACCACATGCCGTCCCGCCGCAAGCTGGATGGGTTCCGCGCTGAGGCGCAGCGAGCCGGGCTATCGGTCGCGCCCGTCGAGAACGCGCTGTTCTCGCTGGAGGGCGGGCAGGCGGCGACCACTCGGATCCTGCGCCAGGGCGTGACCGGCATCATCTGCGGCAGCGACGTCCTCGCCCTCGGCGCGATCCGCGCCGTCCGCCGCCTTGGCTTGACGGTTCCCGGCGACGTGTCGGTGGTCGGCTACGACGACTCGGGCTGGCTGAACTGCACCGACCCGCCGCTGACCACGGTCCGCCAGCCCATCGAGTCCATGGGCAAGGCCGCCGTCGCGCTGCTGGTCAACCAGATGGAGACCGTGGTCCCGCACCCCGAGGAACTGCTCTTCGAGCCCGAGCTGGTCGTCCGCGGCTCAACCGGCCCCGCCACCGCCCGTCCGGCCGCGGACCGCCCTGCCCCCGCCCGGGCCGCCACCTGATCCTCAGGCGGTCTTTCGCGCGACGCCGCCGAAGTGCGTCACGTCGACGATGTCGCTGATCTCCATGACCTCAGGCCGCCACCGGGAGCAGGTCACTATCCCCGGCTCCAGCAGTTGCATCCCGTCGAAGAACCGCGCGAGGTCCTCACGGGTGCGCAGCGTCATCTGGGCCGAGCCCTGCTCGTTCCAGAAGCGCACGGCCTCGGTCATCGGCGCCGCGTCGACCTCGGTGGTCGGGTGCGAGATCACCAGGTAGCTGCCCGGCACGGTGGCCTCAGTCAGCTGCCGCACGACCCGCAGGGCATCGCTGGCGTCGATGACGAAGTTCAAGACCCCGAGCATGATGATCGCTACGGGCTGGCTGAAGTCCAGGGTCCGGGCGGCCTGGGCCAGGATCGACTGCGGGTCGAGCACGTCGGCGTCGATGTAGTCACAGCGGCCCTCGGTCGTGCTGGTCAGCAGGGCACGCGCGTGCACCAGCACCAGCGGGTCATTGTCAACGTAGACGATCCTCGACTCCGGCGCCGCGCGCTGGGCCACCTCATGGGTGTTGTCCACGGTCGGCAGGCCAGTGCCGACGTCCAGGAACTGGCGGATTCCCTGGGCGGCCAGGAAGCGGACCGCGCGGGCCAGGAAGTACCGGTCGGCCCGCGCCGAGCGGACCAGCTCGGGGACGAACGCGAGGATCTGGTCGCCAACCTGCTTGTCGACGGGATAGAAGTCCTTGCCGCCGAGCCAGTAGTTCCAGATCCGAGCCGAGTGCGAGACCGAGGAGTCGATCCCTGGCGGCACCTGAGGGCCGGGAACCCCGGGGCTGGTGGTCATGACGTGATCCTAAACCCCCGGGCTGGCAACGCGGTCACGTCTCGATCAGGAGCCGCTCCAGCGTCGCCGCGGTCGTATCGAGGTCCGCCGCCTGCGCCGCCAGGAGGTTCAGGACGTCCCGGTAGTGAGCGCTGTCCTCGGGCCTGTTCAGGTAGACCGCGGTGAGCATCTGCTCCAGGTACACCACATCGGGCAGCTCAGACTCGGGGAACCGCAGCACGGTGACGCTACCGCCGCCCGCCGCGTGCCCGCCCACGCTGAGCGGCAGCACCTGAATGCGGATGTTGGGCAGCCTGGACACCTCGATCAGGTGCTCGATCTGAGCGTTCATCACGACCCGGCCGCCGACCGGCCGGTGAAGGGCCGCCTCGTCGATCACCACCCACAGGCACGTCTGGCGGGCCCCGCGCAGCACCTGCTGGCGAACCAGCCGCAGTTCAGCCCGCCGCTCGACCTCCGCGTCGGTCGCGCCCGGAAGGCTCGACCGCAAGACAGCGCGGGCATAGTCCCCCGTCTGCAGCAGGCCGGGCACATACTGAGCCTCATAAGCCCGGATCAGGCGGGCAGACCGCTCCATGTCGAGGTACTGCTCTAGCCACGGGGGAACCACGTCCCCGTACGCCTGCCACCAGCTGTCGACGTTCGCGTGCTCGGCGAGCTCGAGCAAGGTCGCGCGCTCGGCCATGTCGCTGACCCCGTAGCAGGTCAGCAGGTCGGCCAGGTCACGGGACTTGAAGCCGGTCCGGCCATGCTCAAGCCGGCTGATCTTCGATCTCGACCCCCGGATCGCCTGGGCGGCGGCCTCGGGAGTGATGCCGGCGGCCTCTCGCAGCCCCCGCAGCCTGGTCCCCAGCACTAGGCGCGCCGACGACCGTCCGGCCCGTGCGCCCTGCGCTGCATAGTCTCCGATGTCTCGCGTGCTCATATTCACTCCCCGCCGGTGAATGCCCACGATTTGCATCCTATTGCCCCATGCCAGTACTCGATCTGATAGCGCATCGTGCAGGTGGGCCCGACTATCTCTCGCGCGGCCGGTGCGACCAGGCATAGCAGGTGGTCAGGCCATCGACGACGGCGCGTCGTCAACTGATACTAAAAAGGCAGAGAGAAGGTGACATCACCTATGGCGCGGATCGCAAGGGACGTCGTGACCTTGCTGGAGCGGCTGGCCCGGCTGGATTGCTGTGCGGTCTCCGACGCCCTGGACGCCCTCGGGCTGCCCGGCGCCACCACCGGGGTGGGCCGGCTGTGGCCTGTCGAGCAGGCTCTGGCCGGCGTCGCCCGCACCGTCACCGCCGGGCCTAGGGACCAAGGCGGCCCGGCGGCGCACATCGCGGCCAGCGCCATCGACAGCGCCAGCGAGGGCGACGTCATCGTGGTGGCCAACGACGGCCGGCTGGACGTCTCCTGCTGGGGTGGCATCCTCACTCGCGCCGCCCGGTACCGCGGCATCCGCGGCGTGGTGATCGACGGCGCCTGCCGCGACATCGCCGAGGGCGAGCAGCTTGGCTTCCCCGTCTTCGGCCGGGCGGTCGTCCCGGTCAGCGCCCGCGGCCGCATCGTCCAGGTCGCCACCGGGGAGCCGGTCGACTTCGCCGGCGTCCGCGTCGAGCAGGGCGACCTGGTCCTCGCCGACCGCGACGGGGTCGTCTTCATCCCCCGGGAGCGGGCCGCCGACGTCATCGCGTTCGCCGAGCGCGTCGTCGCCCGCGAGGAGCAGATGGCGGTCGCCGTGCTCGCGGGCGAGCCGGTGACCGCGGTCATGCACGACACGAAGTTCCCAGCGGAAGGCGACATGACCGCGGACTAGCCGGCCAGCACGTCGGGGGAGGTGGCGTCGTAATCGGCGAGCCAGCTGGTGCCGCGGCCCTCCGGGTCGCGGCGGTTGACCCGGCGGCGGACCGCGATCGCCACGTCGCGCCGCCAGGCTGCCCACCGCGACGACTGGTGGTTGCTCAGCCCCCGCTCGCGGGCGGCTAGCACCACGCGGCTGGCCCGCGGCCGCCGGGCTGCCTCGTACCGGGCCAGCCCTGCGGACGGGTCGGCGGCCCCGGCGGCCATCGCGGTCGCCAGCACGGCGCCGTCCTCCAGCGCCTGGCAGGCACCCTGCCCGAGGTAGGGGAGCATCGGATGCGCCGCGTCGCCGAGCAGCGTGACCCGGCCGCGGGTCCACTCGGGGATCGGGTCGCGATCGTAGAGCGCCCACTTGTACCAGGTGTCACCGGCGGCGAAAAGCCGCAGCAGCTCTTCGTGCCAGTCGGCGTACCGCTCCAGCACCTCGGCGCCCTCGCACTCGGTCACCCACGACTCGTGCCGGTACCCGTCGTCGTCGTAGTGGCAGACCACGTTCAGCAAGTCGGTGCCCCGCAACGGGTACACGACGATCGTCCCGTGCGGCCCGAACCACTGCGCTCCGTCTGTGTTCACCTGCTTGCCCGCGACCGCCGCGGCCGGGATGACGCTGCGGTAGCAGATCTTCCCGGTGAAGCGCGGCGCGTCCGGTCCGAACAGCGCCGTCCGCACCGCGGAGTGAATCCCGTCCGCGCCGATGATCACGTCGGCGGTGGCCTCGCTGCCGTCGGCGAACCGGGCGACGGGCGGGTCCGCGTCCCCGCCGGGCAGCACCTCGGTGCAGCGCTTCCCGAGCGTCACGATGCCATCC
Organism: Streptosporangiaceae bacterium; assembly: GCA_025934375.1. Lineage (GTDB taxonomy): Bacteria > Actinomycetota > Actinomycetes > Streptosporangiales > Streptosporangiaceae > Trebonia. The sequence goes on along the minus strand of JAICYD010000015.1, from coordinate 56,583 downwards.
GGCAACGCGGCGGCGAGCACGTCCAGCAGGTCGGCCCGGTGCACGGTCGCCCCGGTCAGCCCGAAGCTGGCCGCCTGCTGGGCCGGGGTCGACCTGGCGATCACCCGGCCGGTCCGGGCGCGCGTCCACTGCCATTGCGACCGCCCGGCGATCCCGCGCACGGCGTCCTCCACGCCGATCGACCGCAGCACCCGCATCGCGTTGGGGTGCAGCGCGACCCCCGCTCCGATCTCCTTCAGCTCGCCGGCGGCCTCGTAGACCGCCACCTCGATCCCGGCCCGCGTCAGCGCGTTCGCCGCCGTCAGCCCGCCGATGCCTCCGCCGATGATCGCCACCCGCGTCATGGGGCGCCTCCTGTTCTCACGCTCGCAGGTTCCATCCTTCTCGCCCGGCGGCGAACCGCAAGGGCATTGGGCGTCGGCCTGGGCCGTGGGCATAGCAGTCGCCCCGCAGATTGGGCTAAAGGCCAATCATCGGCAACTACGCAGCCAGTAGGTTAAGCCCCGATTCCCGTAAGGAGGCCGTCGATGCGAGCGCTGCGGATCAAGGCATGGGGCGGGCCGCTGGAGGCCGCTGACATAGCCCGGCCATCGCCGGGCGACGGCGAGGTCCTGGTGCGGGTGGAGGCCTGCGGGATCGGGCTGACGGTGGTGAACTGCATGCGGGGGCACCTCGGCGATGATCCGGCGTTCTTGCCCCGCACGCCGGGGCACGAGCTGGTGGGCGTCGTGACGGAAGTCGGGTCTGGGGTGCCCGCGGCGTTGGCCGGACAGCGCGTCGCGGCCTACTTTTACCTGGTGTGCGGCTCGTGCCCCCAGTGCCTGGCGTCCTCGGAGTCGCTGTGCGAGCGTTTCCGCGGAAACGTCGGCGTGGCGATCGACGGCGGCTACGCCGAGTACGCGGTGCTCCCGGCGCTGAACGCGATCCCGGTGCCGGATGGCGTCGACCCGGTGGCGGCCACGGCGATCCCGGACGCGATCGCGACGCCGGTGCACGTGGCGCGGCTGGCGGGCATCGCGCCCGGCGCCCGGGTCGCGGTGCTGGCGGCCGGCGGCGGCGTCGGCATCCACATGGTGCAGGTCGCGAAGGTGTACGGGGCCGAGGTGGCCGGCCTGGACGTGGTCGCCTCCAAGCTCACCTACCTGGAACGCGAGCTTGGCGTCACCGCGATCGACTCCTCGGACTTCGCCGCGGTCCGGCTGCCGGCGTCGTGGGGCGGGCAAGCCGACGTCGTCGTGGACCTCTACGGGCGTCCTCCGGCGCAGCGCTGGGCGGTCGACCACCTGGCCCGCAACGGCACGCTCGTCGCCTTGACGACCTTTCCCGGTGAGCAGTTCGCCGTGTCCTCCCGCGAGCTGGTCCAGCGCCAGTTGACCGTGGCCGGCTCGCGGTACAACTCGCGCCATGAGGTCGGCCTGGCCGCGCGGCTCCTCCAGGCCGGCCGGGTCCGCCCCGTCGTCAGCAAGGTCGTCGGCCCCGGCGACGTAGCCGCGACCCTGGCCGACGTCCGCGCCGGAACCGTCCTCGGCCGCGCCGCCCTCGCCTGGCAACCGCTAACCCCGACCATCCCCGCTGCCGGATAAATGCGACAAAACGCCTCCATTTTCGGTTCCCTGGTATGCGGAGCTCCGGTTTGTCCGGTTGGGTGTCGCGGGCAGGGCGCTAGATCCTCGGGAGGAGTTGGCTTAGCAGCGACCCGACGCGCTCGGCGGAGGACTTGGCGGCGGCGAGGACGTCGGCGTGGTCGAGGAGCTCCTCCGACAGGCCCGCCGCCGCGTTGGTGACCAGCGAGATGCCAAGGACTTCGGCGCCGAGGTGGCGGGCGGCGATCGCCTCCAGGGCGGTTGACATCCCGACGAGATCCGCGCCGAGACCGCGCAGCATCCGGATCTCGGCCGGCGTCTCGTAGTGCGGTCCCGGCAGCGCCGCGTACACGCCCTCAGCGAGCGCCGGGTCCAGCGACCGGGCCACCTCTCGCAGCCGGGGAGAGTACACCGCGGTGAGGTCGGCGAACCGGCCCGGGTACCCGGCCGGAGGCTGCGGGCCCCACAGCGGGGAGCGGCCGGTGAGGTTCAGGTGGTCGCTGACCAGGACCGGCTGCCCGACCGTGTAGTCGGCCCGTATCCCCCCGGCCGCGTTGGTCAAGATGACGGTCCGGCAGCCCGCCGCGATCGCGGTCCGCACCCCGTGCACGACGGTGGCCGGCTCATGCCCCTCATACATGTGCACCCGGCCGAGGAAGAGCAGGACGCGCTGGCCGCCCGCGTTCAGGTAGCGGACGGCGCCGCCGTGCCCCGCAGTCGTCGGCGCCGGGAAGCCGCCGAGGTCCGCCAGGGGGACCTCGCCGTCCGCGGTGCCAATGGCGTCGGCCGCGGCGAGCCAGCCGGACCCCAGGACGACGGCGGCGTCGAAGCTCGTGCCCGCGAGCTGCGTGAGCCTGGTAGCGCTGGCGGCTGCACGGGAGTAGGGGTCTGGATGATACTCCGGGTCGTCACTCATGCCGCTGATCATCGCACGCTGGCCGGCCGGCGCCCCCGAGCCGGCCGGCGAGCTCCGATGTCACGATCCGTGTTATTGGACTGTGATAAGCGTCACCAAATGGTAAGGATGGCTCATACGTATTTTCTTTGGGAACTTGCGGACGGCTGATCTTCCGTTATGGCAATGTTGTTCGGCAGCGAGATGGGTGCGGCTTGAACCGAAAGGACTGCGTTGTCACGACACCGGACTGCGACGCTGGAGCCGACCGAGGCAGCTTCGGACCCAGCGTCAGACCTGGGTTACCGGCCGTCGTCGGCGTCCCGGAAGGGGCCGTCCTTTAGCGGCGCGTCCCGCAACACAGGGCCGCTCGCGAAGCCCCGCAGCGCCCGGAAGAAGAAGGGGCTGCTGCGGCGGACCGGAGTGGTCTTCCCGGCGATCGGACTGGCTGCCTTCCTCGTAACCGTGGTCACCATCGCGGCGTACGTGATGAGCCCGAATGGCGGCGGCGCGGCCGGGCTGACGCCCTTCCTGAGTTCTCTGCCGCACAGTAACTCGATCACCCTGCTCGAGCAGGAGCGCCAGCAGCTCATCGTGATGAACGTGGCCGCGCAGACCCTCTCGTCGGTATCCAAGCCGGCGATGGTGAGCCCGTCCAAGGTCCTCGCTTCGATGCAGGCCAGTTCCGCTACGACGGGGACGGGCACCGGGACCGGCACAGGGACCGGGAGTGGCTCGTCCTCGACCAGCAACGCGCCCGCCGCGCCGCCGCCAGACCCCGGATCGGCCCAGAGCATCGCCTACAAGATGCTGCCGAGCTACGGCTTTAACCAGGGGTCGCAGTACTCGTGCCTGGTGAGCCTGTGGAACCGGGAGAGCGGCTGGCGCTGGGACGCGGAGAACGCCAGCGGCGCCTATGGCATCCCGCAGTCCCTGCCCGGCTCGAAGATGGCAACTGCCGGCTCTGACTGGCGGACGAACCCAGCCACCCAGATCAAGTGGGGCCTGACCTACATCTCCCAGACCTACGGAACCCCGTGCGGTGCGTGGAGCCACGAGGAATCCTCAGGCTGGTACTAGTCACAACTAACCAATCCGATCTAGCTAGTCTGGGCTATTCACTTAATTACTGCGCGTGTCGCCTTTGCTGCAAACTGGCGACACGCGCAGTATGCGTTTGCCGGGGACCCCTTACTGGAAGCGCAATTCACGTGTGTCCTACGTCACAATCCGTCATTGCGATTCATGCCTCAAACTGGTGCGGCGGGCGATTTTGGGGTCAGATGTGACGTTCGCCATAAGGAACTCCGGAAGTGCTGGTCGGGGGCCTAAAACCCGCTCCCGACCAGCGGTTCAGCCTTTCAAACGGTAATCCGGATATCGTTGACGTGATCTACGTCACATCACGATTAGTGCACTGTTCGGCGTGTCTTCTGGCATGGTCTGTTAGCGACAGCATCCCGGCTGACGCGATGGCCGCCTCTGAGTGGCCCTGGTGCCCTGACCCCGCACCGAGTCCGTTAGCCCGACGTTGGGAAATGTTGGCCCGCGAGTGGCGAAACGGCCCGCTATGCGTCAGGGGTGAAAGCTCGCGCGAAGCGCATGGATGCGCCCGCGCAGAACTGAAGGCTCGAAGTTGGCTCGGCATTTTCGCATGCCACGACCTAGCAAGCTCTCAATTGTCGTTGGCGGCGGCGTGCTCTGCGCCGTCACCGCCGTGTCCCTCACGGCGGCCACCTGGCCCGCCGCGTCACCCGCGGCGTTCACCAGCAAGGCGACGACCGCCGACCTGGCGATCGTCAACCACCAGCAGCAATCGGTAGCGAAGTCCGCCTCCCTGGCAACCGGGGCGGCCGACGTCCGCAGCGGCAAGGCCGCGGCGGCTAGCCGGGTCCACGAGATCCAGATTGCGCAGATGCGCGCTACAGCGGCCCGCCTGCACGCGGCCCACCTCGCGGTGGTGGCCAAGCGCGCCGAGCAGGCCCGCCAGGCGGCTGCCGCGGCCGCCGCGAGGGCGGCAGCGGCGAAGGCGGCGGCCGCGAGGGCCGCGGCCGCGAAGGCCGCCGCGGCCAAGGCGGCCCAGCAAAGCTCTTCGACCTCTTCCAGCTCCGCTGGCTCGAGCTCGTCGCATTCGGCCCCGTCCGGGTCGCCTCGGCAGATCGCGCAGCAGATCCTCGCCTCTCAGGGCCGGTCCGGGCAGTTCTCGTGCCTGGACTCCCTATGGGCACAGGAGAGCGGCTGGAACGTCTACGCCCAGAACCCGGGCTCGGGCGCCTACGGCATCCCGCAGGCCCTGCCCGGCTCGAAGATGGCCAGCGCCGGCCCAGACTGGCAGACCAACGCCGCTACCCAGATCCGCTGGGGCCTGTCTTACATCGACGGCACCTACGGCTCTCCCTGCACGGCGTGGTCCCACGAGCAGTCCACCGGCTGGTACTAGCCCCTACCGGGCGCCGGGCGGGGCGAACAGATCGCCCCGGCGGCCCGCGCGGCCGCGTCCGGTGACCCGCGGACGGTCGCCAAGGCGAAGGGATCGCGGCTGGACTGGGTGGCGGGCGGGATCGCGCCCGCCGCTCAGGAGCTGGCCTCCTTGAAGGACTGCATCATGTTGGCGATGATCGGCAAGATCGTGGCATTCCAGCTGCCGGCCGCTTTCCCGTCCGGCGCGGTCATGAAGATAGCGTAGGACTGCGGGCCGTTCGGCGTCTGCAAGACGAACAGCATGTCGTCCACGCGCATCTGCCTGCCGGTCTTCGGGTTCGTCCAGTCGAACCGCCACAGCGCGCCCCGCGTGCCGAGGACGTTCTCGGGGCCGAGCTCGAGCTCCTTGTACTGCGAGAACTTGCCCTGGCTGACGGTCTGCTGCTTCAGGAACTGCGCCTCGGCGACCATGTCCGGCCTGGTGTGCGGGGTGAGGTCAACCTCAACGTTGCTAAGGCCGTCCGGCGCGTTGAAGAAGATCCGCTGGGGCGTCTGCTGCTCAACCTGCCATCCGGGCGGGACGTCGAGCTCGAAGCCGGCCGTCGTCCCAGCGGAGGAAGGGTGCAGCGTGTAAGGCGTGTAGCCGGCCGGCACCGTGTCGCTGTGGTCATCGATAGCCCGCACGACCGTGGGCGTGTCCCGCGTGACCGGCGGGACCGGGCCGCCCGCCGCTGCGCTGGCCGAGGTCGACGGGCCATTGGATCCGGCTGGCGTCGATGAGTTCGCCGCGTTCGGCGTGGACGCGTGGCGCTTGCCGAGGAGCGTCGCCGCAACGACGACCGCCGCGACCACGATCACCGCGAGGACGCCGAGGAGGATCTTCTTCCCGGCGCTGCCCTTACGGGGAGGCGAGGTGGACTCGACCCGGCCGCCGCTGCCGTCCGGGTTGGAGCCCGCCGGATACTGGTAGTTGTAGTTTTGCGGCGAGTGCGGGGTGGTGGCCGGCCCGGGCGGGCGCCCTGGCGAGGTGTACCGCCCCGGCGGCGCGTAGTGCGTTGGCTGCGAGAAGGGCGAAGCAGGGCCAGGCTGTGCGGGGGTGTGCGGGGTCGCGGGCTTGTTCTGCGACGGTGAGAACGAGGGACCCTGCGTCTGGTAGGCGTTGGACCACCAGGCGTCCTTCTCAGACGGCTGCGGCGGCGCGGGCTGCGGCGGGGCAGGCTTCGGCGCGGGAGGTGCCTGCGGGGTGGTTGCCTTCACGGTGGCGCTGGGCGTGGACGGAGTGCTCACCTTGACCGTGGGCTCGGGAGCCGCCGATCCCGAGGGCGTGGCACTGGCCGGGGCGGCGGTGCTCGCCTTCACGGTCACCTCGTGGCCCGCCGCGCCGCTTCCCGCGGCATTTCCCGCAGGACTGCTCGCGGCGGCGGCGCTCCTGCTCTCGGCCGCCGCCAAGATCGCGCCGGAATTCGTCAGTGACGTCTTCGCATACTGGTCGGTGTCGCTTGACCCGGCAGCCGCGCTGCTGGCGGCCGCCGGGGCGGCGCCCGACTCGCCCGCGTCCGCCTGGCCGGGAACCGCCTTATCGGGCGTCGGCTTCGCCGGGACAGGCACGCGGGCCACCGGGATGCCCCGCGCCGTGGGCTCGAGTTCCGGCTCGCCCGCGGAGCTACCGTCGGAGGCAACGGCCTGCGCCAGGGCCGCTTCCTTAGCCGACCCCGCCTTATCTGGCACCCCTTTTTCCGGCGCTTCCTTGGCCGACCCTGCCTTCTCCGGCACTGCCTCGGACAGCGCAGCCTCAGGCGACCCTGCCTCATCGAGGGCCGCGTCGGGCGCCTCCTCAACCGAGTCAGGACCCGAAGCCGATCCCGATCCCGAAGCCGCGCCCGCGTCCTCAGCGCCGGCCGCCTGCGAAACGATCGCGTCCGCAGCATCCGGCGTCCCCGACGGCGCGGCATCCACCTTCGCCGCGGCCCCGGCAGATCCCTTGGCCTCCGCAGTTCCCTTAGGCGCCGCAACCCCCGCGGCCCCGCCCGCCGCCGCTGCTGCCCCTGCCCCTTCCCCTGCCCCGTCGGACTTCGCCGCCTTGGCGGCCTCGGCCGCCTTCGCTGCCTCCGCGGCCCTCGCCGCGGCGGCCTTGGGCGCCGGCGGGTCGATCCCCGTCGCGGCGACGCCAGAAGGCGCCGGCGGCGGCACCGATCCGGCCCCCTGCCCCCGGGCCGGCGTCGACGGCGCCGGAGGTGGCACCGGGCCAGCCAGCGGCGACCGCCGCGCGGAGCCTGGCGACTGCGAGAGCACCGTGCCGCCACGGCCGCCCCGGGTCTCCGGCAGCAACGGCAGCACCTCGGCGATCATGCTCGCGGCGACCGCGGCCGGCGGCCGGCGCATCGGGTCGCGCCGCAACAGCGTCGCGATGACGGGCTGGAGCCGGTCGGCCGACGGCGCGACCGGCGCGTCCTCGTTGATGATCGCGGTCATCGTGGTGATCGCGCCGCCGCGCTGCTCGTAAGGCCCCCGGCCCTCGCTGGCCGCGTAGATCGTCGCGCCGAGCGACCACAGGTCAGAGGCGGGCGTCGCGTCCCCGCCCCGGATCCGCTCCGGCGCCGTGAAGCCCGGCGACCCCATGACCATGCCCGTCTGGGTCAGCCGCGGGTCGCCCTCGAACTGGGCGATGCCAAAGTCGGTGAGCACCGCGCGCTCGTCGAGCCCGCCCGTCGCGATCAGCACGTTGCTCGGCTTGACGTCCCGGTGCAGCACCCCCGCCGAGTGCGCGTGCGCCAGCGCGGATAGCAGTTGCTGGGCGATCCTGGCCACGCGCCCGGGCGGCATCGGTCCGTCGGTGGCCAGCAGCTCATCCAGCGACCGGGAGCGGATGAGCTCCATGACGATCCACGGCCGCCCGTCTTCCTCGGCCACGTCGAAGACGGTGACCACGCCCCGGTGACTGAGGCGCGCCGCGGTCCGGGCCTCGCGAAGGGTCCGCTTGTAGGCGTTGGACCGCTCGACTTCGCCGAGTGCCTCGTTGAAGCGGACTTCCTTGATCGCGACATCCCGGTCAAGGAGCTGGTCCTTGGCGCGCCAGACAACACCCATCGCCCCGCGGCCAATCGGCTCAGCGAGGCGGTAACGTCCCGCGATAACGCGTCCAGTCATAGGGGACATAGCCGGAAGATACCAGGATTAAGGGTGACTGCCGATGGACAGGAGGGGGCCTGACGCCTCGGCGAAGAAGTCATTCCCCTTGTCATCGACGATGATGAACGCCGGAAAGTTCCGTACCTCGATCTTCCACACCGCCTCCATGCCCAGCTCGGGATATTCGAGCACTTCAACGCGCGTTATGCAGTCCTGGGCGAGCCGCGCCGCCGCGCCGCCGATCGACCCCAGGTAGAAGCCGCCGTGCCGCTTGCACGCCTGGGTGACCGCGCCGGAGCGATTCCCCTTGGCCAGCATGACCAGCGAGCCGCCCAGGGACTGGAACCGCTCCACGTACGAGTCCATCCGCCCGGCCGTCGTCGGCCCGAACGACCCGGACGCGTACCCGGCCGGGGTCTTCGCCGGCCCTGCGTAGTACACCGGGTGATCGCGCAGGTACGAAGGCATCGGCTCGCCGGCGTCAAGGCGCCCGGCGATCTTCGCGTGCGCGATATCCCGGGCCACCACCATTGGCCCGGTAAGCGACAGCCGGGTCTTTACCGGGTACCTCGTCAATTCCGCCCTAATTTCGGACATTGGGCGATTCAGGTCGATTTCCACGACCTCGCCGGCGCCCTCCGATGCCAGTGACGCGGGATCTGGCAGGTACTGCGCCGGGTCCGTCTCGAGCTCTTCCAGGTAGATCCCGGATTCGGTGATCTTGCCGACCGCCTGCCGGTCAGCCGAGCAGGACACCGCGATAGCGACCGGGCACGACGCGCCGTGCCGGGGCAGCCGGATGACCCGCACGTCATGGCAGAAGTACTTGCCGCCGAACTGCGCCCCGATCCCGATCTCGCGCGTGATCCCCAGCACCGTCGCCTCCAGCTCAGCGTCGCGGAACCCGTGCCCGAGCGGGTCCCCCGAACCGGGCAACGTATCGAGGTAGCGCGCCGACGCGTACTTGGCCGTCTTGAGAGCGAATTCAGCGCTAGTCCCGCCGATGACGATCGCCAGGTGGTACGGCGGGCACGCCGACGTCCCGATGGAGCGAATCTTCTCCTCCAGGAACGAGGTCATCCGCGCCGGGTTCAGTACCGCCTTCGTCTCCTGGTACAGGTAGGACTTGTTCGCCGAGCCGCCGCCCTTGGCCATGAACAGGAACTTGTAGGCGTCCCCGTCGGTCGCGTACAGCTCGATCTGGGCGGGCAGGTTGGAGCCGGTGTTCCTCTCCTCCCACATGGTCAGCGGGGCCATCTGGGAGTAGCGGAGGTTCAGCTGCGTGTAGGCGTCGTACACGCCGCGGGCGATGTGTTCTTCATCACGCCCGTCAGTGAGTACCTGCTGGCCGCGCTTGCCCATGACGATCGCGGTCCCCGTGTCCTGGCACATTGGCAAGATCCCGCCGGCCGCGATGTTCGCGTTCTGCAACAGGTCGCGAGCCACATACCGGTCGTTTGGCGAGGCCTGCGGGTCATCGAGGATCGACCGCAGCTGCCGCAGGTGCGCGGGACGCAGGAGGTGGGCGATGTCACGGAACGCCGTCCTGGTTAGCAGCGTGAGGACCTCTGGCTCAACTTCCAGGAACTTTCTGCCCAACGCGACCCGGCTGACTACCCCGCCGTCACCGATCCTGCGGTAAGCGGTGTCGTCGTGCCCGAGCGGCAGCAGCTCGGTGAAAGCAAAATCAGCCATGGTCGCCATTCCCGTCAGTCTGTGGTACCCCGGTCTCAAGCTTAGGCGGGCGCCGCTCCGCCCTCCCGGTGGGTGCGCGGACACCCCCGGACGGAGGGGGCATCCCGGAACTTCCCTGACCTAGCCGACGTTCTTACCTAGATGACTTGTTTGCGTAAACCGAACGATGTTAAAGTGGCTCTGTGCGGCGGCGCTGCGCCACGCGGTGCCCCCGTCCGCGGCTGGATCTGTTCGCCCTGCGGTGCCCCCGTCCGCAGCGGCTGAGCTGCGGCGCCGTCGCATTATTTAGGCCCTCGGCGCGCGCGCCGAGGGCCTAAATAATTCGGGTGCAGCTCGTCTGAAGGGACTTCTGACCTCGGGCTTGCCACCAGCCCGCCGACGGCATGGACGCCTCGCCCCGGACGCTAGAGTCCGGAGATGAAGCCTGACCCGATGATCCACCATTGCACCGCGCCGGACGGGGTCGAACTGGCCTACCGGCAGGTCGGCGAGGGCCGGCCGCTCGTCCTCGTCCACGGCTTCTCCAGCGACAGCCGGCAGTGGATCGACCACGGGCTCGCCGCCGCCTTCGCCGCCCCCGGCCACCGGGTGATCATGCCGGACCTGCGCGGCCACGGTGCCAGCGCTCGCCCGCACCTGGCGTCGGACTATCCACCAGATGTTCTGGCCGACGACGGGCGGGCCTTGGTGTCGGCACTGGGCCTGCCGGACAACGGCTACGACCTTGTCGGGTACTCCATGGGCGCCCGGGTAGTGCTGCGGATGCTCGTGTGCGGTGCGAGGCCGGCCAGGGCGGTGGTGGCCGGCCAGGGATTCGATGTGACCAGGCCGGCCAGTGACCGGACGGCTGGCCACCGACGGCTGCTCAGGGCGATGATCGAGGGCGCCCCGCTCGAGTCCCGGGAGCGAGCACTGGCTGACTGGATGGCCCAGCGCGGCGTCGATCCGCAGGCGCTCCTCCTCGTCTTGGACAGCTTCGTCGAAACGCCACCGGAAGCGCTCGCCCGGATCACCATCCCCACCCTCGTCGTGATCGGCGAACGGGACCCCCGCACCTCGGCCGCCGCACTGGCTGCAGCCATCCCGTCCGCCCAGTACACCACCGTGCCGGGCGACCACGACGCTCTGGGCAGGCCCGAGATGCTCGCCGCGATCCTCGCCTTCCTCGACGCACGGCACTAGCCGCGCTCGGTCCGGCGAAGCCGGAAAGGCCGGACCTAGCGCCGCTCCTACCGGCTGGCCAGGCGGTTGAGCAGGAGGCTGGCGGCCGTGATGCCCGCCACCGTGGCGCCGGTCAAGACGAGGGTGTCCAGCCACAACGTGGTCGGGACGCCGATCAGCAAGCCGCGCAGCGCCCCAACCTCGTACGTCAGCGGGTTGACGGCGCTGATGACCTGGAGCCAGCCGGGCATGATCGAGGCCGGGTACAAGGCGCTTGAGCTGAAGAAGAGCGGCATCGTGATGGCCTGGCCGATGCCCATCAGGCGGTCGCGAGAGACCGCCAGGCCGGCGATCGTCATCGACAGGCAGGCGAAGAAGGCCGAGCCGAGCATGAGGATGACCGCCGCGGCGAGCAGCTTGAGCGGGTTAGCGGTGAGCGAGACGCCGAGCAGCGCGGCGATGATCACGATGGCGACGCCCTGGATGAGCGACCGGACCCCGGACGCGAACGCCTTGCCGGTGATCAGGGCGGCCCGCGGGGTCGGAGTGACCATGAGCTTGGTCAGCACGCCCGCGTCGCGCTCCCAGATGATCTGGATGCCGTAGAAGATCGCGATGAACAGCGCCGACTGGGCCAGGATGCCTGGCGCGAGGTAGGCCAGGTACGGGATGCCCTTCGGCGTGGGAATCGCCCGGACGTGGGTGAACACCTCGCCGTAGATGATCAGCCACAGCGCCGGCTGGATGGCGCGGGTGTACAGCTCGGTGCGGTCGTGCCGGATCTTGCGCACTTCCACCCAGCAAAGCGCGGTAACCCGGCTGCCGAGCCGGGCCAGGTAGGCCAGCGGGCCCTCGGCGACGCCGAGCGGGCCGGCTGTGCTAGCCAAGTCGGCGGGCGGTGCGCCGGGCGCGGCGTACGTCACGCATGCCTCCTTCTTCCGGCTGGCCGCCCAGGGCGTCGCCGGTGTAGTGGCGAAACACGTCATCCAGCGTCGCGCCGTCGCCCAGGGTTCCCTTCAGCCCAGCCGGGCTGCCGGTGGCGCGGATCTTGCCCCGGTGCATCAGCGAGACCCGGTCGCAGTTGGCGTCGGCCTCGTCCATGTAGTGCGTGGTCATCAGCACGGTCATGCCGTGGGACTGGCGCAGCCGCGCGATGTACTCCCACACGACGCCGCGGGCGATCGGGTCCAGCCCGACGGTCGGCTCGTCGAGCACGAGCAGCCGGGGCGCGTTGATGAGCGCCTGGGCTAGCTCTAGCCGCCGGATCATGCCGCCGGAGTAGGTGCCGGCCAGCCGGGTGGCCGCCTCGGTGAGGCCCATCGCCTCCAGGGCGCCCGCGACCCGCGCCTTGCGCACCTTGCGGGGCACGTCGAAGAGCCGCGCGAAAAGCTCGACATTCTCCTGGCCGGTCAGGTTGGCGTCAGCGGACAGCGCCTGCGGCACGTAGCCGAGCACGCGGCGGACCCGGATCGGGTGCGCGGCCACGTCGGTGCCGAAGACGCTGATGCTGCCCGCGGCCGGCTTGAGCAGCGTCGTTAGCATCCGGATGGTCGTGGTCTTGCCCGCCCCGTTCGGCCCGAGCAGGCCGAACACCTCGCCCGGCCCGATCGCCAGGTCCAGCTCGTTCACGGCGACCTGGGGGCCGAAACGATACGTCAGGCCCGTGCAGCGCACCGCCTCGGCGACGGTCGCGGCGGACGTGGTCACGGTGCTCTCTGTCGTCACGGCACCCTCCGCGGGTCAGCCCGAGAATCGTTCGCAATGCTAACTATATGGCCAGGCCTGGCCGCCGCCAAGGGGCTGCGCGCGCAGGTCAGAGACGTGACGCAGGTCACATCAACGGGAGATAGCCCGGAAACATACGGGAAACGAAACCGGAAAGTGTGGAACGCGGTTCAGGTAGGGGACGGTGAGTTAGGAGCAGAAGATGGCGACTAGCGTGTCAGCGACCGAGAGGGGCACCCCTCACATACGCAGCCTTATCCCAGCCAGGATCGACCGGCTGCCCTGGTCGCGGTTCCATACGAGGCTAGTGATGGCGCTCGGCGTCGCCTGGGTCCTCGACGGCCTCGAGATCACGATCGCCAGCAACGTCGGCCCGGACCTGACGCTGCGGAACACCCTGAACATGTCGGCAGGCAGCGTCGCCGACATTGCCTGGTGGTACCTGATCGGCGAGGTCATCGGAGCGCTGTTCTTCGGCAGGCTCTCAGACAGGCTCGGACGGCGGAACCTCTTCGTCGTGACCCTCGGCGTCTACCTGATAGGTAGCGGCCTGACCGCGATCACGCCCGCCGGCGGCTACTGGTTCATCTTCTTGTACGCCACCCGGGTGATCGCCGGCATGGGCATCGGCGGCGAGTACGCCGCCATCAACTCCGCGATCGACGAGATGATCCCGGCGAAATACCGGGGCCGCGTCGACCTCGCGGTCAACGGCACATACTGGGCCGGGGCGATCCTGGGCACCATCGCCACCCTGTTCCTGCTGAACCACGTCGCGGCCGCGTGGGGCTGGCGCATCGCCTACCTTGTCGGCCCGGTGCTGGCGCTGGTCATCATCTACGTGCGGCGTAACCTGCCCGAGTCCCCCCGCTGGCAGGTGATGCACGGCAAGGCTGCCGAGGCGGAGGCCTCCATCCAGGAGATCGAGAACGACGTCGCGGAGACCAAGGGCGCGCTCCCGCCCGTCGACCAGAGCAAGGAGCTGGAGATCCGGCCGACGGAACGGCTGGGCTACCTCGCCCTCCTGAAGGTGCTCTTCCAGCACTACCCGACCCGGTCGATCCTGGTCGCGGCGCTGATGATCACCCAGTCATTCCTTTATAACGCGATCTTCTTCACCTCCGGGCTGGTGCTGGAGTTCTTCTTCGGGGTCAAGGCGACGGACACCGGCTACTACTTCTTCGCGTTCGCGGCCGGGAACCTGCTCGGCCCGCTGACGCTGGGCCGCCTGTTCGACACCATCGGCCGGAAGAAGATGATCTCCGGCACCTACATCCTGGCCGGTGCGCTGCTAATCATCACCGCCGTGCTGTTCAAGAACGGCCAGCTGACCGCGACCACCCAGACGATCGCCTGGGCCGTGGTGTTCTTCTTCGCCTCCGCCGGGGCCAGCGCCGGCTACCTGACCGCCAGCGAGGTCTTCCCGCTGGAGGTCCGGGCGCAGGCCATCGCGGTATTCTTCGCGATCGCGCAGCTGTTCGGCGCGTTCGGCTCGCATTGGTACGGTCACCTGATCGGCACCGGCCACGACCGGAACTCGCTGTTCGTCGGCTACCTGGTCGGCGCGATAGCCATGATCATCGGCGGTGTGGTGGCGATCTTCTTCGGCGTCAACGCCGAGGGCAAGTCCCTGGAAGACGTCGCCACGCCGCTGTCGGTCATCGCGAAACCAGCGCAGACCATATTCCGCTCGGGGGATCCGGGCACGGCGCCAGGCACGTAGCACCGCCCGCCCTGAGGCCAGCGCCACCCGGCGCTGGCCTCAGGCATGAGCGCGTAAAACGGGAAGTGAACACCGTGCTCGCGGCGTTCGACAAAATAGTAAAAGGGAGCCTGCGGCGCCGTTCTTACCTGCGTGTTAGAGGCGGTGTCCAGAGTCGTCCGATTGTTATCGCAACGGGCCGCTTGCTCTGGCATACTGCCAGGAAATATTGCTCGCGGCAGGACTGGGAGGGGCCTGTGGCACTTAGAACAGCGTGCGCTGCCACCCCATGACCCGGTTCTGGCATAGCGCGGCGACATCCCCGGGCCGGGTCCGCCGGGTGAACGAGGACAGCTATCTGGCCATACCGCCGCTGTTCGCGGTGGCAGATGGCATGGGCGGCCATGGCGCGGGGGACCTGGCGAGCAGGCTCGCCATCGACACGCTGACCTCCGCGGCCCGGGTCCGGCCGCTGACCGCCGATGGAGTGCTCGCCGCCCTGGATGCCGCCAACCGCGCCATCGTCACGTACGAGGGCGCCAAGGGCATGGGCACCACGATCACCGGGCTGGCCCTGCTGGAGACCGGCGGCGGTGACCACCTCATGGTCTTCAACGTCGGCGACTCCCGGGTCTACCGGCTCGTCGAGGGGCGGCTTGACCAGGTCACCGTGGACCATTCCGAGGTCCAGGAACTGGTCCTGGCTGGCGTGATCACCCGCGACCAGGCGCGCGTCCACCCACGGCGCAACATCGTGACCCGCGCGCTGGGCACCGACCCGGGCCCCCGGCCCGACTACTGGCTGCTGCCCGCGAATGCCGGGGACCGGTTCCTGGTGTGCTCCGACGGTCTGTACACCGAGGTCCCCGACGAGCGGATCGCGGTGCTCCTCGCCTCCGGCAGCCCGCAGGTGGCGGCCACCGCGCTGGTCGCCGCCGCTGAGGACGCCGGCGGCCACGACAACGTCACCGTCATCGTGGCCGAGGTCGTCGGCTTCGGCGACCTGGGTGGCTCCGGCGGGGCCCTGGACGAAACCCGCGTGGACGTCACGACGCTGCCACGAGGTGAGCTGCCCGGCCAGCCTGGCAATGGCTGACGTCAGCTACGTACCGGGTGGCCGCACCGCGATCGCTGGCGATTCGTGCTGGGTGCTGATCGACGCCTCGCCGGATTCGGCGGTCGTCGCCGAGATCTGGCGGCGGATGGGCCTGGCCGGGCCAATGCCGCAAGCACGGCTGGAAGAGCTGTTCGCCGGGGTCTTGCAGTTCGGGTTCGCGCACATGCCGGACTTCGCCCTGCTGGCCTGCGGTGGTGACGGGCGGCGGCACCTGATCTGCCGGGGCAGCGGCGGCGCCGTCGTGGAGGACCTCGACGGCAGCGCGCAGCGCGTTACCGGGGCCGGGCTGGCGACCTGGCTTGATTACCCGATGCCGGCCGGCGTCACGTGCGTGGTGATCGGCGAGCCGGCCACAGAGAGCTCATTGCGGCTGCCGGCGTCCGCCGGGATCTTCCTGGCCAGCTCCGTGATCGTGGACCTGTCGGGCGCGGGCCAGCAGTCTCGCCCGATGCCCGTCACCGCTCCCGCTCCCGGCTGGCCCGCTCCCGCTCCCGCTCCCGTGCTCCCCGCCGGCGACGAGGCTGGTGACCCCGGTTACGACTTCCTCTTCGAGGCGACTCAGATGCGCTCGGTTGAGGATGCCGCGATCCGGCCCGACAGCGGGGGCGACTCCCTTTTCTCCTTCCCCGGCGGGTCCTCGTTTCCCGGCTTCGGGTCGCCGCCCGAACCGCACGCCCAGATCCTGGGAAGCCCTGTACCGGCGAGTCCTTTGCCGGCAGGCCCGGTCCTGGGAGGCCCGGTCCCGGGGACCCTAGGCCCGGAAAGCGCCCCTCCCGCCGAATGGCCGCTCGCCCCTTCCGCCCCGCCCCCTCCGGCGGCGCCCGTCCCGCTAGACGGCCCCGGGGGCGGCGGCATGATCGACCGCGTCCCCTGGGAAAGCGCCCCACCGCCCCTGCCAGCGTCTCTGCCTGCCCAGCCGGCCGCGCCCCTGGACCCGACCGCGACGCTCCCGCCGCGCGCGCTGATCTCCACCATCACGGTCCCGCCGCCCCTCCCGCCCGGGAGCTTCCCCGCGAGCGGCCCCCTTCCCGGCGGTGAGCCCTTCCCCGGCAGCGCCAACGGGACCCCGCCCGATCCAGGCAACCCGGAGAACACCAACACCATCCGGCGCGCCAGCCTGGCCCAGGCCGTCCCCGTCCCGGCGCTCGTCGACCGCATCGGCCCGATCGTGCAGGGCCTGCTCTGCCTGGCCGGGCATGTCAGCCCGCCGAACAGCGTCGCCTGCCGGGTTTGCGGCGAGCCCCTGCCACCGCAAGAGCCGGTCCTGGTATCCCGCCCGGCGCTCGGCTTGCTGCGGTTGTCCACCGGTGACGTGATCACGTTGGACCGCAGCGTCGTCATGGGCCGCAACCCGCGCTCGGAGCTGAACGGGGACGAGCGTCCGCACGTGGTCAAGCTGCCCAGCGGCGACGGCGAGATCTCCCGGACCCACCTCACCATTACCCTCGATGGCTGGCACGTGCTCCTGACGGACCTGGAGTCCACCAACGGGACGCTGGTGGAGTTCCCGGGCCGGCCGCCCGAGCGGCTCAGGCCCAAAGAGCCCGTCCTCATCCCCAACGCAACCGTGGTGACCCTGGCCGATGGGATTTACTTCCGCTTTGAGGTCGCCGGATGAGCGCCGGACCACCCCGTAAGCAGCCGCCGCCTGAGCTGCCGGGCTACCGGTACCTGCACCACATCGGCTCGGGCGGGAACGCCGAGGTCTTCCTGTATGAGCAGCAGCGGCCCAAGCGCGAGGTCGCGGTGAAGGTGCTCAACGAGGCGGGGCTGACCGACGCGGTCGCCCGCCAGTTCACCGCCGAGGCGAACGCCATGGCGGGGCTGGCCGATCACCCGAACATCGCGTCGGTGTTCACCGCCGACATCGCGCCCGATGGCCGCCCGTACCTGGTCATGCAGTATTACTCCCAGCCCAACCTGGGGGTGCGGGCGCGGCGCGGCCATTTCCCCGTCTCCGAGGTGCTGAAGGTCGGCGTGCAGATCGCCGGCGCGGTGGAGACGAGTCACCGGGGCGGGATCCTGCACCGGGACATCAAGCCGCACAACATCCTGACCGGCAAGTTCGGCACCCCGGCGCTGACCGACTTCGGCATCGCGAGCGCCAAGGGCGCCGGCGGGGCCGAGGGGATGTCGGTGCCGTGGTCGCCGCCGGAGGTGCTGTTCGGCACCTCCGATGGCGATGAGCGCTCTGACGTGTACTCGCTCGGCGCGACCCTGTGGCACCTGCTGGCCGGCCGGTCACCGTATGAGGTGCCGGGCGGGGACAACACGGCGTTCGCCTTGATGCGCCGCGTCCAGGCCGATAGCCCGCCGCGCACCGGGCGAGCCGACGTCCCCGACAGCCTGGAGCGGCTGTTGCGCCAGGCGCTGGCGAAGAACCCCGACGCGCGCCCGCAGCGCGCGCTTGACCTGGCCCGTGAGCTCCAGGCGATCGAGCAGGAACTGCACCTGCCGCACACGCAGGTGATCGTCCCCGACGATGACCCCCCGCAGGCCGGCGGCCCCGGGCCGCACACTCCCGGGTACGGCTTCCCGGCCCGGCCCGGGGATGGCGCCCGCTTCGGGGACGCCACCGTGGCCAGGCGGGGTCAGCGACCCAGCCCCTGGGACCCCGGCCCAGTCAACCCCGGCCCAGTCAACCCCGGCACTGCTAACCCCGACGGCTGGCCGCTTCGCGGCGGGAATGACGATGTCACCCGGCAGCGTGGCCCGCGCGTGCTGGACCCCCAGGGCTTCGCCGATTCCCGCCGGGAGGTGTACCAGGAGCCGTTCCCTGGCCCGCCGTCCCGGCCGTCTGATGACGACGTGACCCGGCAGCGCAGCCCGCGGCGCGTCGCCCCTTGGGATGAAGGCGCCTTCGGGTCGCCCCCGCCGGCCCGCGAGCGGGTGCTGCCGCCGCTGCCCGGCGAACCGGACACCACGATGCGGCGGGGAGACGCGCGCTTGCTCGGCGGAACGTCCAGCCCGGGCTTCACCCCCGGACGGCCCTTGAGGACGGGGCCGCCGGCCGTGGCCGGCTTGGAGGACGAGACCGTCTCGCCCGGCCCCCGGCGGCGCGCTGGCCTGGTGATCGGCGGCGTGCTGGTCGCGGCGGTCGCCGCCGTCGGCGCAGCGGTGGCGCTGCACGGCGCCGCGGGCGGCGGGCCGCCGCAGGCTCCGGCGACCACCGCACTCGGCAACGGCGCCGACCAAAGCGCGATCGGTCCCGGTGGTGCCCCGCCAGGGACGCCGACGATAGCCACCCCGACGGTGAGCGGCGGCGAGGTCCACTTTTCGTGGACCTACGCTAATGCCCGGACGGGAGACTCCTTTCAGTGGAAGCGCGCCGGAGACGCCGGCTCGCCGCGGACCGTCGCGCGCGAGCCGATCTCCCTTCCGGCATCCGGCCCGGGGCGAGTGTGCATCCAGGTACGTGTGGTGCGCGCGGGCACCGGGCAGTCCTCCCCGTATTCAAGCGCTGCCTGTGGCTAATGAGCTTCGATCAGTGACCCTATGGTGGCTTGCCCGTCACCCTTGGCGATCGGCGTAGAAAATCCGCCCTTGAACACGCGGCGGCTGACCAGCGATAACCCATTTTTCTAACGTTCGCTACCCGATGAGCGCTTTCCCGAGCCTGCCTGCCGGGCGATCTCTACTATTCGCTGAGGAGGCTGCTGGCATCGCCAGACCGGCAGGGGGTTTAAGCAAGCTGTGCGCCGCGTATTCACGCGCCCAGGTCGCCTGGGCACGCCCATAGTGCTGTGCGTCGCCATGGTCACGCTGGCGGCGCTGGCCTCACGCTCGCAGGGCTTCCCCGTCCAGCACCTGAGCCTCAACGACGGCGGCGTGTGGGTCACCGATAAGGCGGACGGGCAGATCGGCCGCTTCAACAAGCCGATCGACCAGGTGGACGGCGCGATTGTCCCGGCCACCGCGGCCGGGGACATGAACGTGTGGCAGGCGGGCGGCCTGGTCGCCACCTACAGCGGCGGAAAAGTGTACTCCGTCAACCCGGCCACGACGGCGTTCACCGACGACGGCACGCAGGCGCCGATCACCTCCAATGCCCAGGCCGCGCTCAACGGCGCCGCGTTCGCCGTCATCGGCGCCGACCACAAGCTCCGCGCGGCGCCGATGACGGCGCCCGGCGCGAGCGTCCAGTCCGTCGCGGCTAGTTCCACGCCACTGGACAAGGCGACGCTCCCCGGCAACGCGGCCGTCGCGGTCGACAGTGACAGCGACATCCTCGTCGCTGGCGGGGGGCTGCTGCGCCGATACCCCGCCGCCGCCGACGGCACCAGCTGGGGCAAAGCGCAAGCCACCAGCCTGAACCTCCCCGGTGGCGACCAGCTTCAGGTCACGACGATCGGGGACGTCCCCGTCGTCGCCGACATCACCAGCGGGAAGATCTACCTGCCGGCCAGCAACCGCCCCGTCTCGCCGCTGCCCAGCCCGGCCGGCCTGGCCCTGCAGCAGTCCTCCGCGGCCAGCCCGTACGCCTACGCCGCCACCTCAACGGCGCTGTACCAGATCAACCTGGCCAACGGCACGTGGAACACGGTCACTTCCGGGCGCACCGGCACAGCGACCGCCCCGGTTCAGGTCAGCGGCTGCGCGCACGCCGCCTGGGCCAACGGGGGGAGTGCCACCTACGTCCGGGCCTGCGCCGGGACGCCGGCCATGGTGGCGCCGTTCCTCGTCGGCTCGGACAACCCGGACCTGGTCTTCCGCGTCAACCACAACCAGGTGGTGCTGAACGACACGGCCAACGGCGACGTCTTCCTGCTTGACTCCAAGGTCATCCGGATCCAGCCGCAGTGGCAGCAGTTCATCAAGCGGGACAACAAGGACAGCAACAGTCCCATCGCCAGCCCGGAGGCCACGCCGCTCCAGGCCAAGCCGGACACGCAGGGCGTCCGCCCCGGACGCACCACGGTGGTCCACGTGCTCGACAACGACAGCGGGCCGCTGGGCGCCGTGCTCGCCGTGGTCAAGGTCGGACCGCCGGATCAGTCGCAGGTCAGCGTCGCCGTCGCGCCCGACGGACAGACCGTGCTCGCTACCGTCGGGCCCGGGCTAACCACGAACGCGCACTTCGAGTACACCATCGACGACGGGAAGGGCCACACGGCCTCAGCGCAGGTCACCCTGCAGCCCCGGCAGGCCGGCGAGAACTCCCCGCCGCGCCTGCGCGACAACTACGACCTCCCCGACCTCAGCGTCGCCTCCGGGGGGCACCTGATCATCGCGGTCGTCGGCGACTGGCGCGACCCTGACGGCGACCCGCTGTACGTCGATGACAACAGCGACCCCAGCGGCCAGACGCTCTCCGTGACCGGCGCCGGCGGCGGCGGCACTGTCGGCATCGCCAGCGGCGGAGCGATTTCCTACACCGCCCCCCAGGTCACCTCTACCGGCGCCGCGACCATCCACTACGCGGTCACCGACGGCATCTCCGCCACGCCGCAACCGGGCAAGCCGCTCACCGTCACCGTGCTGGCCACCACGAGCACGCACCTGGTGTCGCCGAAGGCGGAGCCAGACGTCGCCCAGGCCATCGTCGGCATGCCAGCCACCATCAAGCCGCTCGGCAACGACACCCCGGGTGCCGACCCGACGGACCCGCAGGCGCACCTGACCATCGCCGGCCCGGCCCGGCTGGTGACCCAGGCGGCGGGCGCGACCGTCAGCACCGACGTGCACGCCGGGACGGTCACCTTCACCGCCAAGCAGCCGGGCGCGTACTTCCTGACCTACCAGGCCGCCTTCGGCGCGACCGTCCCGTCCACCGGGACGATCCGCGTGCAGGCCAGCCCGAAGCCGGGCACCCCCAAGCCGCCGGTGCCGGTCCCGGACCTGGCGGTCCTGCACGGCCAGCAGCCCGCCCTGGTGGACGTGCTGGCCAACGACTACGACCCGCAGGGTTACGTCCTCGGCGTCACCAGCGCCAGCTCCACCGACGCCGGCATCCACGTCGCGGTCGTCAGCCAGCACTGGCTGCGGATCAGCGCCGACAACCCGGTGCCAGGCTCGGCGAGCACCGCCAGTTACATCGTCAGCAACGGGTACGCCACGGCGACCGGGACGGTGAGCATCACCGCCGAGCCGGCCACCAGCGACGACCAGGTCACCACGCAGGACGCCTCCGTCACGATCAGGGCCGGCGACAGCGCCGCCGTCGCGGTGCTGGCCAACGACAGCAGCTCGGCCGGGCTCGCGCTCAGCCTCGGCACCACCCCGCCGCAGGCCACCCCGCCGATCGCGGGGCTGTTCGCCAGCAACCAGGGCGGCACCGTCCGGGTCGACGCGCCGGCGAACGTCACCACCCAGCAGGAGACGACCGTGAGCTACGTCGCGACCGACGCCAGCGGCACCACCGCGACCGGCCAGCTGTTCGTCACCGTCGAACCGCCCCCGTCCAAGGCCAACCCGGACCAGGCACCCAGCCCGCAGGCCGTCACGACCCGCGAGACGGCCGGGGACGTCGCGGTCATCGAGATCCCGACGTACGGCATCGACCCCGACGGCGACTCGACGACCGTCACCGCCGTCACCGGCGCGCCGACCCTGGGCCGCATCGTGGCGGTCACCCCGAACTCGATCCGCTACCAGTCCTATCCCGCCTCCTCGGGGACGGACACGTTCACCTACCAGGTGACCGACCCGTACGGGATGACCGGGACCGGGCAGGTGAGCATCGCGGTGCTGCCGCCCGGCCCGCCGCAGCCCCCGGTCGCCGTCGACGACGTCCTGTCCGCGCCGCCGGGCGCCACCGTCCACGTCGACGTCCTCGGCAACGACGTCATCGCCCCCGGCGACCCGGTCACCGTCGCCCCGCTGGACCAGACGAACAAGTCACT
This sequence comes from Streptosporangiaceae bacterium, assembly GCA_025934375.1. Classification (GTDB taxonomy): domain Bacteria; phylum Actinomycetota; class Actinomycetes; order Streptosporangiales; family Streptosporangiaceae; genus Trebonia. Next base: position 34,313 of record JAICYD010000015.1, on the reverse strand, counting down.
GCCCCCTGGGGCCCGCCTCAACGGGTCCTTTGTCTACCTGAAGGCGCCCGCCAGCCCTGCCGACCCCCCGGCCCAGCTCACCTACGGCGCCACCGACGGCTCCACGGCCCCCTCGCAGGCACGGGTCATCGTCCGCGCGGTCACCGGCGCCAAGCTCGCCCCCATCGCCAACGACGACATCGCGACCCCGGCGTCGCCCAGCGCGGCGACGGTCACCGTCAACGTGCTGAAGAACGACGATGACCCGGTCGGGTCGGCCAGCGACCTGAAGCTCTCCTGGGCGCCCGCCGGCGTCACCAAGCAGGGCCCGAGCCTCGTGATCCCGGTGAAGGCAAACCCGCGCGAGGTGCCCTACCAGGTCACCGCGCCCGACGGGCTGACCGCGACCGCCGTCGTGTTCGTCCCCGGCACCGCGACCTCCGCGATCCGGCTCAAGGAGGGCGCGCGGATCACCCTGCCCCCGCGCGGCTCGGTGACCGTGCCACTGGCCAGCGTCCTGACCGACAGCTTCGGCCGCCCGCTGCGGATCACCACGACCGACCAGCTCATCTCCTCCCCGGCCGGGAACATCACGGTGACCACTCACCAGGACACGTCCTTCCAGGTGCAAGCCCAGGGCACCTACGCCGGGCCGGGCGCGGTCTCCGTCCAGGTCTACGACGGCTCGACGATCCAGGACCCCAAGGGACACGTCGCCACGCTGACCATCCCCGTCCAGGTCGGCGTGGACACCCCCGTGCTGCGCTGCCCGTCCGGCAACGGCAACGCGCTTCAGGTCGTCGAGGGCGGTGCGTCGGCCACCTACAACATCAGCCTGCTGTGCCACGTGTGGACCGACACCACGATCGCCACCGCGGCCCCGAGGTACGCCGCCGGCGGCTGGACCACTCCGGTCACCGGGGTCACCGCGACCATCGTCGGCAACGGGACCGGCCTGCGGCTGCTCGCCGCCAGCAGCGCGAAGGCGGGTGACCGCGGCACCCTGCGGATCACCGCCGACGGCGCGGCCGCCTCATCCGGCGGGCTGCTGTCGGTCACCGTCGTCGCCGCGCCGCCGCCATCTGGCCGCGCGGTGAGCCTCGCCACCAACGCCGGCCAGCCGGCCTTCGCGGACCTCGCCCAGTACGTCTCCAGCCCGCTGCCGCAACCCGCTATCTCCATCCCCGACGCCCCGAAGGTGGCCCGCGCGTCGGTCACCGTCAGCGGATCGAGGCTGACGGTGACCCCGGAGCCCAGCTTCCACGGAACGCTCCAGTTCGTGGTCACGGTCGCCGACGAGCCGGGCCGGGTGGACCGCCAGATCCAGCTCGCGGTCAGCGTCTCCGTGATCGCGCGGCCCGGCGCGCCTGGCCCGCCGTCGGCGAAGACCTCCAGCCACACCGCGCAGGTCTTCTTCAGCCCGGCCGCCCCCAACGGGGCTCCGGTGCAGCTCTACACGGTGTTCACCGACCGGCAGGGACACCAGTGCGCGGCCTCCCCGTGCACGATCAGCGGGCTGGCCAACGGCCACTCCTACGACGTGTACGTGACCGCGACCAACAGCGCCGGCCAGGGTGCGGCCAGCCTGCACGGCACCGCCAAGCCCGATGAGGTGCCCAGTCAGATCACCGGGCTGAACACGACCCCCGGAGACCAGCAAGTCACGCTGACCTGGCCCGCCGCCCCGGATGGCGGCAGCCCGGTCCAGCAGTACCTGGCTGAGGTCAGCCCCGCGCCCGCCAGCGGCGCCTCGCTGCAGAAGCTCGCCCCCAGCGCCCGTTCGGTGACGTTCACCGGGCTGACCAACGGCACCTCATACTCGTTCCGGGTACAGGCCAGCAACTCCCTCGGCCCCGGCCCGTGGAGCGCCGCGGTTCCCATGACTCCGTACGGCAAACCGCTGACGATGGGCGCGCCTACCGCGACCGGCGCCGCCGTGCCCAACCCGGCGACCACCCGGGCGATCACCGTCTCGTGGGCGGCCGGGCAAGACAACGGGAACGCCATCACCGGGTACACCGTGACCCCGTACTCGTCGGGCTCCTCCGGCGGCCCGTGGACGGCGGGCACCCCCGCCGCCGTCGGCGGCGGCACGACGAGCACCTCGTTCACGGTCACCAACGACGGCACCTACTACGAGTACACGGTCACCGCGACGAACGCCGCCGGCGACTCCACGCCCAGCCCGCAGTCCTCGCCGCCGGTGCAGGGCATCGCGCCCCCCGACGCCCCGGCCACCCCGTCCGCCGCTGACCACGACGCCAGCACCGGGAAGGGCTACGACGGCGCCATCCAGGTGACGTTCACCGCCCCCAACGGCAATGGCGGGTCGATCACCAGCGTGGAGTACGGCCTCAACGGGCAGTCCACCTCCGGGACCTGGAACGGGCCCTTCACCGCGGGCGCCAGCGTCACCCAGACCGCCAGCGGCCTCGCCAACGGCTCGAACTACGTGGTCTACGTCCGCGGGTGCAACTCGCTCGCCTGTGGCCCTTGGTCTTCAGCTTCCAACCAAGTGACTCCCTACGGGGCTCCGGGCGCGCCGACCAACGTCACCGCGGCGTCCAGCGGCACGACGATCAGCTACAGCTGGGGCGGAGGCGCGGGTAACGGCCGGCCGCTGGATCACTACATCTACTGCATCGACGGAGCCAACTGCCAGAACAGCACGGGCACCACCGCCTCCGGAAGCTACGGGTACAGCTCCTCCCACAACGTGACCGTCTACGCGGTCGACTCGGCCGGCCAGCAAAGCGCCGGGGCGACCAGCAACACCGCGACGACCGCGGCCCCGCCATCCCCGACCGTGTCGATCAGCCGAGGGCCTAATGAGCCAACGGCCACGTGCACCAGCGGCTCCGGCTGCAGCGCTGTCCACGTGATAGGCAACAACTTCACCCCCGGTGCCACCTTGACCTACACGTGCAGCGACAACCACGGCGGCACGTGGTGGACAGACACCCGCGCATGGGGTGGCGCCCTGGTCAAGGCAGACGGCAGCGGTCACACGGACTTCGAGACGAACTGCGTCTGGGGAAACAACAACTGGAGCCTCAGCAACTGGACGCTCACGATCAACGTCAGCGACGGCTCTAAGAGCGCCTCCGGCAGTTACACGGGTTAGCCAGCACAGGAAGTGAGATCCATGACCACGTCCGCCGCGATGATGACCAGCGAGCAGACCGGGTGGTTCGCGCGTGCCTTCGCCGCCCTGGTTTCCAACGTGGAGCAGGCGGTGCTGGGCAAGCAGCACATTGTCCGGCTCGCCTTCACCTGCCTGCTGTCGGAGGGGCACCTGCTGCTGGAGGATTACCCCGGCACCGGGAAGACATCACTGGCCAAGGCGATCGCCAACTCGGTGCAGGGCAAGCACAGCCGGGTCCAGTTCACCCCCGACCTGATGCCCAGCGACGTCACCGGCGTGGAGATCTACAACCAGCGGACCGGCAACTTCGACTTCCACGAGGGGCCGATCTTCGCCAACATCGTGCTCGCCGACGAGATCAACCGGGCCTCGCCGAAGACCCAGTCGGCGCTGCTTGAGGTCATGGAGGAAGGCCGGGTAACCATTGACGGCACGCCCCACCGGGTGGGCCAGCCGTTCATGGTCATCGCCACGCAGAACCCCATCGAGCAGGCCGGCACCTACCGGCTGCCCGAGGCGCAGCTGGACCGGTTCCTGATGAAGACCAGCCTGGGCTACCCCGACCACGCCTCCACGGTCGCGCTGCTGGCCGACGCGGCCACCCGGGACCGATCGGCCGGCGTCGGGAACGTGATCACGGGCACCGCCGTCACGCAGATGTCGCAGCTGGCCGACCGGGTCCACGTCGACCCGGCGATCCTCAGCTACGTCAGCCAGCTGGCCGCCGAGTCCCGCCAGCTGCGCAACGTCCGGCTGGGGCTGAGCGTGCGCGGCTGCCTGGCCTACGTGCGGGCGGCGAAGACCTGGGCTGCCGCCGACGGCCGGGCGTTCGTCGTGCCGGATGACGTCAAGGAGCTGGCCCTGCCGGTCCTCGGCCACCGGCTGCTGCTGGACGCCGAGGCCGAGTTCTCCGGCGTCACCGTCGAGGACGTGGTCAGCCAGCTGCTGTCCCAGGTTCGCCCGCCCACCAACCGCGCGGCCTAGGGACGGGCTATGGCACCGCTGATGTCCGCGTGGCGAGTGCTCCGGCGGGGGTGGGGCGCCTGCACGTCCGCCGGGCGCGCCGCGATCGTCGTGTGCGCCGCGTCCTGGCTGCTCGGCCTGCGGCTCGGCTGGCAGGAGCTGTTCCTCGTCACCGCCTGCTGCGTCATTGCCTTGCTGGTCGCGGTCGCGTTCGTCATCGGCCGCCCCAGCCTGGACATCGAGATCGAGCTTGACCCCTCCCGGGTCAAGGCGGGGGAGTCGGCCGCGGGCCGGCTCGTCGCCAGCAACCGGTCACGGGCGCGGCTGCGGAAGCTGAACGTCGAGGTGCCGGTGGGGGAGTCGCTGGCTGGCTTTGAGGTCCCGGCGCTCGCCGCCGGCGCGAGCCACGACGAGCTGTTCATCGTGCCGACCGCCCGCCGCTCGGTGATCGCGATCGGCCCGGCCCGCGCGGTGCGCGGGGACCCGCTCGGGCTGCTGCGCCGCGACGCCGTCGAGCAGACGGCCGCCGAGCTGTTCGTGCACCCGGTGATCACGCCGCTGGACTCGCTGGCGGCCGGCCTGCAGCGCGACCTGGAGGGGCAGGCGACCCGCGACCTGTCCAGCAGCGACCTGGCGTTCCACGCGCTGCGCGACTACGTCGCCGGCGACGACCGGCGGCACGTGCACTGGCGCAGCACCGCCAAGGCGGGCAAGCTCGTCGTCCGGCAGTACCAAGACACCCGCCGGCTGCGGCTCACCATCGTGGTGGACGGGGCGACGGCCAGCTACCAGACGGCGGAGGAGTTCGAGCTGGCGATGAGCGTCGCCGGGTCGATCTGCGCGCGGGCCGCCCGCGACCAGCAAGACGTCTACCTGGTCGCCGCCAGTCACGCGGTCGCCGCTGCCAACCAGCGCCGCCTGCTGGACACCATCTCCCGCGGCACGCTCGCCGACCAGGGCCAGGACCTGGCCAGCCTAACCAGCCGGGCCTCCCGCAAGGCAACCGACACCAGCGTGCTGATGCTGGTCACCGGCAGCGTCATCCCGTTCTCCGCGGTCAAGCACGCGACCGTGTACTTCGGCCCGGACGTGAAGGTGATGGCGATCCGCGTCGAGCCGGATGCCCCGCCGGGGATTACCCGCTCCGGTGACCTGATCGTGCTCGGCGTGCGCACCCTGGAAGGCCTGCCCGCCCTGCTCAACGCGGTGGTGAGCGCATGACCCCGGTCGCCGTCCCCGCGCAGGCCACCCGGCCCGCGCCGGCCGCCGGGCGCCCGGCCGCGCCAGTGGCGCTGGTAGCGTCGGACCGCGCCGAGCTCGCCGACGCCGCCCTGCTCGTGGCGCTCACGCTCATCGGCATCATCGGGTTCCGCGGGGCCTACGGCGGCACCGCCTACCTGATCGCCGGCGCCTCCGGGCTCGTCCTCGCGCTGGCGCTCAGCCACGTGGGACAGCGCGCGCGAGTCCCGCTGCTCGGAATTAGCGCTATGGCCGTGATGCTCTTCATCCTTTTCGGCGGCCTGGTCAGCGCCGGCTTCGGGCTCGGCGCGGGTCCGGGTAACACCGCGATCCCCGCGCCGGCCACGATGCACGCGGTCCTGCTGGCGGCGGTCTCCGGCTGGAAGGACCTGCTGACCACCGCCCAGCCGGTCGGCACCGCCCGGCACCTGCTGGCCCTGCCTTACCTGCTCGGCATCGCCAGTGGCGTGATGGGCCACGCGCTGGCTCGCCGCACCCAAGCCGTCCTGCTGCCCGCCGCCCCGCCGGCCGGGGTGGTGAGCTTGAGCATATTGTTCGGATCCAGCCACGCCAGCGCCGCCGCCCTCCAAGGCGCCGGGTTCGCCGCGCTCGCCCTGGCCTGGGCGGCGATCCGCCAGCAGCGCGGCATCGCCCGGCTAACTACCATCGGGCGCCAGCGCCCCTGGCAGCGCCTCGGCGCGGCCGCCGCGGTGCTAGCCGTCGCCGCGGGCGGCGCGGTCTTCCTCGGCCCCCGGCTGCCCGGGGCCTCCGCCCACCAGCGGGTCGTGCTGCACGCGGTTCCGCCGTTCGACGTCGCCACCTACCCCAGCCCGCTGGCCATGTTCCGCGACTACACCACCGCGGTCGCCCCCGAAGTGGGGCTGAACGGCAAGCTGCTGCTGTCCACCAGCGGACTGCCGGCCGGCTCAGGCTCCCTGATCCGGATCGCCACGATGGACTCCTACGACGGCACCGCCTGGGGCGTCGCCAACGCCCAGGCCAGCCAGTCGTCCTTCGCCGGGTTCCAGAGCGTCGGCGCGACGCTGCCCGGCCAGCAAGGCGCGGGCACCGCCGTGAGCGCCGGCCCGGCCCGCAGCGTCACCATCACGGTAGACAAGGACTACAGGCAGCCGTGGCTGCCAAGCCTGCCCGGCGCGACTAGCCTGCGCTTCACCGGGCCGGGCACCCCGGCCGCGCAGGGCGAGCTGCGCTACAACGTCGCCACCGGCACCGGCGTGCTCCCCGCCGACCTGACGCCCGGGCTGCGCTACACCGTCACCGCGCCCGCGCCCGCGCCGAACGCCGACACGCTGCGCGGCGGTACCCCCTTCGAGACTCCCGACCTGGCCGGCATGGGCATCCAGATGCCGTCCGCGGTCACCACGTTCGCCGCCGCCCACGCCGGCGGGGCGGTCAGCCCGATGGCCAAGGTCATGGCGCTGGCGGCCTACCTGAAGGCCAACGGCCACTACAGCGACGGCGGCAGCGGACAGGCGCAGGTGTTCGCCGGGCACGGCGCGGGCCGGATCGCCTCCTTCCTGCAGGACCTGACCGGAGACGATGAGCAGTACGCTGCGGCCATGGCGCTGCTGGCCAACGCCGTCGGCGTCCCCGCCCGGGTCACCCTGGACGCCACGGTGGAGCCCGGCGGCGCCGTCTACGGCAAGGACGTCCACGCCAATGTCGAACTTGACCTGGCCCAGTACGGGTGGGTGCCGCTGCCGCTCTCGGACTTCCTCGGCAACAAGAGGCCAGTGCCGCAGCCGAAGAAGACGCCGCAGCCAGCCCCTGCCCGCGCCGTTCCGCAGCAGCAGCCGAACGCCGCCCCGGTGACCGGGAACAGCCAGAGCAGCGCCACCTCCAGGAGCGCGGCGCCACCGCCGAAGAACAGCGGCTTCCACATCCCGCCGATCGTGATGACGCTGCTGGCGTACGCCGGGATCCCCCTCGCGGTGCTTATCGCGATCATCGCCGGGCTGCGCGGCGCCAAGGGCATCCGCCGCCGCCGCCGCGCCGGCGGCCAGCCAGTGGCGCGGGTCGCCGGCGCCTGGGCGGAACTGGTCGACCTCGGCCGCGACCTCGGCATCGCCCCGCAGCCCAGCCTGACCCGCCGTGAGCTGTGCTTCCCTGGGGGGGCGACCCCCCTTTCGACCCCCCGGCACAGGGGGGAAGACCCCACCTTGGGCTCGATACCAGGGGCGCTAGACGTGGCTACGGCGGTTGACGCGGCCATGTTCGCGCCCGGCGACCCGGGTCCTGCCACGGCCGATCAGGTCTGGGCCCTCGTCGCCCAGGCCCGCGAGGGCGCCCTGGCGGCCCTCCCGCGCTGGCGCCGCGCCTGGGTGGCCATCAACCCCGCCAGCCTCTTGCCGGGAACCTCGCGATGAAGGTCAAGGTGACGCTGGAGCGGGTCAGCGGTGAGGTTGACCTCGTGCTCACCACGGACGCGGACGCCACTGCCGGCGATGTCGCCGACGCGCTGGCCGCCCGCGACCCCAGTGCCCACGGGCACACCGACGACAGCAACACGCTGAGCCTCATCGACGGCAGCCGGGTCACCCTCGACCCCGAGCTGACCCTGGCCGACAGCGGGATCAAGTCCGGCGCCCGGATCGCGGTCAGCCCGGCGGGCAGCCGCTCCGCCGACCGGTCGGCCCGCCCGGTCGCGCGGATCACCGTGCTGCAGGGCCCGGACGCCGGGCACGTCGTGATGCTCCCGGCCGGCAACCAGACCATCGGCCGGCAGGCCGACTGCGACGTGCGGCTGTCGGACACCCTGGCCTCCCGCCGGCACGTTCGCGTGTTCCTGGCTCCCGCCTCGGCCGAGTTCCTCGACCTCGGCTCGGCCAACGGCCTGCTGCTGAACGACCAGCCCGCCACCAAGGGCGCCTGGCTCGCCGGGGACCGGCTACGGGTGGGCGACACCGTGCTGGGCATCGAGTTCACCAGCGTCTCGGCGGGCGCTCCCCCCTCGGGGGCCTATGCCGTCCCGCCGGCGACGCCCTCGGCGTTCAACCGCTCGCCGGTGATCATCGCCACCTACGCCGGGCCGAAGCTCACCGCCCCCGAGCTGCCCGACGCCGAGCACGGGCAGCGGTTCCCGCTCATCGCGCTGGCCGCGCCCGTGCTGATGGGCGGCGTGCTGTTCGCGATCACCAGGAACATCGCGTCGCTGTCGTTCGTCGCGCTCAGCCCGATGATGATGCTCGGCAACGTGCTGGAGAGCCGCTGGAGCGCCTCGCGCGGCAACCGCACCTCGATGGCTGGCCTGCGCCGCGAGCTGGCCGCCCTCGACGAGGCGGCCCGCGCGGCGCACGCCGACGAATGGGCCGCCCGCAACGCCGAGAACCCGCCCGCCCGGGACTGCCTGGAGGCCGCCGCCCGCCGTAGCCCGCTGCTGTGGAGTCGCCGCCCGGACGCGCCCCGGTTCCTGGACCTGCGCGCGGGCACGGCCACCATGGCCTCGCGGTTGACCTTCGATATTCAGCGGAGTCCGCGCCGCGCCGCGCCCGCCGCCGGCGCCGCGCTGGATGAGGTCATGGCCCGGTACCGGCAGATCGACCGCGTGCCGTTCGGCGTGTCACTGACCGTGCAAGGGTCCATCGGCGTCGTCGGCGACCCGGTCGCCTCGCTCGACGCCGCCCGTGCGCTGCTGTGCCAGCTCGCGGCACTGCACTCGCCCGCCGAGGTCATCGTGGCCGGATTTTGCGGCCCGCACGGCAAGCGGGAATGGGACTGGCTGAAGTGGCTGCCGCACACGTCGTCGGCGCACAGCCCGCTGGCCGGCCCGCACCTGGCCGCCGGGCCGGAGTCGGCCGCGCTGCTCGGCCAGCTCGAGGAACTGGCCCGCTCGCGGGCGCTTCCTCCGGGCGGGGCGGGCGCCGCCAGTGCCGGCGGCGCCTCGGTGGTCGTGATGATCGACGCCCGCGCCCAGGCTGACCGCGCCCGCCTGGTCGAGCTCAGCCGGGTCGGCCCGGCGGCGGGCATCCACTGCCTGTGGGTCGCCCCCCGCGCGGAGCACCTGCCCGCCGCCTGCACCGCCTACCTCGACGCCCGCGGTGACGGGACCGCGGTCATCGCTGACGGCCTGACAGGGATCACCACCCAGCACGTCGGCGTCGAAGCGGTCGACTTGCCCACCGCGACGTCGTTCAGCCGGCTGCTGTCCCCGCTGATCGACGCGGGCGCGGTACTCGACGATGACAGCGACCTGCCGCGCTCGGTCTCCTGGCTGGAGCTGACCGACCCGCGGCTCGCCGAGGATCCCGCCGCGGTGATCGAGCGCTGGCAGGAGTCCACCTCCATCCTCACCGGCCCGGCCGCCCCGGCCGCCGGCCGGCGCCGGCCGGGGGGCCTGCGGGCCGGCGGCGGCGCCGCCGCCGCCGGCCCGCACGCCCTGGACCTGCGCGCGCACGGCCCGCACGCGCTGCTCGGCGGCACCACCGGCGCGGGCAAGAGCGAGCTGCTGCAGACCTGGATCCTGGCCATGGCCGCGGCGCACAGCCCGCAGCGGGTCAACTTCCTGCTCGTCGACTACAAGGGCGGGTCGGCGTTCCGCGACTGCGTCCACCTGCCGCACACGGTCGGCCTGGTCACCGACCTCAGCCCGCACCTGGTCCGCCGGGCGCTGGTCTCGCTGGGTGCCGAGCTCACCTACCGCGAGCACCTGTTCGCCCGCAAGAAGGTCAAGGACCTGCCCGAGCTGGAGAAGGCCGGTGACCCGGACACCCCGCCCAGCCTGGTGATCGTGGTCGACGAGTTCGCCGCGCTCATCCAGGAGGTGCCCGACTTCGTCGACGGCGTCGTCAACGTCGCCCAGCGCGGCCGCTCCCTCGGCCTGCACCTCGTCCTGGCCACCCAGCGGCCGGCCGGGGTGATCAAGGACAACCTGCGCGCGAACACGAACCTGCGGCTCGCGCTGCGAGTGGCCGACGAGGCCGACAGCTCCGACGTCCTCGGCTCGGCCGAGGCCGCGCACATCGACCCCGCGCTACCCGGCCGGGCCGTCTCCAAGACCGGGCCCGGCCGCCTGGTCCCGTTCCAGTCCGCGTACGTCGGCGGCTGGACGACGACCGGGCACCGCCGCCCGGACGTGACCATCGAGGAGCTCGTCATCGGCGCCGGCCAGCGCTGGCGGGCACCCGAAGACGGCGGCGCGGCCTCGCAGACGTCGCGGCGTCCGACAGATATCCAGCGGATTGCCGACACGATCCGGCGCGCGGCCGCGCAGGCCGAACTGCCCGCCCCGCGCCGGCCGTGGCTGAGTGAGCTCGCGACCGCCTACGACCTGGCCAGGCTGCCCTCCAGCCGACGTGACGACGAGCTTGTCTTCGGCGTGATCGACGAGCCGGACCGGCAGCGGCAGGTGACCTCGGTGTTCTACCCGGACCGGGACGGGAACCTGGCGATCATCGGGGCCGGGGGCGCCGGCAAGTCAACGGCGCTGCGCTCGCTGGCGCTCGCGGCCGGCTTCACCGTGCGCGGCGGCCCCTGCCAGGTGTACGGCATCGACTTCAGCTCCCGCGGCCTGGACATGCTCGGTGAGCTCCCGCACGTGGGCGCGATCATCGCCGCCGATGAACGGGACCGGATCAACCGGCTGCTGCGCACGCTGATGGCCATCGCCGACGATCGCGCCCGCCGCTTCGCCAGCGTCCGCGCCGGAACGATCACCGACTACCGCCGGCTGGCCAGCCGGCCCGCCGAGCCACGCATCCTGGTGCTCCTGGACGGCTACTCCGCCTTCCGGCAGCAGTACGAGCTGCTCGATGGCGGCAAGTGGTTCGAGGCGCTGAACGCGCTGGCCGCCGACGGGCGCCCCCTGGGCATCCACGTCATCGTCACCGCGGACCGCCTGTCGGCGCTGCCGGCCCGGCTCACCTCCTCGATCCAGCGCCGCCTCATCATGCGGCTGGCCGACGAGAACGACTACGCGATGGCCGGCATCGGCCGCGGCATCCTCGGCCCCGACGCTCCGGCTGGCCGCGCGGTCCTCAGCGGCGCCGAGCTCCAGGTCGCGGTGCTGGGCGGAGCACCGGACAACATCGGGCAGGCCCGCGCCATCTCACAGCTCGCCGGGGCGATGCGACGGCGGGGGCTGGCGGCCGCGCCGCGGGTCGAGCAACTGCCCGAGCTGGTCCGGCTCAGCGAGCTGCCCGCCACCGCGGACGGGCGCCCGGTCATCGGCATCGCCGACGACACGCTGACCGCGACGGGCTTCCGGCCCGAGGGAGTGTTCCTGGTCTGCGGGCCGCCGGCCAGCGGGCGCACCACCGCCGTGGCGACGGTCGTCATCGCGATGACGCGGGCGCAGCCGCGGACCGTCCCGGTGTTCTTCGGCGGCCGGCGGTCGCCGCTGATCGGACTGGGCGCCTGGCAGCAGGTCGCCACCGACCCGCAGGAGGCCGCCGAGCTGGCCGCCAAGCTGGAGGCGGAGATCACCCGCGACGGGGATTCCGGCCGGCCGTTCGCCGTGGTCATCGAGGGCATCAACGAATTCCTCGGCACCCCGGCCGACATGCCGCTGGGGTCGCTGATCAAGAAGCTCGCCAGCGGCGGCCACCTGGTCATCGCCGAGGGAGAGACCTCCGCGATGGGCCAGAGCTGGCCGCTGCTCAACGCGGTCAAGTCCGCTCGCACCGGCCTGGCGCTGCAGCCCGAGCCGGCCGACGGCTCGCTGGTCTTCAAGACCGAGTTCCCCAAGTCACGGCGCAGCGAGTTCCCGCCCGGGCGCGGCCTGCTGGTGGAAGCGGGCCGGGCGCGCCTCGCCCAGATAGCCATCCCCGAATGAGCCACACCCACAGACGCCGGCGGCACCAGGCCGCCGCGCACGTAAGGAGGAAACCCCATGGCCTTTGAAGGCATGGATGTCGACCAGGTCACCCAGGTCCTGCAGCACATGACCAGCCTCCAGCAGCAGCTGCAGAGCGTCGTCGCGGCAATGCCAGGCGTGGTCAACTCGCTGGAGGGCGCCTGGAAGGGCCCCGACGCCCAGCGGTTCGCCTCGGAGTGGCCGAGTCACCAGTCCCAGCTGAACAGCGCGCTCGCCGGCCTGGAGACGATGGTCCATCACACCCAGGCGAACCTGCACGAGCAGGTCGCCGCCTCGCAGAACTACTGATTAGCGCGCAGCGCAGGCCGGCTGGCACGGGGCGACCCGCAGCCAGCCGGGTGCGTTGAGCAGGGAAACAAGCAGCTACAGGAGCCACCTTGGCCTTCGAGGGAATGGACGTTGACCAGGCGCAGAGCCTGGGGCGGCAACTCGGCTACCATGCGCAGGCGCTGGCCCAGATTTCCGCCGCCGCCGCGGACCTGGCTGCCCAGCTCTCGCTGTACTGGCGCGGACCGGCCGCCGCGACCTTCCACCAGGAATGGGAGGGGCGGCATCGCCCCGCGCTCACCGCGACCGCGCACGCGCTTTCCGACATGCATGCCCGGCTCACCGTCAACATCCGCGAGCAGCAGCAGGCCAGCGCGGCGGCCGCTGCCGACGCGGGAACCAGCGCAGGCGGCACCGCCGGCGTGTCCACGGGCCTGGTCGGCGGGGCTCTGCTGGGTGGCTCGCTGGCCAGCAAGGTCGTCGGCGGCTATGACGCGGCTGACAAGCGTGCCCTCAGGTTCGAGCCACTCACCTGGAAGCCGCGCGAGGCGATGAAAGCCCTCGGCGACAACAAGTGGGTGACGGGCCGGTACACCAAGAACTGGGATCAAGTGCGCGGTGCCTGGCGGGAGCTGAGCGGAAATCCGGAGTCGAAGCTGATGGACTTCAAGAGCTGGAAGGTCACCCAGTGGGGTCATGATGTCCTGCCCGGCGTGGCTGAAGGAGCGGAGAAGGTCACCGGCCCCCTTACGGTCCTGGCCGTCGGCGTTGACGGGGTCCGCGCGGCCCGTGACGCCTACCACGGCGACGTCTTCGGCACCGTCGACGAGAGCTCCAAGATCCTCAAGAGCTTTCCCGATACCTACCTGTTCGGGGTCGGCTTGTCGCTTGCCGACGACGCCGTCCAAACCGGGATGCACACCGACTGGAACCAGGGGATCCTGCCCGGCCTCGGGTCCATGGCCGGCAAGATGTCCCACCACGTCCTGAACATTCTGCTGCCCTGACGACGAGACGACGATGACTGAGACATTGATGCTGACCGACGACGAGGCCGCCGCTATCGCCCTTGTCGCCGGGGGCGCCTGGAGCGCCCTGCTGCCCACCGTGGACGAAGACGATGAGGACAGCGTGGTCCCGGCGATCATCCGCGGCCGGCGATCCATGGTGGTCCGCGGCCTGGCCAGCGAGGATGGCCTGCTGGTGGGGGACGCGGCCCAGGTCGTGGGGCGGCTGGGCGGCGGCCCGCGTGCCATGTTCCTCGTGGTCGATGCCGGCGGGTCCTGGGTGACCGCGGGGCCGACGATCTACCTGTACGGGCCTACGACCGAGAACATCGAGATGAGCCAGCTGGTGTCCCCGGCCGGGGTGCACGCCTTCCGCATCGACCCGCCGGCCAGGCAGTGGTGGGCGCTGACGCAGCTTGCCGAGGCCGTCTTCAACGACGGCTTCACCACCGCCGACGGGGATGAGCGGCAGTCGGCCGCGGCCTGGCTCGGGCTGACCCGCGAGGACGGCACCCGTGCCATCCAGGTCGCCAAGGGGTCGGTGAGCGTGGCCCAGGGTCCCGTCACCGGCACCTTCGCGTCAGTCGCGGCGGCCGTCGCGTGGCTAGCCGGGTAGGGCGACTGCGCAGCCGGGTGATAACAGTCGCCGCGAATGTCCGGATGCTCGCGGCCCGGGATCGCTAAGTTGGACCTCATGGGGGACCAAACGATCCTGGCCCGCCGCCGGCTCGCTTTGCGGCATGGGCTGAAAGGGCTCTGCGCTACCGTCGGCTGCGCCGTCGTGCTGGCCGCGTCAGCCTGCTCATCCGCCAGTTCGACCGCTCTGACCGGGTCTTCAGCCGGATGGACCGATCCGGCCCGGGCCGGCGCCGGCTCCGCCCGCACGGCCCATCCAGGCGCGAGCTCGACTGCCGCCAAAGCCGGGGCCTCGGTGACTATCACCGCGGTCGGCGACACGATGCTCGGGAATACGCCGAACCTGGCCCCGGACCCGGCGGGGTATTTCGACGCGGTGAAGTCGAGCCTCACATCGGGTGCCCAGGTTGTCTTCGCCAACCTCGAGGGCACCCTCACGACCGCCCCGGGCAGCAAGTGCGGCGCCGGCGCGGGCACGACCTGCTTCGCGTTCCGCAATCCGCCCAGCTACGCGCAGTACTTCAAGCAGGCCGGGTTCACGATACTCAACGACGCCAACAATCACTCCTTCGACTTCGGCGCCGCGGGCCAGCAGCAGACTGTGCAGTCAATCCACGCCGCTGGCCTGGCCCAGACCGGCCTGCCGGGGCAGATAACGACCGTGACGGCGAACGGGGTCAAGGTCGCGATCCTGGGATTCGCGCCCTATAACTGGGCCGCCAGCCTCCTCGACGTCGCCGCCGCGCGCGCCCTGATCGAGCAGGCCCACCAGCAGGCCCCGATCGTCGTGGTGTACATGCACGCTGGAGCGGAGGGGCCCACCGCCGATCACGTGACCGGCCAGGAAGAGATTTACCTCGGCGAGGACCGTGGCAATGCCGAGGCGTTCGCGCACATGGCCATCGACGCCGGCGCCAGCCTGGTGATCGCCAGTGGCCCGCACGTCCTGCGGGGCATGCAGTTCTATAAGGGGCACCTCATTGCCTACAGCCTCGGGAACTTCGCCGGCTACGGCAACTTCGCCAGCGGCGGCAACCGTGACATGAGCGCGATCCTCCGGGTGACACTGTCATCGGCCGGCCAGTTCGAGCGCGCCCACCTCTATCCTGTCGTGCTCAGCGGGCAAGGCCGGCCCGAGCCCGGCGGAGGGTCCGCCGCCTTCGTCGCCCAGCTGTCCGCACAGGACTTCGGCTCGAGCGCGGCCCAGATCTCGTCATCCGGGGTTATCACCCGGCAATGACCGAGGCCGTGCGCGGCCGTCGCCTGGCTCGCCGGGTGGGGCTATCGTTAAGGGCATGCCGTCGCGCCCTGCACCCCGTGACCTGCGTGCCTCAGACGCCGATCGCGAGCGAGTGGTGGACGTCCTGAACGCCGCTCTCGCCGACGGCCGGCTGACCGACGAGGAGCACTCGGGCCGGGTGCACGCCGCGCTCACCGCACGCACCCTGGGCAGCCTGGCCTCGCTGACCCATGACCTGGTGCCCCCGGAGGGGCAGCCGATCCAGGTGGACGGCGGGCGGATGATCACCGGGGCTCTCAGCAAGGCGTCCCGCTACGGCCGCTGGGTGGTCCCTGAGGAGCTCACCGTCTACGCCATGGCCGGCGAAGTGATCCTGGACTTCCGCGAGGCCATCTTGACCGAGCGGCACACGGTGGTCCACGCCAACGCGGTCGCCGGGACGATCAAGCTGGTCGTCCCCGATGGCGTCGCGGTAACCGTGGGCGGCACGATGCTGCTGGGCCGGCAGAAGGGCGCCACGCCCGCCGCGGCCCTGAGCGACGGCTACGGGAGCCCGGCGTCCCGCCGCGCACCCGCGCCGCTTCCCCCGGACGCCCCCCTGATCGAGGTCCGGTGCTTCGCCCTGCTTGGCGAGGTCATCGTCAAGGCCCCGCCAAAGCCGCGCCGCTGGCTCCCCGGCGGCAACCGCCGCCGCGAAGTCCGCGGCTAGCCGTAATTGACCGCGCTATAGGCACGGAGCTTCCACAGGGCGTGCTCGCTCTTGATGCTCCGGATGGTCCCCGAGCGCGCCCGCATCACCAGCGAGTGCGTTGACGCCCCGCCGTGCGCGTAGTGCACGCCGGACACCAGCTCCCCGTCCGTGATCCCGGTCGCCGCGAAGAACACGTCGTCCGACGACACGAGGTCGTCGGTCGTCAGCACCCGGGAAAGGTCGTGCCCGGCGTCTAGCGCCTTCGCCCGCTCCGCCTCATCCCGCGGCGCGAGCTTGCCCTGGATGACGCCGCCGAGGCACTTCAGCGCGCACGCCGCGATGACCCCCTCGGGAGTGCCGCCGATGCCGAGCATCAAGTCGATGCCGGTACCCGCGCGGGCCGCCATGATCGCCCCCGCCACGTCCCCGTCGGTGATGAGCTGGATCCGCGCGCCTGCCTCGCGCACGGCCGCGATGAGGGAGGCGTGCCGCGGGCGGTCCAAGATGACCACGGTCACGTCGGCCGGCGAGCCGCCCTTGGCCTTGGCGACCGCGGCGATGTTCACCGCCGGCGGCGCCTCGATGTCCACCACGGCCGCCGCCTCCGGCCCGGTGGCCAGCTTCTTCATGTAGAACACGGCCGACGGGTCATACATCGACCCGCGCTCGGCCACCGCCAGCACCGAGACCGCGTTCGGCATGCCATTCGCGCACAGCCGGGTCCCGTCGATGGGGTCGACCGCCACGTCACAGTCTGCCCCCGTCCCGTCGCCGACTTCCTCGCCGTTGAAGAGCATCGGGGCGTTGTCCTTCTCGCCCTCGCCGATGACGACGACCCCGTTCATGGATACCGAGTTGATCAGCGCCCGCATGGCGTTGACGGCGGCGCCGTCGGCGCCGTTCTTGTCGCCGCGCCCGACCCACCGGGCGGCGGCCATCGCGGCGGCCTCGGTGACGCGGGCCAGTTCGAGCGCCAGGTTCCGGTTGGGCGCGTTCTCGGGGGTGTCCCGGGTGACGGTCTGCGGGGTAGGGATTTCGCTCATGTCGCTCATGAGGAAGTATTACCCTGCCCGCGCTCCCATCCCTTGGTGAGGGCAGTGCCAAACGTCTCGACCGACTGCGCGCCGGACACGCCCAGGGCCATGTCGAACACGTAGAACGGCACGCCGCTGATCCCCAGCGTCCGCGCCTGCGCCTCGTCGGCGCGCACGGCGTCCGCGTAGTCGTCGCTGTCGAGCACCTTGCGAACGTCCGCGGCGTCCAGGCCCGCCTTGGTCGCGACCGTCGTGATCACCCCCGCGTCGAAGATCGGCCGGTTCTGCGCGAAGTGCGCCTGGTAGATCCCCGAGACGAGGTCGCCCTGCACGCCCTTGTCGCGCCCCAGGTGAAGGACTCGGTGCAGATCAAACGTATTGCCGACCGGGCGTTCTGGCTGATACTCCAGGCCCTCCGCGCGGGCCAGTCCCGCCACCCGCTCTTCCGCCTCCCAGGCCTGCGCGATTGGCATGCGGAACTTCTTGCTCAGCATCTGGATGTTCGTCTCCCCGGTGTCCACCGCATCGGGGTCGAGCTCGAATGAGTGATAGACGACCTCGACCTGGTCCCGGTGCGGGAACCCGTCGAGCGCCCGTTCGAACCGGGCCTTCCCGACATAGCACCACGGGCAGACGACGTCACTCCAGATATCCACGCGCATGCAATAAGGGTAGGTCCCGGGCAAACGGCGCGAACCCCTGCCCGGCGGAGCGGCGACGCTGCTACCGGTCCCGGCCGCCCCGGAGCTGGACCTCCCGGCGCTACTCCCCGGTAATCGTAATATTTCCCGTGAACATCGCTGAAATCAGCACAGCACTGGCGCCACGGGACGCTAGAAGGGTGCGTCGGCGGCCCTATCGCCGCCTTCCTTGCGGGCGGCCATGGCGGCACTTAGCCGTGCCCGGGCGCCGTCCAGCCACTCACCGCAGATCGCGGCGAGCTTCTCGCCGCGCTCCCACAGCTCCAGCGACTGCTCCAGGGACAGCCCGCCAGCCTCGAGCCGCTTCACCACGCTGGCCAGCTCGTCGCGCGCTTGCTCGTAGGACAGCGAGTCACGATCGGTCACAAAACCCAGCCTATCCTCAACGCAGCCCGCCCGGCTGTCGGTTACTCACCCGCCGCGAGACCGTGGCGGTGCGGCGATCACCGGGGCATCCCCGCGTTCAGCTGGCGCCTGCCGCCAGCTTCCCTCCTAGCCATCAGCGCGGACGGCCATCAGGTGGTCTTCGGCAAAGCGGATCATCAGCGCCTCGGCCTCGCCCACGTCGGCGGCCGCGCGGACTACCGCGCCGTCCTCGCGCTGGACGATGGCGTAACCGCGCTTGAGCGTCGACGCCGGCGAGAGGGCGAGCAGGCGTGCCCTCGTGTGGGCCACGTCATCGCTGGCCCGCGCCAGCCGGGAATCAAGGCACGTGCGGGCGCGCGCCACCAGCGCGCCGATGCCCTCAGCTTGCCGCTCGATTTCCCTGACCGGGTCGGCCAGGGCCGGACGTGACCGCACGCCCGCGAGCCAGGACTCCTCCCTGGCCAGCCAGCCGCTCACCGCCCGCCGTGCCCGGTCCCGGAGCTGGGAGACCAGCTCGAGCTGCTCTGACACGTCGGGGACGACGCGCTTGGCCGCGTCCGTGGGAGTGGAGGCGCGCAGGTCGGCGACGTAATCCAGGATCGGGGAGTCCTGCTCGTGCCCGATCGCGGAGACCACGGGCGTCCGGCAGGCCGCGACCGCCCGCACCAGCTCCTCGGCTGAAAACGGGAGCAGGTCCTCGATGGAGCCGCCGCCGCGCGCGATGATGATCACGTCAACTTCGGGATCGGCATCGAGCCGCTGCACGGCGGCGGTGACCTCTGCCACCGCGTACGCCCCCTGAACCGGGACCTGCTCGACGCGGAAGCGCACGGCCGGCCATCGCCGGCCGGCGTTCTCCAGCACGTCCCGTTCGGCCGCCGAATCCCGGCCGCATACCAGTCCCACCATGCCCGGCAGGAATGGCAGCGGCCGCTTGCGCTCGGCGGCGAACAAGCCCTCGGCGGCCAGAGACCTGCGCAGCCGCTCCAGCCGGGCGAGCAGCTCGCCGAGCCCGACTGCGCGGATCTCCAGGGCCGATAGCGCGAACGACCCCCGCGATGCGTTGAAGTCCGGCTTGGCGTGAATCACGACCCGCGCCCCGACCTGCGGGTCCGTCTCGTCGAAGACCACCCGCGGGCACGTGACCCGCGTGGACACCGCGGCGACCGGGTCCCGCAGCGTCAGGTACACGGTGCCGCCGCGCCTAGTGCACTCGGCGATCTGCCCTTCAACCCAGACGCGGCCTAGCTTTCCGATCCAGCCGCCGACGAGCTGGAGCACGGTCCGGACCGGGACCGGTGACTCTGGGGAGGTCTCTAGGGGCATGCGACCATCACATCACGCCCTGGCCGCCGCCGCGGGGATCGGCGGCAGGGCGTGGCGGATGGGTGCTACTTGACGGCCTGGAAGCTCGTCGTCTGCCCGGAGTTGATCCGGATAATGCGGCGCTCGAGCATCCCGACGACCTCGTCGCGACTCTGGTGCGCCTTCTCGTAGTCGATGAGCACGGTCAGCTGGTCCGGGGTCAGCTTGGTCATCCGCGCGCGCAGCGAGTTGACCGTCAGCTCGTCGTAGCTGGCCAACGGCAGGTCAGCCGCCGCGACCGGCTCGGCTGCCTTGGGGGCGGCTGCCTTGGGCTTGGCCGCCTTCTTCGGGGCGGGCTTGGCCGGCTTGGTCACCGCGGGCGCCTCGGCCTCGGGCGCCGGAGCCTCGGCCACCGTGGCCTCCGGGACCGACGTCTGCGCGGCGGGGGCGTCAGCCGTCTCCGGAGCATCCGACTCCGGGGTGACCAGCTTGACGTTGCCACTCGCCTCAGAGGTGGTCGTCTCGGTTTCAACCGTCTCCGGCGCGGCGGCCTCAACAGTCTCGGGAGTGGCCGTTTCCGTAACGGCGGTCCGCGCCGTCTTGGCCTTGCGCCGATCGGCGACGCCGATGATCTTCCCAGCGCCGGCAGCCAGGCCACGTAGCACCCGTACGGGAGCTTCCATCACTTGCATAATCGCGTTCTCCTCAAGAGGGGTAGATCACAGTGTGCCAAAGCATGCTGGAACGCGTAGCTGAGTTAATTAAGGCGGTATCTAGCAAAATATCGCGAAAACCGCCCGTCTTCGCCGTCCGTAAGCCAAACGACGCCAATCTACACTGCAGAGTGCCCACGCGTAACACGAGCATCACGGGCAGCAAGACCCGACCCGAGCCTGCCCGCTCGCTTAACCGCCGGACCGTCTCGCCTACCATGGGAGGCATGTCTGAGACGCATCGCCGGGTCCTGCTGGCAAAGCCGCGTGGCTACTGCGCAGGAGTCGACCGTGCCGTGCAAGCCGTCGAGATGGCGCTCGAGCGCTTCGGCGCGCCGGTATACGTGCGCAAGCAGATAGTGCACAACACTCACGTGGTCAACGAGCTGACCAAGCGCGGCGCGGTCTTCGTGGAGGAGACCGATGAGGTGCCCGAGGGCAGCGTCGTGGTGTTCTCCGCGCACGGCATCGCGCCGGAGGTCCGCGAGCAGGCGCAGGCGAGGAACCTCCGTCAGATCGACGCGACCTGCCCGCTGGTCACCAAGGTGCACAATGAGGCGCGGCGCTTCGCCGCCGGAGACTACGACATCCTGCTCATCGGCCACGAGGGGCACGAGGAGGTCGTCGGCACCGCCGGCGAGGCCCCGGCCCGGGTCAAGCTGGTCGACGGCCCCGAGAGCGTGGGCGGCGTGCATGTGCGCGACCCCGCCAAGGTGGTGTGGCTCTCCCAGACGACCCTGTCAGTGGATGAGACGGTCCAGACGGTCGCCGCGCTGAAGGTCCGCTTCCCGCAGCTGATCGACCCGCCCAGCGACGACATCTGCTACGCGACGCAGAACCGGCAGGCGGCCGTGAAGGTCATCGCTCCCCTCTCCGACGTGGTCATCGTCGTGGGGTCGCGCAATTCCTCCAACTCCGTCCGCCTGGTCGAGGTGGCGAAGGACGCGGGCGCGGGCGCCGCCTACCTCGTCGACGACGCCGGCGAGCTCGACGAGCGCTGGCTCGGTGACGCGGTCACGGTGGGCGTCACCTCCGGGGCATCGGTCCCCGAAGAGCTCGTGCACGGTGTCCTCGGCAAGCTGGCCGCCCTCGGCTTCGCTGACGTGGAGGAAGTAGAGGCCGTCAAGGAGACGATGGCCTTCCAGCTCCCGCGCGAGTTGCGCGCCAGGTAACCGTCGCAGCTCGCCCCAGAACTCGCGGATTTCCGCGGGCAGTCCGCGCGTCAGCCCGATCACGACCGTCAAGGTCATGCCCGCCAGCAGCCACCAGGCGGCGCCCGCCAGCGTGGACAGGAGCGCCAGCGAAGGAATGAGGACCGAAGCGGTCAAGCAGGCGAGCAGGAACAGCAGCGGCGCGGACACCACAACCGGGAGCAGGCTCCCCAGCCGCACGTAGTAAACGGTGAGGCTGCTGGCCATGAAGAACACGGCGTACCCGAGTTCCTGCCAGTCGGCCCAGGTAGCGACTAGCAGTCCGGCCAGGCACGCCCCGAAGATCGCCAGCATCCCGCATATCCCGGACTGGACCGCGCCCCCCGGCCACTCGCTGAAGAGGATCCGCAACGAAACGGGCCGCAGGCTCATTGCGATCGCACTAGCGCGGTCGCGCTCTCGATGAGCCCGGCGGCTGGCCGGTCGTCGGGCTCCTCCTGCGGTGCGGCCGGCTCCTGGGGAGCCTTCCGCGCCTGCGGCCCGCCGGCGAGCAACTCCGGGGCCGACAGCGGCCTTGTCGTCTCGGTGACCGCGACCGGGGCGGGCATCTCAGAGGCGACGACCCCGAGTTCTGATAGCCGCCGCGCGGTGACCAGGACGCGGGTTTCCAGGGACCCGACCGCCTGGTTGTACGCGCCGACTGACGCCGAAAGCGAGCGGCCGAGCTTGTCCATGTGCCGGCCGAGCCCTGACAGCCGGTCATGCAACTCGCGCCCAAGCTCGAATACGGCTCTCGCGTTCTCCGACAGCGCTTGCTGCTGCCAGGCGAAGTGCGCGGTGCGCAGCATGGATACCAGCGTCGTCGGCGTGGCGACGTGCACGCGCCGCGCGATGGCGTACTCCAGCAGGGTCGGGTCGCGCTCCAGCGCCGGCGCGAGGAACGCCTCGCCGGGGATGAACAAGACGACGAACTCCGGCGTCCCCGGCAGCGCGGCCCAGTAGGCCTTAGTCGCCAGGGAATCCACGTGCGCCCGCAGGTGCCGGGCATGCGCCTCCAGCCGTGCGTCGCGGGCCGCTTCATCGGAGGCCTCGACGGCTTCCAGGTAGGCGGCCAGCGAGACCTTGGAGTCAACGACGATGTTCTTCCCGCCGGCCAGGTGCACCACCATGTCCGGGCGCTGCGTCTTGGCGTCGAGCCTGGCGTCGGTGGTGACGACCTGCTCGTCGAAGTCGCACCGGGCGGTCATCCCGGCCAGCTCCACCACCCGCCGCAGCTGCAACTCGCCCCAGCGGCCGCGTGCCTCCGGCCGGCGCAGCGCCGTCACCAGCGCGGCCGCCTGGTCCCGGACCTGCTCGGCGCCCCGGCGGGTGAACTCCACCTGCTGGGCCAGCTCGGCGTGCGAGCGCGTCCGCGCCTGGTCGGACTCGCGCAGCTGGGCCTCGACGCGGGTGAGCGTGTCGCGGATCGGCCCGACGAGGTGCCCGATGTCCAGTCGTTCCCCCAGGCGCCCCTCGACGAGCGCGGCCTGGGACTGCATCGTCTTCTCCAGCAGCGCGTACTTGTCCTGCGCGGACCTGGACCGCTCGTCGGCAGCGGTAACCCGGCCGCGCATGAGCAGGTACCCGACGGCGACGCCGATCGCGATCCCGGCCAGCAAGGCAAAGACGATCATGGTCTCAGACTCGCATGCCGTCGCCGTGCGCAGCCGAAGGACACGCCGGCCAGCTATTTTGATAACGCACCGTAGCGATCATGATCCGGCACAATGGGAACGTGCGAGCGGCTATAGAGCTTCGCGCGGTCGGCCAGCAAGCGCGTCCCGGCGTAGTTACTTTGCGTGACGTCACATTGTCGGTCGAGCGCGGCGAGCTGATCGCGATCATCGGCGGCAGCGGATCAGGAAAGACGACGCTGCTCAACACCATGTGCGGGCTGCGCCCGCCAGCCACCGGCGAGGTCATCCGGCCCGGTGAAGAGCCCGTCGGCTACGTCCCGCAAGACGACATCATTCACGTGGCGCTGCCACTGGAGCGGACGCTGCGCTACGCCGCCGCACTACGGGACGTCCCCGACCCGGTCGGCGCGGTGGAGCAGGTTATCCGGACGCTGGAACTGACCGGCCGGGAGGCGGTGCCGGTCGGCAGCCTGTCCGGCGGCGAGCGGAAGAGAGCCTCGATCGCCGCCGAGCTGCTGGCCAAGCCGCCGTTGTTCTTCCTCGACGAGCCAACCTCCGGGCTGGACCCGGCACGCGGCGCAGAGCTTATGCGCACGCTGCGCCGACTGTGCGAAGCCGGCACCACGGTCGTGCTGACGACGCACAACCCGCTGGACGCGGAGGTCTGCGACAAGGTGGCGGTACTGGCGGCCGGGGGGCACCTGGCGTTCTACGGCACGCCCGCCGCCGCCCGCGAGTACTTCGGCGCGGACTCGACCGTGGAGATCTACGAGCGGCTGGCTGGCCTCGGCGACCCCGCCAAGAACTGGTCCCGGCGCTTCTTCAACGGGCAGCAGAGCCAGTCGATGCCGGGCGCTCTGCCCGACCCGGCGCTCGCTGGCCAGGTCGCGACGGGCACGGCGACCCTCGCGCTGGAGCCGGCCGGACCCGCCGAACCGCAGGTGCCCGTGCAGCCCAGTCCTCCCGACGACGAGCTTGAGCAGGCCCTGCCCGGGCGCGCGGTGCCGCGCCCGGTCCGGCAGTGGGTGCTGCTCACCCGGCGAAACACCGACATCCTGACCCGCAGCAAGCTCACCGCCGCGATGCTCGCGGGCTCGCCGCTGTGCGTGCTGCTGATGTTCCTGGTGCTGTTCCGGCCGGGCGCCTTCGACCCCGCGCACCCGAGCCCGTCAGCGACCGTGCAGATCATCTTCTGGGTGGCCTTCGGCGGCTTCTTCTTCGGGCTGACGTACGGCCTGCTCGCGATCTGCGCTGAATGGGGAGTGCTCCGCCGCGAGCGGTTCGCCGGGCTCGGGGCGGGATCGTACGTGCTCGCGAAGGTCTCGGTGCTGCTGCCGCTGCTCGCCGTCGTTGACCTGCTGTTCCTGATTGTCTTGCGGCTCCTGGGGCGGCTGCCGGCCTCCGGTGACCTGCTGGGCGTCTTCGTCACGCTCTTGCTGAGCTCGGCCTCCGCGCTCGCCCTGGGGCTGCTGATCTCCGCGGCCGTCGCCGACCCGGCCCAGGCGACGATAGCCCTGCCGATGGCGTGCTTCCCCCAGGTCCTGTTCGTCGGCGCGATCCTCCCGGTTCCCGTGATGGCCGTCGTCGGCAAGTGGATCAGCTACGCGATGACGAACCGCTGGGCCTTCGAGGGCCTGGGCCACAGCCTCGGGATCGAGGCGCTGTGGCGAACCGGCGCCAGCCCGCTCGGCCGTCCGCTCCTGGAAAGTTACGGGAACACGTTCTCCCGCGCGGTCGCGGCCGACTGGATCATCCTGGCCGCCTTCACCGCCGCCTTCCTGGCCGCCACCGTCGCGATGGTCATCCGCAAGACCCGCTAACCCGGTGGCGCCAGTGCTGCCTCAGCAGTTCAGCCGGGGCGCGAGGCCGTTCAGGTCGGGCAGGCGGTCGCGATATGTCCGCTCGGCGAAGTCGAGGAAGGATTCCACGTCCGCCAGCGTGGAGGCCAGGCCGAGCGAGATCCGGACCGCACCGCCGGTCGGCAGGCCGAGGACCCTCAGGTAGTCGTCGACCGTCGTCATGTCAACGTGCAGGAACGAGCGGCGCATGAGCTGGCGGCGGACGAAAGTGCCGCCGACCGCCTTGCGCGACAAGCCGAACGCCCACTCGCCGGCTCCCGGGTTGCAGAAGCAGCCGGTGCGCAGCGAGATGCCCGCCGCGGCGGCATCCCGGGAGACGGCCCGCTCGTCGACCAGCTTCCCGGTCGGGTCGAGGAAGTTGAACGCGATCGTGCCACCTCTGTCGGCCTCGTCGCCCGGGCCATAGAGCAAGGTCATCGGCCGGCCGTTGCTGTGCTTGAGGCCAGCCAGGCATCGCAGCGTCCATGAGGTCAGGATCTGCACGCGCTGCCCGATCATTTCCACGCCGATGGACGACACCCATTCGATGCCGGTCATCACGTCGGGGATGGACAAGAAGCTGAGCGTCCCGTCCTCGAACGCGCTCTCGTTCGGCAGCAGCCGGTGCCAGCCGCCTTGCACGGACACGCCCCAGATCGTGCCGCCGGAAAACCACGGGCGCCGCAGCCGCGACATCGCGTCGCGCCGAACCAGCAGGCAGCCCACGCCCGTCGGGTAGCCGAACACCTTGTACCAGCTCACGGCGGCGAACTCGGGCTGCACTTCTCGCAGGTCCAGCCGGCTCGTCGGCACATACGCGGCCACGTCCAAGAGCACGTCGTACCCGGCTGACTGCGCCCGCTCCACCCAGGCGAGCGGATGTCGCGCGCCGGAGAAGTTGCTCTGCGCCGGGTAGGCGAGCAAGCCGGGTCGTGTCCCGTGACCCCGGCCGAGTGCGGCGTTCAGGTCCAGCTCGCTCACGCGCAGGTCGCGATTCAGCGTGACGTAC
Organism: Streptosporangiaceae bacterium; assembly: GCA_025934375.1. Lineage (GTDB taxonomy): Bacteria > Actinomycetota > Actinomycetes > Streptosporangiales > Streptosporangiaceae > Trebonia. The sequence goes on along the minus strand of JAICYD010000015.1, from coordinate 8,521 downwards.
CTGACCCGCGCCCCGTGCCCGGTGGCGTACTCCCGGATGCCGTTGACGGAGTTGTGGTTGTCCGCGGTCAGCACGAGCCGCTTGCCGTGCCGCCACGGGTAGGACTGGGCGACCAGGTGGCAGGCGCCGGTCGCGTTCGGCGTGAAGATCACCGCGTAGTCCTTCGGCGAGGCGTTGAAGAAGGCCAGGATGGCCGACCGCGCCTCCTCGACTAGCCGGGTCGATGCCGACGACGTCGGGTTCTCCGAGTGCGGGTTCCCGAACGCGCCGGACCCGACGCGCGTGGCGTGTGCCCGCAACTGGGACCGGGCCGGCAGCCCCGCCCCGGTGTAGTCGAGGTAGACGTGCCCGCCTTCGTCCAGGTAGCTGTACTCCGTGGCGCGCAGGTCATCCAGCCGCGACGTCGCGGCGTACTCAGGAAAAGCGGCATCAAAGTCGCCCATATTGGCCCCCCGGGGCTTGAACGTTGGCCCACGCTTCGTCGAAGGGGTCGGCATGACATCCGGCATAAAGCGACGATCCCCCGTGGACCCCAGGAAAAAACAGGCATGGGAGGACATGCCATGGCAAACGCGGACCAGCCGAACGCCCCCGCAGGCGGCCCCGCGTCGTGCCGCCCACGGTACCCAATGAAATTGCACGGCGCCCCGGTTATGCGGACGGCTAACGATTGTGGTGCGATTAGAGTCGTGACCAGCGAGATGACGATTGCCGCATTGCTCACCGAGTACCTGCGCCAGGCAGGAGTCCGGCATGTGTTCGGCTATCCGGGCGAGTCGATCGTGGACTTCATGGAAGCCACCCGGCACGGCGGCGGCCGCGGTCCCGCGGTCGTGTCCGCCGCCCGCGAGGCCTCCGCCGCGTTCATGGCCGAGGGCGCGGCCATGGCCACTGGCCGGATCGGCGCGTGCGTCTCGACGCTCGGGCCCGGGTCCACGGCGGTCTTGAACGGCGTCGCCAGCGCCATGCTCGACCGCGTGCCCCTCCTGGCGGTATCCGGGCAGGTCGACAGCCGCCGCGAGCAGTACTGGACGCACCAGCTCGTCGATCACGACCGGCTGTTCGCGCCGGTCACCAAGCTGGCCGCGCGGCTGGAGCCGCCGTCGGCCGACATCGTGATCCGCCGTGCCCTCAAGACAGCCATCGCCGAGCGGCCGGGGGCCGTGCACCTGACAGTCACGCACGATACGTTCGGGAAAATCGTGACCGGGGAGCGCGACCCGCAAGTTCCGCCGCTGAGCGCGGCGGCCCGCGGCGGCCTCGACGTCTTCCCCGGCGGGGATCCCGCCGAGCTCCTCGGAAGCGCGCGACGGCCGGTGCTGCTGGCCGGGGCGGGCGCGGTCCGCTGTCAGGCGGGCCCCGAGCTGGACGCGCTCGCGACCCAGGCGGGCATCCCGGTCGTTGTCGCCGCCATGGCCAAGGGCATAGTCCCTGAGGACCATCCGTATTTCGCGGGCGTCCTCGACATGGCCGGGGGCCAGGTGATCTGGGACCTGCTGGCCGGCGCCGACCTGATCGTGACGGCGGGATTCGACCCGGTGGAGCTGATCACGCCGTGGCGGGTCAGCACGCCGGTGCTCCACGTCGACACGACGCCGAACATCGACCAGATCTACCCGGCCGCGACCGAGATCGTCGGGAACGTCGCGAGCGCGCTGTCGTACCTGAGCGTGCGCTTCAAGGGCGAGCCGCGCTGGTCGGAAGGCGAGGTCGCCACGCACCGGGCATCGCTGCGCGCCGCCTGGCAAGCGGGCTTCGACGACGGCGCGCTTAACCCCTCAGAGGTCGTCACGCTGGCGCGGGAGGCCGCGCCGCGCGCGACCGTGATGACGGCGGACGTCGGGTCGCACAAGATCATGGTCGGCCAGGCGTGGCGCGCGGGAGCGGCGCGCGAGGCGCTGATCACTAACGGGCTGTCGGCGATGGGCTTTGGCCTGCCCGCCGCGATCGGGGCGGCCCTGGAACGCGGGCCGGCTAGCGGTCCGGTCGTCTGCCTCACCGGCGACGGCGGCTTCGCGATGACCGCGACCGAGCTCTCGGTGGCCGCGTCGCTCAAGCTTCCGCTCGTCGTCGTGGTGTTCGCCGACGGGAACCTCAACCGGATCGTGCTGCACCAGCAGGCGGCCGGCGTTCCGCTGACCGGGACCGGGCTCCCGCCCACCGACATCCCGGCGCTGGCCGAGGCGCTCGGATGCGACGGTGTCCGCGTGGACAGCGCCAGCGGCTACGAGAAGGCCCTGGCCGAAGCGTTCACCGTCGGCCGTGATCGTCCGCTCGTCATCGAGGCGCGGATCAGCACGTCCCAGTACGAGGCGCAATTCTGAGGGGAGCGGCAAGCACAGCTAAACTCCCTGTCCGTGAGCTTGTCCATCGGCATCGTCGGGCTACCCAACGTCGGTAAGTCCACCCTGTTCAACGCGCTGACCCGCGCCGGGGCCCTGGCCGCTAATTACCCGTTCGCCACGATCGAGCCCAACGTGGGGATCGTCGGCGTGCCCGACCCGCGCCTTCCCGAGCTGGCCAAGCTCTACAAGACTGAGAAGGTCATCCCCGCCTCAGTGCGCTTCACCGACATCGCGGGCCTGGTCAAGGGGGCGTCCGAGGGCCAGGGCATGGGTAACCAGTTCCTTGGCCACATCCGGGAGACCGACGCCATCTGCCAGGTCGTCCGCGTGTTCGCCGACCCCGACGTGACCCGGGTGGATGGCTCGGTCGGGCCGGAGGATGACATTGAGACGATTGTCACAGAGCTGATCCTGGCTGACCTCCAGACTTTGGAGAAGGCCGTTCCGCGCCTGACTAAAGAGACAAAATTCAATAAGGACCCCGAACGAGCGGCGACGGCTGCGGCGGCTCAAGTGGCGGTTGAGGTCCTCAACGGCGGGACGACCTTGTTCGCTGGGGCGGCGAAGGCCGGGATTTCGCTGGCGTCCCTGCGCGAGCTGCACCTGCTGACCGCCAAGCCGTTCCTCTATGTCTTCAACATGGACGTAGCGGACCTGGCCGACGAGGGCGCCAAGAAGCAGCTCGCGTCCTTGGTGGCGCCTGCCGAGGCAATTTTCCTGGATGCCAAGACCGAGGCTGACCTCGCGGAGTTGCCCGAGGACGAGGCGGCCGAATTGCTCGCCGAGGCGGGGATGGGGGAGCCGGGACTGGCGCAGCTCGCGTCGGCCGGGTTCCGCGCGCTGGGACTGACCACCTTCTTGACGGCGGGGCCGAAGGAAGTCCGCGCCTGGGAGATTCCCATCGGCGCGACCGCGCCGGAGGCGGCCGGCGTGATCCACACCGACTTCAAGCGCGGCTTCATCAAGGCGGAGATCGTCTCCTACGACGACCTGATCGCGGCGGGCTCGGTGACCGCCGTCCGCGCCGCTGGCAAGGCGCGCATTGAAGGCAAGGACTACGTAATGCGTGACGGCGACGTCGTGGATTTCAGGTTCAATGTGTAGTCCCGCCCCAGTTATGCATCGCCGGTGGCGAGGACGGTCCCGTCGGGGTCCTGCTGCCGCGGTTCACGGGGTTGCCCTCGAGCGAAGCGTCCGCGCCACCGAGACGATGCTCCTTCAGGCGATGGTCACGTAGGGTCCGCCAGCGCCCGGGTAGCAGCAACGGTGCCATCGTTGTCACGGTCCATCTCTTGTGTGTAATATCAGCGTGCTTTCTATCTTTCCCACGAAGACCATTTCACCAACGTAGCCCCACGATCATCATCGTGTACCACCCCGCCTTCACGCCTGCGCGTGAGGCGCATCTGGCGGCGCGGCTCTGTCAACCCTTGTGAAACCAGGCAGGGAACGAATCGGGCACCTATGATTCCACCCATATGTATCTCAGGGGTGGGGGCGCAGGTCTTGTACACATGCGGCTGTCTCGGAGCGCGCTTGTGCCCCGGTTCGCGGCGGTCTAGTGCAGACAGGTGAGGCTGACCTGACGCCGCCCGTGGATACGGGCCCGGTCCCAGTTGTGGCGCCGCGGCTCGCGGTCGGCATTGCCCGCGGGGCAGCCCTGATCGCCGGGCTGACGCTGGCCTCCAGGGTCCTGGGCCTAGGCCGCACGCTGGTGTTCTCGCAGACCGTAGGCTCGGACTGCCTGGGCACCGTGTACGTGACCACCTACCAGATCCCGAACCTGATCTCCGAGCTCGTACTGGCCGGGGCCCTGACCAACGCGATGGTGCCGGTGCTCGCCCGGTCGGCCGAGCGCGCGGCCGCCGACCCGGAGGCGAAGGCGCGCGTGGGGCAGATCTCCTCGGCGATGCTGACCTGGACGATCGTGCTCTTGGTGCCGGTGACGATCGGGATCGGCCTCGCCGCAGGGCCGATCGCGGCCCTGCTGAACCCGCATAACGCGAACTCGCACTGCGTGCGCTCGGACATGGTGAACGCGACCTCCGGGATGCTGGAGGTATTCGCGCCGCAGATCCTGCTCTACGGGCTGTCGGTGGTGATTTTCGGCATGCTGCAGGCGTACCGGCGGTTCACCGGGCCGGCGCTGGCGCCGATCGTGGCGTCCATGGTGCTGATTACTTCCTACCTCGTGTTCGTCCCGCTGAACGGGGGAGCGCCGCTGTCGCGCTCGCCCGAGGTCGCGGTGCTGGTGCTGTCGGTAGGCGCCACGCTGAACGTCGCCGCCCTGGTCGTGGTCGGCATCCTGCCGGTGCGCCGGCTGGGGCTGCGGCTGCGACCGACGCTGCGGTTCCCGTCCGGGCTGACCAAGCTCGTCTCTGGGCTGGTCCTGGTCGGCATCTTGGAGTTCATCGCCAACGACCTGGCCGCCCTGGTGAACATCCGGCTGGCCAACGGGCACGGTAATACCGGCGCGCTGGTCGTGTTCAACTACGCGAACCTCGTCTTCGGCGCGGTGACCGCGGTGCTGACGCTCTCGATCACCACCTCGGCCTTCCCGGCCTTGTCGGCCCGGGATGGCGACGCCTTCGACCGGACCTGCGCCGGGTCGACGCGAGCGGTGCTGCTGATGTCGTGGCTGGGCACGGCGATCGTGGCCGCCGTGGCGATCCCGGCGGCGAACATCATGGTCGGGTCGGATCAGGTCAACCAGCTGATCGGGGGATTCGCGGCGTTCGCGCCGGGGATCGCGGGCACCGCGCTGATTACGAACTTGTCCCGGGTGATGTTCGCGCTGGGCCGCCTGCGCGTGGCGGGCCTCGCGCTGACCGGGAACTGGCTGGTGACGATCCTCGCGTCGTTCGTGCTGACCCTCCTCGTTCCTCCGGGGTGGGAGGTCGCGGCGCTGGCGGCGGGCAACACGATCGGGCAGACCGCGGTGGCGGTCCCGCTGGTCATCGCGACGCGGCGGATCCGGGGACGGACCGCCGTGCACGGGGTCGGGCACGCGGCTATCGCCGGGCTGATAGCGTCCGTCTTCGCCTGCGCGGCGGGCGTGGCGATCGCGATCGCCTTCCCCGGTGGCGGCAGGTTCTTCGACGTGATCGCCGCGATCGCCGCCGCGCTGGGCGCGGTCGCCGCCTACGGCATTGTGGCGTTCCTGCTTGACCGCGGCGACCTGCGCGCGATCGCCGTCCAGGTGATGGCGAGGCTGTCCGGGCGAAGGCCCGGCTCTCCGCGCGGCAGGCACCACGCGGGTCGCTGAGAGTTCGCCAATCCAATCCTGATTGCGAAACAGTAACAACCATCCCGGGGGGCGATGACTTCATTCGGTCATTGCCCGACCGCTGTCCGCGTACAGTGAGTCACTAAGAGTCAATTTAGGGTCGGCGGGCGGGAAGGGACACTTGATGCCATAGTGCCGGCAGAGACGGGGCACTTGTCCGGGAGCGGTGGATCGGCGTCGATTACGGAGAGTATTGAGGGGCTTGAGTAGGCTGAGGCCGGTCCGGGGCTGCTACCTCAGCTGATGAAGATTTTCTCGTTTTGCCTCGAACCAGAGCCGTGCCAGTTGCGTATCTGTATGTGACGAGTTACCGTCAGCAAGCAGGTCCTCGCCGTCGCGGACCGGTGCTTGAGACCGATGAGACTGGAGAGAACTGCGGTATGGACAAGCGCGGTTTGTTCGGTTCCAATGCGGCCCGGGCGGCGACTTTATGCCGCACAATGGAGCACGGGACCGGCAGGGATCGCGCAGGTGCCCGACTACCCCCAGTGGGCGCCGGTCGCGAACGCGGGTGGAGGTGTGATGGCGCGCAGGAGCGGCGTTGCTAGCGCCGATAGCGGAACGGAGTCAACCATGTACGGTGAAGAGTCACCGTCATGGCCTGGCACCGACCGCCCGGCACCGGTCGCCAAGGCACCGTGGAGCGGCAACGGCGGCCGGTGGACGGTCTGGCCGATGCGCATCATTCTGTGGGCGGCCATCCTAGTGATCGGTTACCGAGGCATCATGGCGATCGCGCTGAACGAGAAGCCAGCGAGCAGTAGTGGCGCCGCCACCACCGCGGGCGCCCCGACGACGCAGTTCCCCGTGGCGCTGGCCGAGGGGTTCGCCATGCAGTTCGGCCGCGTGTACCTGACCTATAACCCGGCGGACGCGGGCACGCGCCAGCAGCAGCTGCGCGCCTATGTCGCGTCGAATGTCGCCCAGGCGAACCCGCAATTTGGCATGAGTGGCCAGGCCGTAATGCAGGTCAGCTGGGAATCGGTCGCGGGTATTAACGTGCAGAACGCCAATAGCGCGATCGTGACGCTGCTCGCCACCGTTAACGACCACTTGATGGAGTTCGGCGTCCCGATCTACTACGCTGGCGGCGCCATCGTGGTCTCGGGCCTGCCATCCCTGCTCCCCACGCCCGCGCTGGCCCAGCCTCCGCAGTCCCCGCAGCCCCAGCAGGACGCGGCGGCCGCCAATCAGTTGCAGACCCAGCTACCGGAGTTCTTCACCGCGTACGCGAACGGGAACACGACGATGCTGAACCTGTTCCTCGCGCCGGGCGCGTCGCTGGCCGGGCTGGGCAACCTTGGCAACGCGGTCCAGTTCAAGGACATCGCGGCCGGCAGCCTGCACGTCCCGCGGCAAAGCGGCGCGACACGAAATATTACGGTCACGGTGGACTGGCAGCTCACCGGGCAGAACGGCGGTTTCGCCGCAACTTACGACATGACGGTCGTCGATCAGCAACGCGGAAGATGGTATGTAGAGGAGATCCGAGCATCCACGCAGCCGTTGGGGACCGCGCCGTGAACCGGTAGGGCACCAGTGCCCCGCCAAGCCAACAGATGATGCCCCCCGGAAGGGATTATTGGATATGTATCTCCAGCACCTAACCGATACTGCCGTCGGAGCAGCTCCTCAGGCGGCGATCAGCACCCAAGGCCTCGTGACCTACCTGCAAGGCCTGTTCGGCCCGCTATTCCTCGGGATCGTGGGCATCGTGGCGCTCTTCTTCCTTTTCACCAAGGAAATCACGAAGTTCGTCCAGTTCATTGTCCTCGCCGTCGCGATCGCCGTGGTCTTCTACACGCCAAGCATCGTGCAGACCCTAGCCACCGGCATCGCGAACGCGCTCGGGGTCCACTAGCTAGTAACTAGCCGAGGAGCGCTCTCAAGTGGACCTGCCCACTTATACGAACATCTGGCGAATCGAAAAGCGGCTCTACAAGCTGTATGACTTCCGGCTTCCGGCACCGCTGCCGATTAACTGGATTGCCGTATTTACCGGGATTACGGTCCCTTATATCCTCCTTCTGGTGGCTATCGGGCTGCCGTTCAACCACACGCTCGTGTGGCTGTATGTCCTGCCTCCCGGACTGCTTACCTGGCTAACCACCCGACCTGTTATCGAAAGCAAGCGGCTGCCAGAACTGCTGGAATCCCAGATCCGCTACCTCACCGAGCCTCGGTCGTGGTGCCGCATGGCGCCGGCCCCGGAAAAGGACCAGATAGTCCTGACCGCGCGGGTCTGGCACAGCCACCGCCTGCCCCGTCAGCGCGCCGCCAGCCTGGTCACCGTGCTGGAGCGCGGTTCACTCGCCAAGCGCAAGCCAGCCGTTCCCCTGCGGCCCGCCCGCGTCCCGGTCGCTGCCACCCAGCGAGCCGCGGCCCCGGAAGCCGTCCCCCAGGCCGCTGGTTTCCAGGGCACTGGTTTCCAGGGCACTGGTTTCCAGGGCACTGGTTTCCAGGGCACTGGTTTCCAAGGCACTGCCCACCAGGGTGCCGCTTTCCAGCGCGGGGTCGCGCGGGGCGTGGCCGCCGGGGTCGCCGGAGGATCCGCCGCGCCTGGCCTGGCCGCCGGAAGGGCGGACAGTGATGCGGCGACGAACGGGACCGCCAAGCGCGTCCGGTCGCGCGGGCGCGCGTCCGGCGGCGCGGCCCAGGCTCCCGCCGAGGGCAGTGCGTCAAAGGGCAGTGCGTCAAAGGGCAGTGCGTCGAGGGGCAGTGCGTGGAAGGGCGGCGTGGGCAAGCGCCTCGCTGGCCAGGTCATGCCCGCTCCGCCCCTGCCCTCCAGTGAGGCACTCCACCCCAAGCGGCGGCAGGCCGGGCAGGACAACCCGGCGCCCGCCGGCACGCTGCCATTGGGCGCGGTCGCCGCGCCGGTGCTCGCCACCCA
>JAICYD010000094.1 GCA_025934375.1 Streptosporangiaceae bacterium | reverse complement strand
GGGGCCGATACCCGCGTGGACGCCGTCATCGACCTGGCCCGCCTGCTGAACCTCCCCGGCGCCTCCGAGCTGCACGAGGCGTGGCTGGCCGCGCTGGCGGGCGAGCACGGCTACCTGGACGGCACCGACGCCGAGACCGCCGCGTGCGACGCGATCATCACCCCGGTCGTCACCGGCCACCCCGACCTCGCGGTCGTCGACCAGATGATCGACGTCATCGTGGCCTGCCTGGACGCGGCCGAAGGGGCCGAGGGAAAAGGAGCGGACGACCCTCACGAGGCCGTCCGCGCCACCGACGACGCGGCCACCGGCAGTGCCGGCGACAGGATCCGGGCACTGTCCCCGCAGGCACGGCAGGCGCTGCGCTACGCCATCGCCCGGCTTGCGGTCGACCTGGTCGCCGGCCCGGACCGTCTCGCCTCGATCTTGCGCCGGGGACTGCTGGATGCCCCCTACAACTCCAATCCCGTCATCCTGGACGTCGGCGTCTCCGCCGCCATCCCGGGCGCCTTGCGCCGCGCCATCCAGCTGCGCGCCCGGCACTGCGAATGGCCCGGCTGCCGCAAGCCCCCCGCGCACTGCGATGTCCATCATCTGCGCCACCAAGCCGACGGCGGTGGGACTTCTATTAGTAATTGCGTTCTACTTTGTCAGTTTCATCACGATATTTGTATTCACCGGTGGGGCTGGCGGCTCGTCCTGCATCCAGACGGGACCACCTCCGCTTACGGCCCGAAGGGCCAAGTGCGGCACAGTCACGGGCCGCCAGGGAGCACGGGGCCACCGGGCGACCAGGCTGCATAGCCCACGACCCACAACCAGCGAAGACCCGCCCGCGACCGGGGCGCCGAATGCCCGGCCGCGGGCGGCAGCCTGCCCGCAGGAGCCCCGGGGTGAGGGGAGGTGGCGCGGGGCTCCTTAACCAAGCAAGCGCTTGGTACGATACCGGGGCGACGCCTACCAGCGAGGGAGTTGGCAACGATGCCGGTCAAATACCTTTCCCAGGAGTGGATCGACGCCTACAACGCCACCGTGTCGTCCAGTGACGCGGTCGCGAAGGCGATGAAGGGCAAGAGCGCAGTCCTGCAGATGGTGATCGCCGAGGCGCCCCAGGGTGAGGTCCGCTACTGGCTGCGCATCGGGGACGGCACCGCCTCGGTGGGACTCGGCGACGCGGGCGATGCCGAGGTGACGATCAGCCAGTCCTACGACACGGCGGCCAAGGTCGACCGGGGCGAGCTGGACGGGGCGAAGGCCTTCACTCAGGGCAAGGTCAAGATCGCCGGCAAGATGCTGAAGATGATGCAGTTGCGCGGCCCGCTGGCCGACCTGCAGAAGGCGCTGTCTGTCATGGAGATCGAGTACTGACATCACGCGCGGTGCCCGCCCCGCCGTCCACTCACGGTGCCCCAGACAGTCACGGTGCCCCAGACAGTCACGGCGCGGCGGGCCCGGCGAAGGCGTGCCCCCACAGGCTGACGGCGGTGCTCTCCCGGGCGACCCAGGTCGCGTCGTCCACCACCTGGCCGTCGGTGCCGTACTCGATGTCGAACCCGCCAGGGGTCTTCACGTAGAACGACACCATCAAGTCGTTGGCGTGCCGCCCGAGGGTCGCCGACAGCGGCACCCGGCGACGCGTGCAGCGGTCGAGGGCGCGTCCGACGTCATCCAGCGTGGCCACCTCGATCATCAGGTGCACGATGCCCGCCCGCGCTGGCATGGGCGCCAGGGCCAGCGAGTGGTGGCGCGGGTTGCAGCCGAGGAACCGGAACCACGCCGGCGGGTCCCCCGGGCGCCCCCCGACGAACTCCGCCGGCATCCGCATCGAGTCGCGCAGCCGGAAGCCGAGCACGCCGGTGTAGAAGGCCAGCGCGGCGTCGGCGGCGCCGACCACGGGCAGCACGACGTGCCCCATGCCCATGCCGCCCGTCACGAACTGGTTCCCGTAGGGACTGACGGCCGGCCGGTGCTCCAGGGCCGCGCCGCAGAACACCTCGACGGAGTTCCCCGCCGGGTCCTCCAGGGTCAGCATGTCCCCCACCCGGCGGGCGGCGAGCTCATCGGGCGTGGCTGCCTTGGCCGCGACGCCGGCGTCGGCCACCGCCCGTCCCACGGCGGCCAGCGCCGCCGCGTCGGCCACCTCCCAGCCGGAGGCGAGCAGCCGCTCCCGCTCCCCCGCCACGATGACCAGCCGGGCTGGGAAGTCATCCATGCGCAGGTAGAGGGCGCCGTCTTCGGGTCCCCGGCCCTCAACCATCCCAAGGACCTTGACGCCGAACTCGCGCCAGGCGGCGATGTCGGCGGACTCGAACCGCAGGTAGCCCAGGGACCTGATCACCGGTCGTCTCCCGTCAGGAAGCTGATCACCAGCTGGTTGAACTCCTCGAACTTCTCCAGCTGCGCCCAGTGCCCGCAGCCGCCGAAGACGTGCAGCTGGGCACGCCGGATCAGCTTCAGCGCGACCAGCGCCCCATCGAGCGGGTTGACCCGGTCCTCCCGGCCCCAGATCAACAGCACCCGGTTGCGCAGCCGGTGCGCCTCCCGCCACAGCATGCCGTCCTCGAAGAACGCCGGGTCGTAGAAGGACGCGCCCATCGACGCCATCGCCGCCAGGGCCGCCGGGTCGCAGGCGGCGGCATACCGCTCGTCGATCAGCTCCTCGGTGACCAGCCGCTGGTCGAAGACCATCGCCGCCAGGAACGCCGCCATCTTCTCCCGGGTTGGCCCGGGCGGGGCCGGGAACTCCGCCAGCCGCCGGACCCCCTCGGTGGGATCAGGGGCCAGCACGTTGAGGGACAGGCCGCCTGGGCCCATCAGGACCAGGCGGCCGGCCCGCTCGGGGTAGCTGAGGGCGAAGCGGGCCGCGGTGCCTCCGCCGAGGGAGTTCCCGACCAGGTGCACCCGCTCGATGCCGAGCTCGTCGAGCAGGCCCGCGAGCGCCTGCGCAGCGAAGGTGAAGTAATTGCCCCGCACGGGGGGCTTGTCCGACTTGCCGAAGCCGGGCTGGTCGACGACCAGGACGCGGAACCGCCGGGCGAGCACCGGCAGGTTGCGGCCGAAGTTGGACATCCCCGAGGCGCCGGGCCCGCCGCCGTGCAGCAAGACGACCGGCGTTCCGGTGTCCGAGCCCGCCTGCTCGTGGTGGAGGTGCATGTCCGGTCGCTCCTTACACCATCGCGTCCGGTGGCAGCTCGACCCCGAGCTCGCCCCGGCCGAAGGCCGACAGGGTCTTCTCCAGGTCGTTGATCGCGTGCGCCCGTCCGGCGTGCGCGTCCCGCCAGAACCGCTGCAGCGGGGTGCCCGCCTTCAGCGCCCGGCCGCCGGAGTTCTCGAAGAGCAGATCCACCGCTCGGATCGCCTGCGAGGTGCCGTTCACCTGGTCGCGGCGGACCCGCAGCCGCAGTGGAACCGGAAGCTTGCGGCCCGCGCGGGCGTGCCCAGTGAGCTCGGTGAAGTTCCGCTCCAGGGCGAGCCAGGCGCCGTCGATGAGCGCGCTCGCCTCGGCGATCCGCACCTGGCTGAACGGGTCCTCCTTCGCCTTCTGGCCGATGTAGGCGGCGCGCACCCGGTCGCGCTGGTAGGCGACGTGCGCGTCGTACGCCCCGGTCGCCATGCCGATGACCGGGGCCGTGATCGTGTAGGTGAAGACCGAGCCGTACGGGAGGCGGTACAACGGCCCCGGGTTGAGCTCCTGCCCGGGGCCGTAGAGCTTCATGTGGTCGGCGAAGCTAACCGACCGGTAGGCGGGGACGAATGCGCCGTCCACCACGATGTCGTTGCTTCCGGTGCCGCGCAGCCCGATGGTGTCCCACACGTCGTCGATGACGTAGTCGCTCGCGGGCAGCAAGAAGGTGCGGAAGTCCACGGGCCGGCCGGCGTCGTCGGTCGCGATCGCGCCGAGCAGCACCCAGGCGGCGTGCGCGGAGCCGGAGGAGAAACTCCAGCGCCCGGACAGCCGGTATCCGCCGTCGATGACCCTGGCCTGCCCGGTCGGCGCGTACGAGGAGCATGCCAGCGTGCCCCGGTCCGCGCCCCAGACGTCCTCCTGTGCCCGCGGCGGGAACAGCGCGAGCTGCCAGGCGTGCACCCCGATGACGGAGGCCACCCAGCCGGTGGATCCGCAGGCGCCCGCCAGCAGCCGGACCGCCGTGTAGTGCGCGAGGGGGTCGGCCTCCAGCCCGCCGTAGCTGGCTGGCTGCAGGAGCCGGAAGAACCCCGTCTCGGCCAGCGACTTGACCGTTTCCGAGGGCACGTTCCGGATGTCCTCGGCCTCCTGCGCCCGTGCCCGGAGCACCGGGAGCATGTCGGCTACTCCGGCGAGGACCTCCTGCACTGGCCCCGGAAACTCGCCGATCCCGTTTATCTCGCTCACGAGCCGTCCCTTCCTGGGAACCTCCGGAACCCGCCCATCGCCATAAGACTAGAACATGTTCTAGTCTTATGGGTATGGGTATCGATCGTCCTCGGGTTATAGAGGCCGGGACGCCACCCCAGCGGTTCGCGCGCGGCTGGCACTGCCTGGGGCTGGCGAGCAGGTTCCGCGACGGCGACCCGCCCGCGCCGCACGCGGTGCAGGCGTTCGGCACCAGGCTCGTCGTCTTCCCCGACTCGGCGGGCGAGCTTCACGTGCTGGACGCGTACTGCCGGCATATGGGCGGCGACCTGAGCATGGGGACGGTCAAGGGCGACCAGGTCGCCTGCCCGTTCCATGACTGGCGCTGGGGCGGCGACGGCCGGTGCGCGGCGATCCCGTACGCGCGCCGGGTGCCGCCCGCCGCCAAGACCCGGGCGTGGCTCACCCTGGAGCGCAACGGGCAGCTGTTCGTCTGGAACGATCCTGAGGGCAACCCGCCGCCCGGCGACGTGACCATCCCGCGCATCGACGGCGCCTACTCGGATGAGTGGACCCGGTGGACCTGGGACTCGCTTCTGGTGGAGGGCGCGAACTGCCGCGAGGTCATCGACAACGTCGTGGACATGGCGCACTTCTTCTACGTCCACTTCGCGTTCCCGACCTACTTCCGCAACGTCTTCGAGGGGCACGTCGCCTCGCAGTACCTGCGGACCCGGGCGCGGCCGGATGTCTCCGGCCCGGCGAACTACTCCGACGGCTCCGCCGGCGCGGAGGGAACCTTGCGCTCGGAGGCCTCCTACTTCGGCCCGTCGTACATGATCGACAACCTGTGGCAGGAATACCACGGCATGACAGTGGAAAGCGTGCTGATCAACTGCCACTACCCGGTGACCCCGACCTCGTTCATGCTGCAGTGGGGCGTGATCGTCAAGCGGCCGCCGGGGCTGCCCGATGATCAGGCCGCCCGGTTCGGCCGGGGGTTCGCGAAGTTCGTCGGGCTCGGCTTCGAGCAGGACGTGGAGATCTGGCGGCACAAGGCCCGGGTCGACAACCCGCTGCTGTGCGCGGAAGACGGCCCCGTTTACCAGCTGCGGCGCTGGTATGAGCAGTTCTACCGGGACGTCGCCGACGTCGAGCCGCAGATGACCGCCCGCTATGAGTTCGAGATAGACACCAGCCGGCCGGTAGCGGGCTGGGAGGAGGAGGTCGCGGCGAACCTGGCCGCCCGGCGCGCGGCCGCTGTCCCCCCGGCTGACCCGCCCGCCGAGGCAGGCTGAGGTGGCCTTGCCCGCCGCCGTCCGCTCCGATGACCGCCACGGTGCCGCCCAGGCCGTCGACTGCGCGCGCTGCGGCGCGTCCGTGCAGGTGGTGAAGTTCAGCCCGCAGCACACGTCGGTGCAGTGGACGCCAGCCGCCGTTGAGTGCTGCGCGGAGTTCCGCGACCGGGCCGCCGAGGGCACCGCCAGCGCCCTGGTCGGCGGCTGCGGCACGCTGCGGGCCAGCATCGACCACGCGGTGACGGCCGGCGCGCTGATGATCGCCCCGCCGTCCTATGACGGGGCCGCAGGCAGTGCTTACCCGGGGGACGGCCCCCGGACCCCCGACAGTGCCCACCCGGGGGACGACCCCCGCACCCCCGATAATGCCCATCCCGGGGACGACCCCCGCACCCCCGACAGTGCCACCCCGGGGGGCGACCCCCGCACCCCCGACAGTGCCCACCCGGGGGACGACCCCCGCACCCCCGATAATGCCCGGTCCTGAGTCCGGGGGGATCGCCGTGACCCTGACGGTCGAGTTGTATGGCGAGTCCCGGGTGCTGGAGTGGCCGCCCGGGGCGAGGCTGCTCGACGTGCTGCTCGACGCCGGGCTGGACGCGCCTTACTCCTGCCGCGAGGGCCACTGCGGCTCCTGCTGCTGCCAGCTCGTGACTGGCCGGGTCGAGATGGTCAATAACGAGGTCCTTGACGAGGCTGACCTGGCCGACGGCTACATCCTCGCCTGCCAGTCCGTCGCGGTGACCCCGCAGGTGAGCATTACCTACTAGCACCGCCCCCGGTTCCCGCATGGCGACTGCGCACTTATCTCGCAACGGAACGTGGCTAATGCGTCTCTGCCAAGCGAGACACCGCCATATCGCTAGATACGCTGGTCGCGCGAGTCGGCGGTATTGGTTATCAGTTGATGTCGAATTCGTTGCCCTCCGGGTCCTTCATCGCCACCGCGTAGTGGTCGGCTCCTTCCTCTTCTTCCTCGCCGAGCTCGCTGAGGATCGTCGCCCCGAGGCCGGCCAGGCGCCTCGCCTCGGCGTCGACCCGCTCCCTGCGGGTGGCAAGGGGTACCGCCCGCCCGCCGCTGGCGTGAACGTCAAGGTGCAGGCGGTTCTTTACCGTTTTGACGTCCGGCACCATCTGGAACCAGAAGCGCGGCCCGCTGCCCGCGGGGTCGACGATGCAGTCCGTGCCATGCCCCAGGAAGGACTCAGGAAGCCCGAGGTCCCGGTAGTAGTCGTCCCACGTGGCGAAGCCAGCCGGCGGCGGCTCCAGCACGTATCCGAGGGCGGCGGCCCAGAAGCGCGCGAGCGGCTCAGGCTCAGCGCAATCGATCACCACTTGGAACCGGACACCCATCGCCGTCCTCCTCAGCCCACGCGAAGTTCCCGGCCACGGCCGACTGAAGATCGCGCATTTCCGTTGTCGTCCAGAACCGCATGCCTGTTCCCAGCGATTCTATACGGACAGGTTCCTTTAGCCCGCGAGTTCGACCTTACTAAGGCACCACCGGGGGTCCGGGGGTCGCCCCCCGGGATAGCACCGCCGGGGGTCCGGGGGTCGCCCCCCGGGATAGCACCGCCGGGGGTCCGGGGGTCGCCCCCCGGGATAGCACCGCCGCGTGGCGGCCGGCCCGACGGCCGGAGAACACGCAGTCGGCGATGGACAGGCCGCTGACGTAGGACGCTGAGCACAGCCCCACGGCGCTGCGGCCCGCCGCGTACAGGCCGCCGATCGCGGTGCCGTCGGCCCGCAGCACCTGGCCCGTTCCCGGGTCGGCCACGAGGCCGCCGAGGGTCAGCACTGGCGCGGGATGCAGCAGCCGGGGCCGGATGGAGACGTCGATGAGCGAGAACGGCGGCTGGTCCTGCGGCCGCAGCAGCTCAGCCGGCTTGCCGAGCGGGTCGGTGCGGGCCTGCGGCGGCGCCGCGGCCACCGCGGTGTAGGCGGCCAGCGTGGCCATCAGCCCCGCCGGGTCGACGCCTGCCCGGGCGGCGACCCCGGCCGCGGTGGGCGCGCTCACCTTCCCGGCCCGCAGCAGGTACCACGCCTGGAGCCGCTGGAACCACAGCGTGGTCCCGCGCACCTGCCGCCGGGCGGCCTCGATGGTGGCCGCGTCGGCCAGCAGCCACGCCCGCCCGCCCCGGCCGGCGATCGCGTCGCCGAGCGCCGCCCCGTAGCGGGACTCATCGCAGATCCGCTTGCCGTCGGCATCGACCAGCACGCCGCGCAGCAGCGCGGGCGGCGGCGTGAGGAACCGCCAGATGGAGACCCGGCTCAGCAGTGCCGTCGCCGCCCCGGCGCCGGTCCCCAGCCGGATGCCCGCGCCGTCATCGCCCGGCGTGGCCAGTGGCAGGGTCCCCCGCGCGGACGGCGCGTGCTCGCGCAGCATGGCCCGGTTCGCCGCGAAGCCCCCGGCGGCGATCACCACGCCGCGCTCGGCCCCGATCAGCAGCGGCCGGGCGTACCTGCCCTCCAGCCAGCCGACGGGACGGTGCAGGGCCCGGCCGAGCTTGGGAGCGTACAGGTAGGGCTTGCGGGCCAGGCGCGACAGCGCGCGGTGCGCGGCCCGCGCCCACCCGGGCGCGCCGCGCAGCGAGCGGCACTCCACCCCGGTCACCCGCCCGCCCGCGGTGACCAGCCGCACCGCCGTCGTCTGCCCGGCCACCTGGACGCCGGCCCGCCGGGCCGCCTGCGCCAGCCGCGCATACAGCACGCCGCCCGAGGTTCCCCTCCCCCGGGCCCGGTGCCCGCGCGGCGCGGGCGGGGCGATGTCGCGGGCCGATACCTCGCTACCGGAGTAGTACAGGTAATGCCGGTTCGTCGGGTAGGACGTCTTGTCCGGGCACAAGCTGCCCTCGAACGGGACCCCGTGGCCCTCCAGCCAGGCCACCATGGCGACGCTGCCGTCGCAGAAGTCCCGCAGCGTCCGCTCGGGCATCACGTCGCCGGCCTCGGTGCGCAGGTAGGCGAACATCGCCTCCGCCGTGTCGCTGACCCCGGCCGCGCGCTGCTGCGCGGTGCCGCCCCCGGCGTACACCACGCCGCCGGACAAGGCGGTGGCCCCGCCACCGGTGAACCGGTCGAGCACCAGCACTCGGCACCCCGCCGCGGCCGCCTCCAGCGCCGCGCAGGCCCCCGCCGCCCCGAACCCGATCACGACCACCTGGGCCTCGATGTCCCATCCGGCGTCCACGCAGTCTCCCTCCGTCGACCGTAAAACTGTAACGTGTTCTAGTATGAGACCGGGAGGCGGCATGGCAACCGACAGTGCCCAGTTTGACGTGGTCGTGGCGGGCAGCGGGGCGGCCGGGATGACGGCCGCGCTCACCGCGGCGCACATGGGGCTGTCGGTGGTGGTGCTGGAGAAGACCGCATGGTTCGGCGGGTCCACCGCCCGCTCCGGCGGCGGGATCTGGGCACCGGGTAACGCGGTGCTGCGCCGGGCCGGGATCGCCGACTCCCCGGAGCAGGCCAGCGCGTACCTCGAGTACGTATCGGGCGAGCATGTCGCCGCGGACCCGCGCGCCGCGCTGCTCGCGCACTGCCCGGAAGTGATCGACCTGGTGCTGGCGATGACCCCGCTGCGCCTTCGATGGGTGCCCGGGTACGCCGATTACTATCCCGAGGCCCCCGGCGGGAAGGCCGCCGGGCGCAGCGTCGAGCCGGTGCCCTTCAACGCGAGCGTGCTTGGCGGCGAGCTCGCCCACCTGAACAAACCCTACGTGCCGGTCCCCGACGGCGTCGCCGTCACCCAGGCCGACTACCGGTGGATGACCCTCGGCCCCCGGCACCCGCGTGCCATGCTGGCCAGCGCGAAGGTCGCGGCCCGGCTGGCCCGCCGGCGCGTGCTCGGACAGCGGATGCTCAGCATGGGCCAGGCGCTCGCCGCGGGCCTGCGGGCCGGGCTGCTGGCCGCTGACGTGCCGGTCTGGCTGAACACCCCGCTGACCGGGCTGGTCACGGAGGACGGCCGGGTCACGCGGGTACGCGCGACCCGGGACGGCGAGCCCGTGGTCATCCGCGCCCGGTGCGGCGTCCTCGTCGCGACCGGCGGTTTCGAGCGCAACGAGGCGATGCGCAAGCAGTACCAGCAAGAGCCGATCGGGACCGAGTGGACGACGGGGTCACTGGGCAACACCGGCGACGGGATCGTGGCCGGCCAGGAGCTGGGGGCCGATACCGGGCTGATGGACGACGCCTGGTGGGGACCGTCCATCCCGCTGCCCGCCGGCCCCTACTTCTGCCTGGCCGAGCGCAACCTGCCCGGGTCCCTCATGGTCAACGGGGCGGGCCAGCGGTTCGTGAACGAGTGCGCCCCGTACGTCGACGCCGTGCACGCGATGTACGCGGGGAACGCCACGGGTACCCCGCACATCCCCGCCTGGCTGGTCTTCGACCAGCGGTACCGCGACACCTACGTGTTCGCGCTCCGGCCGCCCGGCCGGCCCTTGCGCCGTAGCTGGTACGCGGCTGGCGCGGTGTTCCGCGCTCCGGACCTGGCCACGCTCGCCGCGGCGATCGGCGTGGACGCCGGGGCGCTGGAGGCGACCGTCGCGCGGTTCAACGACCACGCCCGCAAGGGCCGCGACGAGGACTTCCGCCGCGGCGACTCGGCCTACGACCGCTACTACGGCGACCCGCGCGTGCGCCCCAACCCGAACCTGGCGCCGCTGGCCCGCCCGCCCTACTACGCCGCCAAGATCGTCCCCGGCGACCTGGGCACCAAGGGCGGCCTGCGCACCGACGCGCGGGCCCGGGTACTGCGCGCGGACGGGACGGCCATACCCGGCCTGTACGCGGCGGGCAACGCCAGCGCGTCGGTGATGGGCCACAGCTACGCCGGCGCGGGCGCCACGATCGGCCCCGCCATGACCTTCGGCTACCTCGCCGCCCACGACATGGCCGCCCACGGCAGTGCCGCAAAAGACAGTGCCGCAAAAGACAGTGCCGCGCAAGGCACTGCCGCCGGGAGCGATTGATCAGCTGAGGATCAGGCCGCTGGTCGGCACGCCGGTGCCCGCCGTCACCACGACGGGGCCGTCCCCGGGCACCTGGTTGACCGATGTCCCGCGGACCTGGCGGACCGCCTCGGCGATGCCGTTCATCCCGTGGATGTAGGCCTCGCCGAGCTGGCCGCCGTGGGTGTTCAGCGGCAGCCGGCCGCCGAGCTCGATCGCGCCGTCGGCGATGAAGTCGCAGGCCTCCCCCCGCGCGCAGAAGCCGAGCTCCTCCAGCTGCAGGAGCACGTACGGGGTGAAGTGGTCGTACAGGATCGCGGTGCGCACGTCGGCCGGGTCCAGGCCCGCCTGCCGCCACAGCTGCCGCGCGACCACGCCGATCTCCGGGAGCGCGGCCATGTCGTCGCGGTAGTAGCTGGTCATGATGAATTGCCCCGGCCCCGATCCCTGGGCGGCGGCCGCGATCACGGCCGGCCGCCACCGCAACCCGCGCGCGCGGGCGACGGAGGTGACGACGATCGCGACGGCGCCGTCGCTTTCCTGGCAGCAATCCAGCAGTCGCAGCGGCTCGGCGATCCACCGGGATTGCTGGTGCTCTTCCAGCGTGACCGGGCGCTGGTAGAACCACGCGGCCGGGTTCGCCGCGGCGTGACGTCGGGCGGCGACCGTCACCCGGCCGAAGTCCTCGCTGGTCGCCCCGTACACGTGCATGTACCGGCGGGCGATCATGGCCACCATCGCGGCCGGCGTGGCCAGGCCCATCGGGTAGTGCCACCCGTTGTCGATCCCCGACGTGGTCGGCATGCCAGACAGGGCCGCCGCCACCTGGCCGAAGCGGCGACCGGAGCGCTCGTTGAGCGCCCGGTAGCAGACCACGACGTCCGCGGTGCCGGTGGCAACCGCCATGGCCGCGTGCGCCACCGTCGCGCAGGCGGCGCCGCCGCCGTAGCCGATCTGGCTGAAGAAGCGCAGCTCATCTAGCCCCAGCTCGCGGGCGACGGCGATCTCGGCGCTGCTGTCCATCGTGAAGGTGACCAGGCCGTCCACGTCCGTGGCGGCCAGGCCCGCGTCATCCAGGGCGGCGGTGATGGCCTCGACCGCCAGGCGAAGCTCGCTGCGCCCCGATTCCTTGGAGAACTCGGTCGCGCCGATGCCGGCCACCGCCGCCACCGGCTCGTTGGAGATGACGGGCATGATCAGCCTTTCCCCCCTTCCGGCCCCCCGGGGATACGGGAGTCCGCCAGGCGGACCGTGGCCGTCACGTGATCGCCGAGGCCGCACCGGCCGGTGACCGCGATCACCCGCTCGGAGTCCTCCGCAGTGCCTTCAGCAGCAGTGCCTACAGCACTGGTCACCTCGCCGGTGAGGGTGAGCGTGTCGCCGGCCTGGCAGGGCGCCCCCAGCCGGATCGAGATCGCCTTGACGGATTGCCCCGGTCCCGCCCACGCGGTGACGTACTGCTGAACCAGGCCGGTCGTGGTCAGGATGTTCAAGAAGATGTCCTTGGCGCCGCTGGCGATGGCGCGGTCCCGGTCGTGGTGCACGTCCTGGTAGTCGCGGGTGGCCAGCGCCGAGGCGACGACGAACGTCGGGGTCACGTCGATGACCCGCGGCGGCAAGGTGGCCTGGGCGCCGGCGCGCCAGGCGGGCAGGGCCAGGTCGTCGTCGATCCGGGTGAAGTCGGCGCGCACCGGCAGGCCGATCCGCACGCGCTCGGGGGCGACGCCGAGCAGCTCACCGGTCATCCGGACGCCCTCGGGCAGTTCCACCAGCGCGATCACGATGGGGAGCTTCTTGCCGGGCACGGGCGGGTGGTGGTGCACCACGTAGCTGTAGACCTCACCGGTCCCCGCCGCCACGACGTAGCTCCCGGTGGCCATCGCCCCGCACGCGGGGCACCGGGGTCCCGGCGGGTGGCGCCGCGCCCCGCACCGCTCACACGCCTGCACCCGCAACTCCCCCGCCGCCGTCCCTTCCCAGAAGAACGCTGTGTCCGCCGAAATCATTGACCGCATGACAGGCTGCGCGGCCGGGGCCGCGGAGCGCTCGCCGCGAGCCGGCCTGTATTTCAATACGCGGAAATCCATGGTGGCGACCGGCTCGCCGTTGGCGGTCCAGGTCGAGCGGGTGGTCACGAACCATCCCTCGCCCAGGGCGGTCCGCTTGGGCCCGGTGACCTCCAGCAGCCGCGCCGAGACCGCGAGCTGCTCGCCGACCCGGACCTCGCGCAGGTAGGTCTGGTCGCAGTTGGTCGCGATGACCGCCGGGTAGCCGGCCTCATTCATCAGCGCCATCATCGCGCCGAGCGGGTCATCGCTCTCGCGCGACCCGTGCAGGCCCGGCATGGTCCACACCTGGATCATCGCCGGGGGCGCCGTTTCGGCAGGCACAGTATCGGCAGGCACAGTATCGGCAGGCACAGTATCGGCAGGCACAGTATCGGCAGGCACAGTATCGGCAAGCACCGTGTCCGCGTCGGCGACGGTCCCGGCCGCGCCGCCGATCGCCTCCAGCCAGGTGCGGATCGTCGGCCAGTTGACGGGGTCGCGGGCGAGCCGGGGCCTGCTGTCCCCGGCGGCGGCGATCCGGTCCGCGGCCGCCTTGACCTCCTCCGGCGTCATCGCCTGGGCGGCGCTCACCGCGGCACCCTCGGCAGGCCCAGGCCCGCGGTCGCGATGAGCTCCCGCTGGACCTCGTTGACGCCGCCGCCGAACGTCAAGACGGTGTTGCGCTTGAGCTGCACGTCAAGCCAGGTCATCAGCGCCGCGCTGGCTGGGTCGGCCGGGTCGGCGTGCCGGCTGACGACCTCCGCGAGCGCCTGCCCGATCTCCTGGGCCTGCTCGGAGGAGAAGACCTTGGTCGCCGACGCGTCGGCCACGCTCAGCTCCGGCGCCGCCGCCACCTGCCAGTTGAGCAGCTCATTGACGCGGGTGACGGCGCCCGCGTGGGCCAGCGCCCGCCGCACGTCCGGCCGGCACTCCAGCGCGTTCGCGGTGGCCCACTCGCGGACCCGGTCGGTCATCGCGGCCAGCCGCCCAGCCGGCCCGAGCATCACCCGCTCGTGGTTGAGCTGGCTGGTGATGAGCCGCCAGCCCTCGTTCTCGGCGCCGACCCGCATCGCGTCCGGGACGCGCACCCGGTCGTAGTACGTGGCGTTCACGTGATGGGCGCCGTCGTGGGTGATGATCGGCGTCCACGAAAAGCCTGGATCGGCGGTGTCGACGATCAAGATCGTGATCCCCTTGTGCTTGGGCGCGGTCGGGCCGGTCCGGCAGGCCAGCCAGACGTAGTCGGCCTCGTGAGCGCCGGTGGTGAAGATCTTCTGGCCGCTGACCAGGTAGTCGTCGCCGTCGCGGACCGCCGTGGTGCGCAGCGCGGCCAGGTCCGTCCCGGCGCCCGGCTCGGTGTACCCGATCGCGAAGTGGATCTCGCCGGCCAAGATCTTCGGCAGGAAGAGCGCCTTCTGGGCGGGCGTGCCGCGCTCTTGCAGCACCGGTCCCACGGTCTGCAAGGTGACGGCGGGCAGCGGGATGTCGGCCCGCGCGGCCTCGTTGACGAAGATCTGCTGCTCGACCCGCCCGAACCCGTGCCCGCCGTACTCCCGGGGCCAGCCGACGCCGAGCCACCCGTCGCGGCCCATCCGGCGGACCACGTCCTTGTAGACGGCGCCGTGCCGCTCGGTCAGCAGCGTGACCCGCTCCGCGGGGGTGAGCAGGCCGGCGAAGTATCCGCGCAGGGTGTCCCGCAGCCGCGCCTGCCCGGGTGTCAGCTCGATGAACATTCCTGCCGCTCCAGCTGGTACTCGGCGCCGCCCAGGAACCGCGCCAGGTCCGCGATCAGACCCGATAGGTAATGCAACGGATAGGTGGTGTCCATCCCGGTCCCCCCGTGCAGGTGATGGCAGGTCAGCGCGGCCCGGGGCGCCTGCCGGGCGCACCAGTAGCCCGCCACCGCCAGGTCGGCGGCGGCGTCCAGGCCCGCGTCGAGCCGCCAGCAGGCCGATAGCGTGGCCAGGTGCAGGGTGCGGGCAGCGATGTAGACGTCGGCGACCTGCTGGGCGACCGCCTGGAAGGCGGCCAGCGGGCGGCCGAACTGCTCCCGGGTGGCGACGTGGGCCCTGGTCAGCTCGAGTGCCCCGGCCAGGGCGCCGTCCGCCAGGCTGCACGCCCCGGCCACCGCTAGCTGGTACAGGTCCCGGACGCAGGCGGCGCCGCCGAGCACGCGCTCGACCGGCGCCGCCTCCAGCCGCAGCGTGTACTGCGGGTCGCGGGCGGCGGCGGGAGCGGGCGTGAGGCTCGCCCCCGGCCCGGCCGGGTCGATGATGACGACGCCGGTCCTGCCCCCGGCGGTGCCTCCCTGGGGGGGGGACCCCCACGGAGTGTCCCAGCGGGGGTCCGGGATCCGGGAAGCTGACCGGGACGAGGATCCGGCTCGCCTGCGCGCCGTACGGGACCCCGACCTTGGTGCCCGTCACCGTGCCCGCGGTGACGGTGGCCGCCGGGACCTCGGGCATCGGGTCAGACGGCTCGCGGATGGCGGCGGTGAGGATCGTCTCGGCGGCCGCCACGCCCGGCAGCAGCCAGCGCCGCAGGTCCGCGTCGCCCCAGCGGACGATCGGAAGCACCCCGGTCATCAGCGTGGCCAGCGCCGGCACCGGCGCCGCCCGCCTGCCTACCTCGGTGAGCAGCACGGCCGCCTCGAGCACGCCGAGCCCGTCGCCGCCCAGGTCGGGCGGCAGGCACAAGCTGAGCAGGCCCGCCTGGGCGAGCTCCTTCCACGGGTCGGCCTTGCCTGCCTCCAGCCGCTGCCCGGCCAGCCCGGCGATCTCCCGCTGGGCCTCCGTTAGCGCGAAGTCCACCCGGCACCTCCCGGCCCACTGTTGGCAGGGGCACCGTTGAACGGGGCACTATCAAATCGGGCATTTCGCAGAAAAATAGAACACGTTACATTCATGTATGACCAGGTACGCGCGCCCGTCGCCGGACGGGCAATTGGTACTCTGATCAGGGATGCGGATACGACGAGAGGTACCGAATGCCAGCCACGAGAACGCGTGCCAAGAGTCAGCCTGCGAGCTCTGGCGGTACCGTGGCCGTCAGTGTCGATGGCGCGAGTGGTGGTGGCGCAAGTGTCGGTGGCGCAGCGGCCGACGCCGAGATCGGCTCGGCGTCCCAGCAGATGCGCCGCAAGCGGATCCTGGACGCGACGCTGGCGCTCGCCTCGAAGGGCGGCTACGAGGCCGTGCAGATGCGGGCGGTCGCCGAGCGCGCAGACGTGGCGCTCGGCACGCTGTACCGGTACTTCCCGTCGAAGATCCACCTGCTGGTCGGCGCGCTGACCGAGGAGTTCGAGCAGCTGCACGACAAGCTGTTCCGCAAGCCCGTCCCCGGTGACACGCCCACCGAGCGGATGCTGTGGGTGCTGTCCCGGGTGACCAGGAACATGCAGCGCGATCCGATGCTCACCGAGGCGATGACGCGGGCGTTCATGTTCGCCGACCCGAGCGCGGCGGCTGAGGTGAACACGGTGGCCCGGCAGATGACGCGCATGTTCACCATGGCGATGCACGACGGCGAGCCGTCCGCCGACGACATCGCGATCGCCCGCGTGATCGGCGACGTGTGGCTGTCGAACCTGGTGGCCTGGGTGACCCGCCGGGCGTCGGCTGACGACGTCAGTTCTCACCTGGAGCTGGCGACCCGGCTGCTGCTGCGCTGACCTGCGTCCCATCCGCGCTCCGTTCTCCGCCTCGGCGCCCGCGGGTCGCCAGGATGATCCCGGCGACCAGCAAGACCCCGCCGACGACGCCGAAGGTGATCGGCAAGATGGTCCTCAGCAGCGCGAGCGTGTCCCGGCCGCTGCTGTCCAGCGCGGTGACCGTCTTCAGGGTCTGCGGTGTCACGGTCAGGTCGGCGTCGTAGACCACCTTGGCGATGGTGCGGGTGGCGGGGTCGCGGAGGGTCACGATCTGGTGGTCTTCCACGTTGACCAGCGCCCCGGTCTCCGGGTCCACGGAATAGACCTGGTGCTGCTGGTCGAACTCGCCCATCGTGACCACGGCGGCCTTCAGCCCGAGCAGCGCGCCGGGCACCGGCAAGGTGGCGACCTGCGTCGGCGCGACGTCCTGGGTGAACACGTACACCGGGATGCCGTTCACGGTGCCCGACCCGGTGTAGTTGAACGGTTCCGTCCGCTTCAGCGTGGGGTCGTAGACCTGGTAGGCCTGCTTCTGGGTGCCGAACGGGAACACGGACCCGAGCACTCCCGTCTGGTGCACCGACTTGTCGCCGTTGACGCTCGCGCCGCAGCAGTCGACTAGCTGCGCGGTGCGCCGGTCGAACGCGAACGTGCGCGTCGTCTGGGAGATCTGCTCATGGTTGGTGACGTCGGTGACGGTGCTGACCTGGTTCCACACGGCCACCGAGGAGCTGCCCTTGCTCGGGTCGCCCGTGATCGTGTAGGTGGCCTGGATGGTGACGCCGGTCCGCTCGGTCAGCGACTTCTGGCTGAAGTAGGAGGCGTTGCTGGCCCTCAGCGTCGCCGTCTGGTGCTCATCCAGCGGGAACTTGACCACCATGCTGGTCACCCAGGTCGGCAGGGACACCGCCGCCACGATGAGGAGCACGCCGAGCACGGCGAGTGTGAGTCCGATGATGCGGCGCATCGCCCCTCCTGGGAGTCTGCCCGAGGTTCCAGCCACGTTACTGGAACGCGTTCTATTTGAGAAGTCGGCTCACGCTTTCGCGATGACGTCGTCGGCGAACCTCCGGAGGCTGTCGATCTTGGCGGCCAGCGGCTCGGTGTCCGGGCCAGTCACGTAGGGCCAGCGGAAGCCGATGATGACGTCGGTCACGCCCGCCTCCTCCAGCCTGCGCACGCCATCGAGGGTGTAGGCGTCCATCGAGATCACGTGCACCTCGAACGGGATGCCGGAGCGGCCCGTGCGGTCCGGTCCGGGCTCGGCGTCGCGCCGTAGCTCGCTGAGGCGGGCCAGCAGCCGGGGCAGGTCGGCGGGGTCTCCCCCGCCGTGCATCCAGCCGTCGCCGAGCCGGGCGGCCCGGCGCAGCGCCGCCTCGGAGTGACCGCCGATGAGCACCGGGACCGGCTCAGCGGGCACCGGCGCGATCTTGATCGGCGGCAGGTCGTAGGTCGTGCCGTGGTACTCGAAGTAGCCCCCGGCGGCCAGCCCGCGCACAATCGCGATCGACTCGTCCAACCGCCGCCCGCGGGTCGCCCAGTCCGCCGCCAGGATGTCGTAGTCCTCGCGCCACGGGCTGACCCCCACGCCGAGGGACAGCCGCCCCCCGGTGAGCACCGCCGTCGAGGTCACCTGCTTGGCCAGCAGCACCGGGTTGCGGACGGGGACCTTGACGACGAACGGGAGGAACCGGATCCGGCTGGTTACCGCGCCCAGGGCGGGAATGAGCGAGAACGGCTCGAGGAACGGCTTGTCCTCCAGGAACTCGCGGGTGCCGTCGGGGCTGTAGGGGTACACGCTGTCGGCGCGCAGCGGGTAGCAGATGCTGTCCGGTATGACCATCGAGTGATAGCCGGCCTCCTCGGCGGCCATCGCCAGCGGCCCGTAGAACGACGGGTCGGTCATCGACTCGGCATAGGTGAACCGCATCGGGGCCTCCCGGGTTGGCTGCCGTCATCTCGTCGCTAAACTAGAACAAGTTCTTGTTTCGTTCAAGCGCGTGCGCCAAGCTGGTGGCATGGACCTTGAGACGCTGGAGGAGATACGCCAGCTGAAGTACCGCTACCTGCGGTGCGTGGACGAGAAGCTGTGGGACGAGCTGGCCGACGTGCTCACGCCGGACGCCACGATCGACTACGGCACCCGCGTCTACGGCAAGCCGCTGACCTTCACCGGGCGGGACGACCTCATCGCGTTCTTCCGGGCCAACCTGGGGCCGGGCATCATCACCGTGCACGCCGCGGGCCAGCCGGAGATCACCGTGGACGGCGCCGCCGCCGCCGGCACCTGGCGGTTCCAGGACACGGTGATCGCGGCCGAGCACCGCGTCGTCATCGTCGGGTCGGCGTTTTACCAGGACCGGTACCAGCGCTGCGCGGACGGCCAGTGGCGCATCTCCCACACTGGCTACACGCGCACCTACGAGGCGATGATGTCGCTGGATGACCTGCCGTCGCTGCGGTTCATCGCCGGGCCCGCGCCCCTGCTGGCCACCACGGCGAAGGCCGCTAGGGATACGGCGAAGGCCGCTAGGGATACCGCGAAGGAACCCGCGACCGGGGACGGGGCGAGCGGTGCTGACGCAGCCGTTCGCTGACGCGCTGGCCGGGGCGGAGGAGATCATCGCCGCTGCCCCGCACGTCAAGTCCGAGCGCGACCTCGCCGAGGGCCTGGACTACCTGGCCGGCAGCGCCCAGGCCTGCCTGCACCTGGCCTGGTCCTACCAGCGCGACTTCCCGTTCTTCGTCGCCTCCACCGGCCCGTACACCAAGATGGGCCTCGATAACCCGGACACCTTGTACTTCCACGCCTACCTGCGCGACTCACGCGAGTACGTGGTCACCGGCACTCGCGGCACCACCGCCGACCTGAGCTTCCAGGTGCTCAAGGGCGATTACACCCCCGTCGAGGTGCCCGACAGCCTTAGCGCGTTCGACGACCGCGCGATCGAGATCGGCCCCGGCGGGGAGTTCGAGTTCCGGCTGGGGCCCGGCAAGGGCGGGCCTGGTTACTTCACGCTCGGGCCCGGGTCGGCGATGCTCGCCGTGCGCGAGGTCTACAGCGACTGGGCCACCGAGAAGCGCGGCACCATCCGCATCCGCCGGGCCGGCGCCGAGGGCCTCGCCCCGGACGCGCCGGCCCAGGCCGAGGCGGCAGCCGCGGCCGCGGCCAAGCGCTACGCGGTGGCCGGCAAGATGCTGCTGTCCCGGATCCGGACGTTCCTGGCCTTCCCCGAGTGGTTCTACCTGAACGAGCCGGTCAACACGCTGACGCCGCCGCGCCGCACGCCCGGCGGCCTGGATACCCAGTTCTCGTCGGTCGGCCACTACGACCTCGCCGACGACGAGGCGATGATCGTGACCGTGCCGGCCGCCGCCAAGGAGGTCGCGCCGTACCAGGGCATCCAGCTGGGCAGCATGTGGTACATCTCGCTGGATTACGTCAGCCACCAGACCAGCCTCACCGCCGACCAGGCGCGGGTCGATCCCGACGGCCAGATGCGCTTCGTGATCAGTGAGCGCGATCCCGGCGTCGCCAACTGGCTTGAGCGGACCGGCCATGACCGGGGCTACGTGCAGCTTCGCTGGCAGCGGCTGACCCGCGACCTCGGCCAGGAAGACGGGCCGGCCGCCGAGGTTGTGCCCTTCGATGAGCTCCCGCGGCGACTGCCGTTCTACGACAGCGCGCGGGTCACGCCCCCGCAATGGCGGGCGCGCATCGCCGCGCGCCAGGTCGCCGTCGCCGAAAGGATGATCGGGTAAATGATGCTGCGGGACAAGGTGGTGGTCGTGGCCGGCGTCGGCGCCGGCCTGGGCCGCTCCATCGCGCTGGCCAGCGCGCGCGAGGGCGCCGACGTGGTGCTCGCCGCGCGCACGGCGTCCACCCTGGAGGAGGTGGCCAAGGAGGTCACCGCGCTCGGGCGGCGCGGCCTGGCCGTCCCCACCGACCTCGGCGACGCGGAGGCGGCGGGCCAGCTGGCGCAGGCGGCCCGGGCTGAGTTCGGGCGGGTGGACGCGCTGGTCTACAACGCGCTGGCGATGCCGCCCATCAAGGCGCTCGCCAAGGTCCCGCTGGAATCGCTCACCGAGAGCTTCGACGGCAACGTCGTCGCCGCGCTGCGGCTGACCCGGCTGTTCGTCCCCGTCCTGGCTGATGCCCAGGGGTCGGTCGTGATGATCAACTCGATGGTGGTGCGGTTCTCCCAGGTGGGGATGGGACCGTACAAGCTCGCCAAGGCCGCGTTGCTGGCGATGGCGCAGAGCCTGGCCACCGAGCTGGGGCCGCAGGGGATCCGCGTGAACTCGGTGGCCCCCGGGCACATCTGGGGGGACTCGCTGAAGTGGTACTTCGGCTACCTCGCCCGCAAGCGCGGCGTGAGCGTCGAGGACATCTACCGCGAGACCGCGGCCGGCATCGACCTGGGCCGGCTGCCGGAGCCGGATGAGATCGCCGACGCGGCGGTGTTCCTGGCCTCACCGCTGGCGCGGGCCATCACTGGCCAGTGCCTCGACGTCAACTGCGGCGAGTATCACCATTGAGCCCAGTATCCCCATTGAGCACCGGGCCCGCCCCGCCCACGGTCGGGACGGCGGCGGACTTGCAGGCGTCCGCCGCGCGGCGGACCGGGCTGGCCGACTTCGGAGACGATGACTACCAGGATGGGCTGGCGGTGCTGCTGGACTCGCTGGACAGGGAGGCCCAGCTCACCCCGGAGGGGGCCCGGGCGCAGCGGGCGCTGCTGCGCGGGGCGCTGTCCGCCCGGCTGCTCAGCGAGGCCGCCTGGCAGGCCAACCCGGGCCACGCTCAGGTGCCGATCCAGGCACCGGTGTTCATCACCGGCCTGCCCCGCACCGGCACCACGGCGCTGCACCGCCTGCTCACCGCCGATCCCGGCCATCAGGGGCTGGAGATGTGGCTCACGCAGGTGCCGCAGCCCCGCCCGCCCCGCGAGACCTGGTCCGACGACCCGGCCTACTGCTACATCCAGGACGCGTTCTCCCGTCACCACGTGGAGCACCCCGAGTTCATGGGGATCCACTACATGGCCGCCGACCAGGTCGAGGAGTGCTGGCAGCTGCTGCAGCAGTCGATGCGCTCGATCTCCTTCGAGACCCTCGCGCTCATCCCCTCCTACTCGGCGTGGCTGGCCGGGCAGGACTGGACCGGGGCCTACCGGCGGCACCAGCGCAACCTGCGGATGATCGGCCTCAACGACCCCGGCCGCCGGTGGGTGCTGAAGAACCCGAGCCACTTGTTCGCGCTCGACGCGCTGCTGGCGGTGTACCCGGACGCGCTGGTCATCCAGACCCACCGGTCACCGCGCACCGCGATCGCGTCCGCGTGCAGCCTGGCCGCGCACGCCTCGGCCGGCTGGTCCCCCGCCTTCGCCGGCACGGTGATCGGGGCGACCCAGCTCGACTTGTGGGCACGCGGCCTGTCGGCGTTCACCGCGGCCCGCGCCGGCCGCGACCCGGCCCGGTTCCACGACGTGTCCTACGACGACCTGGTCGCGGACCCGGTCGGGACGGTCGAGGAGATCTACGCCCGCTTCGGGCTGCCGCTATCCGGCGCGGCCGCCGACGCCGTCCGCGACCTGTCCGCGACCGCGCCCGCCGGGCGCCCGCCCGCGCACCAGTACTCGCTGGAGGACTTCGGCTTGACCGGCGAGCAGGTCGACGAGCGGTTCGCGACGGGCTAGGCGCCCGGATAATCAGGCCTCGCGGCTGAGCGCGTGCGCCGCCACCCGGAACGCGGCGCCCGTCAGGCGCTGGACCCGCTGGGGCCTGGCGGCCCCGCCAGGATCGTCGGAACGTACTCGAGCAGCTGGATGCGGCCATCGAAGGTGCGGCTGCTAATCATGGTGAGCGCGACATCGGGATAGCCGTCGTAGATCCGTTCCCGGCCGCTGCTTCCGGTGATGACGGGGAAGACGACCACGCGGAAGCGGTCCACCAGGCCCGCCGTCAGCAGGGAGCGGCACAGGGTGAGGCTGCCTATGGTGCGCATCGCGGTGGCGGCCTCCTCCTTCATCTCCCGCACGGCCGCGACCGGGTCTCCCGGCACGAGCTGCGTGTTCGCCCAGGAAAGCGGCCCGCTCAGGGTGTTCGAGAAGACGACCTTCGACATGCCCGCCAGGACGTCGGTGCCCGGCTCCCCCGCGGCGGCGAATCCCGACATGAGGGTATACGTGGTCGCGCCCATCAAGATCGTGTAGTCCGCTTCCGGCTGCTGTCCCAGCCACTCGAGGTACTCCGGCCCCTGGAGTCCCCACCAGCCCGGCCACCCGTCCGCCGCCGCGTAGCCATCGAGCGAAGTGATGAAGTCAATGAGAAGCTCTGGCATCGTATTGTCCTCGTCCTTCGGTCGCAGTTAGTCGTTCCCGCTTCTCTACCACGGTTGCGGGCACGACTGTTGGACGTTGGGCGAGGCGGGAATTCATCGCCGCGTTCGCCCCGAAGGGGGTCAGCGGCCGCGTCCCGGGATCGGCTCGGCGAGCGCCGCCCGCGAGGCAGGTGCCGGGAAGGGGTCGGCGAAGTACTGGGTCTCGTGCGCCACCAGGTCCCCGGCGAGCTCCATGACGCTCACGGCGTAACTGGGCGCGCCGTTATAGCTGATGACGCACTCGCTCACCCACAGGTCGCCGCCGCCGCAGATCCGCAGCACGGTGAAGTGGCGTTCGGCCGGGCCCGGGTCCTGGCGTCGCGATCCTCTGCCCTGTCCACCCGGCCACGGTAGCAGGCTGGCCCGCTCCCGCTGGCCGCGCGGGCCAGCCGCCGTAGCGTCGGTGCGGTGACCCCAGCCCCCCGGCCACCCGGCTACCGAGCAAGCGCTAGGTTGGGCGATAATGCCCTCGTGGACTCGATACGCCAAGCTAGCAGGTCCGAGCGCCGTGACGACGTGGCGCAGATCGCGGCCGGCCTGTTCGCGCAGAAGGGCTTCCGCGCCACGACGGTGCGCGAGATCGCGGACGCGGCCGGGATCTTGTCCGGCAGCCTGTACCATCACTTCGACTCCAAGGAGTCGATCGCCGATGAGATCCTGTCCAGCTTCATCAACGACGTGCTCGCCGACTACCGGGCCGCCGCTGGCGGCGGCGGGTCCGCGCGCGCGGTGATCGAGCAGGTCGTCCGGTCCACCAGCGGCACGCTGTCCCGGCACCGCGCCGCCCTCGCCATGCTGCAAAACGACTGGAGCTACTTCTCCACCCACGAGCGCTTCGGCTACCTGCGCAAGGCCCTCGGCGAGATCGAGCGGACGTGGATCACGCAGTTCAAGCGCGGCATCCAGGCCGGGGAGTTCCGCGCCGACCTCGACGCCCGGCTCACTTACCACCTGCTGCGCGACGTGCTGTGGATCCCCACCCAGTGGGGCGCCGCCGGCGGCGGCTACACGACCGCGCAGGTGGCGGACGCCATCCTCGCGCTGGTCTTCAACGGGGTCCTCAGCCGCCCAGCATGAGGCCGGCGGCGTGCTCGCCGATCATCATCGCCGGGGCGTTGGTGTTCCCGCCGGTGATGGACGGCATGACCGACGCGTCCACGACCCGCAGGCCTTCCACGCCGAGCACGCGCAGCGCCGGGTCGACGACGGCGCCCTCGTCCGCCCCCATCCGGCAGGTGCCGACCGCGTGGTACACCGACGTGGCCCGGTTCGGCACCTCCTTCGCCAGCGCGGCCCGGTCGGCGTGGACCCGTCCCGGCGACAGCTCGGCGGTGACGTCCGCGGCGACGCGCGCGCTGCCCATCGCCTCGCGAATGAGCTCCATCCCGTCCAGCAGGACCTCGGTGTCGGCCGGGTCGGTCAGGTACCCCATGTCGATGACGGGCACCGCGGCCGGGTCGGCCGAGGCCAGGCGCAAGGTGCCGCGGCTGCGCGGGTAGATCAGCGTGGAGAAGATCGTCAGCGCCGATCGCTTGTCGACCTTGTGCCGGGTCGGGGCGTCCTGGTTAGGGAACGGGTAGGACCAGGGCAGCGCGTGGATCTGGATGTCGGGGACCGCCTCGGCCTGGCTGCTGCGGACGAAGCCGATCACCTCGAAGACGCTGCGGCCCATCCACCCGTCGCCACGGACCCGCTCCGCGAGCGTCCCGGCGACGAAGTACGGGGTGGTGCCCCGGTTGCGGGCGCTCTTCATGACGTAGGTCAGCGGGACGAACATGTGGTCGTGCAGGTTGTCGCCGACCGGCAGGTCGGCGACCACGTCGATGCCGTGCTCGCGCAGGTGCGCCGCCGGGCCGACGCCGGACAGCATCAGCAGTTGCGGGGACCCGAAGACGCCGGCGCTGACGATGACCTCGCGGCCCGCCCGGATCACCTCCCGGCTCGTGCCGGTGATGACCTCAACGCCGGTGGCGCGACCCGCCTCGATGACCACCCGGCTGGCGTGCACGCCGGTGGCGATGGTCAGGCCCGGCTGCGCGTGCCCGTCCAGGTATCCCACCGACGAGCTGTAGCGCAGCCCGCCGGACGCGTTCTGCTGCAGGACCGCGATGCCCTCCTGGGACTCGCCGTTGTAGTCGTCGATCACGGCGACGCCGGCGGTCTCGGCCATGGCCTCGATGAACTTCTGCGAGGCGCCGGTCAGGTCCTTCTGCCGGGTCACCTTGATCGGGCCGCCGGCGCCGCGCAGCTCGCTGGCCCCGTCCTCCCAGTCCTCCAGCCGCTTGAAGCTGGGCAGCACGTCGTTGAACGACCAGCCCTTGCAGCCGGCCGCGGCCCAGTCGTCGAAGTTCTTGCGGTTGCCGCGAACGTAGACCATGCCGTTGATCGAGCCCGAGCCGCCCAGCACCCGCCCGCGCGGCTGCGGGATGCGCCTGCCCAGCGCGGCCGCCTGCGGCACGGTGTAGTAGCCCCAGTCCAGGCGCTTCTTCAGCGCCGGCACGTTGTGGAAGATGGCGATCATCCCCGGCTTGCGCACCAGCATCGTGCGGTCCGGGCCGCCCGCCTCGAGCAGGATGACGCTGGCCCCGGACTCGGTCAGCCGCCGCGCCAGCACGCAGCCGGCGCTGCCCGCGCCCACCACGACGTAGTCCGCACTCTTTCCCATAGGGTCCTCGCAGGGGCCGGGCCGCGTAGGCGGCGAATACGCCAGCGATGCGGACTCTACGCCGGGACAGCCCGCAAAACAAGAACACGTTCTAGTTATCCCGACCCGGAGCGCGCGGGTGGCTGCGCACCAGGGCCGCCCGGAGCGGCCCTGCTCGCCGCGATCCTCCCGTCGCGGCGAGCGCTAAGAATGATTTAAGTTGACCGCTTTCCCGTAAATTGCATCAGACGCGCCCGGCGAAAGTACCCCCGTTGATTGCCTGGGCACTCAACCGCGCGCATACTTATTGAAGTTGAGGCCACCTCGCCGCCAAAAAGGACAGAAGTGAATTTAGATGATATTTACCCATGCCCTGCGGGCCGCTTTCATAAATATGCGTATTATCCGGTCGGGACGTTTCATGCCGCGAATCGCGGTTGCCGCTGGCCTGCTCGCGGGAGTCTCGGCAGCCATTGCTTTCCCGGCCGGGTCTGCTATGGCGCAGAGGGCCGCCGCCCACGCGCCGGCGTTCTCGCAGACATTCGTCGTCACCAGCCTCAGCGACGCCGGGCCGGGCTCCCTCCGTGCCGCCATCGGGCTCGCTAATGCCACCGCGGCCGGAAGCACAGTCCTCATCAGCTTCAGCGTAAACGGGACCATCACCCTGGCCACCCCGCTGCCCGCGATCACGCGGAACGTGGCGATCGATGCCACAACGGCGCCAACGCACGTCACTGGCGGCCAACCGGTCGTAGCATTTGACTTCAACGGGCATCCAGGCCTGCTATTCGCGGCCGGCTCGGCCGGCTCGCAGCTGCTGGGAGTAGCCGTGGACCACGCCAGCGGCAATGGCGTGACGCTGGACGCCAGCTCGATAACCCTCAATGACAGCTACATCGGCCTGGACCTAGCCGGGGCTGCGGCCGGCAACGGCGGCAACGGCGTGTACGTCTCGGCCTCGTCGGTCCGGAACTTCATCGGGCTGAATGGATCACACGCCTCGGGCGTGGTCGCCAACGTAATATCCGGTAACCATGGGAGCGGCATCGTGCTCGCCGGATCGTCGGGGAACACGGTGGTGGCTAACCGGATCGGGACCGACGCTACTGGCGCTTCGGCCATCGCCAATCACCGCGACGGCATCCGGATCACCCAAAGATCACGAGGCAACGAAATCGGCGGCACCGCCTTCGTCGATACCGCGACCGGGAGGGTGAACAATCCCACCGGGACCGAGGGGACGGTGACGCCGGTCTTCGTGGTGCCGCCGCTGGGCAACCTGATATCGGGCAACGGCGGCAACGGCGTGACGATCGATGGTGGCTCCCTGGGCAACGTGCTCAACGGGAACTTCATCGGGACGACGGCCAGCGGGAACGCGGCCCTTGGCAACCGCGGCGATGGCGTGTGGATCGACCGGGCGCCGCGCAACTCGCTGGTGGGCTGCAAGGTCGTCAATGACCCGTTCGTCTATTACAACGTCCTGAGCGGCAACGGCCAGAACGGGTTGCGCATCACCGACTCGGACAACGTGACGGTCCAGGGAAACTTCCTGGGCGTCGGCGCCAACAACACGACGATCGTGAAGAACCGGCTGGACGGCCTCCTGGTCGACGGGTCCTCGGCGAACACCCAAGTGGGCGGGGTCATCCCCCTGGGCAACGTGTCCGCGGGAAACGGCACGAACGGCATAGAAGTGAGGGGAACGGCGCACGGGTTCGTCACGTTCAACACATTCGGCGGTCTGCTGGCATTCAAGGGCGCGGCCCCCAACGGCAATGACGGGCTGCGCATCACCTCCACGGGGGGCAACAACCGGGTCCGGACGAACGTGTTCTCCGGCAACAGGAGGAACGGAATCGAGCTGACCGGGAACGCCTCGGGGGTAAATGTTGATCCCAATATCGTCGGCCTGAATACCAAGGGCAACGGCGTGCTGCCTAACGGCGGCGACGGCCTGCGGATCCAGGGCACCGCTCATGGCAACACCATCGGCGGCACACTGCACTCGGTGATTCCGCAGAATACGTTCTCCGGCAACCGGGGGTACGGGGTGGTGATCGCCGGACGGGCGCACGACAACAACGTCTTGCTCAGCTTCATCGGGACCCGGCTCCTCGGCGTCCGGGCGCTAGGCAACGGGAAGGGCGGCGTCCTGATCGCGGGCCAGGCCTACCGCAACCTCATCGGCCAGGACCCTCGCCTGCCGTCCAACCTGATCAGCGGGAACACTGGCGTTGGCGTGACTTTGACCAGCGGCGCCAGCGTGAACTTGGTAATGGACAACTACATCGGCCTCGATCGGTTCGGCCAGTGCCTGCTCAACAGCGGCGCTGCGATCGTAGACACCGGCCACCACAACGCGATCGTGGGCAACCGGTTCTGCTCCATTCAGCGCCACGGGATAGGCAATGTGACGGTCTTCGTGCCCGTAACGGGTTAGGGGACCGGACGTCGCGCCTTAGCCTCGATCTTTCACGCTGCTGAGGTCTCTGCCTGAACGACGCGATGAGTGGCTTCGGAAGCGGTTTTTCGGTGTCGGGGCACGCTGATGGCCCGGCTGTCGGGCCGGGTGGCCGGGGTTCCACGGGCCCGAGGGGCTC
>JAICYD010000087.1 GCA_025934375.1 Streptosporangiaceae bacterium | reverse complement strand
CCACCCGCCGCGCCGACCTGGCCGTGCTGACCGACGCCGACCTGGCCAGGCCGTCCTGGACGCCAGTCGGGCCGCGCACCTACGGGGGGTTCCTGGAGATGCGGATCTTCGACTTCTGGGTGCACGAGCGTGACATCACCACCCCCCTCGGCTGGCCGTCCGATGATGGCGGGCCGGGCGCGGAGATCGCCCTCGCCCAGGTGGAAGGCTCGATCGGTTACATCGTCGGCAAGAAAATCGGACTGCCAGACGGTGCCAGCATCGTGTTCCGGCTGACCGGGCCGGTCCGGCGCGAGCTGCCGGTCGTGGTCGACGGCCGGGCCAGGGCGGTAGACCATGTTGAGCACCCGGACGTGGAGCTGACCACCGACACGGTGACCTTCATCCAGCTGGCAGCGGGCCGGATCGACCCGCAGCAGCCGATCGACGCCGGCCTGGTCACCTGGACCGGGAACGCCCAGCTCGGCGACCACGCCGCCCGCAACCTGAGGTTCACCATCTGAGGTTCACCATCTGAGGTGCGGCGCTAGCCTTGATCGACGGAAAGTCGCCGCGAACCACGACCCGGCAGCGGTGCTGCGCCGGCAGGGCGCCGTCCGGGTGGTCGTCGCCTCGACCATCGCGAAATCCTCGATCGCGGCCACTCCCGCAGCACCCGCCACCCGCTGACCTGCCGATGCTCAAGGCACCTTGCCGCGCACTGGGTGGCCTGGCGAGAATTCGCGGCGGAGTGGACGGGCCCAGCGGTGGTGCCGATTCAATATGTGCGCCATAGTTGGCTTGTGACTGATTCATCGCGTTCGAGTGGTTGCGGGATAGGGCGGCGCGCGGTGATGCGCGGCGTGCCGGTGGCCACGGCTGGCGTTGCCGCGGGCGGGCCCTTCCTGGCGTCCCCGGGGGTCTTCACGACTCACGGTTGTGAGGAGCGTCGACGTGTACCGCGGGCCGCCGGCTTGCGCGCTCTCAGAAGATCGTCATTGCCGCTTCATTGTCCTCCTCGGCCAGCCTGGAGTTGAACCGGAGAACAGCGAGTGATCACCGCATTGAAGCTGACCCGTCCGCAACTGATCCTGGTTACCGCGACGCTGGTGAATACCATCGGCAATGGATCGTACCTGACCGCAGGCATCCTGTATTTTACTAAGGTCCTGCACCTGCCTGTTTACCAGGTAGGCCTTGGGTTCAGCGCCGCTGGTATCATTTCTCTCGCAGCCGGAATTCCGGGAGGCCATCTAGCCGATCGGTACTCTCCCCGCGCGATATATGCCTTGACCCTGGCCGGGTGTGCGCTGGGCATGGCTGGCTTCTATTTTACGCGTAGCTTTCTCGCGTTCGTCCTCGTCGCCTGCTTCACGAGCATCACGCAGACGGCCGGGCTAGCGGCGCGCGGCCCGATTATACGGCGCCTCGGCGGGGGGCGCCCTCAGGAGCTTCGCGCATACCTGCGGTCGGTAACCAATCTAGGCATAGCGCTGGGCGCTGTCGGCGCCGGAGTGGCGGTAGAGGTTAATTCCGCCCTGGCCTACAAGATCCTCATTGCCGGGAACGGCGCCTCATTCGCGATGAGCGCTGCCATTATCTGGTTCTTGCCCGGCATTAAGTCAGAGCCTGTGGCAAGCGGTCCCCGCTGGGTCGCGCTCCGCGACTATCCGTACATTGCGCTAACCCTGCTAGACGGCGTCCTGGCGATTCAAGGCCAAGTTCAGACAGTCGCGATACCCCTATGGCTGACTAGCTTCACGCGCGCCCCGCGCTGGATCCTCGCAGCTTCAGTGGTGATAAACACCGTCATAGTCGTCATCCTTCAGGTCCGCGCAAGCAAGAAGATAACCTCTGCGCACGAGGGCGGCAACGCTATGCGGCGAGCCGGGTTCACGCTGCTGATTTCATGTGTCATAATCTCGGTGACCGGGCATCTTTCGGCGGTGGCCGCGGCAACGCTAATCCTCACGGCGGTTATCATCCAGACGGTAGCCGAACTCTGGTATGCGGCAGGCGGGTTCGAACTGTCCTTCGGCCTCGCCCCTGAGCATGCCCAGGGGCAGTACCTGGGCGTCTACGGGATGGGTGCCGGGCTGGCGAATTCATTCGGCCCGGCACTACTCACAGCGCTGTGCATCGGCTGGGGGATAGCCGGCTGGGTTACCGTCGGCATCTTGTTCGCCGCCGCCGGGCTCCTGATGCCTCCGGCGGTCCGGTGGGCGGAGGCCACCCGGGCCCGTTCGGACCAAGTCGCCATCTGACTGATGCTAACGGACATTGATGATGCGCCCGGGAGGCGGCCCCGCCGCGATCAAGGTGGCAGTACCAGAGCGCGAAGGCGACCCGAGTTCGATTACCCCTTGCTGCCTACAGGAAGTTATTCGGCCAGATCATCGTCCGCCACATGTGCGCCACCGGGGAGCCGTCGAACCCCAGTCCCTCCTCTGGCTGCCGGAAGTTCCGGCCCACCACGTCCTCGAACTCCTCGAAATCCACTGCGACGCGGGGATCGAATGAGTAGATGTCGTTGATGGTCACCAAGCGCGAGGTCATGTACCAGCGATGCTTGCGCGCGGCCTCATGTTCCCGGCGGATGTAGTCGGGCGGGGTGTAGTCGGCGCCGAAATAGTCGACGTAGGCCTGCGGGTAGGAGTACCCCACCGACTCGTCAGGGAAGTAGCGCAGTGCCTCGTGCTTCTCGATGGCCCAGGCGACCTCTGCATCGACGTACGGGGCGACCATCTGCGCGCCCCAGTAGCCGTGGTTGGCCGACAACAGCCCGGCGATGGCGATGTCGTGCAGCAGGCAGGCCATGATGACCTCCTCGCCGAGCCCGTTCTCCCTCGCCACCCGGGCGCTTTGCAGCAGGTGCGTCCGGGGGATGGGGCCGAAGCGCAACAAGAAGAAGTCCTTAAGCGCGGGCCGCTCGGGCATCTTGGGCAGCGCGGGATTGTCCCCCATCATGAAGGCCGTGTCCGGATGGCGGGCTTCGGCCAGCAGGGCGCCCTGGCAGGCGCTCGCGGGGGTCCCCATGACCGCCGCCGCTGGGGGCATGATGATCCGGCGCCTGCGGTCGACCGCGTCATCCAGCGGCTCGCGGATCCAGTTCGTCAGGCCGGCCTCCCGCAAGGACGCCGGGAGTTCGTGGGGTAGCACCTGGGCAGTGGGCCTCATCTCGGTGGACTCGTCCATGAGGCTTATCCTTTCCGTGCCCGCTGCTCTAGGTCTTGAAGGGCGGGCGCACATGTAAGTACCGCCTTGCTGGCGACTCTACGACGGCCGGCCCAGATCCGCACTGTCAGGCACGCGAGCAGGTCCCGGTGTTCACGGCTTTTGGAGCGCGGCCCGGCGTGTTGCCGGTGGTGGAGGGGCGGCCTTCGCTAATGGTGGGCGGGTCCCTGTGTCCCGAATTCCTCTCGGGCCTTGCGGGCGGCCTCGGCCTCGGCCGTGGTGACCGGGGCGGGTGGCTTGAGCAGGACCCACGACAGGAAGAAAACACCAATCGCCAGCATGATCACGCCTACCCAGAGACCCAGGTTGATGCCGGCCGCCTTGTTGATCGCGTCCTGGCTTGCGCTTATGCCGGGGATGGTGACCAGTATCCCGAAGATCACGAACAGTGCCCCGATGAACGTGCGCAGGTCGAAAAGCTTTGCGAGACGCCAGTTGCGGGCTTCTTCTCGCGTGAGTTCCACCTTGGCTGCCATGTCGCATCCTTCCTGGTCAGGTCACGCTGCGGGTCACACGACGGCGATGTAGGCGTAGAGCAGCGCGCACAGGACAAGGGCGGCGGTCCCGAGCACCACTGGCGACTTGTACAAGGGGACATGGGCGCTTGCCTGCACGTCCTGTTCCTGCATGCCAAGGACGAGTCCCTTGAGCTCCGAGATCGGTTTCGGCGGGCTGAAGATGGTCGCGATCAACATCGCGATCAGGCCCGTGCTGAAGCCGAAGATGGCACCCCACTGGGTTTCCGCCAGGTCGCTGCGGAACGAGACGACGCCTTGCTTGTAGAGCACCCATGTGCCGAACGAAACGAGGGTTCCGACGATCATGCCCCAGAACCCGGAACCACGGCCAGCCTTGCGCCACACCATGCCGACGATGAACGCCAGGAAGATGGGCACGTTGAAGAACGAGAAGAGGGTCTGCAGGTAGTTGGCGATGTTGTTGTATCCCGCCGCGATGAACGCGGTGAGGATGCCGACGAAGACGCCGACCACCGTAGTGATGCGGCCGACTCGGAGGTAGTAGCTGTCCGGCCGGCCAGGCCGGATGTAGATCTGCCAGATGTCGTAGGTCCAGACCGCGTTGAAGGATGAGACGTTCGCCGCCATCCCGGCCATGAACGCGGCCAGCAGGCCAGTGATCGCTACGCCCAGCACGCCGGTTGGCAGGTACTTATTCATCA
The DNA here is from genome assembly GCA_025934375.1 of Streptosporangiaceae bacterium. GTDB lineage: Bacteria > Actinomycetota > Actinomycetes > Streptosporangiales > Streptosporangiaceae > Trebonia. The sequence continues at coordinate 25,752 of JAICYD010000087.1, read as the reverse complement.
GCGCCGGGATCGCGTCGTTGAACGGCAGGCCGCCGCCCTCCCCCAGGCCGGGAATCAGCAGCACCGCGGCCATCCCCGGAATGATGATTCCTAGCGGGATGATGGCCTTCGGAAATGCGCCGACGATCGGCGTCAGCCGGGCGGAGTTATCGTCCTTGGCCGACATTGCCCGCTGAACCTCGGCGAAGTTAGTAGTCCAGTAGCCGAACGAGAGGCAGAAGGACAGCCCGAAGACCAGCGATATCCAGTCGCCGACCGGGTTGTGCCCGCCGAGCCCTACACCTCCCCACGCTGAGGTGAAATCGTGGCCACTGGTGCCGAGCTTGGCGAACAAGCCGCTGATGCCGCCCGACTCCTTCAGCGCGACGATGACCACCGGGATCAGGCCGGCGCAGATGACGAAGAACTGCATGACCTCGTTGTAGATGGCGCTCGACAGGCCGCCCAGCATGATGTACGACAGCACGAAGAGGGCCGAAACGACGATCGCCGCTGCCAGCGGGATGCCCAGCAGTGCCTCAAGCACCGCGGACAGGGCATACAGGTTCACCCCCGCGATGAGCACCGAGGACAAGACGAATATGAGGGCGTTGACCAGGTGGGTCTTGCGGTCGTACCTACGGTGCAGGTACTCGGGGACGCTCCGGACCCGTGAGCCGTAGTAGAACGGCATCATGACGATGCCGAGGAATACCATCGCCGGTACGGCGCCGATCCAGTAGTAGTGCACGATGCTGATGCCATACTGCGCGCCGCTGGCTGACATTCCGAGGATCTCAATGGCGCCGAGGTTGGCGGAGATAAAGGCGATCCCGGTGATCCACGCTGGCAGTGAGCGGCCGGAAAGAAAGAAGTCGGTTGAGGTGGTTATCAGCCGGCGCAACGCGAAGCCGATCCCGATCACGAAAGTGAAGTAGATGACAATAAGCGCCAAGTCCAGGCCGTTGAGCGACAGCCTCAGGCCTGCCGCCGCCTCGACGTTAGAAAAGGTCGTCGCCGTGAATGCCATCGCTGCGTCCAGTGGTGCTCACTGCGGATAACCGCCCTTGAATAGCGGGATGCCCGTGTCCTTGTACAGGTTTTGGACCTGGGCAACATTGGCTTTGGTAACGAAGCTGGGCCCGGTGAAGATAGGCCTATAAGGGTGCTGGCCATAACGGACATCGAACGCGGCGGCCTGCACTGCGGCGTAGCCCTCGAGAAAAGGCTGCTGATCGATCACGAACAGCGCCTGGCCGTTCTGGACCGCGGTCAGGTCCGCAGTAGAAACATCGAAGGTGCCGAATTTCACTGTGCCGAGCTCGTTCAGCGATCTCAGGGCGCCGCCCGCGGCCTCGAAGCCGATGATGCCGGTGGCGAGGACCCCGTTGATACCAGGGCTCCCCTTCAGCGCCTGCTGTATCGCGGTATCCGCCTGGTCGAGCTGGGCGCCGTTGACTTGCAGGGTATGTACGGTGCCACCGCTGCGTGTGAGCTGCGTGGTGAACCCGGCGCACCGGTCGGTGAGCGCGACATTCTGTGCCTCATGGATGACGCAAAGCGCGTGATGGACCCCCGCCGTCGCCATCTTCCTGGCTGCCTCCACTCCGGCCTGGTAGTCGGCCTGGCCGACATAGGTCAGGGCGCCGACGCCCTGATACACCCCGTCCCCGACGTTGACCACCACCACCGGCGTGCCGGAGGAAGTGGCGTGCCGGATCGGACCCGCGAGGACTGCGGGGTCAGGGATCGTCACCACCATGGCGTCTGGCCTCTTCGCCGCCGCCTGCGTGATCATCGAGGCCTCCGCCTGCGGATTCGTAGTGCTCGGCGACTGGTAGGTGAGCTCGACGTTGAAGTCCGACGCGGCCTGCTTCGCGCCCTTTTGCACCAGTGACCAGAATGGGTCAAACGACTGCCCATGGGTCACCATGGCCACGGAAATTCGCGACCCAGCCACAGAATTCGCGGGATTAGACCCCGATGTGCCCTGGTTTGAGCACGCGGCTAGCAACAACGTCAACAGCGCCGTCACGGCCAGGGCTGGTGCTGTCGGCACCCGCGACCTCATGGCATCGCCCCCCTCAAGGACACACTGAGCTCTCGCTGCCTCACCTAACGTTTTCCCAGGTGGCTCTCATGCCAATCCGATCCCAGGAGCCCCTGGCGCCGGGCGCCTCAGCGGAGCGATCCTAGGAGCATGTCCAGTCTCACCATCTCCCGTCCGGACGCGCGGGCAATGAGCGTCCCGGCGGTGATCATGCGGGAGGGCGGCAGCCGCCCCGCGCGCCCCAGGCGTCGCTGGTGGCAGTGCCTGCAGGACCTTAGCGTGCCGCCGCCACGGCATGATATCCAGCACACGGTTCTCGAGAGCCTGCTTGCCCTTCTCGAGGCGGCGCGTGCGGACCTGTCGGCTGGATGGGTTCAGGGCGGCTGGTGGGCGACTCCAGCCGACAGCGGCCAACGGGTCCTCCTGACGGGCCTGGCGGCCGGCGCCTCACCTCCACACAGAGCGGACGCTGTCTGCCTGGTTGGCGCCCTGGTCCGGGCGGGCGCGGCGCAAGGCGGAGCCTCCGAGCTGGGCCGGGCCGTAGACGCAGTGTACGAAGCACTGTGGGAATCCCACGGGCAGCCGGCCACGGCGACCGGCATGCTCCCCCTGTCCTCGCCTCAGGTCCGGCACGCGAGAATCCAGGCGCTCACTCGCTGGAACGACGCGCGGGGGCGCACAAGCGACGAGATCCTCTTGACCCTCGACCGGGCCATCGCGCAGGTCATCCAGACCCTGGCCGCGTTTCCCGCGCCCCGGGCGGCAGTCGGCGCGCCGTCATAGTTGCGGGCGCTACGTCGTGGGCACGTACGCGGTGACAACGTCGCGCGGCCCGGGCGTATCGCTGGCCGCGCACCGTTCATGGACGGAAGGGGCAATCAGCCGATCGTCAGCACCATGCGCGGCGCGGTGCCGAAGTCGGTGGTGGTGACGCCGCAGTCGATGAAGCCGGCGGCGCGATAGAACCCCAGCGCGTGCGGGTTGGCTGTGACCTCGAGGCGCTGCACACCCCGCACCCGCAGCGCCCGAGCGATGCGGGTGACGAGCGCGGCGGCAATGCCGCGCCGCCTCCAGCCCGGATCTACGAACAGGTCCTCCAGTTCGAAGGTGCCTCCGACCCGGCTCCACGTGGCGAAGCCAACAAGTGACCCTGCTTCCTCCGCGACGTAAGTGCGCCCCTCGGCCAGCCCCTCGGGCCCCAGGATCAGGTACTCCGGATGAGCCAGCAAGTTGTCCCGGTCGCCCTCATTGGACAACGACGCGCTGCGGTAGACATCGGATGCGGCGCCGAGATCGGCAGGCACGCCAAGCCGGATGATCGCCACGGTAACCGTGCGCTTTCTTCAAGCTGCAGGTCGTCGGAGGCAGTCACGGAAGTTACGGTAGCAACGGACCAAAGCGGGCCGTCAGGCGCGCTAGCTCCCAGCGGAACCGGGATGCGCCGGGCGGCATTCAAGGGGCGTGACTAGCGACCCTAGCCAGATTCGCGTGCTGAACGTGTTCGTCCAGGCATTCCAGGCGCCTGACCTGCGAAAGAAGCTGCTGTTCAGCGGCGCCATGATCGCCTTGTTCCGGCTCGGCTCGAACCTGCCGGCGCCGGGTATCTCCGAGCAGAACGTCCGCTACTGTTCCGGCCTGTCCCGCTCTACCGGGGTCTTCGCCATCGTGAACCTGCTCAGCGGCAATTCGCTGCTGCACCTGACCGTGTTCGCGATCGGCATCCTGCCCTACATCACGGCCAGCATCATCGTGCAAATGCTCAGCCAGGTGATGCCGCGCCTGGACAGGCTGCGGAAGGAGGGCCGGGCCGGCCAGGCGAAGCTCACCCAGTACACCAGGTATGTCTCGGTGGGACTGGGCTTGGTGTACGCGGTGGTGTACGTGCAGGCGGCCAGGACGGGCGCGGCGTTCCCAGGCAGCGGGTGCGGGCCGGGGTTCCGCCCGCTGATCCCGGATCCGAGTCCCGTCACCCTGCTCACCATGGTGATCACGATGGTGTCGGGGACCGCGGTGATCATGTGGATGGGGGAGCTGATTACCGACCGCGGCGTCGGCAACGGCATGTCGGTGCTGATGTTCACCAGCATCCTGGCCGTCATCCCGGGTGAGATCCAGCGGATTTACGCCGTCAAGGGGTGGTTCTACGCGGCGGCGGCGATCTTGGTGATCATCGCGGTGACAACGTTCATCGTCTTCATCGAGCAGGGGCAGCGCCGCATCCGGGTCCAGTACTCGAGGCGGGTCTCCGGCCGGAGGGAGTACGGCGGGGGGTCTGCGTTCATCCCGGTGAAGGTCAACCAGGCAGGCGTGGTACCGGTCATCTTCGCATCCTCGCTGCTTCAGGTGCCGCAGCTCGCGGTGTCAATGTTCGGCAATTCGCGGGACCCGCAGGGCTGGGTGACCTGGATTGACCGCAACCTCGATCCTGCGCTGCTGGTCCCGCCGTATGTTTACTTCCTGGCGTTCTTCATCCTGATCCTCGGGTTCACGTTCTTCTACGTGTCGGTCACGTTTAACCCGGACGAGCTGTCGGACAGCATCAGGAACCATGGCGGCTTCGTCCCCGGCATGCGGCCGGGCACGCCCACCTCCGCCCTCTTCCGGTACGTGCTCAACCGGCTCACCGTGCCCGGCTCGATCTACCTGGCGCTTGTGGCGATGCTCACCCCAGTAGCCCTGGATATGGCCGGACTCGGCCAGGACCTGCAGTTCAGCGGCGTCAGCCTGCTGATCATGGCAGGCGTCGGGCTGGACACCGTCAAGCAGGTCCAGGGCCAGCTTGAGCAGCACTCCTACCGGGGTTTCCTGCGATAGGTCAAATTCGACGGAACCCGGTAGCGCCCGCCGGCATTACAGATACGTGAGACGGATCCGAGCCGTCGCGCCCGCCGGGCGAGCGAGCCGCGACGCGGAGTTCACCGAGTTCGTCCAGGTCGCGTCCCCCTCGCTGCTGCGCGCGGCCCTGGTGCTGCTCGACTCGCGGGAGGACGCCGAGGACGCCCTGCAGGTCACGATGCTGCGCACCTACCGGCGGTGGGACCAGGCCAAGGAGGCGCCGCTGGCCTACGCCAGGGCCGTGCTAGTGAACGCGTGCCGTGAACGCTGGCGGCACCTTCGCCGGCACCCAGAGATCAGCCAGGACGTGGGCGAGCTGGCCAACGTGGTCTCGTTCGCCGAGGCAGTGGACCGCCGCCACGCGCTAGTCCGCGTGCTGCGTCAGCTGCCCGCCATCCAGCGCGAGGTACTCGTCTGCCGCTACCTGCTCGATGCCACGGTGGCGGAGACCGCCACGGCGCTGGACATCGCCGAAGGCACCGTCAAGTCCGCGGCGAGCAGAGGGCTCGAACAGCTGCGCCAGCTACTGTACGACGAAGAGAAGAGAGGTCGCTGTGTCCATCCACGCTGATGACGAGTTCAGCCTGAGGATCGCGCTGGAGAGCGAGCTGGACGACGTGCTGCCCAGCGAGGACCTGGCCGGCCTGGTGATCGCGCGCCACCGCAAGATCCGCCGGCGCCGCGTTGCCGGCGCGGTCAGCCTTGTCGTCGTGTGCGCCGGGATCGGCGTACCGCTCGGCCTTTCCGGGCCGAGCGGCAAGCCGCCGCAGCACAATCCCGGCCAGCGGCCGCACCAGCACAGCGGTTCGGTCATGCCGATCCCGCATGCCCGCGCCGGAGCCGCCCTGATCATCGAGCGCCCCGCGCCAGCATTCATTGCCGCAGCGGCCTAGGCAGGCTTGGCGAATATCCTCCGGGTGACTAGATCATCTACTATCTGAGAGACTACTCGTGGGGTAGTCTCTCAGGTATGAGTGTTCCGCTGACGCTGTTGGGGCTGCTCGAGCGCGGGCCCAGCCATGGGTATGACCTGAAGCGCGACTACGACGCTTACTTCGGGCAAGGGCGGCCGCTGCGCTACAGCCAGGTGTATGCCACCTTGTCGCGGCTGGCCAGGGACGGGAAGGCCGTGGCCGGGCCCGTCGAGCAAGGGGCCGGCCCGGAACGGCGCCGGTACATCATCACCGACGAGGGCGTCGCCGACGTGGAAAAGTGGCTCGCAGAGCCCGCACCGCCGGAGCCCGACCTGCAGAGCGAATTGTTCGCCAAGGTCGTGCTCGCGCTCATTCTCGGCAAGCACGCCGGCAACTACCTTGACGTCCAGCGGGCGGCGCACCTGCAGCGGATGCGCGAGCTCACTGAGTTCAAGCGGCAGGGCGGCACCCTCGACGTGCTGCTCGCCGACCACGCCCTCTATCGCCTGGAGGCGGACCTGCGATGGATCGACCACACGGCGGCGCGGCTGGACATGATCGCGCGGACAGTGCAGGGGCAGTCATGACTGGCGATCACAACGCCGCCGGGCACCGCGCCCCTGAGCACCGCGCCCCGCGCCTCAGTGTCACGGGACACGGGCACGGCGCGTCCGGGAGGTTCATCGAGGCCGTCGATCTGTCGCTGTCGTTCGGCAGCACGCCGGCGCTGCGCGGGGCGTCGCTCGGCGTCGCCAAGGGCGAGATCGTCGCCGTCATGGGGCCCAGCGGGTCCGGGAAGTCGACGCTGCTGCACTGCCTGGCCGGGATCCTGGTCCCTTCCGCGGGGGAAGTGCACTTCAACGGGATGCGGCTCGACCGGCTCAGCGACGACAAGCGCAGTGCGCTGCGCCGCGGCCGGTTCGGGTTCGTGTTCCAGTCGGGGCAGCTCGTGCCCGAGCTCACCGCCGAGGAGAACGTAGCGCTGCCGTTGCTGCTGTCCGGCATGCGGCGCGGGCCGGCGATGGCGGCGGCCCGCACGTGGTTCCCCACGCTCGGGCTGGACGGGCTCGAGTCCCGGCGGTCCGGTGAGCTGTCTGGCGGGCAGGCGCAGCGCGTCGCGCTTGCCCGCAGCCTGGTCGCCGAGCCCGAAGTGCTGTTCGCCGACGAGCCGACCGGGGCGCTGGACTCGATGTCCGGCGAGCTGGTGATGAACCTGCTGGTGGGCGCGGCCCGCGAGCAGGGGACCACGGTCGTCCTGGTCACCCACGACGCCCGGGTCGCCGCGTACGCCGACCGCGAGGTCGTCGTGCGGGACGGCACGGTCGGCACGCTCACCGGGGCAAAGCCATGAGCGCGGTCGGCACGCTCGAACGGGACGCTAGCCGTTCCGGTATGAACGGGCCCGGCACAGTGAGGCTTGGGCTGCGGCTGGCCGTGAGCGGGGGGCGCGAGGCCGTTACCCGGCTGGTCATCCTGGCGGTCGCGGTCGGGCTCGGCGTCGGACTGCTGCTCACGGCAGTGGCCTCGACCAACGCGGTCACCGCGTGGAACAGCCGGCACGCGTGGTTCTGGACCGGCACCCAGTGGGCGGCGCTGGGGCCGGCCACGGGGGTCGCGCCGCTGTGGTGGCACCCAGCCAGCGACGTCTATGACGGCCAGACGATCAGCCGCTTTGACGTCGCGGCCACCGGCGCTTCCTCTCCGGTGCCGCCGGGGCTGTCCCATGACCCGGCGCCGGGGACGTACTACGCCTCGCCCGCGCTCGCGGCGCTGCTGCGGCCCGTTCCGGCGGCCCAGCTGGCTGACCGCTACCCGGGGCACCTGGCCGGGATCATCGGTGACGCCGCGCTGCCCTCGCCTAACTCGCTCGTCATCATCGTCGGGCGCACCCCCGCGCAACTGGCGATGGCCGTGGGCAGCGCAAAGGTGACCGCTATCGCGACGACCGTGCCGGGCGACCTCGGCGCGAATATCGCGATTTCCCCCGCCAGGAAAGGGCATCGGCGGCAGTTCCCGCCGGACTATAACCCCAACGGGCTCAAGTACATGCCGGCCGACACCGGTGCGCCGGCGAGCGGGACCAACGTGATCTTGTCCGTCGTCGCGCTGGCGATCCTGCTGCCGGTACTGATCTTCATCGGCACCGCGACCCGGCTGTCGGCCGCCCGCCGGGAGGAGCGGTTCGCGGCGATGCGCCTGGCGGGCGCGACTCGCACGCAGGTGTCCGTGCTCGCGGCGGTGGAGTCGACCGCGGCGGCGCTGCTGGGCGTGGCCACCGGGTTCGCGATCTTCTTCGGGCTGCGCATCCCGGTGGCGGGCATCCCGTTCGTCGGCCAGCCATTCTTCCCCGGGCAACTGACGCTCAGCCTGTTCGACGTCATCGTCGTCGCGGCCGGCGTGCCGGTGGCCGCCGCTGTGGCAGCGCGACTGGCGCTGCGCCGGGTGAACATCGCCCCGCTCGGCGTCGCGCGCCGGGTGACGCCAAAGCCGCCTGGTGCCTGGCGGGTGGGGCCGCTGCTCCTCGGCCTCGCTGAGCTCGGCTTCTGGGAGGCGCACGGGCACCCGGCCTCGATCCAGGGGCAGATCCAGGCGAACGCGTCCAGCTTCGCGCTGATCATCATCGGGCTGTTCATCGCCGGGCCGTGGCTCACCATGGCCGCCGCGCGGCTCATGGCCCGGTGGACCAGCCGCCCAGGCACGCTGATCGCCGCGCGGCGCATCGGCGACGACCCGCGAGCGGCGTTCCGTTCCGTCAGCGGCCTGGTGCTCGCGCTGCTGGTCACCACCATCGCGACGATCGCGATCACCACGCAGGACGCCAAGGACCCCACCAGGTTCGGCGACATCGCCGAGTCGCACGTGCTGACCGCGCAGATATCGGCATCGAATGCGGTCGCCCGGGACAGCGGCCCGGGAATGCGGCCTGGCACCGCGAACCCGGGGCCGGCCGCGCCCGCCGCGCTCCTCGCCGCCCAGCTGAGCGCGGTGCCCGGCGTCCAGGGGATGCTCGTGGTGCGCGCGGTTCCCGGGCTGACGATCCCTGGTCGTTTCGAGAACCTCGGCGTTAACACGTTCGGCGTCAGCGCCGTCGGCAGCGTCACCCCGGTCCCGGCCGGCGTGGTCTCGTGCGCGCAGCTGGCGACCGTGCCCGCGCTCGGCCGCTGCCCGGCCGGCGCGGCAACGGCCGAGTTCCCGGCGGATGGCTTCAGGGGTCCCCTCGGCTTCAGCTCGAACGTGGACACGTACACCTGGCCGGCCGCGAACGTGCCGGCCGCCGGGCTCGACGCCCTCGGCGTTGACGGCTTCATCGTGGCGACGAACGGCGCCACGGCGACAGTCGAGCGGGCGCGGACGCTGCTGGAGGCGAGCGTTTACCCGGCGGTTTCCCCGCCGTCCACGTATGCCGACATCGCCGCGCAGGACAACTCGCACAACTCCGGCTACCAGCAGCTCGCCAACGTGGTGATCCTGGTCAGCCTGGCGATCGCCGGGTGCACGCTGGCGGCGGGCATCGCGGCGGGGCTCACGGAGCGCAAGCGGCCGTTCAGCCTGCTGCGGCTCACCGGCGCACGGCTGTCCACGCTACGCGGCGTCGTCGCGCTGGAGGGCGCGGTCCCGCTGCTGACTGTGGCGGTTGCGGCGATCGGGACGGGCTTCGGCGCCGCCGCGATGTACGCGACAGAGGCGCAGAACCGCCCGATGGTCGCGCCGGGCCTGGCGTACTACCTGCTGACCGTCGGCGGCATCATCGTGTCCCTGGCGATCATCGCGGCGACGTTCCCGATCCTGACCCGCATCACGGGCCCGGAGGCAGCCAGAAACGACTAACGGGAAGGCTGGCGGCCACACCGAGGCGGCCAGCTAGGCGCCCAGGCCTCGCCGTGCGACGATGCCTTGGTGACAGCCGCTGGACAAGACATCCGGGACAGGGCGCTGCTGCTGCGCCGCGGGTTCATCCTCGAATACATCACCCTCGGCTGGAACATCGCCGGGATCGCGGTGGTCGCGATCACCGCGATTACCGCGCGCTCCGTCGCCCTCGCCGGGTTCGGGCTTGACTCGCTGATCGAGATCGGCGCGTCCACCGTGGTGATCTGGGAATTGTCCGGCACCGGCCAGGGGCGGCAGCAGCGCGCCCTCCGCCTGATCGGCGCCGCTTTCACGATGCTGGCCGTCTACCTGGCCGTACAGTCCAGCGTCGTGCTCGCCGTCGGCTACCACCCCGGGCACAGCCTGGCCGGGATTGCCTGGACCGCGGTCACCGCGGCGACCATGTTCGCCCTGGCCGCCGGCAAGGCCCGAACCGGCACTGCGCTCGGCAACCCGGTCCTGCGCACTGAGGGACGCGTCACCCTCATAGACGGCCTGCTCGCCACCGCCGTGATGACAGGCCTTGCCCTCAACGCTGCGCTCGGCTGGTGGTGGGCCGACCCCGTCGCCGGCTATATCCTCATCTACTACGCATGCCGCGAGGCCGTCGAGATCTTCCGGCCCGGCCACTAACCCGTTACCCCCAACTCGCGAACCTCCGAACCTAAGTCCAGGTGCGCGGTCCCGTGCCCGTTCAACGCGTAGCCCCGGCCGACGCGCCGGAATTCCCAGCGATGGCCATCGGAATGAGCGTGTTACCGGGGGGTAGGACCAGCCGGTGTCTGCGGTGATCCCTTCGGACAGGACAAGCTATGAGTGAGCACCAGGCAGATCGTGCCCAGCGTGCCGGCGAGCGCGAGGCGCGCCGGCTGGCAGAGGGAGCCAGGGAGTCGGGGTGGCATCTGCCCAGCTTCGGCAGGCAGCTTTTCCTGGGTGACTTCCAGCTGGGGCTGATTCACCCGCATCCGCGCCCTGGTGAGGATGCCAGTCGCCGCGGAGAGGAGTTCTGCGGCCGGCTGCGGGAGTTCTGCGAGGCCTCGGTGAACGGCGCGCTGATCGAGCGCGACGCGCGGATACCCGATGAAGTGGTGAGGGGCCTGGCTGCCGTAGGGGCGTTCGGCATGAAGATCGGCGCCGGAATACGGCGGCCTGGGACTCAGCAATCTGTATTACAACCGGGCGCTGATGATCGCCGGGTCGGCCTCGCCGGCACTGGCTGCGCTGTTGTCGGCGCACCAGTCGATCGGCGTGCCGCAGCCGCTGGCGTTGTTCGGGACCGGGGAGCAGAAGCGGCGTTACCTGCCCCGGTGCGCTCGCGGCGAGATCAGCGCGTTCTTGCTGACCGAGCCGGATGTCGGCTCTGATCCGGCCAGGCTCGCCATGACCGCGACGCCATCTGCTGACGGGTCTGATTACGTGCTGGAGGGCGTCAAGCTGTGGACGACCAACGGGGTGATCGCGGACCTGCTCGTGGTGATGGCCCAGGTGCCGCCCGGCACCGGTCACGACGGCGGGATCACCGCCTTTGTCGTGGAGGGCGCCGCGGCCGGGATTACCGTCGAGCGGCGGAATGCGTTCATGGGCCTGCGCGGCCTGGAAAACGGGCTGACCAGGTTCCATGAGGTCCGGGTCCCGGCCGCGAGCCGCGTCGGCCGGGAAGGGCAGGGGCTGAAGATCGCCTTGACGACGCTGAACACGGGCAGGCTGTCGCTGCCCGCCAGCTGTGCGGCGACCGCGAAGCTGGCGCTCAAGATAGCCCGGGAGTGGTCGGGCGAACGGGTGCAGTGGGGACGACCCATCGGCGAGCACGAGGCGGTCGCCAAGAAGATCTCGTTCATCGCCGCGACCGGCTACGCGCTGGAGGCAGTGGTCGAGCTGTCCAGCCAGCTGGCGGACGACAAGCGCAACGACATCCGCATCGAGGCGGCGCTGGCCAAGCTGTACTGCTCGGAAATGGCCAGCAAGATCGCTGACGAGCTGGTGCAGGTCCGCGGCGGACGCGGCTATGAGACTGCCGCCTCCCTGGCCGCGCGCGGCGAGCGGGGCGTGCCCGCTGAGCAGATGCTGCGGGACATGCGCATCAACCGGATCTTCGAGGGATCTTCGGAGATCATGCGGCTGTTCATCGCACGTGAGGCGGTAGACGCCCACCTGTCCGCGGCCGGCGAGCTCATCGATCCCGGGCTCGCGCCAGCCCGCCGCGCCCGGGCGGCGGCCCGGGCGGGCGGGTTCTACGCCCGGTGGCTGCCCACGCTGGTAACCGGCGAAGGGCAGCGGCCGGGCGCTTACGGCGAGTTCGGCCCGCTAGCGGCCCACCTGCGTTACGTGGAACGCGCAAGCCGGAAGCTGGCCCGGGCTACCTTCTACGGCATGGCGCGGTGGCAGGGCCGGCTGGAGCGCAAGCAGGGCTTCCTCGGCCGGATCGTGGATATCGGCGCGGAGCTATTCGCGATGAGCGCCGCCTGCGTCCGGGCGCAGCTGGATGCGACCGACGGCACCGGCACAGACCGGGGCGCGACCGCGTACGAGCTCGCCGGCCTGTTCTGCGCCCAGGCCCGGCTGAGGGCCGAGGAGCTGTTCGGCCAGCTCTGGAGCAACACCGACGCACCCGACTCGGCGCTGGCGCGGCATGTACTCAACGGTCGCTACGCATGGCTGGAAGACGGGATCATCGACCCGTCGGCACCCGGGCCGTGGATCGCCGCCGCCGAGCCAGGCCCGTCCAAGGCACAGGACGTGCACCGCCACATCGGCTGACACACGAGGGCTGCGCCGCCGTGCGGCAGCGAGCGCTTATCGTCGCAGCCGGGCGTCGAGTGAGTCGCGGATCGCGTCGCCGGCCAGGCTGAACGCGACGATGGTGACGATGAGGATGGCGGCGGGCGGGTAGACGAGCCACCAGTAGCCGTTGAACAGGTCATCGAGGCCGCTGGTGAGCATCGTTCCCCAGTCCGTGTGCGGAGGTGGCAGCCCGAGGCCGAGGAAGCTGAGCGTGGACAGCGCCAGGATCGAGTCGGCGACGCTGAAGGTGGCACTGACGATGATCACCCCGATCGCGTTCGGGATCATGTGAGTGGCCAGGATCCGGCTGGTGCCGGCGCCCATGGTCCGCGCGGCCAGCACGAACTCGCGGGCGCGCAGCGAGATCACCTCGCCGCGGACCAGCCGGGCGACACCGAGCCAGGACAGCACGGTCAGCAGCGCGATGATCGTCCACAGGCTGGGCGGGAAGATGTTGACCATGATCAGCAGCAGCACCAGCCACGGGATCGCCAGGAGCGTGTCGATGACCCGCATCATGATGGCGTCGGAGATCCCGCCGGCGAGCCCGGCGACCGCGCCGTAGGCGGTGCCGAGGACGGTGGTCGCGATCGCCACGGTGAAGCCGAGCTCCAGGGAGGACTGGCCGGCGAGCATGAGGCGGCCGAGCACGTCGTACCCGGTGTCGTCAGTGCCGAGCGGATGGCTGCCACCGGGCGCGAGGTCCTTGAGGTTCAGGTTCACGGTGACCTGGTTGGTCCGGTAGAGCAGTGGCCCGGCGAAGCAGAACAACGCCAGTGCGATGATCGTGCCGGCGCCGATCCTGGCCTGCCAGTTGCGCGCGAAGGCGGCCAGCATGAGCCGCCCGGGGCCCAGGTCACCGGCTGGCATAACGGATCCTGGGATCCAGCAGCGCGTAGGCGATGTCCGCGAGCAGGCTGCCGGCGACGGTGGCCACCCCGACGATCAGGGTGGAGCCCAGCAGGACAGGGAAGTCATGATGGGTCGCGGCGTCAAAGAACAGGAGGCCCATCCCCTGGTAGTTGAAAACCTCCTCGACGACGATCGCGCCGGTGACCAGGCCGGGCAGCGACAGGCCGACGATCGTGACGACCGGGAGCAGCGCGTTGCGTAGCACGTGCCGGGACAGGACCAGCCGCTCGGGCAGGCCTTTGGCCCTGGCCACGCGCAGGAAGTCCTGGGCGAGGACGTCAATCGCCGCCGAGCGCATGTAGCGGCTGAAGCCGGAGACCTGGACGAGCGTCAGCGTCAGGACCGGCAGCGCCAGCGCGCGGGGCTGGGCCAGCATCGAGCCGACTGAGGTCCCGGACGGCGCCTCGGGCAAGAACACGTGCGTCTGTATCGCGAGGAGGGCGACCAACATCACCGCGATCCAGAACGCGGGCATGCAGTACAGCGTGAACGACGCCGCGCCCAGCAGGTTGTCGGCGATCCCGCCGCGCCGTACCGCCTGGTAGATGCCCATCGGCAGCGAGAGGAGCAACGCCAGGACCGTGGAGGCGCCGAGCAGCAGCAGGTCTCGCGGCAGCCGCTGCGCGAACAGGCCGGACACCGGCTGCTGCAGGTAGTACGAGGTGCCAAGGTTCCCGTGGGCGACCTGCTCCACGTAGCTGATCAGCTGCCGGTACAGCGGCTGGTTGAGCCCGTAGGTCGCGTTGAAGATCGCGATCCGGTCGCTGGTGGCCCGGATCCCCAGGATGGACCGGGCCACGCTGCCGGGCTCCAGGTGGATCAGGATGAACGTCACGATCATGACGCCGATCACCACCACGACGGCCTGCCCGACCCGCCGGGCCAGGTAACCGGTCATTTAGTGAAGTACCAGGTCTGGAAGTCGAGGCTCTCGGAGAACGGGTTGGTCGGCGCGTACCCGCCCAGGTTGCTCTTGTAGATCTCAAGGCCCTCGCGTAGCGGCAGCCACAGGTATGGCAGCTGGCGGGCCACGTAGTCCTCGTACTGGAAGAAGGCCTGCGTGCCGGAGCTCTGGAGCGTCGCGTTGATCAGGGCGTCGGCCTCGGGGTCGGAGTAGCCGCCATAGTTGCTGTTCCCGCCGGTGGCGAAGTTGCCGTTGTCCGCCGGGTACAGCCCGTAGGGGTCATAGCCAAGCTCGAGGAGCTGCCATCCGCAGTTCTGCGCGTGGCTCTTGGCGGTGCAGACCCCGGTGTTCCCGATCAGCGTGTTGAACGGTTCTGGCTTGAGGGTGAGCTTGATGCCGGCCTGCTCTTCGGAGGACTGGATGGCAGCGTTCTGCTCATCAGTCGTGGCCCGGCCCGATGAGTACTCAAGCTGGAACGCGAGCGGCTGGCCGGCCGCGATGCCGGCGCCGCACTGGGACGGTCCGGCGCCGGGGCTCTGGCAGGTGGACACCCCGCCCGGCACCACCTTCCAGCCGTGCGCCTTCAGCAGCGCCACCGAGCCGGAGGGCGAATAAGGGTACGGGCCGCCGGACTTCTCCAGCGGGGAGGCCCAGTTGGGGAACGCCGCGGCCGGCACTGGCCCGTTGCCCGGGTCGGCGTACCCGCTGTAGACCTTCGACACGATCTGCGGCCGGTTGATCAGCTCTTCGATGGCCTGGCGGATGTAAAGCTGCCGGAACACCGCGCCGACCTGGGCGTTATAGAAGTTCGGCTGGATGCCCGCGACCCCGGGGATCGGAACCGGGGTCGTTGAGTAGCCCTCGGCCTTGAGCCGGGCCGCCTGGTTGAGGTCGTTGAGCGGCAGCGCCGCGGCCTGCACGGAGCTTCCCGCGCGCAGCGCGTCGAGCATGGCGGTGTCCGTGGTGAACGACTGGTTCAGCACCGTGGACAGGCGGGGCTTGTCCGGGCCGGAGTAGTTCTTGTTCGGCGTGTAGCCGTAGACGGTGCCGTCGCTGTTGAACTGGGACAGCGTCCACGGGCCATCCACCACCTTCCACAGCGGGTCGGTGGTGAAGGAGCTGATCTGGCTGCCCTGCTTTTGCAGGAAGTCATACACCGCCTTCGCCCCGGCCGGCGCTTGGTCGTAGTCGCCGACCGGGCCGACGGCCGACTCCTTGTCCCAGGCGTGCTGCGGGATCAGCTGGACGTTGTTGAGCACGTCGCCGGCGAAGAAGTCCGGACTGGTGGGCTGGGTGAGGGTGATCACCAGGGTGTGCGCGTCCTTGACGGCGACGCTCGCCACGTCGGTGGGGAACGTGCCGGGAATGTAGTTGATCCAGTTCTGGTAGTTCGCCTTCAGCAGGTTGTAGGTGAAGGTGAAGTCCCGGCTGGTTATCGGGGCGCCGTCGGACCATTTCCAGCTCTTCAGCGTCATCGTGACGGTCTTGTTGCCGTTGCTGTAGCCGAGCGAGCCGTACAGCGACTCCTGCCGGTTGACAACGGACTGACCGCCCTGGCCGTCGAAGGACAGCGGAGGCCACAGCGGCACGGTCAGGTTCACGTTGTACCCGTCGGTATTGGTCGCGGGGGCATACGGGAAGATGAAGTTCGGCGTCGCGCCCACCCACGCCTGCGTCACGGTGCCCCCCTGCTGCGGCTTGCCCGAGGAGGAGGAGGAGGAGCCGCCGCCGGTCGTGCCGCTGCTGCACGCCGTGACCGCCGCGGCCAGCGCTGCCGCCGCGGCTACGCCAGCCGCGCGATGTATGAGGCCCATACCGAGTCCCTTGCTTCCCTATCGCCTATTGATGATTGGCGAGCTTCCGGATAATCATATGATTGGTGTCGATGGAATACCACTTTATAGATCGGTATTATGGTGAAAAAAGTTGGGTGAAGCTGTCGGAGGAAGTCGAGGCAGCCGCATGACGCCCGTGCTTGAGGTGCGGAACCTGTCGACTCACATCCGGCGGGGCGACTCGGTGGTGCACGCGGTCGGAAACGCTGACCTGCGCATCGAGGCCGGCGAGACACTCGGCCTGGTCGGCGAGTCTGGCTGCGGCAAGTCGATGACGGCCCTGTCGGTGATCGGCCTGCTGCCTCCGGGCGGCGCGGTCATCGGAGGGTCGGTCAGGCTCGATGGCCGCGAGCTCGTCGGACTGCGCCGCGATGACCTGCGGCGGATCCGCGGCAATGAGATCTCGATGATCTTCCAGGATCCGCTGACGTCGCTGGACCCGACCAAGACCATTGGCTATCAGGTGGCCGAGCCGGTGAGGCTGCACCGCGGCGCACCGCGGGCGGCGGCGCTGGATCGCGCCGCGGAGGTGCTGTCCCTGGTCGGCATGCCCCGGCCCCGGGAGCGGCTGAACGACTATCCGCATCAGCTGTCCGGGGGGCTGCGCCAGCGCGTGATGATCGCCATGGCTTTGGCCTGCGAGCCGCGGCTGCTGATCGCCGACGAGCCGACCACCGCCCTGGACGTCACCATCCAGGCGCAGATACTCGCGCTGCTGCGAGACCTCAAGGACCGCCTCGGCATGGCGATGCTGCTGATCACGCACGACATGGGGGTTATCGCCGGGCACGCCGACCGGGTCAGCGTCATGTACGCCGGCCGGGTGGTGGAGACCGCCGAAGCGGGCGCACTGTTCGCCAGGATGCGGCACCCGTACTCCCAGGGGCTGCTGGCGTCCATCCCGCGCCTTGACCTGGACAAGGCGCAGGCGCTGCCGGCCATTGCGGGCCTGCCGCCGGACCTGGCCAGCCCGCCTGCCGGGTGCCGGTTCGCGGCGCGGTGCCCGCGGGCCACCGGCGAGTGCCGGGCTGATGAGCCGCCGCTGGCCGGGGCGGCCGGCGGTCACCTGTTCGCCTGCTGGCACCCGGTTGACGGGCCGTCTGGCGTGGCCTGGGGGAACGGAGCCCCGGCCCGGCTGACCGGGCGCGCCCCGCGGGACCCGGCGCAGGCCATCCCCTCCGGCGCGGCTGAAGGCGGCACCGCCGGCTCGTTGCTTGAGCTGCGGGACCTGGTGAAGGAGTACCCGGTGACTGCGCGCGGCGTGCTGCGGCGGAGGGGGGGCGCCGTGCACGCGGTGTCCGGCGTCTCATTCAGCGTGGCCGCAGGGACGACGTTCGGGCTGGTGGGGGAGTCCGGCTGCGGGAAGACCACGATCGGGAAGATGATCGTGGCCCTGGAGAAGCCCGATTCCGGTGGCGTCACCCTGGACGGACTGGAGGTATCGACGCTGAGCGGCGGCGAGCTGCGGCGCCAGCGCCGTGACTTGCAGCTGATGTTCCAGGATCCGCATGCCTCGCTGGACCCGCGAATGCGGGTGGGTTCGATCGTCGGCGAGCCGCTGGCCATCCAGCACGCTGGCAGCCGGCAGTCACGGCGCGCCCGCGTCGGGGAACTGCTCGCGGAGGTTGGCCTGCCGCGAGAGGCAGCCGACCGGTATCCGCACGAGTTCTCCGGCGGCCAGCGGCAGCGGATCAGCCTAGCCCGGACCCTCGCCCTGAACCCGCGCCTGATCGTGGCGGACGAGCCGGTCAGCGCGCTGGACGTCTCCATCCGCGCGCAAGTGCTGAACCTGATGAGGCGGCTGCAGGCTGCCCACCGGCTTACCTACGTGGTGATCTCGCACGACCTAGCGGTGGTCAGGTACCTGGCGGACCGGATCGGCGTCATGTACCTGGGCAAGCTGGTCGAGCTCGGCCTCGCCGAGGATATCTACTCCCGGGCCGCGCACCCTTACACGGCGGCCCTGCTGGCCGCCGTCCCGGTTCCGGACCCGGGCACGGAGCGGGCCAAGCCCGGGCCCGCCGTCACCGGCGAGCTGCCCAGCCCGGTCAGCCCGCCGTCTGGCTGCCGGTTCCGGACCCGGTGCCGGCTCGCTCAAGAGGCATGCGCGGCGCAGGAGCCGCCGTTGCGATCGTTCGGGCCTGGCCACCGGGCGGCGTGCCACTTCCCGCTCCAGCCGGCGGCCGACGGTTAAACCGCTAGAACCTGGTGGAGATGGGACGGCATGCCGGGCGATCATGCCGGCGGTCTTGTCAGGTCGCCGTGTCGCCGGCGGTCGAATGTCGCCACGCGTAGGCATCGCGCAGGGCGCCGATCTGAGTCCCGTGGTGGCCTACCTCGTTGAGCGTGGCCGCGATGAAGTGCGTGGCGGGGTGCGCGGGGCCCGGCGGGCCGGCGACGCACAGGCCGCCTCTTGGCGGCTCGGCGGCGTAGGTGTACCCGGCGGTCGTCACTTCGAGCTGGTCGTCGCCGGCTCGCTCGATCGCCCCGCGCAGTCTGTGCCAGCCGTCGCGCAGCTGGCTGACGGCCTCGGCGGCGCTGGTGAAGATCGGGTGATGAGTCAGGTAGGGGGACGTCCAGCCGCTGGCCATGGTGCGCGTCCCGCCCAGGAGGTCGGTGTCGCACAGGCGGCCTGGCATCGATCCCATGTGCCAGTACAGCCAGGCGATGGTGGTCACCGGGACCGGGGCTGGCTCAGGGACCGCGAAGTCAGCCACCCACTCGCCGGCTCCGAACGGGCTCGGTGTCCTGCACTCGTCTTGGCGGCGGATGCTCCAGGTCGTCGTGAACGGCTCCCAGAAGAACTCATCATCGGTCAGGGCCGCCCACGCCCGGGCAAGGGTGAAGTACTCGATCTGGTGCATCAGCTCCAGCAGCGTCTCGGCTCGCTTCCTGGTCATGGCCCGCATCGTACTCAAGCCCGCTGCTCAACCCTGCTGCCGACCGTCGAGCCATGTTTCGCCGCCATGCCTCGCATCGTACGGGCCACCCCGGACGCCAGCCCGCCTGATTCCGTGGGTCAGCCTGCCGCTGGGCCTGCCGGCCGCGATCGTCGCCGTGGCGGCTGGGGTTGTTTCCGGCCAGCACGGCCACGCGCTTAATTGCCGCTTAATCAGCTCGTAATATGTTGTTGACGCATGGCCGCCTGGGAGCGGGCGGGTGGCCCGCGGGAGGGGAGACGAGGATCGTGTGCGGGATCACGGGATGGGTGGACTTCGGGCGTGACCTGGGGGGCGAGCGGTCCGCGATCGAGGCGATGACCTTGACGATGGCAAACCGGGGGCCGGACGCGGGCGGGGTATGGTGCTCCGGGCACGCGGCGATCGGTCACCGGAGGCTGTCGGTTATCGACCTGGAGGGCGGCCAGCAGCCGATGCTGGCGGGCACCGGGGACTCGGACGACGTCGTGCTGACCTATAGCGGCGAGGTCTATAACTTCACCGAGCTCCGCAGCGAACTGGGGACCCTCGGGCACGAGTTCAGGACGCGCTCAGATACCGAGGTGGTGCTCCGTGCCTACCTGCAGTGGGGCGCGGACTGCGTCGCCCGGCTGAATGGCATGTTCGCGTTCGGCATCTGGGACGGGCGGCGCCAGGAGCTGCTGCTGGCCCGGGACCGGCTCGGCGTGAAACCGCTGTACTACGCGCCGCTGCCGGACGGCGTGCTGTTCGGCTCCGAGCCGAAGGCGATTCTGGCGCACCCGGACTTCCGCGCCGAGATCGACGCCGAGGGCCTGGCCGAGTTGTTCGGCCAGGCCGGCACCGGGACGCCGGGGCACGGCGTCTACCGGGGGATGTCGCAGGTCCGGCCGGGCACGTTCGTGCGGGTTGGCCGCTTCGGCGTGCGGACGTCGCCGTACTGGACGCTGGAGGCGCGCGAGCACACCGACGACCTCGCGACCGCGGCCTCGAAGGTCCGCGAGCTGCTGGCCGACATCGTGCACCGGCAGACTGTCGCTGACGTGCCGCAGTGCAGCCTGCTGTCCGGCGGCCTGGACTCCAGCGTCGTCTCCGCGCTGGCGGCGGACAGCCTGATGCGGCGCGACCGGGCCAAGCTGGCCACGTACTCGGTCGACTTCGTCGGCAGCGCCGACGCGTTCACGCCGGACCAGTTCCGCCCCAGCCACGACGAGCCGTTCGCGCGGGCCGCCGCCGAGCACATGGACAGCAGGCACAACACTGTCATGCTGTCCGCCGAGGACCTGGTCGAGGCTCAGTGGGCGCCGCTGGCCGCGCACGACCTGCCCACCATGGGCGACATGTGGGTCTCGATGTACTTGCTGTCCCGCGAGATCCGCCAGCACTCGACGGTGGCGCTGTCCGGCGAGTCGGCGGATGAGGTCTTCGGCGGCTACGCCTGGTATCACGTCCCCGCGCTGCTGGCCGCGCCCACGTTCCCCTGGGCCGCTGGCGGCTCGTGGGCGCCGTTGCTGACCCCGTCGGTCCGCTCGGCGATCAGGCTGGATGAGTACGCCGCCGACCGGTACGCCCAGGCGGTGGCCGAGGTCCCCCGGCTGGCGGGCGAGAGTCCCGAGGACCGCCGGATACGAGAGGTCCTCTACCTCGGGCTGACCCGCTGGCTGCCGCTCCTGCTCGATCGCAAGGACCGGCTCAGCATGGCTTGCGGGCTGGAAGTGCGGGTGCCGTTCACCGACCACCGGCTGGTCGAGTACGTGTGGAACGTCCCGTGGGCCATGAAGGAGGCCGGCGGGGCGGAGAAGGGCCTGCTGCGCGCCGCCGCGACCGGCCTCCTCCCGGAGAACCTGCGCACACGCCGCAAGAGCATCTACCCGGGCGCGGCCGACCAGGCCTACGGGCGGGCGATCGACGCGCAGCTACGCGACCTGCTGCGCCAGCCTCGCGCGCCGCTGTTCGACCTGATTGACAGGGAACGGCTCACCGAGGCCTACGCGCGCGACCCGCGCCTGCCCGGCTTCATGGCGATCCAGCCGAGCATCACGGCGCCCACCGGGTTCCTGCTCGACATCAACCGGTGGCTGGAGCGCTCCGGCGTCACCATCCGGTAGCCGTGGTCGCGGCGGTCGTGTCGTACCGCTGCCTCACTCTGGTGTGGGCGACGACCAGTAGATGGCGGTCACATGTGCGCCCCGCCGGTGAGGACCGCGTTGGTGGTGCGGCGTGGTGCAGTGGCTCATCTTCCAGCCAACGGGCGGTTGCCTTACTACGGTCATGTTGACAGCGTTGATCACGTGCGCTATCAAGATAGCGTCATGTATCAAAGCGAGGTAGTTATGCCTGATAACGAGACCGCGGACGAAGGCGAGCCCGGGACGTTCCGCGCGTCGTTTCCCCCGGGGCCTGCGTTCCAGCCGGGGAAGAACGTCATGTTCTTCGCGGCCGAGGAGGACAGCGCCGGGGGCCGGGAGTTCGAGGACATCATGCTGCGCCGGGTCCCGGCCGCGGTCGCGCACCGGTTCCGCGGCGCTGCGGGGGCCCGCGGGTTCACCCACGCCCAGTACCTGACCGCGCTGGTCACCTTGCATGAGGCGATGCGCAAGCGCGCCGATGAGGGGGATGCCGAAGCCGCGGCGCTGCTGGACCAGCTGCGGCTGGGCACGGTCTCGATCTGATCAGTCATCCTTCCGTCTTCCGGGAGCCTGATCCCGGCCGCTTACCGGAGGTTGTCGTGTTCTTCTTCACCTACCTGCGCCGCGAGCTGCGGCGCCGGATGCGGCAGGCCGTGGTGACCGCCCTCGGGCTCGCCGTGGGGATCGGCCTGGTGATCACGGTCACCGCGCTGTCGTCGGGGGCGCGCACCGCGCAGGGCAAGGTGCTGGGAGCGCTGTTCGGGGTGGGAACCGATATCACGGTCACCACGGCGACCGCGCCCGCCCCCGGCGGCATGGCGCAGATCACCCCCGAGCCGTACGTTCAGCACTCTGACACCTTGTCCAGCCCGACCCAGGGCACGATGAGCGCGTCGGCGGTGGCAGCCATCGCCCGGCTGAGGGATGTCAGCGCCGCCGCCGGGGGCCTGCTGCTGACCGAGATCAAGACGACGATCCCGGCCGACAACGCTCCCCCGCCGACGGGCTTCCAGCCCCCGGTCCAGGTCAGCGTCACCGGCGTGGACCCCGGCCATGGGGCGCTTGGCCCGCTGGCCGCGGCGCGGCTGGCCTCCGGCCGGGCCTTCACGGCCAGCCAGCCGGACGCGCACGTGGCAGTGGCGGACGCCGCCTACGCCGCGGCCCACGGGCTGAGGGCCGGCTCGGCGGTCACCATCGCCGGGGCCAGGTTCACGGTGACCGGGATCGTCCGCCAGGCGGCGGGGAGCAACGCGCCGCAGCTCTATATACCGCTGGCCCGTGCCCAGGCCCTGTCCGGGCTCGACGGCAAGGTGAACACCGTCTACGTGCAAGCCGCCAGCGCCGCCGACGTCGCCGCGGTGACCGGGGAGATCTCCCGGCTGCTGCCGTCGGCTACCGTGACCAACTCCGCCAGCCTCGCCAATAGCGTGACCGGGTCACTGAAGACCACCGCGCAGCTGGCCAGCAGCCTGGGCACCTGGCTGGCGGTGCTGGCGCTGCTGGCCTCGGTCGCGGTGGCCAGCCTGCTGACCGTGGCCGCCGTAGGGCGGCGGGTTCGCGAGTTCGGCACGCTCAAGGCGCTGGGCTGGCGCAGCGGACGGATCACCGCCCAGGTCATGGGCGAAACCCTGGCCATGGGCATTGCCGGGGCCGCGGCCGGGGTGGCCCTCGGGCTGGGCGGCGCGGCGGCCGCGGCCGCGGTCGCGCCGAAGCTGACCGCCACCGTGCAGACCAGCAACACCGGCCAGGGCGGCTTCGGCGGCGGCCTGTCCGCGGGCGGCGGCATCTTCCACGGCACGGTCGGCGGCCCGGTGCAGGCTTTCGCCAACCCGAACGCCACCCATACCGTCGCCGTCCCGTTCACGGCCCCGGTCACCGTCGGCGCCATCGTGGTAGCGGTGACCCTGGCCATTGCCGCGGCCCTGATCGCCGGGGCGGCCGGCGGGTGGCGGATCAGCCAGCTGCGCCCGGCGCAAGCCCTGGCCAGGGTGGCGTGAGGGAGCCTGGTCATGTATGAGCTGAGCAACGTCACCAAGAACTACCAGAAGGGCCGGCGCACCATCGCCGCGCTGCGCGGGGTGAGCCTGGTCATCGGGGACGGCGAATGGCTCGCCGTCCAGGGCCGCACCGGGCACGGCAAGAGCACCCTGCTGCAGGTCCTCGGGACCCTGGACCGGCCCAGCACCGGGACCGTCTCCTTCGCCGGTCGCGACCTGGCCCAGCTCCGCGAGGCGCACGTCACCCGGCTGCGGGCCGAATCGATCGGGTTCATCTTCCAGGCCTTCAACCTGGTTCCCACCTTGTCCGCGGCCGAGAACGTCGAATCCGCGCTCATCCCGCTCGGCGCCAGGCCCGCGCAGCGCCGCCGCCGGGTTACCGCCGCCCTGGAATCGGTCGGGCTGGCTGACCGGGCCCGCCACCTGCCCTCCGAGCTGTCCGGCGGGCAGCAGCAGCGGGTCGCGATCGCCCGCGCCCTGGTCAAGGAACCCAGGGTGCTGCTGGCCGATGAGCCCACCGGCAACCTGGATGAGGACACCCGGGACGAGATCACCGCACTCCTGGAGAAACTGTGGCGCGATCTCGGCCTGACCCTCGTGCTCGTCACCCACGACAGCGCCGTGGCCCGCCGCGCCCAGCGCGTCGCCATCATGCACAAGGGCCGCCTGTCCATCCGTCACGACACCCGGCGAGCCGCGCAGTGACCGGCCCCGGCGT
The DNA here is from genome assembly GCA_025934375.1 of Streptosporangiaceae bacterium. GTDB lineage: Bacteria > Actinomycetota > Actinomycetes > Streptosporangiales > Streptosporangiaceae > Trebonia. The sequence continues at coordinate 1,910 of JAICYD010000087.1, read as the reverse complement.
GTCCCGGCGCCGCCTCATCGGCGCCTGCGCAGCGGGACTCGGCACCGCGTGCGTCACGGGGAGCACCCGGCCCGCCAGCGCGGCTGAGCGCGGGCAGCCGGCCAGGCTGGATCTCGCCGGCGCCGTCTTCGGGGCCTTCCAGCGGCACCGGCTCGTGGCCATCGGCGAATACCACGGGCTGCAAGAACACCACGACGCGCTGGTCACGCTGCTGACCGATCCCCGGATCCCCGGGCTGGCCGACGATGTGGTCATCGAGTTCGGCAACTCGCTGCACCAGGACGTGGCGGATCGCTTCCTGCTGGCCCTGGAGCCGGTGCCGAACACCGAGCTGCGCCGGGTGTGGCGGGACAACACGAACTCCCCGCTCGCCACCTGGGACGAGCCGGCCTACGAGGACTTCTTCCGGGCGCTGCGCGCCGTCAACTGGCGGCTGCCCGCCGGGCGGCGGCTCCGGCTGCTCCTTGGCGACCCGCCCATCGACTGGACCACGATCACCACGCCGGGCCAGGTAACCGCGCTGCGCAACGAGCGCGACGCGTTCGCCGCGTCCCTGGTGGAACGCGAGGTGCTCAGCAAGGGCCGCAGGGCACTGATCTGCTACGGCGCCGGCCACGTGCTGCACCATGTCCCAGGCCGGCCGCCACCCGGCGGCGTCGTTTCCCTGATCGAAGCGCAGACGGGCCAGCGGGTGTTCTCCCTCATCACCTTGACGCCGCTGGCCGGGGATCCCGGCGGCACGTTCGGGTGCCTGGCGCGCTACCCCAGGGGGATCGTCATCCCGGCCGACGGCACCTGGCTCGGGTCGGTCAACTCCGGAGATATCCTTTCACCGGTCCTCGCCCCCGGCCCCTCCGGGCAGCCGGCCAACATCAACTGCGCGATCCCCCTCGCCGCCGTCATCGACGGCGGGCTCTACCTGGGCCAGGCCAGTGACCTGACGATGTCACGCCCCGATCCCGCTATCTACCTGGACCAGTCGTACTGGGCAGAGCTGCAGCGCCGCAACACCCTGCAAGGCGGCGTAGCCGACCTGAACGCGCTGCGGCAGGAGCAGCCCGTGCGCTTCGAGCCGGAGGCCGTCCCGCCCCCATTGCAATGCTCGTAGCGATGCGGCCACGATCACCAGCAAGCAGCCACCCCTCTCCCTGACCCCTACTTAGGTCTAGGAAGCTTAGCCTTACGGCGTACAGATTAAACGTACGTCGTAAGGATAGTCTGGCGCCGGCCCAGGCGCCCGGTGCGCGGCAGCGACATGGAAGGTCCGCGCGATGTCGCGCCCGGCGAGCCGGGCCTCATAGGAGCGGTACCTGCTCATCTCCCACTGCCGCGCCAGGGCCGGGAGGTCGGCGAGCCCTGGCTCAGGCAGCGGGCGCCAGGTCCCGGCGACCGCCCCGTCGTCGTCGGCGCGAGGCAGGTGAACTCGCCCGCCACTACCTCCAGCGCGCACCGCCGCATTGGTTTCGCTTACAAGACGTGTCTAGTTCATTTCCTGTTCACCTACACGTCGGCGGAGCGTCTCCTGACCTGCGTATTTTGCGGGAAGGAGGGTGATCTTGAGGCCCGGTCGGTCGCGGGTGGCGACCGAAATATCCAGACAGAAGATGAACGAGGATGCCAGTGTCGCAGACCCGAGCTGCAGCCCTGATCCACTCCCGTGACGAGGCCGCGCTGCGCAGGCGGGCCCTGCTGGTTTCCGGCGTGGGGTTCTTCACCGACGCCTACGACCTGTTCGTGATCGGCATCGTGTCCACGCTGCTGAAGGGCGAATGGCATCTTGGCGCCAGCCAGCTCGCGCTGCTCAACGCGGTCATGCTGGGGGCGGCGTTCCTGGGCGCGATGGTGTTCGGCCGGATCGCCGATCACGTCGGCCGGACCCGGGTGTACTGGATGTCGGCGGCGCTGATGGT
>JAICYD010000061.1 GCA_025934375.1 Streptosporangiaceae bacterium | reverse complement strand
CCCCGAAGCGCTTGATGAACTGCGGGCTGGCCAGCAGGTCCTTGTCCGGCCCGACGTTGAAGGCCCGCCACAGCCGCTTGCCGGTGTTGGCGTCGTAGGCGGTCAGGTAGCCGCGCACGCCGTACTCGTCACCGGACATGCCGGCGATCACCTTGCCGTTGATGACCATCGGGGCGGCGGTGCCGGTTTGCGCGATGTTCGAGTTGGCGTTCTGCACGTTCCAGATCACCTTGCCGGTCGTGGCGTTCAGCGCGGTGACGTGCCCGTCGAGGGTGAGGAAGTACAGCTTCCCGTTCCAGAACGCCGGGCCCCGGTTGACGACGTCGCAGCAGGCGGTGTTGACCGCGGCGCCCTTGGCCGCGATCGGGCTGGTCTCCTGCTCGGGCGGCACGTACTTCCACAGGATCCGCTGGTTGGCCAGGTTGATCGCGGTCACGTAGTTCGGGTACGCGCTGACCGTGTACATGGTGCTGCCGACTACCAGCGGCTGGCCCTCCAGGCCGCGGTCGGTGCCCATCGACATCGTCCACGCCACCTGAAGGTTCTTCACGTTGCCGGTGTTCACCTGGGTCAGCTGGCTGAACCGCGTCGAGCCGAGGTCCCCGCCGGGCTGCGGCCAGCCCGCCGACGCCGGGCCAGCGGCGGCGCTGGCCGCCGTGGCCCCGAACGCGCCCGCCGCGCCGGCCACGCCGAACCCGGTCGCCAGGACGCCCGCCAGGACCAGCGTCAGCCACGCGGCCGCCCGGCCATGCGGCCTGCTCAGTCTGGACAGTGATCTCATTGGGGCAATCGCCTCCTCAATCTAGGCGGGGCCGGTGAAGCCCAGCCGCTTGCTACGGATGGGGATCAGCGGAGTACCGGGTGAATCGCATCGTCACCGGCGCGCCGCCCGACGGGGACAGCACCAGCGTGAGCGTGTGACTGTCGGCGGTGAACGCGGTGAGCGCGACCGTGCCGGCCGGCGGGGCCGCGTAGAGCCCGGCCGTCACGTCGGCCACGCCGCGCTGGCCGAGGTGCCCGAATTGGGAGAGGTACAGCACCGACGTCGCGCCTGGGCCGTAGACGGAGAGGATGCCGCTGGGGACGACCATCTTCTTCGGCTTGGTGATGGTCCGCATGAAGAGGGTGAGCAGCCCGGCCCGGGCGAATGACGGGTCGCTGGACCCGGTGAGCTTGTACCGGCCGAGGTAGGCGGCCTTGGGCGCGGGCCAGCCGGGCGCGGCCCGCGCGACGTCGGCGACGGACACGGCCGGGCCCGGCCGCGGCGCGCTCGCCGGCGAACTGGCCGGCCCGCCCGCTGGCACGGGAGCGGCGGACGTGCACCCGGCCCCCGTTAGGGACAGGAGAACCAGGACCGGGATGACCCGGCGGCGGTCAGGCACCGGGACCACCTGTCCCCGGGTAGGGCCGCACCGGGCTGCCGCCGAGGCGCAAGACGATCATCCGGGCGCCGATGTTGCCCCAGTGGTAGTTGGCTGACAGCGGGGACCCGCCGGCGACCAGCGCGATGTACTCGGTCCCGCCCACCGCGTACGCGATGGGCGCCGCGCCGATGGCGATGCCCAGGTAGGCATGCCAGCGAATGGCTCCGGTGCGGGCGTCGAAGGCGTACAGCGTGCCGTGGGCATCGCCGGCGAAGACCAGGCCGCCGGCGGTGGCGGTCGCGCCGCCGATCATCGGGTAGGGCAGCGTGACGTGCCAGCGGACCTTGCCGGTGGTGGTGTCGACGGCGGTGACGGTGCCGGTCTGCGGCAGGTCCGGCGGGACGGTGGCGGTGCCGCCGAAGTCCTTCTCGCCGCTGCCCGGGCTGACCGGGCCGACCTTGAGCATCATGCACATGTTGAGGCCAGTGACGAACGCGGTGCGCGTCTGCGGGCTGAACGCCGCCGGGCCGTACTGCGAGCCGCCCTGCGAGCCGGGGCACTCCAGGGTGCCCGCGCTCGTGGGCGGGGTGTGATGCTGGGTGACGAACGGGACGGGGGCGAAGAGGTTCTTGCCCGTCTTGGCGTCGATGATGAAGAAGTAGCCGCTCTTGCCCGCCTCGGCGACGGCGCGGACCGGCTTGCCGCCCGCGACGGTGTTGAAGACCATCACGGGGGCGGCCGCGTCGTAGTCCCACAGGTCGTGCGCGACCTGCTGGTGGTACCAGGCGAGCTTCCCGGTGCGGGCGCGCAGCGCGAGGATCGAGTCGGTGTACAGGTCGGCGCCCGGCCGGCTGACGCCGACGATCGCTGGCGAGGGATTGCCGGTCCCCGCGTACAGCAGGCCAGTGCTGGTGTCGATGGTGGGCGGCATGTAGATGGTGCCGCCGCCGTGCGGCCCCTTCGGCACCCACCCCTGGCCCGGCGCGGGCACCGTCCAGAACCGCCACGCCGGGCTGCCGTCGGCCGCGTGGTAGGCGGCGACGAAGCCGCGCACGCCGTCTTCGGATCCGGAGTCGCCGCCGAAGATCAGGTCCTGCCACGCGGTCGGCGCGCTGGTCTCGTAGGCGCCCGTGTGCGCGTCGGCCACGACGGTCGACCACAGCTCCTCACCGGTGGCCTGGCTCACCGCCCGCAGCCGGTCATCGAAGGTGAGCAGGTACACCTTGCCGCCGCTGATCGCGACGCCCCGGTTGACGGCGACGCCGTAACCGCCGACTCCCCGCGACAGCGAGAAGTCCACCATCGGGGCGTAGGACCAGTTCCGGACGCCGGTGGCGGCGTCGAAGGCCATGACCTCATCGGTGGAGGTGGTCAGGTAAACGGTCCGGCCGATCATGACCGGGTAGCTCTCGTTCAGTGAGCTGAACTGGCCGAGCGGCTTGGACCAGGCGACGCCGAGCCGCGCCACGTTGCCCGTGGTGATCTGGCCGAGGGCGGAGAACCGGGTGTTGTCGGTCCCGCCGCCGAAGACCGGCCAGGTCATCCCGGCCGCGGCCGGCCCCGGGCGGACCGCGTCCGACAGCAGGGCAGCGGATGAGGGGACCGAACGAGCGGTGCCTCCTGATGATGTGCAGGCCGCCGCGCCGGCGGTCAGCGCGGCGAGCGTGACCGCCGCCAGCGCGCGCGGTGCTCGCCATGACAATGTCCTCCTGGTCCCGGTGGTCGCGTTCACGGGTGCAGGATGACCTTCGTGTAGCCGTCGACGCGGCGGTCGAACTTGCGGTAGGCGTCCGGGGCCTCGCCTAGCGGGAGCTCGTGCGAGACGACGAACGACGGCTTCGCCCGGCCGGCGGTGATCATGTCCCGCAGCTGGCGGTTGTAGCGCTTGACGTTGGCCTGGCCGGTGCCGGCCCGCAGGCCCTTCTCGAAGAGCTTGCCGATCGAGACCAGCAGCTGGCCGCGCTGAGCGGCCTCGTCCACCCCCCCGGGGTCGGATGGCACGTACAGCCCGGGCACGCCGAGCGCGCCGGTGGGGCGCACCGACTCGATGAGGGCGTTAAGGACGGTGGCGGGCTCTTCCTTGCTGTGGTCATGGCCGCTCGTCGCCTGGTAGCCGACGGCGTCCACGCCCTTGTCCACGCCCTCGCCGCCGGTCAGCCCCTTGATCTGCTCGGCCGGGTCGCCCGCGGTGAAGTCGATCGGGACGGCGCCGATGGACTGCGCCTTGGCGAGCCGCTCCGGAACCCGGTCGACGACGAACACGGCGGACGCGCCGCGCAACTGGGCGGAGTAGGCGGCCATCAGCCCCACCGGCCCGGCCCCGTAGACCGCCACGGTCTCGCCCGGCCGGACGTCGGCGAGCTCGCAGCCGTGATAGCCGGTCGGGAAGATATCGGCGAGCAGCGCGTAGTCGGACTCGTGCTCGGTTCCCGGCGGGAGCTTGAGGCAGTTGAAGTCGGCGAAGGGAACGCGCAGGTATTCCGCCTGGCCACCGGGGTAGGGCCCCATGGCGACATAGCCGTACGCGCCGCCGGCGAAGCCGGGATTGACCGTGAGGCAGAAGCCGGTGAACCCGGCCTGGCAGTTCTTGCAGAAACCGCAGGCCACGTTGAACGGCATCACCACCCGGTCACCGACCTGCAATGCCGCGACCCCGGGACCGGTCTCCTCGATGACGCCGAGGTTCTCGTGACCGAACACGATGCCCGGCTCGGCGGCGGTCCGGCCCTCGTACATGTGGAGGTCAGAGCCGCAGATGCAGCTGGAGGTGATCCGCACCAGGACGTCATTGGGATGCTCGAGCTTCGGCTCGGGGACGTCCTCGACAGCGACCTCGAATGGCTTGCGGTAGACGACGGCGCGCATCGTTTACCCTCCGCTTCTGTGCGTTCCCTGATCTTTCTGTGCGATTTCTGATCTAGACCTATATCGGCCGGATGGATAGTCTGAGTTAGTTCGCTGTTGCGTGGGTGTTCGGTCATGTTTCAACACAATCCTCACTGACCCGTCAGCCCCCGCCAATGGAGGCAGGATGAGCGGCACAGCACGCGCAACGAACGATCGAACTAGCCCGACGAGCGGGTCGGCGCTGTCCGCGTGGGAGCGGTTCGTCGGCGGCGAGGATCCCGTACAGGGGATCCGCCCGCACATCCTGGCCTCCTGGTATCGCTGCCGGGAGACGTACCAGGTCGACCCGCGCCTGGCCCAGGCGCCGCCGGCGACCCGCGACGATCCGGTCGGCGCCGAGCCGACGCTGGTCCACAGCACGGTCGTCGCCGAGCTGGGCGGCGCGGCGGCGCTGGCCGCCGCCGAGGCCGAGCCGCTGGGCGGCATCATCACCGTGACCGACTCCAGCGGGCGGATACTGTCGGCGTGGGGTAACCGCAAGACCCTCGGCCTGGCGAGGGAGTTCAACCTGGCCCCCTGGTCGGCGTGGCCGGAATCGACCACCGGCACCAACGGGATGGGCACCGCCTTGGAATGCCACCAGCCGGTGACGGTGCAAGGGCCCGAGCACTGGTGCCAGGGACTGCACGGATGGGCGTGCGCCGGGGTGGCGATCAGGGACGTCGCCACCGACACCGCCATCGCGGTCCTGAACGTCTCGGTGCGCAGCCCCTCGGTGCCGACCGGGCTGACCCGGTGGCTGCGGCAGAGCGCCGCCACCGTGCAGGCGGGGATGCGGGAGCGGGAGCGAGCCAGCGGGATCGAGCTGGTGGCCACCTTCGCCAGGGCCGCGGCGGGCGCCGCCGGGCCGGTCGCCGCGCTGGACATGGCCGGCCACGTGGTCATCGCTAACGATGAGGCCGCGCTGCTGCTCGGCGTGCCATCGCGCACCCCGGCGGCCAACCCGGCCGCCCGGTGGGAGCCGGAGGTACCCGAGATCGCCGCGCTCGCCCAGCACGCCGCCCGGCAGGCCCGGATCGACCCGGGCTGGACCGGGACCGCGAAGGTGCACGTGCCCTTCATCCAGACGATGCTGCCGCTCAGCGTCACCCCCGTGTTCCTGGCCCGGCAGATGATCGGGATGCTCATCACCGACGGCGGCGCCCGGGATGGCAAGCCGGTGCCCGCGGAGGCGAAGGCCGAGCCGGCGGCGCCCGCCCCCGGCCCGGCCCCGCCGGACCCGCCCGGGCAGGGCACGGGAAGGCTGCCGGGCCGGGTCGTCGCCCGCCGCGATGAGCGCCTGGTGGTGCTGGCGGTTCCGGAGATCCGGTACGCGGAGGCGGCCGGGAGCGTCGTGTGGCTCGCCACCGACCAGGGGCGGCTGCGGGCGGCCGCGCACGGCATCGACCACCTCGAGCGCGACCTGGCGGGCCTGGGGTTCCTGCGGGTGCACCGCAGGTACCTGGTGAACCTGCGCCGGGTGCGGGAGATCGAGCAGGGGTTCAAGGGGGCGCTGTACCTGATCACCGACGTCCACCACCGGGAAAGCGTCCCCGTCTCCCGGCGGCACGCCCTGGACCTGCGGCGAGCGCTCGGTGTCTGATCCGCCACCGGACGCGCCGGCGGTGGACCCGGATGAGCTCCGCGAGCTGGCGGGCGAAATCCGCGCCCAGGTCGGGAAGGTCATCGTCGCCCAGGACGAGGCGGTCGACGGCGTGCTGCGCTGCCTGCTGGCCGGCGGCCACGCGCTGCTCGAAGGGCTGCCCGGCCTCGGCAAGACGAGCCTGGTCCGGGCGTTCGCCGCGGCCCTCGGCCTGCCATCCGGGCGGGTCCAGTTCACCCCCGACCTGATGCCCGCGGACATCACCGGCACCGACGTGCTGGCTCGCGACGCCGGCGGCGCGGTCACCATCGCGTACCGGCCCGGGCCGGTATTCACCAGCTTGCTGCTCGCCGATGAGCTGAACCGCGCCACCCCCAAGACGCAAAGCGCGTTGCTGGAGGCGATGGGCGAGGGCACCGTGACCGCGGCCGGGGTCACCCGCGAGCTGCCCCGGCCGTTCTGCGTGCGCGCCACGCAGAACCCGATCGAGGCGCACGGCACGTTTCCGCTGCCCGAGGCGCAGCTGGACCGGTTCTTGCTGAAGCTGCGGTTCACCCCGCCGGGGCGAGACGAGCTGCGGGACATCGTGCTGCGCGACATCGCCCCCGGCGGGACGCGCGCGGCGCCCGACCTGCCCGGCCCCGCCCAGGTCGCCGGGCCCGCCGAGGTGAACGCGATGATCGCGCTGGTGCGGGCGGTGCCGATGGCCCCGCACGTGGTGGACTACGCCGCCCGGCTGGTGCTCGCCCTTGACCCGCGCCATCCGGATGCGCCGCCGCGGGTGCGACGGTTCGCCCGGTACGGTCCGAGCCCGCGCGGCGCCCAGGCCCTGTGCCTGGCGGGGCGGGCGGCGGCGCTGCTCGACGGCCGGCTGAACCTGGCGTTCCGCGACATCCGTGAGGTGGCCCCGCCCGCACTCCGGCACCGCGTGCTGCTCAGCCTGGAGGGCGAGCGCGAGGGGGTGAGCCCTGATTCGCTCATCGAGGATGCCCTGGCGGCCGTCGCGCCGTAGGCCAGCTGATCACGGCGGTCACGACAACGGGCCGCTGCTCGACTCGGCGCTGCTACGCCAGCTGGAGCTGCTGTCCCTGAACAGCCTCGACGCGCTCTTGTCACCGCTGGAGGGGGAACACGCGGGCCTGGCCCGCACGGGACTCGGGGAACTGTCTGACTACCGGGGCTACCAGCCCGGCGACGACCCCCGGCTGGTCGACTGGAACGCCTATGCCCGGCTGGATGAGCTGTTCGTCCGGACCACGGCCGCGCACCAGGGCATGCTGCTCACCATGCTGCTTGACTGCAGCCGGTCGATGGCCGTCCCCGGGCCGCCGGGAACGGCCACCAGCCTGCGGTTCGCCAAGCAGGTGGCCGCCGCGTTCGGCGCGGTCGCGTTGCTGCGGTCCGACGCGGTGCGGGTGTGCGCACTGGCCGACGGCGCGGCCTGGCCACTGCCCGCGGTGTCGGGCCGCACGGCCGTCGGCCAACTGCTGGACTCCCTCGGCAGCCTGCCAGCTGGCGGGCGAACCGACCTGCCCGCCAGCCTTCGCGCCGCCCGCCCGGCGGGCCGGGAAGCCAGCCCCGGGCCGACGGTGCTGCTGTCGGACCTGCTCATCCCGGACGGCCCGGACTGGGCGCTGGACCTGCTCGGCCCGGCCGGCGTCGTGGTCCACGTGCCCGAGGCCGGGGACTTGCTCGGCCGCGACCAGGCGGGCGCCACGGTCGAGGTCCGGGACGCCGAGACCGGTGAGGTGGTCACGGTGACGGTGACCCCGGCTTCGCGCCGGCGCTATGCGCAGCTCTCGCGAGCGCGGGATGAGGCGGTGGCCGCCAGGTGCGCGACGGCCGGGGTCGGCTACCTGCGCGCGCCCCGTGCCACGCCCGTCGCCGACCTGCTCTTCGGCTATGCCGCCGGGGTACTCCATCCGGCCGTGAGGCTCGCGGCGAGCTTATTGCGCTGGATGCCGTCTGGCCGTGAACCCGTCCCGCCCGTCCGGGTGATATAGAGCATGTCAATGCACGCGGGACAACCACCCCCTGATGACGCGGCGCTGATCGAGCGGTCCCAGTGCGATCCGGAGGCGTTCGCCGGGCTCTATGACCGGCACGCCGCCTTGCTGCACCGCTACGTCGCCCGCCGCGCGGGGAGGCGGCGGCCTTCCGGGCGATGGCCTTGCGGATAACTCCCCTGGCGCGTAGCCGACGGCGTGCAGCAGGCGAGAGCGGCGGGTGCCCGAGGCAGGACGAGCTGGCTCGGGCACCTCCGGCGCGGGGGGCGCCGGGGTGACGCCCGCGACGACCTGCTCGGCCATGCCGTACAGCAGCGGCAGCGCGCCGGCGACCACGCCGCCGGCCTGGTTGATGTGCTCCACGCCCGGCCCGATGAGCTTGGCGTCGGCGACGATGCCGCGGACGATGTCCGCGGCGCCCTCCAGGTTGGCGCCGATGCGGTCCAGCAGGGTTCCGGCCCAGTAAAGGTAGAACGCCAGGCCGGCGATCAGCGCCACGATCACCACGACCGTGAGAACAACCAGGACCGTCATGACGACTTCACCGTTTCCACTACGCGGCCGAGGAACAGGTGGTGCTGCAGGCCCTCGGCCAGGACCGCGTCAACGCCGTCGGCGACCTGCGGGATCAGCACCGTCGACGCGGTGTTGGCCTTCGCCGCGGTCAGCGTCCCGCCGATCGTCAGCACCCGCTTGTCGATGACCTTGATCAGGTAGATGAGCATGCTGAGGAGCGCCGCGACGGCGAGGACGACGACGAAGCCGACGATGATCGCGACCACCCACAGGGTGTGCTCGGTTGGGTTCATCGGAAGCTCAGCCTCCCAGTCGCGCGCGGCCGCGGGCCAGGCCCGCGATGATGATCGTGGCGTGCTCGATGGTCGTGCGCAGCGCCGCCAGCGGCGCGGTGTTGGTGACCGCGCCCTCCAGGGCCGCGTTGATCTTGGGCGCCTCGTCCCCGATCTGCCTGGCGAGGATCAGGATCGGCACGACGAGGGCGACGACGGCCACCACGACCACCCCGCCGATCACGTAGCCGATCGTCCAGTCGGTAACCATGAGGCTCAAACTCCTTCGCAGAAGTCACGCACGGGCTTGAGGTTCGCGTTCACCGACGTCAGCCGGGCGGGCACCGTGGACGTCAAGGCGTCCACGGCCCGCACGCCGCCGGTGACGGCGCGCAGCGTGGTGCGGATGGCGTGCAGGTGAAGGATGACCCGCAGCAGGCCGACCGCGGTGATCGCGATGATCAGCCCCGCGACGGCGATGGTCATCCAGGCGGCAGCAGGCATCTCGGCTGGCCTCCTATCCCAGTAGCTTCGCGACGGAGCCGGCGTAGCGAACCGCGCCGACCTTGACTGCCTCAATCGTCGTGTCGGTGACCGCCAGCGCCTCCGGCACGCCGTCCAGCTCGCCGGCGAGCGCGACGCCGCCGGCCAGGATGTCGTCGCTGGCGGCGCGGATGCGCTCCAGTGCGGCGAGCACCCGGTTGAGCAGGTAGATCACGACCGGCAAGATGACCACCAGCAAGATGACGTTGCCGATCCACCAGAGCACCATTGGGTATCAGGCTCCTCAGGTCGCGGGCTGGTAGGGCAGGAAGAAACGGCGGAACACGCGCGCCAGCGCCAGGCGCGCCGCGCGGGCGGCGAGCGCGAACCCGCCGACGGAGCCTCCGGCGGCCGCCGCCGCGATCTGCTCCGCCGACTCGCCGCGGTCCAGGCGGGTGATCCGGTCGGCCATGTTGGCCGCGAAGTCACGCATCATGATCGCGGAGAAGTCGCCGATCATGCCGCGCCCGTACTGGGCCGCGGCCCCTGACAGCTGCAGGTCCTGGCTGACGTCGACGCGGGTGGCGCGGCCCTTGGACGTCACCACCGCGGTCACGTTCATCGCGGCCTGGCCGCGGCCCTTCTCGTCGGCGCCGGCGGCGCGGACGGCGATGGCCCGCCGTGCTTCATCGCGCTCGGTGATGTCGGCGGTCCCGGCGAACTGCAGCCGGACCGGGCCCATCCGGATCGCGACCCGGCCCTTGTACTTGCCGTCGCCCAGGTCCTCGGTCAGCTCGGCGCCCGGCAGGCAGGACGCGACCTGCGGGATGTCGTCGAAGAACCGCCAGACCTTCTCGGCTGGCTGGGCGACCTCAAAGCCGCTGTTGATGATCATCGCGCCACTCCCTTGGCGAGGCTCTCCTCGAACGCGCGCCGGCAGCCCGCGCAGCAGAAGTAATCGGTGATTCCGTCGTGCTCCAGCGGCCAGTGATGGCCGTCGGCCGGGACGGTCATCCCGCACACCGGGTCGGTGACCTCGGCATCCACTCCCCTATCGGAGATCGAAGGGGCGGTCTCCCCAGCCCGGCAATCGGGAGGCCCGGGGGCACCCCGGCCCGGCACCCGGGAAGCCCGGGGGGCCGCGGTTTGTGCGGGTTCCCCCGGGGAGGGGGGTGAAAGGGGGGTCTCCCCCCTTTGGGGGGTCGAAGGGGCGGCGAAGCCCCCCTGGGAGGTACTGCGCAGTTGCACGAGCTCGGCCAAGATCGCCACCGCCATCTCCTCATGCCCGGTGTGCCCGAGGTCCAGGCCGGCCGGGACGTGCACCCGGTCGAGCTGGTCCTTGGGCAGGCCCCGGTCGGCGAGATAGCCCAGCAGTCCCGCACCGCGCTTGCGGGACCCCACCAGGCCGAGGTAGGCGGGCCGGGCGAGGACGGCGGCGCTGACCAGGTCCTCGTCGCCGTGCCCCTGGGTGGCGATGACCACCATCGACTGGGGGCGGACGCGTTCGGCCGTGAACTGCCGCCCGGTGAGCACGTCGACGGACCAGCCGATCGTCTCGGCCAGCTGGCCGAGCGTGGCGGCCATCGGAGAGCTCCCGACGACCACCAGGTGCGGGGCGGGCAGCACCGGCTCGATGTACACTTCCAGCGCCCCCTCGCTCTGGCAGGAGATCGGCACGACGGTCATCCCGTCGGGCACCGCGTCGCCGAACTTGTCCGCCGGCCCTAGGAGCAGGAGGCGCGGCCGGCCGTCGGCGATCGCGGCCCGTGCCTCGCGGATGACCGTCGGCTCGGCGCAGGCGCCGCCGATCCAGCCGCGCAGCTCACCGTCGGCGGTGATGATCGCGCGCGACCCCTGCTTGCCCGAGGACGGGCCCTGGCGCCACACGACCGTCGCCAGGGCGAACGCCTCACCCGCGTCAGCGAGCTGGGTGGCGGCGTGCAGGATGCGCGTTCCGTTGGGCATGATCAGTCCTGTCGGATTGGCGGCGCGCCGGAGACGTCATGGCGGTTCGTGAGCGCCTCCCATACGCGATCAGGCAGCAGTGGCATGTCAATGTTGCGGACGCCGGTGCCCCCGAGGGCGTCCATGACGGCGTTGACGAACGCCGCAGGGCCGCCGACGGCGGCGCACTCCCCGATGCCCTTGGCGCCGAGCGGGTGGTGCGGGCAGGGCGTGACGACCTCGCTGTGCAGCTCGAAGCCGGGCGTCTCCCAGGCCGACGGGAGCAGGTAGTCCATGTAGTTCGAGCCGACGCAGTTGCCGTCGGCGTCGAAGGTGATGAACTGCATGGACGCCATCGCGTAGGCCTCGGTGAGGCCGCCCATGATCTGGCCCTCGACGATCATCGGGTTGATCCGGACGCCGCAGTCATCGACGGCGACCATCTTGAGGACGTCCCAGACCCCGGTGACCGGGTCCACCTCGACGGTGGCGATGTAGACCGCGAAGGGCCAGGTGAGGTTGGGCGGGTCGTAGTAGGCGGTGTTCTCCAGGCCGGGCTCCATGCCGTCGGGCATGTTGCTGTAGGCGGCCATGGCGCATTCCTGGATGGTGACCCCGCGGCCGGGCGCCGAGCGGACGTAGAAGCGGCCCAGCTCCCACTCGATGTCCTCCTCCGATACCTCCAGCAGGTGCGCGGCGAGCTTGCGGGCCTTGGCCCGGATCTTGCGCGACACCATCGCGACCGCGGCCCCCGCTACCGGCGTGGACCGCGACGCGTAGGTGCCCATCCCGAACGGCGCCGTGTCGGTGTCGCCTTCCTCCACTGTCACGTCGGCCGCCGGGATGCCCAGCTCGTGGGCGACGATCTGCGCCCACGTGGTCTCGTGTCCCTGGCCCTGGGACTTCGCGCCGGTCCGGAGGAGCGCCTTGCCGGTCATGTGGACCTTCAGGTCGGCCGAGTCGAACATCTTGATGCCGAGGATGTCGTACTCGCGGCTGTTGCCCGCGCCCAGTGGCTCGGTCATCGTGGAGATGCCCAGGCCCAGCAGCCTGCCGCGCTTGCGGGCCTCTTTTTGCTCTTCGCGGAACTTGTCGTAGTCGATCGCCTTGAGGCCAACGTCGAGGCACTTGGCGTACTGGCCGGAGTCGGTCAGGAAGCCGAACGGCGTGCGGTGCGGGAAGTCATGATCTGCGACGAAATTGATCCGTCTAAAGGCTGCTTGATCCATGCCGAGGTCGTTGGCGGCCTCCTGGATCATGCGCTCCTGGAAGAACATCGCCTCGGTGACCCGGAACGAGCACCGGTAGGCGACGCCGCCGGGCGCCTTGTTCGTGTAGACGCCGCGCGCCGTCAGGTGCGCGGCCGGGATGTCGTAGGCCGCGAACGCCGAGTGCATCAGGCCGATCTTGAACTTGGACGGCTGGGCGTCGGAGAAGAACGCCCCGTGGTCGGCGTCGGTGTGCATCCTTACCGCGAGAATCTTCCCATCTCGCCTGAGTGCCATCTCGCCCTTGAGGTACACGTCGCGGGCGAAGCCGGTCGAGATCAGGTTGCCGGTCTTGTCCTCGATCCACTTAACCGGGCGCTCCAGCAGGATCGAGGCGAGTATCGACATCACGTAGCCGGGATAGACCGGCACCTTGTTGCCGAAGCCGCCGCCAATGTCCGGTGAGACGATCCGGATTAGATGTTCTGGCAACTCGGCGACCATCGCGACGGCGGCGCGGATGATGTGCGGCGCCTGCGTCGTCATGTACACGGTGAGCTTGCTGGTGGCCCGGTTGAAGTCGGCGACGCTTCCGCAGCACTCGATCGGGCTGGGGTGGCTCCTCGGGTAGTGCAGCTCCAGCTTGGAGACGACGTCGGCCTGAGCGAACGCCCGGCCGGTGGCGGCCTGGTCGCCGACCTCCCAGTCGTAGATGACGTTGCTGGCCTGGCCGTCCTTGTCATCGCGGATGATCGGCGCGCCGTCGGCTTGCGCCTGCTCCGGGTTGATGATCACCGGCAGCGGCTCGTAGTCGACCTCGATCGCCTCGCACGCGTCCTTGGCGATGTAGGGGTCGTCGGCGATGACGCAGGCGACCTCCTGGCCCTGGAACCGCACCTTATCGGTGGCCAGCACCGCCTGCGTGTCATAGGACAGCGTCGGCATCCAGGCCAGGTTCCGGGTCGCCATCATCTCGCCGGTCATGACGAGGTGAACGCCGGGGATCTCCCATGCCTTGCTGGTGTCGATCGACTTGATCCGGGCGTGCGGCAGCGGGCTGCGCAAGATCTCCATGTGCAGCATGCCGGGCAGGGTCACGTCATCCAGGTAGTTGCCCTTGCCGCGGATGAACCGGTCGTCCTCGACGCGCTTGCGGCTCGATCCCAGCCCGCCGATCTTGATCTCGTCGAGTGCCTTGCTCGTCATGGCTTTACTCCGCCCCTGGGGTTCGCGCACGCTGCTTCTCGGCCGCCCACAAGACGGACTTCACGATGTTCTGGTAGCCGGTGCAGCGGCACAGGTTGCCGGACAGCGCCCAGCGCACGTCTTCCTCGGTCGGGTTGGGGTTGCGGTCGAGCAGGCCCTTGGCGGCCATCATCATGCCGGGCGTGCAGAAACCGCACTGCAGGCCGTGCTCCTCCCGGAACCCCTCCTGCAGCGGGTGCAGCTCGCTCGCGCTGGCCAGCCCCTCCACGGTGGTGACCTCGCGTCCGTCGACCTGGACGGCGAGCATCGTGCAGGACTTGACCGGCTTGCCGTCGACCAGGACGGTGCAGGCGCCGCAGTTAGTGGTGTCGCAGCCCATGTGCGTGCCGGTCAGGCCGACGCCGCGGCGGATCAGGTGGGATAGCAGGAGCCGCGGCTCGATCTCGGCGATCTTCTTGGCGCCGTTGATCGTGAACCTGATCCGGCGGACCGGGATATCGCTCGTCGCCTCGTCGCCAAGGTCGTCGTAGACAGCAGTCATCGCTGGTCACGCTGCCCTTTCCGTCGTTGTCGCGGGCCCCGTGCCGCCCGGTGCCGCCGCGCCCAGGATGCGCGCGGCGAACGTGCGGACCATGTGCCGCTTGTACTCGGCGCTGCCCCGGTGATCGGTTCGCGGCTGCGCCGCCTGGGCCGTGAGCTCGGCCGCCGCCTCGATGGCCTCCGGCGTCAGCGCCTTGCCGGACAGCGCCGCGGCCGCCTGGGTGGCGTTGATGGTGGCGCCGCCCACGCCGGTCAGCCCGATCCCGGCCCGGATCACCTCGCCGGCCGCGCTGATCTCCAGCGCGACCGCGACGCCGCAGGTCGCGAAGTCGCCGACGCGGCGTTCAAGCTTGAGGTACCCGCCGGCCCGGGTGCCCTGGGCAGGCGGTACGACGGCCTCGACGGCGATCTCGTCATGCTCCAGCGCGTTCTCGAACGGGCCGGTGACGAAGTCGGCGACCGGGATGGCGCGCCGGCCGCGAGGACCCTGGGCGACGACGCTGGCGCCCAGGGAGATCATCACTGCGGCCCAGTCGCCCTGGGGGTCGGCGTGGCACAGCGAGCCGACGAGGGTCCCGCGGTTACGCACCAGCGGATCGGCGATCATCGGCGCCGCGGCGGCCATCGTCGGCTGCGACGCCTTGAGCAGCGGTGACCACTCCAGGTCGGCGTGCCGCGTCAGGGCGCCAACGCGCAGGGTGCCGTCAGCGTCCGCGCGATGGTAGTCCAGGCCGGGCACGTTGTTGATGTCGACGATCAACTCGGGCGAGGCGAATCGCAGCTTCATCATCGGCACGAGGCTCTGCCCGCCGGCCAGGATCTTGGCGTAGTCGCCGCCGTCGCGCAGCGTTCCGATCGCCTCATCCAGCGAGCGCGGTGCCTCGTATCGGAACCGCGATGGGTACATAAGCACGTCCTCCGGGGAGTGGGACGGGATATTCAGTCGCTGATCGGGGGGTACGGATGATGCTCCGCGGGCGCGTCCCCCCGGGAGGCAGCAGCAGGGTCCGGGATCGCTACCGGGCCGGACTCATAGTCGGGATCAGGGCGCGGCTCCTGATGCGGCGGCCACGGCCCCGCTACCGGCTGGCCGGCGACCTTCAGGTGGTCGATGAGCTGCGGCCAGGCCCAGACCGTGGGGCTCTTCCCGGTCGGGTTGGTCTTGGGGGCGTTCTCGATCACCTCGTACAGGCGCGGGTTACCGTTGCTGTGGCCATCGGACTCGACTCGCATGCCTGGCATGCTGCGCCTCTCTTAACACGACCGCAACAGTCAAATAAGCACTCCCTTAATCAGGGCGCGAACGGGGACGCGCCAGCGCGAGCGTGAACCCGGACGACGGGGGCCCGAGGCGATGCGGGACCCCTGGCGAAGGGGACCGGGCGGACCCCAAGGCCTCCCGTTCCGCTTCCTCTACCCGGGGTGGCGCGGCAGGTGCCCGCGGACGGTTCCGGGGCAACTGCCGCATCACCCGGGCGCGACGGACCCGTTCCGGGGTGAATGCCGCATCGGCCCGGGCGCGGGGGCAGCCCGTTCCGGGGTGAATGCCGCATCGGCCCGGGCGCAGGGGCAGCCCGTTCCGGGGCAGGAGGGCCATCACCCCGGAGCCGCTCTGGGTCGGAAGGGCCAGCGACCCGCTCTACCCGTGCCGGGAGGGCCACCGACCGCCAGATGTTCCGGGGCGAGAGGGCCACCGGCCCGGCACTTGCCGGGGCGGGGGGGCCAGCGACCCGCCGGGGACGGCCCCGATTCCGGGGCGCCATCGCCACAGGCCCGACATTCGCCATGATTACCGCGACTGACGCGCGGCCAGGATGACCCCTCGCGGCTCGCGATGACGCTCCCCGTGGTGGCAACGATGCTGGGTGGAGCGCAGAATAAGGAAATGCTTAAGTTCCGGTCGGCTGGCTCAGCTCCAGATGGTGACGTACACCGGGGGCTTGAAGCGCGACGGCGGGACGCCGGCGGCAGGCGACCGGATGACCTGCATGGCCTCCGGCGTGGACAGGAAGCGGCGCAGCCCGCTGGCCGCGGTGCTGCGATGGTCGCGCTCCAGGGTCGTGGCGCACCAGACCGCGTCGGCCGGGACCCCCGCCATGTCGACGAGGGTCAGCTCACCGCGCCTGACCTGGTGGGAGACCAGGTGCTCGATCGCGGTCGCGACGCCGGCGCCGTCAGCGGCGGCCGACCAGGCGGCGGACTGGCTGGGCAGCACGCGGACGTTGCCCTCCGGGATGCCGAGCCGGGCCAGCAGCCGGGACGTGGCGGTGTTGGGATCGGTGCCGGACGGGCCGACGAGCCAGCGCCAGTCCCGGGGGGTGCCGGAGGGCCGGCTGGCGGGCGCCGGCTGGCGGGGCGCGCCGCGCAGCCCCTGCCCGGCCGTCACCGCGACCAGCCGGTACTTGAAGACCGGCTCGGTCACCACCGGCAACGGGACCTCCCCCATGACCCCGGTACCGAACGCCACGTCGGCCAGGCGGTTGGCGATCAGCACCGCGTGCTCGGCGGCGGGCGCGACGCCCGTGGTGACCTCCACCGCGCCGGCGAACCGCCTGGTGAACGCCTCCATCAGCGGCCCCGCCACGAACTCGGCGAACGTCGCGGTCGCGATGACCCGCAGTTGCTCGGGCGCGCCTTGCGCGGCGCGGACCGCCGCGTGCGCCTCGGCGCCCAGCACGACGATCTGCGAGGCGGTGCCGAGCAGACGCGAGCCACCCGGGGTCAGCGTCATGCCAGACTGACTACGGGTAATCAGCTGGTCGCCCAGGTCCTGGCGCAGGGCGGTCAGCGCCTGAGACACGGCGGACTCGCTCACCCCGAGCGCGCTGGCGGCCGCCCGGACCGACCCCAACCGGGCCACCAGGACGAACGCGTTGAGTTGAGTCAGCGTCATCTAGCCTCCACCACCACCTCATCGCTACAGGGGGTACTAGTGCAAGTCCCGGCCCAGGTCGAGTACGAGAAGGCATCGAGCGTAAGCCACGCGCTGTCGCTGCTCGCCAGGTACGGGCCGGAGGCGCGCATCCTGGCCGGCGGGCACAGCCTGATCCCCATGATGAAGCTACGGCTAGCCCAGCCAGAAGTATTGGTCGACGTCAACGGACTGGCTGACCTGCGCTTCATCCGCGTCGCGGGCGGCGAGCTGCGCATCGGCACGCTCACAACGCACGCCCAGCTGCTGGATTCCGCGCTGGCCGCCGGGCACTTCGCCATATTGCGGGACGCCGAGCGGGTCATCGCCGATCCGATCGTGCGCGAGTGGGGCACCGTCGGCGGCTCGCTGTGCCAGGCCGACCCGTCGGAGGACCTTTCGGCCGCGTTCGCCGCGCTCAAGGGCACCATGATCATCGCGGGACCCGGCGGGAAGCGCGAGGTTTCGGCGCGCGAGTTCCATACCGGCCCGTACGAGACGGTGGTCGGCCCCGTCGAGATGCTGACCGAGGTCCGGCTGCCGGTGAAGGCCGGCGCGGGGACGGCATACGTCAAGGTCTCCCGGCGGGCCGGGGACTGGCCGGTCGGCGCGGCCGGCGCCGCGCTCTGGCTCGATCGCGCCGGGGTCATCACCGACGCGGGGATCGGGCTGACCGCGCTCGGCGCCCAGCACTTCGTGGCGGCCGAGGCTGAGGACTACCTGCGCGGCCGGCGGCCCGGGCCGGAGGCGTTCGCCGAGGCGGGGGCGATCGCCGCGGCGAACTGCCGCCCGGCCGCCGACCAGCGCGGACCGGAGGACTACAAGCGGCACCTGGCCGGCGAGCTCACCCGCCGCGCGCTCGCGGTCGCCGCGCGCCGCGCCGGGTGGGGAGAAGGGACCGGGCTGGGAGAAAGGACGCCGTGAAGATCACCATGTACGTCAACGGCAGCGAGCACGCGCGGGACGTCGAGCCGCGGATGCTGCTCATCCACTTCATCCGCGACGAGCTCGGGCTGACCGGCTCGCACTGGGGATGCGACACCTCCAACTGCGGCGCGTGCGTCATGTGGCTGGATGAGGTCCCGGTCAAGTCGTGCACGGTGCTCGCGGTGATGGCCGACGGCCGGCGGGTGACCACCGTCGAGGGCCTCGCGCGCGGGACGCGGCTCGACCCGGTCCAGCAGGGGTTCACCGCCTGCCACGGGCTGCAGTGCGGATTTTGCACCCCCGGGATGATGATGACCGCCCGCTGGCTACTCGACCACAACCCCGCGCCGACCGAGACCGACGTCCGCGAGGCCATCTCCGGCCAGGTCTGCCGGTGCACCGGCTACCAGAACATCGTCAAGTCGGTGCTGTGGGCGGCCGCACACGAGGGGGACGCATGACCGGTAGGTATGGCCCACCCGCCCGGGGGTACCCCCACCGTAACGATGGGAGCCGACATTCGAGCGCGGACGCGCCACTCACCTGGGAGTTTACTCCCGCCTCTGCGGAGCGACCCCAGTGAGCGAGGCCTACGGGCCGCGGCCCCGGAAGGAGGACGCACGGCTCATACGCGGGCAGGGCAAGTTCATCGACGACATCAGCCTGCCCGGCATGCTGCACGCGGCCATCTTGCGCAGCCCGCTCGCGCACGCCCGGATCATCGACATCGACACCACCGCCGCCCTGGCTCACCCCAAGGTCACCACGGTCCTCACCGGGGAGGACCTGGCCGCGCGGGGCCTGGCGTGGATGCCCACGTTGTCAGGGGACGTCCAGGCGGTCCTGGCCACCGACAAGGCGCGGTTCCAGGGCCAGGAGCTGGCGTTCGTCGTGGCGGCGGACAAGTACGCGGCCCGGGACGCGCTGGAGCTGATCAGCGTCGACGCCGAACCGCTGACCCCGGTTATGGATGTGAGCGTGGCGACCAGCGGGGACGCACCGCTCGTTAGGGATGAAGAGGGCTTCGCGGGGTCCGGCAACCGGATATTCGACTGGTCCGCGGGTGACGAGGCGGCGACCGAGGCGGCGTTCGCCCGCGCGGACGTGGTCGTCACGGCGGACATGACCTACCCCCGGATACACCCGGCGCCGCTGGAGACCTGCGGGGCGGTCGCCGACTACGACCCGGTCGAGGGGCGGCTGACGATGTGGGTGACGACCCAGGCGCCGCACGCGCACCGGACGCTGTACGCGATGCTGACCGGGCTGCCCGAGCACAAGATCCGGGTCATCTCCCCGGATCTGGGCGGCGGCTTTGGCGGGAAGGTCCCGGTATACCCGGGTTACCTGTGCGCGATCGTGGCGTCCATGACGACCGGGCGGCCGGTGAAGTGGGTCGAGGACCGGTCGGAGAACCTCATGTCGACCGCGTTCGCGCGGGACTTCCACATGCACGGGGAGATCGCGGCGACCTCCGACGGGCGGATCACCGGGCTGCGCGCCCGGATCCTGGCCGATCATGGCGCGTTCAACGCGGTCGCCCAGCCGACGAAGTACCCGGGAGGCTTCTTTCACATCTTCACCAGCTCGTACGACATCCCCGCGGCCTACTGCTCCATAACGGCCGTCTACACCAACAAGGCGCCCGGCGGCGTCGCCTACTCCTGCTCGATCCGGGTCGCCGAGGCGGTCTACCTGGTCGAGCGGCTCGTGGACATGCTCGCGGGGCGGCTGGACATGGACCCGGCTGAGCTCCGCTCGCGGAACCTGATCCGCCCGGAGCAGTTCCCGTACACGTCGGCGACCGGGTGGGAGTACGACTCGGGCGACTACCCGCGGGCGCTGGCGCTGGCGCTCTCGCTGTCCGACTACGAGGGGCTGCGCCGGGAGCAGGCGGAAAAGCGGGCTCGCGGGGAGTACATGGGGATCGGGATCAGCCTCTTCACCGAGGCGGTCGGGGCCGGGCCGCGCAAGCACATGGACATCGTCGGCCTGGGCATGGCCGACGGTGCCGACCTGCGGGTTCACCCGACAGGGACGGCCGTGCTGGGCGTTTCCGTGCAGACCCAGGGGCAGGGCCACGAGACGACGTTCGCGCAGCTGGTGGCGCACGAGCTGGGCCTTGACCCGGACGACGTCGAGGTGGTGCACGGCGACACCGACCGCACCCCGTTCGGGCTGGGCACCTACGGGTCGCGGTCCACGCCGGTGTCGGGGGCGGCGGCGGTCGTGGCGGCGCGGCGGGTCCGCGAGCGGGCGCGGATCATCGCGGCGCTCATGCTGGAGGTGGCCGAGGCTGACCTGGAGTGGCTGGACGGGGCGTGGCGGGTGCGCGGGGATTACGCCGCGGGCGCGGGGATCGTGGAGATCGCCCGGGCCGCGCACTCATCGCTGGACCTGCCGGACGGGGTAGACGGGCACCTGGACGCGTCGGCGGTGTACAACCCGCCGAACCTGACGTTCCCGTTCGGGGCGTACGTGTGCGTGACGGACGTGGACCCCGCGACCGGGTCGGTGGTCGTGCGGCGGTTCATCGCGGTGGACGACTGCGGAGTCCGGATCAACCCGATGATCGTCGAGGGGCAGATCCACCGGGGGCTGGCCGACGGAGTCGGCATCGCGCTCATGCAGGCGATCACGTTCGACGCGGCCGGGAACTGCCTGAGCGGGTCGTTCATGGACTACCTGCTTCCCACGGCCCTGGAGGTCCCGTCGCTCGAGCTGGGCGCGACAGTGACGCCGTCCCCGCACCACCCGGTCGGCGCGAAGGGAATCGGAGAGTCGGCGACGGTCGGCTCCCCGGCGGCGGTGGTGAACTCGGTGATGGACGCGCTGGCGCCGTTCGGGGTGGTGCACGCGGACATGCCGCTGACGCCGGCCGTCGTGTGGGGCGCGATAAGTCGAGGCCTGGGCCCTGGTCGACGACTAGGCCGGCGGGATTTACGACGGCGGAGCGGCGACGCTCTCGCGCGTGACCAGGGCCGGGGTGAGGATCCGGCGCTCGGCGTTGCGCTGGCCGTTGCGGACTTGAGCGAGCAGCAAGTCGATGGTGGCGGTGGCGACCGCGTCGAAGTCGGGGCGGATCGTGGTCAGTGGCGGGATGAAGTACGCGGCCTCGGGGACGTCGTCGAAGCCAACCACGCTGATGTCGTAGGGCACTCGCCGGCCGCGCTCGTGCAGGGCGCGCAAGATGCCGAGCGCCAGGTGGTCGTTGGCCGCGAAGACCGCGGTGACCTCGGCCATCCGGGCGAGGATCTGGCCGGAGCGGTAGCCCGAGGAGGCGTACCAGTCCGCCGACATCACCGGCGGGATCTCCGCGCCCGCCTCGGCTAGCGCCCGCCGCCAGCCGGCCACGCGGCCCTGGCTGTCGAACCAGTCGTCGGGGCCGGAGACGTGCCAGACGGTCTGGTGGCCGACCTCGAGCAGGTGCCGGGTCGCGGCGTACGCGCCCGCCTCCTGGTCCACGGTGACCAGGCCGGTCGGCCGGCGCGGGTCACCGTCGATGGTGACCAGCGGGATGTCATCGGGGATGTCGTCCAGCGCCGCGTTGGCCGACTCGACCGGGGCGATGACGACCAGGCCGGCCACCCGCTGGTCGCGGTGCCGCCCGATCGCGTCGGCGATCGGCTGGCGGTCCAGCGCGCGCACGTTCTCCACGCTGACCGTGAAGCCGTGCTGGAGCGCGGCCTGGGCCAGCGCGTTCAGCACCGAGATGGGGCCGTACAGGGTGGAGGACTGGGCGACCACGCCGATCACCTGCGACGTGCCCGTGACCAGCACGCGGGCCGCCTGGTTGGGCCGGTAGCCGAGCTCGGCGATGGCGGCCTGCACCCGGCGGCGGGTCTGCTCGCGGACATTCGGGTGGTCGTTCAGCACGCGGGAGACGGTCTGGTGCGAGACCCCGGCCAGCTTGGCGACATCAGTCATCGCCGGCTCGCGGGCTGGTCGAACCACGGACATCCTCACTCGCTTTGCTTTGCGCCAGACGTGCGAGGGGTGGCCGCCTGCCGGGCATGACCCGGCGCAGCTGGCGGCTGCCTGCGCGCCCTAACTGTACTCGCGGTCCAGACCACGTGCCCGACCTGCGTGGACACGTTAACACGACCAGCCGTTCACTGGGCTGTACTCCCAGCTCAGACACTGGCCTACGGCTTCATGGCCATTGCTAGGCATCATTGATTGTTAACGATCACACATGGTCCAGTCAAGCACCCACCGAGCAAATAACGAGATGGACTCATCCTATTGACACCCTGATTGAGCACGTTAACAATCGGGTCATCGTAACCGCGACGCAACTGGAGTCGCCCGGATGACACCCGGCCGAAACAGGCGCCAGCAGGACCAGCAGCTGCCCGAGGAGGCGGACGTGATGACCACAGGACATACCGTCGGCCCCGTCGGCGACGACATGACTTCGGTGACGGTCGTGGGAGTGGACTTCGGGACGCTCTCGGCGCGTGCCGTCGTGGTCCGCGCCGATGACGGTGCCGAGCTCGGCACCGGGGTCGCCGAGTACGCCAGCGGCGCGATCGAGCGCGCGCTGCCGATCGCCGGCGCCGGGGTCCTCCCGCCGGACTGGGCGCTGCAGGACCCGTATGACTGGCGCTCGGCCCTGGGCAGCGCGGTGCGGGCGGCGCTCGCGGACGCCGGGGTGGCCCCCGAGTCCGTCGTCGGCATCGGCACCGACTTCACGGCCTGCACCTTCTTGCCCACCCTGGCCGACGGCACGCCGCTGTGCGAGGTGCCGGACCTGCGCGAGCGGCCGCACGCCTGGCCCAAGCTGTGGAAGCACCACGCCGCCCAGGATCAGGCCGACAGGATCACCGACCTGGCGCACGCGGGCGACGAGTCGTGGATCGCCCGCTACGGCGGCCGGATCTCCTCCGAGTGGCAGTTCGCCAAGGCGCTGCAGGTGCTAGAGGAGGACCCCGCTGTCTACCGGCGGTCGGCGCGGTGGATCGAGGCCGCCGACTGGATCATCTGGCAGCTGACCGGGAACGAGACGCGCAACGCCTGCACGGCCGGCTACAAGGGGATCTACCAGGACGGGCAGTACCCGAGCCGGGAGTACCTGGCCGCCCTGAACCCCGGCTTCGCCGACTTCGCCGAGACCCGGCTGGCCGTGGCCGAGTTGTCCGCGCTGGGGTCGCGGGCCGGCTCGCTGACCGCGGCCGGCGCCGCCCTGACCGGCCTGCCGGAGGGCATCGCGGTCGCCACCGGAAACGTGGACGCGCACGTCACCGCCCCGGCCGCGCGCGCCATCGACCCCGGCCAGATGCTCGCGATCATGGGCACCTCAACCTGCCACGTCATGAACGGCAGCGTCCTGAATGACGTCCCCGGCATCTGCGGGGTCGTCGACGGCGGCATCATCGCCGGGCTGTACGGCTACGAGGCGGGCCAGAGCGCGGTCGGCGACATCTTCGCCTGGTGGATCGGCCAGGGCCTGCCCGATGACTACACGGCCGACGCGGCCGGCAAAGGCCAGAATCTCCATGACTACCTCGCCCAACGGACCCGGGGTCGCGCGCCCGGTTACCACGGCCTGGTCGCGCTGGACTGGATGGGCGGCAACCGGTCGATCCTGGTGGACCACCACCTGTCGGGCGTCATCGTCGGGCTGACGCTGGCCACCCCGCCGGAGGACGTGTACCAGGCGCTGCTGGAGTCCACGGCGTACGGCACCCGGATGATCGTCGAGGCCTTCGAGGCCGGCGGGCTGCCGGTCACCGAGTTCGTCGTGGCCGGCGGGCTGAAGCGCAACCACGCGCTCATGCAGATCTACGCCGACGTGCTGCGCCGGCCGGTGTCGGTGGCCTCCTCCGACCAGGCGCCCGCGGTCGGCTCGGCCATCCACGCGGCCGTCGCCGCGGGGGTGCACGCCGACGTGGCGGCGGCGGCGAAGGCGATGGGCCGCAAGGAGCACGCCCTGTACCTGCCGGACGCGGGGCGGGCGGATGCCTATGACGTCTTGTTCGGCGAGTACCGGACGCTGCACGACTACTTCGCCGGCCGGGGCGCGGGCAGCAACGACGTGCTGCACCGGCTGCGGCGGCTGCGCAACGCGGGCGGGGGTGCCTCATGAGCGGTGCCATCGCCGGCGAGATCGCGGCCACCGTCGCCGCGCTGCGGGCGCAGGTCAGCTCGCTGCACGCCGAGCTCCTCCGCTGGGGGCTGGTGGTCTGGACGGCCGGGAACGTCTCGGCCCGGGTGCCAGGCGCCGACCTGCTGGTGATCAAGCCGAGCGGCGTCTCCTACGACGACCTGACGCCCGCCTCGATGGTCGTCTGCGACCTGCACGGGGCGGTTGTCGAGGGCGACCTGGCCCCGTCCAGCGACACCGCCGCGCACGCCTACGTGTACCGGCACCTGCCCCGCGTCGGCGGGGTGGTGCACACGCACTCCACCTACGCCTGCGCGTGGGCGGCACGGGGCGAGCCAGTGCCGTGCGTGCTGACCGCGATGGCCGATGAGTTCGGCGCGGAGATCCCCATCGGGCCGTTCTCGCTGATCGGGGACGACTCGATCGGCCGTGGCATCGTGTCGACGCTGGAGGGGCACCGGTCCCCCGCGGTGCTGATGCGCAGCCACGGCGTCTTCACGATCGGCAAGGACGCCCGGGCGGCGGTCAAGGCGGCGGTGATGTGCGAGGACGTGGCGCGCACGGTCCACATCGCCCGGCAACTCGGCGAGCCGCTGCCGATCCCGCAGGCTGACGTCGACCACCTCTACGACCGCTACCAGAACGCCTACGGCCAGCACGGCACGACCCAGCACGGCACCCCTGATCACGGTGCCGCGAACAGCACCCCGAACGGAGCGCAGCCCCAATGACCACCGCGACCTCCCGTACCCGCGACGTCTGGTTCGTCACCGGCAGCCAGACCATGTACGGCGAGGACACCCTCCGCCAGGTAGCCGACCAGTCTTACGCCATCGCGCGGGCGCTCGACGCCGACCCGGACATCGCGGTCAACGTGGTGTGGAAGCCGATCCTCACCGACGCGGCGGCGATCCGCCGGCTGTGCCTGGAGGCCTCGGCCGACGACTCGTGCGCGGGCCTGATCGCGTGGATGCACACGTTCTCCCCCGCGAAGATGTGGATCGCCGGGCTGGACGCGCTCGGCAAGCCGCTGCTGCACCTGCACACCCAGGCCAACGTCGCGTTGCCGTGGTCGACCATCGACATGGACTTCATGAACCTGAACCAGGCGGCGCACGGGGACCGCGAGTTCGGCTACATCCAGACCAGGCTCGGCGTGGCCCGCAAGACGGTCGCCGGCCACGTCTCCAACCCGGCGGTGCGGGAGCGGATCTCCGTGTGGGCGCGGGCCGCGATCGGCTACGCGGAGCTGCGGACGCTGCGGCTGGCCCGGTTCGGCGACAACATGCGCGACGTCGCGGTGACCGAGGGCGACAAGGTGGCGGCGCAGCTCACATTCGGGGTGTCGGTCAACACCTACGGGGTCACCGAGCTCGCCTCGGCGGTGGACGGGATGGACCCGGCCCGGATCACCAAGCTCGTCGCGGAGTACGAGGACTTGTTCGACGTGGCCGCGCCGCTGCGGCTGGGGGGCGACCGGCACGACTCGCTGCGGTACGCCGCCTCCATTGAGCTGGCGCTGCGCGACTTCCTGGCCGCCCCCGGGCAGGTGAGCGCTTTCCGGGCGTTCACCACGAACTTCGAGGACCTCGGCGGGCTGCGCCAGTTGCCCGGCCTGGCCGTGCAGCGGCTGATGGCCGACGGCTACGGGTTCGGCGGCGAGGGCGACTGGAAGACCGCGGTGCTGGTCCGGACGCTGAAGGCGATGTCCGAGGGGCTGCCGGGCGGCGTGAGCTTCATGGAGGACTACACCTACAACCTCGTGCCGGGGCAAGAGGTGATCCTCGGCGCGCACATGCTCGAGGTCTGCCCGTCGATCGCCGCCGCGCCGCGCGTTTCCTGCGAGATCCACCCGCTGAGCATCGGCGGCCGCGAGGACCCGGTGCGCCTGGTCTTCGACGCCGCACCCGGCCCGGCGATCGTGCTCGGCCTCGCCGACCTCGGCGACCGCTTCCGGCTGGTGGCCAACGAGATCGACGTAGTGCCGCCGCCGGAGCCGCTGCCCAACCTCCCGGTCGCCCGGGCGGTCTGGCAGCCCCAGCCAGACCTGCCCACTTCCGCGGAGAGCTGGCTGACCGCCGGCGCCCCGCACCACACGGCGCTGACCAGCGCCCTCACAAGGGAGCACCTCAGTGACCTGGCCGACATGCTCGGCGTCGAGTTGCTGATCATCGACGCTGACACCACGCCGCGCCAGTTCCGTAACGAAATCCGCTGGAACCAGGCCTACTACCGGCTCGCCCAGGGCCTGTAGGCGGCTTACTCAAGGCTCTTAGCGGCCCGCTCAGGGCCGGTAACGGCCCCTTAATGACCCTTCCGACCAAGTCGTCGATCAATAAATCTCCCATCACACGAAGGGCAAAGAAGCACATGAGAACCACCGCAAAGGCGCTGGCCGTAATTCCCGCGGTAGCGCTGCTGGCCTTGTCCGCCGCCTGCTCCAAGAGCCCGAGTGGCTCCACCTCCAGCAGCGCTCCGCCCCCGGCCACCTCGGCCTCCGGCGCGTCCTCGTCCGCGTCCTCGTCGGCGGCCGCGCCCGTCTCGCTCAGCGGGTCCCTGGCGTTCAACCAGGACAAGCTCGGCCAGCTCGACACCGCCATCAAGAACGCCCTCAAGGGCAAGGACCTGTCCAAGGTCAACATCGCGATGGTGGTCAACGTCGCGGCCGACTACTGGAAGGCCGGCCAGGTCGGCTTCCAGAAGGGCTGCTCGGACCTCGGCCTGTCCACCGCCAAGTGCACCTACTTCGCCCCGCCGAACGGCAAGCTGACCGAGCAGAACTCCGAGATGGAGACGCTACGGTCGCAGGGCATCACCGGCTACTCGATCTCCGCGATCGACCCGGCATCGGCCAAGGGCACGATCGCCACGGACATGGGCAAGGGCATCTTCGTCCTGCCGATCGACTCCCCGCTCCCGGACACGGCGGCCAAGGGCCTTTACCTGGGCACGCCGAACTACGACGCCGGCATGGCGGCCGGCACCGCCATGAAGACCCTGCTCAAGGGCACTGGCAAGGTCGCGATCCTGGTCGGTTCGCTGACCGCCGCGAACGCCACCCAGCGCATCCAGGGCTTCGAGGACGCCATCAAGGGCACCAACATCACGGTCGCGCAGAAGGTCAACGACAACCTGTCGGCCTCCACCGCGACCTCCGACGCGGAGACCATCCTGGCCAACAACCCCGACGTCAACGGCCTGTACGGGGTGTACTCCTACGACGGCCCGGCGCTCGCCCAGGCGGTCCAGTCGGCTGGCAAGACCTCCAGCGTGTCCATCGTCTCCGACGACTCTGACGCCCAGACGCTGCAGTTCATCAACTCCGGCGTCATCGGCGGCACCGTCGTCCAGATGCCGTACCAGCAGGGCTACACCGGCGCCTACATCCTGACCGCGGAGAAGGTGCTCGGCGCCGCCGCCACCGCCGCGCTGGTCAAGCCGTACCTGTCCAGCGATGGCTTCACGCTGTCGTCCGGCGTCGGCCTGGTCACCAAGTCGGACATCTCCCAGTACCAGGCCCTACAAACCCAGCTCGGAATCGGCTGACCTGTGGCCGAACCCACCAGCACCCCCAGCCGCGCGGTCACCGCGCGGCTGCGGGGTGTCCACAAGTCCTACGGGCCGGTCCGCGTCCTCGACCTGCCCGAGTTGGACCTGCACGGGGGGCAGGTCATCGGCGTGGTCGGCGAGAACGGCGCCGGCAAGTCGACCCTGATGGGCACGCTGGCGGGCTCGGTCCACCGCGACGGCGGTGACATCGAGATCGACGGGGTCCCGCTGCCGCCGGGCTCGACCGAGGCCGCCCAGCGCCTCGGCGTCGCCCTCGTCTCCCAGGAGTTCCCGCTGGTCGGCCAGCTGTCGGTGGCGGAGAACCTGCTCCTGGGCCGCCGGCCCCGGGTGACGAGAGGGCGTTTCCTGGTCGACCGGTCGGCGCTGAAGGCCGAGGCGGAGGCCATGCTGGCCGACATCGGCCTTTCGGCGAAGGCCATCGGTGGCGTGCACCGGGAGGTGCGCAGCCTGCCGGTGCCGACCCGGCAGATGATCGAGATCGCCAAGGCCTGGGGCCGCGAGCCGAAGCTGCTCATCTTGGATGAGCCGACCTCGGCGCTCGGCCCGGTCGAGGCGGCCATGGTCTTCGGCCTGGCCCGGCAGGTCGCCGACCGCGGCGGCACCGTACTGTTCATCGGGCACCGGCTGGATGAGGTCCGCGAGATCAGCGACCGGATCCTGGTGCTGCGCAACGGGCGGCTGGTCGCCGACCTCACGCCGGAAGAAGCCACCGAGGCGCGTCTGATCCGCGAGATGGTCGGCGGCGAGATCAGCCACCTGGCGCCTCCGCCGGTGGCCGATCCCGACGCCGCGCCGTACTTGTCGCTGCGCGGCCTCACCGCGGCCGGCCTCGGCCCGCTGGACCTGGACGTGCACGCCGGCGAGATCGTCGGCGTCGCCGGGCTCATGGGCTCGGGCCGCAGCCGCCTGATCCACACCGTGGCGGGGGCGCAGCCCGCGACCGGGGGCACCATGACGCTGGCCGGCCAGCCGTACCGGCCGCACGGCCCGGCTGACGGCACCGCCGCCGGGATCTCGCTGATCCCGGAGGACCGCAAGGAGCAGTCGCTAGTGCTGTTCGCCCCGATCGCCGCCAACGTGACGGTCGCCATCTTGCGGCGGATCTCCAGCCGCGGCCTGCTGAGCCCCGGCCGGCAGCGCGCCGAGGGCAGGAAGATCGCCGAGGGCGTCCGGGTGCGCATGCAGTCGGTTGACCAGCCGGTCGGGTCGCTATCGGGCGGCAACCAGCAGCGGGTGGTCTTCGGCCGGGCATTCGCGACCAAGCCACGCCTCCTCCTGCTTGACGAGCCTACCCGCGGCGTTGACGTCGGCGCCAAGGCCGAGATCTACGAGCTCATCGACGGGGCCGCCGCCGAGGGCATGGCCGTCCTCGTCGCCTCCTCGGAGCTGGAGGAACTGCAGCTCATCTGCCACCGGATCGCGGTGCTGCGCCGGGGCCGGGTGACCGCGGTACTCAGCGGCGATGAGGCGACCAAGGAGCGCATCATGACGGCCGCGGCCGGAACTACCACCGAATCACCCGTAACTGTCCCGAACGGAGCGGGCCAATGAGCGCCCAGAGCACCCTCCCGCCGCCGACCGCCGCGCCGGACACTCGCCCCCGGACAGGCAGCCGGCTATTGCGGCGGCTCGCTGAGTCGCCCGAGGCGGGCGTCGTCATCGCCTGCGTCGTGGTCTTCGCGGCCATCGCGGCGAACGCCTCGACGTACGCCAGCGTTGGCAACCTGCAGGTGATGGGCCGTGACCTGGCCCAGGTCGGCATTCTGGCCATCGGCGAGTCGCTGGTCATCCTCACCGGCGGCATCGACTTGTCGGTCGGCGCGCTGGCGGGCCTGGCGGGCATCCTGGCCGCCTGGTTCAACGTCAACGCGGGGCTGCCCGCGCCGGTGGCCATCTTGTTCACGCTGGCTGTCTGCGCCGTGGTAGGGATCTGGCACGGCACGATGGTCACCAAGCTGAACGTCCCGCCGTTCGTGATCACCCTGGTGACCTTCACGACCGCGCAGGGGCTGGCGCTGGCCATAACCGGCGGCACGCCCATTAACGGCATTGACCCGTTGTTCTCCAACCTCAGCTCGTTCTATATCCAGCGGATTCCAGTGCCGGCGATCTTCTTCTTCGGGGTCGCGCTGATCGCGTGGTTCGCCCTGGAGCGGACCTACATCGGGCGGCAGGTCTACGCGGTCGGCGGCAACAAGGAGGCCGCCCGGCTGGCTGGCATCCCGGTCGCCCGCCGGATCACCACCACCTACGTCGCCAGCGCGCTGCTGGCCGGGGTCGTGGGGATCTTGGTGATCGGCCGGATGAACGTTGCCGACCCGTCCGTCGGAGGCTCCGGCTGGGAGCTGATCGCCATCGCGGCCGCGGTCGTCGGCGGGATGTCGCTGTTCGGCGGCGAGGGCCGGATCATCGGCGTCGCCGCGGGCGCGATCTTGCTGGAGTTCATCGCCAACGGGCTGCTCGCCCTGCACGTCAGCCCGTACTACCAGCAGGTGGTCCAGGGCGTGGTGCTCGGCGTGGCGATCTTGCTCGACCGGCTGCGGGCAAGCTACTTCGGCCGTTCGCGAAGATAGGGCCTCTCCCGAAGACCGGGCCTGCCCTCCCAGGCCCCGTCAACGGCGAAGGGCCGGCACCCTCTCGGGTGCCGGCCCTTCGCTTCTTGCGCGCTCGCGGACACGAGTCCTGACCCACGGGGCAAGGCCAGGCATACGCGCCCATTGACCAACCTCTCATACGTAAAAGCGCCACCGGGCCGCCAGGTGTTACGCGCTAGCGAGAACGCGGTGGACCCAGCCGACGTTCGCCACATCAGCCCCGCCCTTCCCTCGCTTGGAGGTGGATTCGCTTTACCGGGGGGTGCGGGGACTGGGGCTGAAGGGGGCGGCGTGGCCGGGGATGATTACGGTGGCGATGCCGAGCAGGCGTTCGCGGCTCTCGGCGAGCGCCCGGGCGTCGCTGCCCAGCGGGTCCTCGGCCGGGCCGTCCGCGCCCCACCAGGCATGGGTGCAGGCGTACACGCCGGACTCGGTGGACGCGATCGTGGAGATGTCCTCGCCAGTGTGCCCGGGTGTGCGCAGCAGCCGCACGCTGGGGGTGATCTGGTAGCCGTCGGCGTCCCGGTCGATCCACCGGTCCCCGTCGTAGATCGCCCAGTGGTCATGGACGCGGGCGTTGGGGAACAGCGCCGCGTTGACGGTGTGGTCCGGGTGATGGTGGCTGAAGACCACGTCAGTGACGGCCTCCGCCTGCTGCCCGTGCGCCGCCAGCGCGGCGAGCAGCGAACCGCGGGACGCGACCATCCCGGGATCGACGATGATGACCGCGTCGCCGTCGATGATCAGCGTGACGGTGCCGCTTACCCGCTCGTCATCGCCGTCCAGGCCGACGTAGCCCTCGTTCAGTACGTGCACCCGGGCTGTGCCAGTGGCCGGGATCTCTTGAGCGCTCACGCGCCAGACCTTACCGCTGCGCGGCTACGGCAGGTCGAACGGGAGGGTGATGCCGTCCAGGGCGTGGGCGCAGAGATCGTCCGCGCGCTGCTGCGGGTAAGCGGCGAGGACCTTGCCGACGAGCTCGCGCAGCCGCGACATGTTCGCGGCGAAGACTTCGAAGACCTCCGCCTGCGTCACGCCGTCACCTTCTTCAACGCCGGCGTCAGTGTCGGTGACCAGGGCCAGCGTCGTGTAGCAGAGAGCCAGCTCACGGGCCAGGACCGCCTCAGGGTGGCCGGTCATCCCGATGAGCGTCCACCCCTGGGCGGCGTACCACTTCGACTCCGCGCGGGTGGAGAAGCGGGGACCGTCGATGATCACGAGGGTTCCCGATCCGGCTGGCACCCAACCGGACTGGCGAGCAACCGCAATGGCCCTGGCCCGCCCGGTCGGGCAGTAGGGGTCCGCGAACGGCACGTGCACCGCGTGCTCGTCGTAGAAGGTCTGGACCCGGCCCCGGGTGCGGTCCACGAGCTGGTCCGGGATGGCCAGCGTGCCCGGCCCGTAGGAGGCGGTCAGCGACCCGACCGCGCTGGGCGCGAGGACCTGGCGGACGCCCAGGGCGCGCATCGCCCACAGGTTGGCGCGGTAGGGGATCTTGTGCGGGGGGTACCGGTGGTCGCGGCCGTGCCGGGGGATGAAGGCGACCTTCTTCCCGCCGACCTCGCCGACTAGCGGGGTCTCGCTCGGCGCGCCGAACGGCGTGTCGACCTTCACCTCTTCGGCGTCGGTGAGGAACTCGTAGAAACCGGAACCGCCGATGACCCCGAAGTCCGCGACCGCCGCCATGGCGCTAGGCGACCTTCTCGCTCGACTTGCCCGACGAGCCCGAGGACCCGGACGAGGATCCCTTATCCCCGCCCTTGTCTCCGCCTGACGAGGAGGATGCCGACGGTGAGGATGCCGACGATGAGGACGACTCGGCCGACGGCGTGCCCGACGATCCGGACTCAGCCGAGCCGGAGGCGGCCGGGGAGGACGCCGCGGACGACGAGTCAGAGCCGCTGCGGCTGTCGGTCCGGTAGAACCCTGACCCCTTGAACACGATGCCCACCGGAGAGAAGACCTTGCGCAGCTTGCCGCCGCAGGCCTCGTGCACAGTCAATGGATCATCGGTGAATCGCTGGACAGCCTCAAGCTGGCCACCGCACTCGGTGCAAACGTACTGGTAAGTGGGCACGACTTCCTCCGGGCACAGCTCAAGTCAGTTGGCTAGATTAGCACTCGCCGCTAAAGACTGCTAAGGATAACCGGCCAGAAGACTAGCTAATTCCGGGCAGTGCTCCCTCAAGGCAGTGCTACCTCAAGGCAGTGCCACCTCAAGGCAGTGCCACCTCAAGGCACTGCCACCTCAAGGCACTGCCACCTCAAGGCAGTGGTAGGCGCGTGATGCCGTGAGCCGGGCGGGCCACGGCCCGCACCCGCTGGTCGTGCCCGGCCACCGGGACCTGCGTCACCAGCTCAGCGTCATACACCAAGGCGATGAGCGGCACCAGTTCCCCCACCCGCGCCAGCGCCCGGTCATAGGACCCGCCGCCCCGGCCCAGCCGGTACCCCGCGCCGTCCACCGCCACCGCGGGCGCCAGCACGACGTCGGCCCGCGACACCGTCTCGATCCCGCGGGGCGGCTCGCCGGGCTGCAGCAGCCCGCGCGGCCCGGGAACCAGCGAGTCCGGCCCCTCGTAGGAGGCCCAGTCAAGATCACCGTCCGGCAGCAGCAGCGGCAAGATCACGTAGGAACCGCGCTTCCACAGCGCGTACACCAGTGAGTGAGTGGCCGGCTCGGTGCCGACCGAGTAGTACGCCGCGATCGTCCCGGCCGCCGCCACTTCCGGCATAGACAGGACATGGTCACGGATCGCCCGCCCGGCGGCCTCCCGCTCGGGGAGGGGCATCCGCGCGCGGGCCGTCACGACCTGCCGGCGCAGGGCCGCCTTCCGCTCCGCCACGCCCGCCTCATCCGCCGCCATCGACTTGCCCTCCTTCCTCATGAGAGCGCATGTGGTGCACCCCACCCCCTGGCAGTCACTAGGCTGGTCACATGGTCGACTCCGGCGCAGCCAGGACCCCATCAGTCACGAAGGCGGTAGTGCCCGCGGCGGGCCTTGGAACCCGGTTCCTGCCCGCGACGAAGGCAACCCCCAAGGAGATGTTGCCAGTCGTTGACAAGCCCGCCATTCAGTATGTCGTGGAAGAGGCTGTGAAGGCCGGCCTGTCGGACATGCTTCTCGTCACAGGGCGCAGCAAGCGCTCGATCGAGGATCACTTCGACCGGGCGTATGAGCTCGAAGAGGCCCTTACCGCCAAGGAAGACTGGGACAAGCTCGGCCTGGTTCGCGAGTCCAGCGAGCTCGCCTCGGTGCACTACGTCCGCCAGGGCGACCCCAAGGGACTGGGCCACGCGGTGCTCTGCGCCGCGCAGCACGTCGGTGACGAGCCGTTCGCGGTCCTGCTCGGCGACGACCTCATCCATCCCGACGAGTCGCTGCTGACCAAGATGATCGAGGTACGGGAGCGGCACGGCGGCAGCGTCCTGGCGCTGATGGAACTCGATCCGGAAGAGGTTTCCCTGTACGGCTGCGCGGCGATCGCCCCGACCGCTGAGGACGGCGTCGTGATGGTCACCGACCTGGTCGAGAAGCCCGTCCCCGGGCAGGCGCCGAGCCGGTGGATCCTGATCGGCCGGTACGTGTGCGATCCCGAGGTCTTCGACGTGCTGCGACGCACCCAGCCTGGCCGGGGCGGGGAGATCCAGCTCACTGACGCGCTGAAGATACTGGCCCGGCGGGGCGACGTGCGCGGCGTGCTGTTCCACGGCCGCCGCTATGACACCGGAAACAAGCTGGACTACCTGCGCACCATGGTCCAGTTCGCCTGCGACCGGCCGGACCTCGCCAGCGAGTTCGTCCCGTGGCTGCGCAAGTACCTCGAGAGCGTCGAGCAGTGAGCCAGCCAGCGCAGGCACCGGACCCTGGATTCGTCAGCACCGACCTGATGCCGGTTGAGGTCTACCAGTCGCAGATCCTCGCCGCGATCCGCGCCCTCCCGCCAACCCAGCTCGACCTGGCGGACGCTGAAGGCTGCGTCCTCGCCGAGGACGTGACGGCCGGGGTTCCGCTGCCGTCGTTCGACAACTCGGCCATGGACGGCTACGCGGTGCTGGCCGCCGACCTCAAGGGCGCCTCCGACGACAGCCCCGTCACCTTGCCGGTCACGACGGAGATCGCGGCCGGCGATACGGGAGCGTTCGCGCTGGTCCCGGGCACCGCGATCCGGATCATGACCGGCGCGCAGATCCCGTCAGGGGCCGACGCGGTCGTGCCGGTCGAGCAGACCGACGGCGGCATCGCCAGAGTCGCGATCCGCGCCGAGGTCACCGCCGGGAACTTTGTCCGCTACGTCGGCGGTGACGCCGCTCAAGGCGAGACCCTCATCGTCAAGGGCACCCGGCTCAAGCCGATGCACATCGCGGTGGCCGCCTCGGCCGGCCGGGCCCGGGTCCTGGTGCGGCCCCGGCCCCGGGTCGTGGTGCTGGCGACCGGCAACGAGCTCGCCGAGCCGGGCACGCCGCTGGTGCCCGGCCGGATCTGGGAGTCCAACAGTTACATGATCGCCGCCGCCGCCCGCGAGGCGGGCGCCATCGCCTTCCGGCACGCGATCGTCCCCGACGACCCGGCCGGGGTGTTGCCCACCCTCGAAGAGCAGCTACTGCGGGCTGACCTGCTGGTCACCACGGGCGGGGTCAGCATGGGCGGCGAGCACGACGTGGTCAAGGCGGCGCTGAGCCAACTCGGCACGGTCACCTTCCAGAAGGTCGCGATGCAGCCGGGGATGCCGCAGGGCTTCGGGACGGTCGGCGAGGACCGGATCCCGATCTTCACGCTCCCCGGGAACCCGGTCAGCGCCTACGTGTCGTTCCAGTTGTTCGTCCGGCCTGCCATCGGCGCGCTGCAAGACCAGCTCACCCAGTTCCTGCCCATGGTCTCGGCCACGCTGACCGGCCCGCTGCGCTCCCCGGCGGGGCGGCGCTCGTTCCTGCGCGGCGTGCTGTCGGAGGACAAGACGCAGGTCACGCCGCTCAGCGGGCAGGGGTCGCATCAGATCGCCGCCCTTGGCCGGGCCACCTCGCTCATTGTCGTCCCCGAGTGGGTCGTCAGCCTTGGTGAAGGCGACAAAGCAGACGTCTTGGTCCTGCCCTTACCTTCTGGGGGATACACGCCAATTCCCCAGGCTCCCCGACAAGGGGGGACGCCGTCCCCCCTTTCACCCCCCTGGCCCCGGGCGAGCACGCACCGCTCCCCCGGGAAGAAGCCGACCTCCGGTCGGCTCGCCTTCGCCTCGCGAAGATCGAGGTGGTCAGTCTTCGGCGGTGCTGCGCCGCGCGGAAAACCGAGGTCCGTAGCTCCTTGACTTCCTCATATTCGCGTTGAGCGGGGAACACGGCGCCCGGAGAAACGAGGCAGTCACTCAATAAACGGGGAGCATTTGCGTGGGCCGGCGGCTCATGCCGTTTCGGGTGGTCATAGTCTTTCTTTTCATGAGCGATGCTGCTCCGGCGCGGCTTACCCATCTCGATGAGACAGGGGCCGCGCGGATGGTAGACGTGGCGAACAAGGACGTGACGGTGCGCACCGCCCGCGCCTCCGGCCGGGTGTTGCTTTCGGCGCAGGCGGTCGCGGCTCTGCGAGGCGGTCGGGTCCCTAAGGGCGACGCGCTGGCGGTCGCGCGGATCGCCGGGATCGCGGGCGCGAAGCGAACCCCGGACCTGATCCCGCTGTGCCATCCTCTCGGGCTGCACGGCGTCTCCGTCGACGTCGCGGTTGAGGACTGGGGCGTCGCGATCGAGGCCACCGTCCGGACCGCCGACCGGACGGGGGTGGAGATGGAGGCGCTGACCTCGGTGAGTGTCGCCGCGCTAACCCTGATCGACATGATCAAGTCAGTCGACAAGGCCGCCGTGATCACCGACGTACGGCTGGAGTCCAAGGACGGCGGCAAGTCCGGCCCCTGGCGGCGATCATGATCCGGGCGCTGGCGGTCACCGTCTCGAACCGGGCGGCCGCCGGGATATATGAGGATCGCAGCGGGCCGGTGCTCGTCGAGCTGCTGCGGGAGGCGGGTTGCGACATCGTTGACGGGCCACTGGTGATCCCGGACGGCGAGGCCGTTGAGCAGGTGCTGCGTGACTCGGTGACCGCCGAGTACGACGTGGCGGTGACGACCGGCGGCACCGGACTGACACCCGGCGACCTCACTCCGGAGATGACGCGGCGGGTTATCGACCGGGAGATCCCCGGAATCCCGGAGGCGCTGCGCGCGGCCGGGGCCTCGGCGGGCGTGCCGTCGGCGATCTTGTCCCGTGGCCTGGCCGGGGTGGCTTCCCGGACGCTCATCATCAACCTGCCCGGCTCATCGGGCGGAGTGCGCGACGGGATGAAGGTGCTGCGCCCGATCCTCGTGCACGCGGTGGACCAGATTCGCGGCGGCGACCATCCGCGCCCGGCCGCTAATGAGAACGCAGATGACAGCGTGGCGGACGCGAACCACGGCTCGGGTATCGCGTAACGCGCGCCCGGGTCGAGCAGCATGCCCGATACACTCGCTTTCTGCGGGGGTTTCCAGGGTGGACACTCAGGAGACGGGGCCGGTTCCCCGGGAGCTAACCGCGTGGCATCACCTTGCGCGCAGGAGCAATGATTAGCACCGTGGGACGTATCCGAGGATGGCCCGCCACCTTGACCGAGCCGGAGTTGCTTGGCGCCCCCGTCGCGCTACGGCCCGTGCGCATGTCCGACGCGCGCACCTGGCGCGAGATCCGGGTACGGAACGCGCCGTGGCTGCGCCCGTGGGAGCCTACGAACCCGGAGACGCCGTTGCACCGCTCGTCGCTCGGCCCGTACGTCTCCCTCGTCCGCACGATGCGCCGCGAGGCCCGGCAGGGGATCGCCCTGCCATGGGTCGTCACCTACGGCGGGGATTTCGCCGGGCAGCTCACGATCGGGTCGATCGTCTGGGGGTCCTCGCGGTCGGGGCAGGTCGGCTACTGGATCGATGAACGGTTCGCCGGGCGCGACATCATCCCGACCGCGCTGGCGATGGCGGTCGATCACTGCTTCGCAGTGGTCGGCATGCACCGGCTTGAGGCGTCGATCAGGCCTGAGAACGTCGCCTCCCGGCGAGTCGTGGAGAAGCTCGGGTTCCGAGACGAAGGGGTCCGGGTCCGCCAGCTGCACATCAACGGGGCGTGGCGGGACCACGTGTGCTACGCGGTGACCGCCGAGGAGGTGCCGCACGGCCTGATGCCGCGGTGGCGCAGCTCGCTGGCGGCGTCCCGGTCCGGCGCGTAGCGCTCTCGGGCGCTATAACGTTGTCCGGCGATCTTCGCGACACGCCGCCGGGGTGCTCGTTATCACTGGCCGGTGCCCTTACGTTGTGTTACATGATCGCGTGCTCGCCGGGGAGCACTCGGCTACGTGGTGAGGGGAGGCCCGATGAGCAGCGCGATCTTGTACCTGGCGATCATCGCCATCTGGGCCGGCGTCCTCATACCCCGGTGGCTGCGCCGCGACATCAGCCGCATTACCTCAGCACGGGAAGCGACCACCCAGGAACTCGCCACCACGGGCGACCTGGCCGACGACTCGGGGATGACCGACGTCGCCGATGAGCCACAAGACGGCGACGACGATGCCCGTGATGGCGACTTCGCCCCGGACCCCGCCTCGCGCGAGGAGGCCCGGCGCCGGGTCCTGGCCGCCCGCCGCCGACTCCTGTGGATGCTGCTGAGCCTGGAAGTCGCCGGCGCTGGCCTGACCGTGACCGGGCTGGCCGCGTGGTGGGTACTGGCGCCGCCGACGGTGATGCTCGCCGGCTACCTCGTGCTGCTGCGCGAGGCCGCCGCCGCTGACTCCGAGCGCGCCGCCGCCGAGCGGGAGGCCACGCAGGCGCGGGAGGAGGCTCGCAAGCGTGCCGTCGCCCGCGCCCGGCACGCCCGGGAGCGGCAGGCGGCGCGGCGGAAGGCCACGCCGTCCGTGGCCCCGGCCGCGTACGCGGCGGCCCCCGTCGCCGCCGACTACGCGGACCTGGGCCGCGCCCGCGACTTCACCCCCGGCCTGCACTACGCGCCCTCCGACGACCCTGCCGACGACGACGCCTACGACCAGTACACGGAGAACCGCCTGCGCGCCGTGGGCGACTAGGCGATATCAGTCGCGCGGTCCAGGGTGGCCGGTTGCCGTCCCTGGCGCCAAATCGCGCTGCTGCCCATCGCGGACCGCCTGGAGCAGTCCGCGTCATACGTCGAGGCGCTGCCGGGCGACTTCTGGGCGCCTTAGCGCGGGCCGGTAATGACTACCACGGGTTTACGTCGTCGCCGCCCGGGCTGGCCTGCGCATGCGCGGCCGACTGCAGGGTGGCGGCCAGGCCCTCCTTGCGCATCCGCAGGTCGGCATAGAGCAGCACGACCACCCCGGCGAGCAGCGGCGTGGTGATGGCGGCGGCGATCACGCTGCCGAGCACAGAAACGAGCTCGGACGCGCCGGTGGGGTGGGTTACCGGGGCCAAGAAGAGGCTGCCGCCGCTGGCGATGGAGAACGGCATGCGGATCATCCCGCTCACGCAGCCGATGATGATCTGGGCGAGCGCGGTGATCCCGAATACCCGCCACGCGCTGCCCCGGACCAGTTGCCAGGAGCGGCCCAGGCTGGCCAGCGGCCCCCGGCGCTCCAGCATGACGACCGGGATGGCAAGGCTCCACCGGATCCCGATGATCGCCGCGAAGACCGTCGCGGTGAACACGCCAAGCACCCCCACGAGAATGCCCGCGGCCACCAGGTGCAGGCCTCTCCCGAGAAGCAGCCCGGCCCCGATCGACAGGCCAGCGGCGGCCAGCCAGCCAAGGGCGAGGAACAGCGCTTGCAGCAGCACCGTGGCGAACAATGCCCCTATCCGGCGCGACGTGGACCGCCAGGCGCCGGCGAAACTTTCCCTGCGACCGAGGACGGCCTGGCCGATGGCCACGGTCAGGCCGCCGGTAAGGATGATGTTGGTGAAGGCCGTGAAGATCAGCGTCACGCCGAGCAGGGCGAAGGCCGCGGCGATCATCTGGCCCACCTGGTGCAGGGTGATGCCAATCGTGGTGGGGTCGCCAAGCGAGGTGGTGGTAACGCCGGTGAAGGCGTCGCGTAGCAGCACGAACATGGCCAGGCCGGTCAGCGCGCCCGACACGGCGGACACGATCGCGGACGCCCCGAGGATCGTGCCCGGGTTCGACCGGATGGCGTTGACGGCGCCGCTGAGGATCTCGCTGACCGACAGCGGCCGCAGCGGGATGACCCCCGGCTGCGGCGCCGGCGGGACGCCATAGCCGCCGTAGCCATAGGGGCCGCCACCGCCGTAGCCGCCATAACCGCCGTAGGCCCCGTACCCGCCGTAGCCGGGCGGGATATCGCCTCCGGGCGGGGGCACGTATCCCTGGGGACCATACGGGCTCGCCAGACGCCCTCCGGCGTCCTGGCCACTGGGCTGAGGACCTTCAGTCACTGCCATGCCCCTTTTGAGCGGATCGCTGTCGTCGTGCGGCCCCATGCTCGCATGTCAGGCGAGTGGAAGGAAGCAATCCTGCAAACGATGCGAGGGCACGCCGAGTTCCAGCGCGAGGGGCGCCAGGGGTGGCCCGCTTCAGGGGTGACGGCTCACCCGGGGACGAGATCGCTGAGTGGCCGGCCGGGGTCGGCGAGCGCCTGGGTGCTGACTGGCTGCCCGGACCGGATGAGCGCCTTGATCGAGTCGGCGACATCCCAGATGTTGACGTTCATGCCCGCCTTGACGCGGCCGTCCTTGATCCAGAAGGCGATGAACTGGCGAGCCTCCAGGTCGCCGCGGACCACCACCTGGTCGTAGCCGCCGCTGACGTGGCCCACGTACTCCATGCCCAGGTCGTACTGGTCAGTGTAGAAGTAAGGCAGTTCCTCGTAGCTGGCGTCCTGGCCGAGCATGGCGGCCGCCGCCACGGCCGGCTGCTTGAGCGCGTTGGCCCAGTGCTCGACGCGGACATGTTCTCCCAGCAGCGGGTGGAAGGCGCTGGCGACGTCCCCGGCGGCGAAGATGTCCGGGTCGCTGGTCCGCAGCGAGGCGGTGGTCACGATGCCGTTGCTTACTTCCAGGCCGGCGTCGGCGGCCAGTCCGGTGTTGGGAGTGGCGCCGATGCCAACGAGGACGGCGTCGGCGCCGATCGTGGTTCCGTCGTCGAGCCGGACGCCGGTGGCCTTACCGTCACGCTGGAGGATCTCCTGGATCCGCACGCCGAGGCGGAGATCGACCCCCGCGGACCTGTGCAGGTCGGCGAAGACCTGCGCCATCTGGGGGCCGAGCACGCGCAGGAGCGGCAGTTCCAGGGATTCCAGGACCGTGACCCGCAAGCCGGCCTGGCAGGCGGCGGCCGCGGCCTCCAGCCCGATCCACCCGCCGCCGATCACCGCCAGGTGCGACCCGGTGGCCAGGATCTCCTTGAGACGGTCGGAGTCATCGATGGTACGCAGGTAGTGGGCTCCGCTGGCGTCAGCCAGCCGCCGAGGACTGGCGCCAGTGGTGATCAGCAGCTTGTCGTAGCGCACGCGAGCGCCGTCGGCGAGCAGCACCTGCCGGGCGGCCCGGTCGATGGCGGCGGCCGGGTTACCGAGCCGCAGGCCGACTTCCTGCTGCTGGTACCACGCCTGGTCGTGAACGAAGACGCTATCCCGGTCGGCCTTGCCCGCCAGGTAGTCCTTGGACAGCGGCGGGCGCTCGTAGGGCAGGTGCCCTTCTTCGCCGATGAGCGAGATCGTCCCGTCGAACCCGCCGCCGCGCAGGGCTTCGGCCGCCTTGGCGCCGGCCAGGCCGGCGCCCACGATGACGATTGCCTTGGTTGCCCCTGTATTGGATGACACTG
>JAICYD010000035.1 GCA_025934375.1 Streptosporangiaceae bacterium | reverse complement strand
GGGGGCCCACACCACCCCCGGCGGCCGCCATAACCCCGCAAACCCCCGGCCCGCCCGCCCCCCCGCCGGGGGGCCCGCCCGGCGCCATTAACGCGGGCCCCTATTACTGGCGGGAGCGGCGTGCGCTGTGCTTGGTGACGTGGATGGGGAATCACCCGCGGTTAAGGTGCGCGGGCTGGTTAAGTCCTACGGGCGGGTTCAGGCCGTGGCGGGCGTAGACCTGGACATCAGTCACGGGGAGATCTTCGCCCTCCTGGGCCCGAACGGGGCCGGGAAGACGAC
Source organism: Streptosporangiaceae bacterium (assembly GCA_025934375.1). GTDB lineage: Bacteria > Actinomycetota > Actinomycetes > Streptosporangiales > Streptosporangiaceae > Trebonia. The sequence goes on along the minus strand of JAICYD010000035.1, from coordinate 54,109 downwards.
GACGGTCGAGATCCTGGAGGGGTATCGCCGCCGGGACGGCGGCGAGGTTAGCGTCCTCGGGCTGGACCCGGGCCGGCAGCGCCGCCAGCTCAAGGGCAAGATCGGGATCGTCTTGCAGAAGACCGGCGTGGACCGCTACCTCACCGTGGCCGAGACCGTCCGGATGTTCGCCAGCTACTATCCCCGGCCGCGCTCTCCCGAGGAGGTCATTGACCTCGTCGGGCTGACCGGCAAGCGCGGGGCGCGGGTCACCACGCTGTCCGGCGGCCAGCTCCGCCGCCTGGACATGGCGGTCGCGCTGGCCGGGGATCCCGAGCTGCTGTTCCTGGACGAGCCAACTACCGGCTTTGACCCGTCGGCCCGCCGGGAGGCGTGGGAGGTGGTCAAGAGCCTGGCCTCGCTCGGCAAGACGGTGCTGCTCACGACGCACTACATGGACGAGGCGCAGTACCTGGCGGACCGGGTCGCGGTCATTGCCGATGGGCGAATCGTGGCTTCCGGGGCGCCGTCCACCCTCGGCCATCGTGATCACGCCGAGGCGCGGATCCGGTACCGCGTGCCGGACGGCACCGCGCCTCCGGAAAAGCTGGCGGGCACGGCGGGCGGGGACGGGTACCGCGAGGTCCGTTCGGCCGACCTGGTCCGGGACCTGAACCAGCTGACGGGATGGGCGCTGGAATCCGGCGTCGCCCTGGACGGCCTGGAGGTCGTGCGGCCGACGCTGGAGGACGTGTACCTGCGGCTGACCGGAGAGAGCGCGGCAGCGAGCGAGCGGAGCACCGCATGAACACCCTGAGGCTGACGGCGGTGCAGCTGCGCTACGTCAACAAGGCATTCTGGCGGAACCCGGCCTCGGCGTTCTTCACGTTCGCGTTCCCGCTGATGTTCCTGGTGATCTTCACCGCCCTGCTGGGCCACTTCTCGGTCAGGATCGGCGCCCGGTCCGTCGACACGTCCACGTACTACGTCGCGTCAATGGCAACCTTCGCCGTGATCACGGCGTGCTTCAACAACCTCGCGATCGCGGTCAGCTTCCAGCGGCAGGAGGGGATCCTCAAGCGGACCGATGGCACGCCGCTGCCCGCCGCGTCGTTTCTCGGCGCGCGGATCCTGCACGCCATGCTCGTCGCGGTCCTGCTGGTGGTGATCACCGCGGCGTTCGGGCACGGGCTCTACCATGCCGCGATCCCGTCCGGGGTAACGCTGCTGCGCTTCATCCTCATGGTGCTCATCGGGTCGGCCGCGTTCTGCGCGCTCGGGCTGGCGGCCACATCGGTCATCCCGAACGCGGACGCCTCGGCGGCGATCGTCAACGCGATCATCTTGCCGATGGAGTTCCTGTCCGGGATCTTCATCGCGTTCGGCGACACCACGCCGACGTGGATCCTATGGGTAGCTCGCGTGTTCCCGATCCGGCACTTCGCGCTCGGCATGCAGGCCGGGTTCCTCGGCACGCCGTTCAGCTGGACGGACTTGATCGTCGTGGCGGCGTGGGGGCTGGGCGGCTTGATCATCGCCCTCAGGTTCTTCAACTGGATGCCGACGGGCGTGGGCCTTTAGTCCCGGAACGGGGGGCCTTTCGCCGCTGGAGGGCGAGACCGCGAGGGCGTGAACTGGAGTCATCGAAGCGGTGCCGCACGCGACGCGCGGCGCTGGCCGAGGCTGACGAAGGGAATCGCGATGAGCGCCACTGTCAAGGACGTGATGACCACGCACGTGGTCGCCGTCCGCAAGAACGCGTCCTTCAAGGACATGGCCATCAGCCTGCGGGAGCACCGGGTGAGCGCGTTCCCCGTGCTCGACGAGGATGACCGGGTCGTCGGGGTGATCTCCGAGGCCGACCTGCTGGCCAAGGAGGCGCTGGACCTCGCCGCGCCGGGCCTGGTGGCCAGCGTCCTGCGGCATCGGGAGCAGGCCAAGGCGACCGGGGTGACGGCCGCCGACCTGATGACCAGGCCGCCGGTGACGATCGGCCCGCTGGAGCCGGTCACGCACGCCGCCCGGCTGATGCACGCGCGCAAGGTCAAGCGCCTGCCGGTCATCGACGAGGCGGGCCGCCTGGTCGGCATCGTCGCCCGGTCCGACGTGCTGAGCGTGTACTCCCGCCCGGACGCCGACATAGGGCACGAGATCACCGATCGGATCATGCTGGACACCTTGCTGACCGATCCGGTGCGGTTCACCGTCGCGGTAAAGGACGGGATCGTGACCGTGGAGGGCACCCCGGAGACCGCCGTCGTCGGGCATGACATGATCGAGGAGATACGGCACCTCGAGGGTGTCGTATCGGTACGTGACAGGCTTAGCTACCCGAGGGCTGGCGGGCCGACGATCGTCAGCGCGCGGTTCTAGGGGTGTACTACGCGGCGCGCCAGCCGGGGAACCGGAAGCCAAAGACCAAACGATGAGCGCTGAGGAGCCGATGAGCGGGGCACCAGACCCGCCAGCACCGGGACCGGCGGAATCGCCGGTCGTGCTCGCGGAATCCGCCGAGCCAGTGGGCGGCGTGTACGCCTTGCTGGCTGACGGGACCACGGTGGAGATCCGGCCCGCGGCTCCCAGCGACTTCGATGCCATCAAGGCCATGCACGAGGCGATGTCCCCGGCTAACGCCTACCTGCGCTTCTTCAGCATGAGCCGGATAGCGGCCGAGCGGGAGGCCCGGCGGCTCACCCGCGAGCCCGGGCCGGACCACGTGGCGCTGCTCGCGCTGGCCGGCGGCCATCTGGTCGGCACCGCCAGCTACGAGGTCGCGCAGGGCAATGGGGGCGGGCAACTCGGGGATACCGCGGAGATCGCGTTCGCCGTCGCTGACAGCATGCACCAGCGCGGCATCGCGACGCTGATGCTGGAGCACCTGGTCTCGCTCGCGCGCGGCCAGCAGATCCGCGCGTTCACCGCGGAGACCCTGTCGGAGAACACCCCGATGCTGCGGGTGTTCGCCGATGCCGGCCTGCCCGTCACCAGCCGGCGAGAAGAAGGCGTGGTCACTAGCACCATTCCGTTGCCCCCGGACGATACCGGCACTGAGCTGGACACCTACCTGGACACCGTGGCCCGCCGGGAGCGCCGGGCGAGCGTCGCGAGCCTGCGGCCGGTCTTCGCGCCGGAGTCGGTGGTGGTCATCGGGGCGGGGCGCCGGCACGGCGGCGTCGGCCGCTCGGTCATCGACAACATCCTGGCGGGCGGCTACCGCGGGCGCTTGTACGCGGTGAACCCGCACGCGAGCCAGATCGGCGGGGTGCCCAGCTTCCCTGGCGTGTCACAGCTGCCCGAGGCGCCGGACCTGGCGGTGATCGCGGTCCCGCCGATGGGCGTGGTGGGCATCGCCCGGGCGTGCGGAGCCCTGGGGGTGCGCGGGCTGGTGGTGCTCACGGCCGGCCTGGACACCAGGCAGAGCGCTGACCTGCTGGCCGCGTGCCGCAGGCATGGCATGCGGCTGGTCGGCCCGAACTGCTTCGGGATCGCCGTGCCGTCCACGGGCCTGGACGCGACGTTCTCCGCCACCCGCCCCGAACCTGGCGTGGCGGGCCTGGTCATGCAGTCCGGTGGCCTCGGGTTCGCCATGGTCGACCAGCTCACCCGGCTGGGCATCGGGATCTCCTCGTTCGCCTCGGTCGGCAACAAGCTCGACGTCTCCAGCAACGACATGCTGATGTGGTGGGAGCAGGACGGGGTCACCAAGCTCGCGGTGATGTACATCGAGTCGTTCGGTAACCCGCGCAAGTTCGCCAGGACCGCGCGCCGGGTGAGCGCCCGGATGCCGGTGCTCACCGTGCACGCTGGCCGCAGCCCGGCCGGGCAGGAGGCCGCCGCCTCGCACACCGCCGCGATCGCTACCCCCCTGGTGACCCGCGAGGCGCTCTTCGAGCAGGCGGGCATCATCGCCACGCCGGGATTCGGGGAGCTCGTCGAGGCCACCGCGCTGCTGGCCACCCAGCCGGTCCCCTCGGGGGTGACCATTGCGATCGTCTCCAACGTCGGCGGGGCCGGGGTCCTGGCCGCGGACGCGTGCACCGACCTGGGGCTGGCGGTCCACCATCCGCGCGGCCAGAACCGCCGGACGCTGCATTCCCTGGTCCCGGAGGGGAGCGCGGTCAACGGGCCGGTGGACACGACCGCCACGATCAGCCGGGAAGAGTTCCGCCGGGTGCTTGAGCTGCTGTCGACCGACGAGGACGTGGACGCGATGGTCGCGCTCGTCTTGCCGACCGCCACCTCGCCCGACCTCCTTTCGGCCTTCGCGGAGGCCAGCATCGGCAAGCCGCTGGTCGCGGTGGTGCTCAACCAGCCGGAGGCGGTCCGGCTGCTGGACGGCCCGGGGACCACCAGGGTCCCCTCATACGGGTACCCGGAGGCGGCCGTCCGGGCACTGGCCCGTGCGGCGCGGTACGGGCAGTGGCGGGAGCGGCCGCACGGCCATGCGCCCCGCTTCCCGGATATCGAGGATCCGGTCCCGGGCGCATCGGCCAGTCGCGCCGACGAGGCGTGCGCGCTGGTCAGGGCTTTCCTGGCCCGGACGCCAGGCGGTGGCTGGCTCCCGGCCGCCGAGCGGCACGCGCTGCTGCGCGGCTACGGGATCCCGATGGCGCCCATCACCGCGGTGCACGACGTGCAGCCGATGGTTACCGGTGGCACTGAGGTGATGATCGGCGTCGCGGACGACCAGATGTTCGGCCCGCTGGTCCTGTTCGGCCTGGGCGGGGTGGCCACCGAGGTCCCCGCCGATCACTCGGCCCGGCTGGCCCCGCTGACCGCGGGCGACGCGGACGCGCTCATCGACTCGATCCGCTCCGCGCCGTTGCTGCGCGGCCATCACGGCGCTCCCGCAGCCGATCGGGCGGCGCTGCGCGACGTGCTCATGCGGGTGTCGCGGCTGGCCGATGACCTCCCGGAGATCTCCGAGCTGGACCTCAACCCCGTTATCGCCCGCCCGGACGGGGCAGTGGCGGTGGACGCCAGGATCCGGGTCATCCCGCAGCCGCCGCGCGACCCATTCCTGCGAAGGCTCCGATTACAGAAAGTGATATACCCGAACCGAATAATGATGGGCTGTAAACCAGGAAAGGGGACTCGCGTGACAGTGACCGAGCCCAGCACGCTGACCAGCGCCGAGCTCGACGCCATCGACGCGTGGTGGCGGGCGGCCAACTACCTGTCCGTCGGCCAGATCTACCTACTCGACAACCCGCTGCTCACCGAGGAACTCAAGCCGGAGCACGTCAAGCCCCGGTTGCTGGGCCACTGGGGCACCACCCCAGGGCTGAACCTGATCTACGCGCACATGAACCGGGTCATCAAGAACTGGGACCTGGACGCGATCTACATCGCCGGGCCGGGGCACGGCGGGCCCGGCCTGGTGGCGAACGCCTACCTGGAGGGCACCTACACCGAGCGGTACCCGACGATCACCCAGGATGAGGCCGGGATGCGGCGGTTGTTCCGCCAGTTCTCGTTCCCCGGCGGCATCCCCTCGCACGTCGCCCCGGAGACGCCCGGGTCGATCCACGAGGGCGGCGAGCTCGGCTACGCGCTGGCGCACGCCTACGGCGCCGCGTTCGACAACCCCGACCTGCTCGTCGCGTGCGTGATCGGCGACGGCGAGGCGGAGACCGGGCCGCTGGCCGGCTCGTGGCACTCCAACAAGTTCCTTAGCCCCGTCACCGACGGCGCGGTCCTGCCGATCCTGCACCTGAACGGGTACAAGATCGCCAACCCGACGGTGCTGGCCCGTATCCCGGACGACGAGCTGACCGCGTTGCTGACCGGCTACGGCTACCACGTCTACTGGGTGGAAGGCGACGATCCGCGCCTGGTCCACGAGTCACTGGCGGCGGCACTCGACTCGATCGTGACGGAGATCCACGAGATCCAGCGGGCGGCGCGCGAGGGTGGCGCGGGCGAGCGGGCGGAGCGGCCCCGCTGGCCGGCGCTGGTCTTGAAGACGCCGAAGGGCTGGACCGGGCCGAAGACGGTCGACGGTAACCCGGTCGAGGGGACGTGGCGGGCGCACCAGGTGCCGATCGACAGCGCTCGGTCCAACCCGGCGCACCTGCGCCAGCTTGAGGAGTGGATGCGCTCGTACCGGCCGGGCGAGCTGTTCGACCCGGCCGGCACGCTCGTGCCGGAACTGGCGCGGCTGGCGCCGAGCGCCTGGCGGCGGATGAGCGCGAACCCGCACGCCAACGGGGGCGAACTGCTGCATGACCTGGACCTGCCGGACTTCAGGGACTACGCCGTGGCGGTGCCCGCGCCGGGAACCGTGAACGCGGAGAACACCCGGGTCCTCGGCCGCTGGCTTCGCGACATCGTCACGCGCAACGGCGAGACCTTCCGGCTGTTCGGTCCCGATGAGACCGCGTCGAACCGGCTGGACGCGGTATTCGAGGTGACCGGGCGGGCCTTCGAGGGCCAGATCGTGGCGGGCGACAACAAGCTCGCCCGAGACGGCCGGGTCATGGAGGTGCTGTCGGAGCACCTGTGCCAGGGCTGGCTGGAGGGCTATCTGCTGACCGGGCGGCACGGGCTGTTCAACTGCTACGAGGCGTTCATCCACATCGTCGACTCGATGTTCAACCAGCACGCCAAGTGGCTGAAGACCACCCGCCACATTCCCTGGCGGCGGCCGGTGGCCTCGCTGAACTACCTGCTGTCCTCACTGGTCTGGCGGCAAGACCATAACGGCTTCTCACACCAGGACCCTGGCTTCATCGACCATGTCGTCAACAAGAGGGCCGAGGTGATCCGGGTCTACTTGCCGCCGGACGCCAACTGCCTGCTGTCGGTGGGCGACCATTGCCTGCGGTCGCGGAACTACGTGAACGTGATCGTGGCCGGCAAGCAGCCGCAGGCGCAGTGGCTGTCCATGGACGAGGCGATCATCCACTGCACGCGGGGGGCCGGGATCTGGGACTGGGCGTCCAGCGACGGCGACGGGAACGGCTCGCCCGATGTCGTGCTGGCCTGCTGCGGGGACACCCCGACGCTGGAGACCCTGGCGGCGGTGTCGCTGCTGCGCCAGTACCTGCCGTCGCTGCGGGTGCGGGTCGTCAACGTGGTGGACCTGATGCGCCTGCAGCCGGCGTCGGAGCACCCGCACGGCATGTCGGACGCGGAGTTCGACGCGCTGTTCACCGCGGACCGGCCGGTTATCTTCGCCTACCACGGGTACCCGTGGCTGATCCACCGGCTGATTTACCGGCGGCACGGGCACTCGAACTTCCACGTGCGCGGCTACAAGGAAGAGGGGACTACGACGACGCCGTTCGACATGGTGATGCTCAACGACCTGGACCGGTTCCACCTGGTCACGGACGTCATCGACCGGGTTCCGGGCCTGTCGTCGCAGGCCGGCCACGTCCGGCAGGTGATGGAGGACAAGCGGATCACCTGCCGGGCGTACACGCGGGAGTTTGGCGAGGACGCGCCGGAGATCCGCGACTGGGCGTGGGGAGATGCCAGCCAAGGCACAGGAGGCATCGCGGACACAGCGGCGGACAACGCGTGAGCCAGCGACGGCGCGGGCGCGGGCAGACGGGACGCACTCGCCGGTGAGGATCCTTATTGTCAACGCGGGGTCGAGCAGCCTGAAGCTGCGGGTGCTCGGCCCCGGCGACGTGGTGGCCGGCTCGGTCAACCTGCCCGCGCTGCGGGACACCGAGGCGCTGGCCGAGGCGCTGGAGGGCTTCGGCCCGGTTGACGCGGTGGGGCATCGCGTCGTGCACGGCGGGACTCAGTTCTCCGGGCCGGTCGTGGTGACCGGGGACGTCCGGCGGCGGCTGGAGCAACTGAGCGACCTGGCGCCGCTGCACCAGCCCAAGTCGCTGGCCGCCCTCGACGCCGTGGGACGGGTACTCCCGCGGATTCCGGCGGTCGCGTGCTTCGACACGGCGTTTCACGCGAGCATTCCCGCGGCGGCCGCCACGTTCGCGCTCCCGCACGAATGGCGCACGCGCTGGACCCTGCGGCGCTACGGCTTCCACGGCCTGTCGCACTCCTACGTCTCGCGCCGCGCCGAGCAGTTGATGCTGTATGCCCCCAGGGGGGCGACCCCCCGGTCGACCCCCCGGCAAAGGGGGACCCAGCCCCCCTTTCACCCCCCGGCCCAGGGGCGAGCAGAACCCGCTCCCCCTGGGGAGGATGGCGCTTTGGTGCGAGTGGTCACTTGTCATTTGGGGGCGGGGGCGTCGCTGGCGGCGGTGCAAGGAGGGCGCTCGGTGGACACCACGATGGGGTTCACGCCGCTGGACGGGCTGGTGATGGCCACTCGCTCCGGGTCGGTCGACCCGGGCCTGGTGCTGTGGCTGGAGGAGCACGCCGGGATGCCGCCCGGCGAACTCGCCGCGACGCTGGAGAACCGCTCGGGCCTGCTGGGCCTGGCGGGAACGGCGGACATGCGGGAGGTGCTGTCGCGGGCGGCCTCCGGTGAGGAGCGCGCAATGGTGGCCCGCGACGTCTACCTGCACCGGCTGCGGGCGTCGGTCGCGGCGATGGCGGCGGCGATGAACGGGCTGGACGCCCTGGTGTTCACCGGCGGGGTCGGCGAGAACTCCGCCGAGATCCGCTCCCGGGCCGGCGAGGGCCTCGGCTTCCTGGGGGTCGGCATCGATGCGGCGCGCAACGCGGGCGGAGGCGGCGACGACTACGAGATCACCGCCGACGGCGCGCCCGTCCGCGCGTTCGTCATCGCCGCCCGCGAGGACCTGGAGATGGCCGCCCAGGTCCGGGCGGTGCTGCCCGGCTCGGCCTAGTCGGCCGCCCGCCAATCCTGACAAACCGGAACTCTGCGCCTAGGCGGGGGCGCGCATGTCGGCGGGGATGGCGAAGGCGAGGAGCTTGGCCTCGCCGGGCCCCGCGTTGGACCAGGCACCGGGCAAGCCCAGCACGGCGATCGCGGCGGTCGGGAAGGAGGCCGGCGGCTGCGGCGGCGGGGCGGCCAGGCCGACCGCGAGCTCGACGAGACCCGGGTTATGGCCGACGATCGCCACCACCGACTGCTCGTCGGGGATCTCGCGGACCAGCATCAGCAGCGACAGCACGGTCGCCTCGTAGACCCGGGACTCATAGCGGACGGCCGGCGCTACCGCCAGGGCTCCCCTCGCCAGGTCCCACGTCTCGCGGGCGCGCCGGGCCGTCGAGCAGATGACCGCGTCGGGCGCGTGCCCGTGGCGGGCCAGCCAGCGGCCCGCCAGCGGCGCGTCCCGCCGCCCGCGGGCGGCCAGCGGCCGGTCGTGATCCGCGACGTCCTCGGGCCAGTCAGACTTAGCGTGCCGAAGCAGCACAAGCCGCCGGGGATGCTCGGTGTCCACGAGGAAAGCCTGTCATGAACGGCGTGGTAACGCAGAGGCCATCCACAGTCCATGCCCGCCCGCCAGAAGTCGTCAGGGGACGACGGTGACCGGCCACCGGCCGGCGCGGACTAGCCGGACGGCCAGGGAGCCGATGAGCTTGTGGCCGGCCTGGGCGGAGGCGCCTACCACGATCGCGTCGACGCGCTCCTCATCGGCGATGCGCTTGATCTCGCGGTAGGCGTCGCCGTGGGCGGCGATGAACCTGACCGGGATGCCCAGGTCCTTGGCCACCTCATCGGCCCGCACGCGCAGCGATGCCGCGACCTCGTCGTGGGCCTGCTCCTGGGCGACCACCGCGCCCGCGCCCGCGGAGACGCCGCCAGCGTAGGGCATCGGCGCCACGTAGACGGCGATGACCCGGGAGCGCTGCCGGCGGGCCAGGCCGGCCGCGTAGGACGCCGCCCGCAGGGACGTTACCGAATCGTCAACGCCAACGAGGATGGCCGAGGGGCCGTCGGTGCCGAGCTCGAACTCGTGAGCTTCCGCCGCTTCGTGGGACACCTTCCCATTTTCCCACCGTTACATGGCCCCCGCCACCGGGCGGCCGCAGGCGGCCGAACCCGGGATGTCGGCGCAGCTGGCGCTCGCTCGTCGCCAGGGTGGGCGAGGAGCACGCGCTACCGTCGCGGCGGCGCGAGCCCGGATTCCTGGCTGCAGTGGATTGACTTCCTCGCTGGCGCTGTCCGGTATGGCGGTTTTCATGTGCACTAACGGGGCGGGTCATCGCAGTCAGGAGCGTGAAGGTTACTTAACCACCTAGAATGGCTCTTCGTAACCGGACGAGCGTTAAGGACGGGGCTAGTCTCACCGCATGCAGCGTGTCACCTTGCGAGACGTCGACATCGCGGCCTTCCGGGACGCGATCGGAACCGGCCGTTACGCAGAGGGCACCGCGGTGGCCCGGCAAGGCGCGGTCATCCAGATGCACTGGAACCCTTCCGAGCAGGCGCTCACCGGCACGGTCCGTGACGGGGGCACCGAGGGCAGGGTCGCTGAGGGCAGGGGCGCTGAGGGCACTGGCGAACTGCGCAGCGTGATGGCGGAATTCCGGGCCTCGGCGGGGTTCCCGCTGCGCTTCCGGGTCGGTTACTGCAGCTGCGCCGACGGCGTGAACTGCCGGCACGTGGCAGCGCTGGTGATAGCGGCGACCCACGAGTCGGCGGTGCCCGCGCCCGAGCAGGAGCGCCAGCGCCGCCCGAGCAAGCTGCCCTGGGAGCAGTCGCTGGACTCGCTGCTGGCGGAGACGCGCTCCCCTGCGCCGCAGCCAGGCCTGGACGCCGAGTCGGCCGCCGAGACGCGGCTGGCGATCGAGTTGTCCCTGGTCCGGCCGGCCGAGCATAACTCGCGCTATGCCCCCTACGGGGGCGCCCGGGCGGTCCGGCGCGGCCCGGAGCCGACCCGGTTGCGGTTGCAGGCCCGCATCGTGCAGACGGGGCGCAACGGCGGCTGGGTCGCCGGCAACCTGTCCTGGTCCCGGATCGATTACATGACCATCCGGAACGAGTATCCGGCCGCGCACGTCCGGCTGCTGCACGAGCTGTACGCCATCTACCGGGCCGGCACCAACCCGTACCACGACTACGGGTACGGCTATAGCGGCTACGGCCACGACCTGAAGAACATCGACCTGGCCGCCTGCGAGTCCCGCCAGCTGTGGAACATCCTCGACGAGGCCGCCGCCATCGGCTTGGACCTGGTCTACGCCAGGAAGCTCGGCATGGTCCCGGTGCCCGGCACTGCCCAGCTGTGCCTGGACGTGACCAGCGACGGAGGCCTGCAAATCACCCCGGTTATCACGGCCGACGGCAGCCCGCAGGCGCTGGTACCGCTGCGGTTCGTGGGCTCGGCCGGGCACGGGGTCGTCTACGCCGACCGGAGCCAGGCGGCGCTGGGCGAGCGCGCGCGCTTCCGGCTGGCCCGGCTCGCCCATCCGGTCCCGGCGCAGTTGCAGCGCCTCGCGCTGGGCGGCGAGCACTATCAGGTGCCCGAGGCCGACCGCGCCGCCTTCATGCTGCGCTATTACCCCCGGCTGGTCCGGATGGCGACGATGATCTCCTCCGACGGGTCGTTCTCGGCGCCGGAGATCCGCGACCCGACCCTGGTGCTGCGCGTCGACTACACCGACGGCCATGACGCGCGGATCGGCTGGGACTGGGCGTACGAGGTCGACGGGCAGGTTGTCCGCGCCCCGGCCGCCGGCGACGCCGGGGCCGACGGCATTCGCGACCGCGAGGCGGAGCGCCGGGTGCTATCGGGGCTGACGTTGCCGCCCGTGCTCAGCCCGGAGCGGCCTGCGGCCGGCCTGGCCCGGCTGACGGGGCTGGACACCATGCTGTTCACCACGCAGACGCTGCCCCTGCTGGAGGGGCAGCAGGGGCTGCGGGTGGAGATCAGCGGGAAGCCCGCCGATTACCGCGAGGCGAGCGATTCGCTGCGGATCGGGGTGTCGGCCGATGACCTCGACGGCGATCCCGACTGGTTTGACCTGGGCATCACGATCACCGTCGAGGGCCGGGACGTCCCGTTCGCCGACGTCTTCGTGGCCCTGGCCAGCGGCCAGTCGCACCTGCTGTTGCCGGACGGGGCGTACTTCTCCCTCGATAAGCCGGAACTGGCCGCGCTGGCCGCGCTGATCGAGGAGGCGCGGGCGCTCACCGACCAGCCAGCGGGCGAGGCCCTGCGGATCAGCCGGTTCCAGGCGGGGCTGTGGGACGAGCTGGCCGCGCTCGGCGAGGTCAACCGGCAGGCGCGGGCGTGGCAGCAGCAGGTCCAGGGGCTGCTGTCGGCCGACGGCATCCCGCGGGCCGACCCGCCGCCGGCGGTCCGGGCGCGCTTGCGCCCCTACCAGCTTGAGGGCTTCCAGTGGCTCGCGTTCTTGTGGGAGCACCAGCTCGGCGGCATCCTCGCCGATGACATGGGGCTGGGCAAGACGCTGCAGACGCTGGCGCTCATCAGCCACGCGCGGCAGCTATCTCCCGGTCGCGTTGGGGCCAGCCCGTTCTTGATTGTCGCCCCGACCAGCGTGCTGCCGAACTGGGCGGCGGAGGCCGCGCGGTTCACCCCGGACCTGAAGGTCGTGACGATCGGGGACACCCTTGCCCGGCGGAGGCAGTCCCTGGATGAGGTCATCGCCGGGGCAGACGCGGTGGTCACCTCCTACACGCTGCTGCGGCTGGACTTCGATGATTACGGCGCGCGCCAGTGGAGCGGCCTTGTCATGGATGAGGCGCAGTACGTCAAGAACCACCAGTCGAAGGCCTACCAGTGCGCGCGCAAGCTGCCGGCCCCGGTCAAGATCGCGATCACCGGCACGCCGATGGAGAACAACCTGACGGAGCTGTGGTCGCTGCTGTCGATCACCGCGCCGGGGCTGTTCCCCAGCCCCGAGCGGTTCCGCGAGTATTACGCGCGGCCCATCGAGAAGGGCGGGAACGCCGAGCTGCTAGCGCAGCTGCGGCGGCGGATCAAGCCGCTGATCAAGCGGCGGACCAAGGAGCAGGTCGCCGCCGACCTGCCGGAAAAGCAGGAGCAGGTTCTCGAGGTCGACCTGTCGCCCCGGCACCGGCGGCTGTATCAGACGCACCTGCAACGGGAGCGGCAGAAAGTGCTCGGCCTGCTGGGCGACCTGGACCGCAACCGGTTCACGATCTTGCGCTCGCTGACCTTGCTGCGCCAGTTGTCGCTGCACGCGGGACTGGTCGATGAGGAGCACGCCGATGTCCCCTCGGCTAAGGTCGACGCGCTGGTCGAGCAGATGCTGGACGTGGCCGGGAGCGGGCACCGGGCCCTGGTGTTCAGCCAGTTCACCCGGTTCCTGCGGATCGCGCGGCGCCGGCTGGAGGCGGCGGGCGTCGAGTGCTGCTACCTGGACGGGTCGACGGTCAACCGGGCGGACGTGCTGTCGGGGTTCAAGGACGGGACCGCGCCGGCGTTCCTGATCTCGCTGAAAGCGGGCGGTTTCGGGCTGAACCTCACGGAGGCGGATTACGTCTTCCTGCTCGATCCCTGGTGGAACCCGGCCACCGAGGCGCAGGCGGTGGACCGGACGCACCGGATCGGGCAGACCAAGAACGTCATGGTCTACCGGCTGATCTCGGCCGGGACGATCGAGGAGAAGGTCATGGCGCTGAAGGCGCGCAAGGCCGAGCTGTTCGCCTCGGTCATCGACAGCGACGGCACGTTCGGCTCGGCCCTGGACGCCGAGGACATCAGGGCCTTGTTTGATTAACCCCGTTTGGCTAACGCTGCTCGGCTAACGCTGCTCGGCTAACGCTGCTCGGCTAACGCTGCCTGGCTAGCGCGGGTAGCCAGGGCTCGGCTTGGCTGAGGCGCTCGGACCGGGTGAGGACGCCGAGGCTCGCGCGGTCGGCACGGGGCAGCCAGTCGATGGCCAGGCGGCGGGCTACGTAGTCGGCGACGGAGTGGGCGCGCGGGATGTCTGGGTCATCGGTGCGCCCGGCGGGGGCGAAGTGCAGGCCCAGCCCGGACCGGACCAGGTCGGCGAGCGGCACCCGGTGGCGCAGCGCCATGGATAGCGCGCTGGCGTATAGGTCCATGAGGCCCGCGGTGCCCGACCCGTGCTTGCCCCACCGGATGAAGACCTCGCCAAGGGTGCCGTCGGCGGCGGCGTTGGCGGTCAGGTAGAACTGCTCACCGCCAATGGTTACCGCCGTGGTGTACCCGGCGCGCCGCTGAGGCAGGCTGACTTCCCGGGCCTCCCTGGCCGACGGGGCCGGCCGGGTCTTCCGGGCGGCCAGGGCCGCCACGGGTTCGGTGGTCACGCGCTTGCCTCATTTCCGAACTGGGAAACGGAAAATTAACGATACCAGCGAGTATCGAATATGTGAAGTGGGTGCAGCAGAGAGCATAGCGGTACCGGGGACCCGGCGCGCGGCAGACGCGCGGAGCGCCCGCGCATACTTCGTCAACCCGGGGTTGACGGTCAATGACCGTCAACTTATAGTTGACGGCATGGCTGGATTTCCCGTTCCCCTGGACAACCTCATCACCTACGTGAAGACGCTGCACCCCAACGGCGGGCCGCTGGAGAACGTGGCGGACGCCTTTGCGGTCTCGGCGCAACTTGACGAGCAGGCCGACGCGCTGATCGGCTACTTCGTGGACCAGGCGCGCCGCTCAGGCGCGTCATGGAGCCAGATAGGGTCCGCGATGGGCGTCTCCAAGCAAGCGGCGCAAAAGCGCTTTGTGAGCGCCCTGCCCGACGAGCCCGACTTCTCCCGGTTCACCCAGCGCGCCGCCAACGTGATCACCGCCGCCGGGCGGCTGGCGGCGGCCGACGGCGCGGCGCCGGTCATCCCGGCCCACCTGGCGGCGAGCCTGCTGGGTGAGCCGAAGGGAATCGCCGCACTGGTCATCGCGGCGGCCGGGCTCAGCGCCGAGCAGGTCTACGAGGCCGTCGGCGCCGGTCCGGCGACGTCCGCCGGGAACGCCAAGACAGGCGACATCAGCAAGGTGGAGTTCTCTCACGCCGGGGGCGCCGCGCTGAAGGAAACGCTCAAGGTGGCGCTGCGGCTCGGCCACAACTACATCGGCACCGAGCACCTGCTGCTCGGGCTGCTGCAAGCCGGCGGGCGGGTGCCGGAGGCGCTGGCCGCGCTCGGCCTGACGCAGGACTTCGCCGAGGAGCAGGTCGCCGCCCAGCTAGCCGCGATCCAGGGCCGCCTGGCCGGCGGCTAGCCACCGCTCACCGGGGGCTACGGGCCGTTAACGATGGCGGCTAGTCGAGCTCGGGGACCAGGGTGGGCGTGGTCCGGGTCAGCGTCTCCTTGCGGAAGAAGGCGGGCCGGACGAAGCGCATCCAGATCGCGGCGAGCAGGCCGGCCAGGCCGGACAGGAACGCGATCACGAAGACCCCGCCGATGTACCAGTGCGGCCAGAACGGCATCAGCCAGGACGTGTAGCTGTTCTGCGAGGCGACATCCCAGTCGGCCCAGATGGACCAGCCGCCCGCCGCGTACATGATCAGGCCGCCGAGGGCGGGCAAGATGCCGCGCATCCACAGGTTGCGCTGGCTCTCGCGCAGCGTCCGCCGGTAATACCAGGCGCACGCGAACCCGGTCAGGCCATAGTAGAAGGCGATGTACAGGCCGATCGCGGTGACCGCGTCGGCGATGACGAAGCCGCCCGACATGTAGTTGAACCCGACGTACAGCGCCGCCGAGATCACGCCCATCACGATGGTCGAGACGGTCGGGGTCAGGTAGCGCGGGTGCATCCGCGCGAACACCTTCGGGATCGCCCGGTAGGTCGCCATCGACAGCGTGGTGCGGGCGGTCGGCAAGATCGTGGTCTGCGTCGAGGCGGCCGCGGAGGTGAGCACCATCAAGACGAGCAGCCGGGACAGGAACAGACCGATCCCGGACCCGCCGAACACCGCGTCGCCCAGCACCGACAGCACGTCCCCGGAGTTGTCGCTATTGCCCAGCCCGATGCCCTTGTCCCCGATGCCGGCGAACGACTGGGCGGCGAGGATGACGATGACGTAGGTGACCAGCAAGATGACCGTGGACAAGACCGCGGCCCGGCCTGGCGTCTTGCTGGGGTCGTCAGTCTCCTCGTTGACCGCCACCGCGCTGTCCCAGCCCCAGTAGATGAACAGCATGAGGATGATGCCGCTGACGAAGCCGGTGAAGCCGCCCTGCATCGGGTTGAACCACGACCAGGCGGGCGTGATCGACTCCGCCGGGTGGTTCCCGGTGCCAACCTTGACCAGCGCCGTGGCCGAGAACGCGACGAGCATCACGATCTCGATGACCAGCAGCACCCGCTGGAAGGCCGCGGACACCTCGATGCCCCGGTAGCAGATGTAGGTCATCGCGGCGATCCAGGCGATGCCGACCAGCAGCACCCAGCCGCTGGTCGCGTTGCCGCCGATGCTCTTGGTGCCGAACAGCAGGAACACGTACTGCCCGGCGACCTGCGCCAGGCTCGCCATGACCAGCACGTCGGCGGCGACGATGGCCCACCCGCCGGCCCAGCCGGTCCGCGGGCCGAACGCGCGGGTGGCCCAGGTGAAGGTGGTCCCGCAGTCGGGGTCGGCCTTGTTCAGCTCGTTATAGCCGATCGAGGTGAGGAAGATCGGGACGAACGCGAGTACGGCGACGATCGGGGAGCCGAGCCCGACGACGGCGACCATGAAGCCGAGTGTGGCCGCCAGGCTGTAGGCCGGGGCGGTCGATGCCACGCCGATGACGGTCGTGGAGATCAGTCCGAGGGCTCCGGACTTGAGGCCCTTCTCAACCTGCTGCTCACCAGCGGCAGGCGGCATGCCCTGGGCGGTCGCCATAGGGTTACCCATCTTCTAGCACTTAACGACGATTTCCGTATGAAAATCATCATCAAGCGAGTCTTTTAGTTGCTCAATAATACCAATACCACAGGAATCCGCAATCGGCGCGAATCGCGCCTATCATGGCGACTTACCCTCCGCGCCCGCCGGCCGAACCAGGAAGGGTGACCCAGGTCACGTTTCCGGAACCAGGCAGGGCGCACTCACGCGACCTGCGGGTTCACCTCGCCGGCGCGTACTTCACCGCCCTCACTGGGACTTCACCAGCGCCCTCTGGCCAGCACTGGTCCGGCGTGCTCTCGCGAGCGGGAGCCGGGAGGAGCACAGTAGAGGCGTTTCCCGGCCCCGCCCCGTCCTGGCTTCCGCGAGGCCGGGCCGGGGAACCCCTCGGTTACGCGTAGTCACAGTTTGACTAATGCGCGCGGCCGCCACGCCGCTTTACGGTGATCTCCAGGCGTATCTGGCCCGGCAAGGAGGCCGCGTATGAAGATCACCCTGACCATCGACGGCGTGCGCTACGACGACGACGTCGAGCCCCGATTGCTCCTGGTTCACTACCTCAGGGAGCACGCCGGGCGGACCGGCACCCCGATTGGATGCGACACCTCGAACTGCGGTGCCTGCACCGTGCTGCTCAACGGCAAGTCAGTGAAGAGCTGCTCGGTGCTGGCCGTGCAGGCCGACGGCGCGTCCGTCACCACCATCCAGGGCCTGGCGGCCGGCAACGGGTCCGGCGAAGACGGCTGGCACCCGTTGCAGAAGGCATTCCACGAGGAACACGGCCTCCAGTGCGGCTACTGCACCCCCGGGATGATCCTGGCCGCGGTTGACTTGCTCAACGAGAACCCGAACCCGACCGAGGAACAGGTCAGGGACGGCCTGGAGGGCAACCTGTGCCGGTGCACCGGCTATCAGAACATCGTCCGCGCCGTCCTCAAGGCGGCCGGCAGCACCACTGGAGCGGGGGTGCAGGCATGACCGCCACCGCGGACCACGAAGTCGGCCGGGCGCGCACCCGCAAGGAAGATGCCCGCCTGGTCACCGGCCAGACAAGCTGGACGGACAACATCATGCTGCCGGGCCTGGCCCAGGTGGCGTTCCTGCGCAGCCCGCACGCGCACGCGCGCATCACCTCCGTCAACCTCGACGCGGCGCGCACGGCCCCCGGCGTGATCGCCGTCTTCGCGGGGGCCGACGTCGCCGCCGAGCAGGGCTCCCTGCCGTGCGCGTGGCCGGTCACCGAAGACATCGTGATACCGAACCACCCGCCGATGGCCGTCGAGACCGTCCGCTACGCGGGTGAGATCGTCGCTGCTGTCGTGGCGCGCGACCGGTACGCGGCCGCCGACGCCCTTGAGCTCATCGACGTCGAGTACGAGCCGCTGCCCCCGGTCCTGGACATGCCAGCCGCGCTTGAGCCCGGTAGCCCCAAGGTGCACGCGGAGGGCAATAAGTCCTACACCTGGTCGCTGGCTAATGGCGACCTCGACGCCGCCTTCGCCGACGCCCCGGTGGTGATCGAGCGCACCTACCGCCAGCAGCGCCTCATCCCGGAGGCGATGGAGCCGCGCGCGGTGGTGGTGGCCCCGGTCGCCGACGAGTTCACGATGTGGAGCTCCACCCAGATCCCGCACGTGCTCAAGGTGATGCTGGCGCTGGTGACCGGGATCCCCGAGCACAAGCTGCGGGTGATCGCGCCGGACGTGGGCGGCGGCTTCGGCTCCAAGCTCCAGGTCACCGCCGAGGAGGTGCTCGCGCTCATCCTGGCCAGGCGCCTAGGCCGTCCGGTCAAGTGGACGGAGTCACGGACCGAGGGCAACGCGGCCGTCCATCACGGCCGGGACCAGATCCAGAAGATCCGCATCGCGGCCGATGCCGACGGGACGCTGCGCGGCCTGGACGTCGACCTGCTCGCGGACATGGGCGCGTACCTGATGATCGTCACGCCGGGCGTGCCACTGCTCGGGGCGTTCATGTTCAACGCGATCTACAAGATGGCCGCGTACCGCTTCAACTGCACCGGCGTCTTCACCACCAAGACCCCGACCGACGCCTACCGCGGGGCCGGCCGGCCGGAGGCGACGTACGCGATCGAGCACATCATGGACGACCTCGCCTTCCACCTCGGCCTGGACCCGCTGGAGGTGCGCGAGCGGAACTGGATCAAGCACGAGGAGTTCCCCTACACCACGATCTCGGGGCTGACCTACGACACCGGCAACTACGAGGCCGCCACCGCGCTGGCGAAGGACCTGTTCCAGTATGAAGAGCTAAGGAAGGAACAGTCCGAACGAAACGCGGCCAGTGCGCAGGTCCGCCTCGGCCTCGGGGTCTCCACCTACACGGAGATGTGCGGCCTGGCGCCATCACGGGTGCTCGGCTCGCTGCGGTACGCGGCCGGCGGGTGGGAGCACGCCGCCATCCGCATGCTGCCAACCGGCATGGTGGAGGTGATCACCGGCTCGTCGGCGCACGGCCAGGGCCATGAGACGGCCTGGTCGCAGATCGTCGCGGACGAGCTGGGGGTGCCCTTCGAGGATGTCCGGGTGCTGCACGGCGACACCGCGATCTCGCACAAGGGCATGGACACCTACGGGTCGCGCTCGCTCGTGGTCGGCGGGACGGCGCTGGTGAGCGCGTGCGGCAAGGTCCGGGAAAAGGCCCGGGTGATCGCGGCCGCGATGATGGAGGTCGCGCCGACCGACCTGGAGTGGGCCGACGGGCGCTGGGCAGTGCGCGGTGACCCCGACCAGGGCAAGACGATCGGGGAGATCGCGTTCGCGACGTTCGCGGCGCATGACCTGCCCGACGGCGTCGAGCCGTCGCTTGACTGCGACGCCACGATCGACCCGGACAACTTCTCCTACCCGCATGGCACGCACCTGTGCGCGGTCGAGGTGGACACCGAGACCGGCTGGGTGAAGATCCGGTCCTACGTCGCGGTGGACGACATCGGGAACGTGATCAACCCGCTGATCGTGGACGGCCAGCTGCACGGCGGCATCGTCCAGGGCATCGCGCAGGCGCTGTTCGAGGAGGCCGCCTACGACGACTCCGGCAACCTGGTGACGGCGTCGCTGGCGGACTACCTGATCCCGTCGGCGGCCGACGTGCCCTCGTTCACCCTGGCCCGGACGCAGACGCCGTCCACGCTCAACCCGCTCGGCGTCAAGGGCGTCGGCGAGGCCGGCACGATCGCCTCCACCCCGGCGGTGGTGAACGCGATCGTCGACGCGCTGCGCCCGTTCGGGGTAACCGACGTCGCGATGCCCTGCACCCCCGAGCGCGTGTGGCGCGCCATCAACAATGCCCTGCCTTCCCCGGGGGAGACGCCACCCCTTCAACCCCCCGCACAAAACCAGGTGGACGGAGGCGGTGCCGCATGATCCCGGCATCGTTTGACTACACGCGGCCCGGGTCAGTCGAAGCGGCCGTGGAAGCCCTGGCCGCCGACGAGGAGGCCAAGGTCATCGCGGGCGGGCAGTCGCTCCTCCCGCTGCTGCGACTTCGGTTCGCCTACCCGACCCTGCTGGTTGACCTGGGCGGCATCTCGGAGTTGCGGGGCGTCCGCGACGCCGGGGACGCGCTGGAAATCGGCGCGCTGACCACGCATTACGAGCTGACCAGGGACCCTCTCATCGCGGCCCACGCTGGGCTGCTGGCGCAGGCGGCGGGCACGATCGCCGACCCGGCGGTCCGGCACCGGGGCACGATCGGCGGCGCGCTGTCGCACGCCGACCCCGCCGGGGACCTGCCCGCCGTGGTCACCGCGCTGGAGGCGGTCCTGGTCGTCACCGGGCCGGGCGGCTCGCGGGAGGTCAGCCCGGCCGGCTTCTTCGCCGACTACCTCACCACCACACTGGCTCCCGGCGAGATCCTGACCTCGGTCCGGGTGCCCAAGCTCGGCGACGGCTGGGGCTATCACTACGAGAAGTTCCACCCGACTGCGCAGGCATGGGCGATCGTCGGGGTGGCGGCGCTGGCCAGGCGGTCCAACGGGCACGTGGCGGAGGCCCGGATCGGGCTGACCAACATGGGCTCGACGCCGGTCCGGGCGGGCGCCGCCGAGGCAGCGGCGGCCGGCGCCGAGGCGTCGGCGGCGGCGATGCGCGCGGCGGCCCAGCGCGCCGACGAGGGCACCAGCCCGCCCAGCGACCTGCGCGCGGCCGCCGACTACCGGCGGCACCTGGCGCGGGTGCTGACGGGGCGGGCGCTGGCTAGGGCAGCTGGGATATAAGCGAGTCTCCTGGGGACACACCCCGTGTCCCCAGGAAGCCCGATGGCTCGCTTCGCTCGCCACCCCCGGGCCCGGGGGACCCCGGGACCCCCACTGTGAGCCACTGCCCGGGACCCCCACTGTGAGCTACTGCCCTGAGTGGGCGGGGATTACCTGGGGCTGAGGGGGAAGAGGCGTGAGCGTAGACTTCTACGGCAGCAGTTAAACCGCGATGAAGGTAGTGACCGCATGGCCATCGAGCTTGACAACTCGTTCACCGTTCCCGTCCCGCCGGAGCAGGCGTGGGCAGTGCTGCTCGACGTGGAGCGGATCGCCCCCTGCATGCCCGGTGCCAGCGTCTTGTCCGTCGATGGTGACTCGGTTGAAGGCCAGGTCAAGGTCAAGCTGGGGCCGCTGTCGCTGACCTACAAGGGCACCGCGAAGTTCGTCGAGAAGGACGAGGCGAGCCACACGATCGTGCTGGACGCGTCCGGCAAGGAGACCCGGGGTGCGGGTACCGCGTCGGCGTCGGTCAACGCCGTCCTCAAGCCGGGCGAAGAGGCGGGGACGACGACCGCCACCATTCACACTTCGCTGAGCGTCACTGGACGGCCCGCGCAGTTCGGCCGCTCGCTGCTGCCGGAGATCAGCGGCAAGCTCATCGCCCAGTTCGCTGAGAACCTCGCCGCGATGATCTCCGCCGACCACGCCAGCGAGACCGCCGCCCCGGCCGGTGAAGACGATTCGGAGGCTGACTCAGCGGCCACCGCGGATGCGGCGACGACGGGATCGGCGCCCGCGGACGCGGCCGTCGCGCAAGCCCCGGCCACCGCGCCCGCGGCGGTCAAGGCTCCCGCTCCGAAGCAGGAAGAGTCGCTGAGCGCCTTCAAGTTCGTCGTCGTGCCGGTCCTCAAGCGCGTGGTGCCGGTGGCGGCCGTCGCGGCCGGCATCGCCGTCGTACTCCGCAGGGTGCTGCGGCGCGGCTCCAAGGGATAAGGCAGCGCCGCGCGGCTGGGCGCGCTTAGCGGACGAGCACCTCGGTCACCGGCAGCGAGGAGTCCGCTGGGATGTCCAGCGGACTGGGCGGCAGTCCGGCGCTGACGATCGACGCGCCCAGCGCGGCCACCATCGCCCCGTTGTCGGTGCACAGGCCGGGCCGCGGCACCCGCAGCCGGATCCCCGCGGCCGCGCACCGGTCGGCGGCCAGCGCGCGCAGCCGTGAGTTGGCCGCCACGCCGCCGCCGACCACGAGGTCGGTCACGCCCTGGGCCGTGCACGCGGCCACCGCCTTGCGGGTCAGCACGTCGGCGACAGCCTCCTGGAACGACGCCGCCACGTCGGCGACCGGGACCGGCTGGCCGGCGTCCTGGCGGGCCTCCACCCATCGCGCGACCGCCGTCTTCAGGCCCGCGAACGAGAAGTCCAGCGTGCCGTCGTGCAGCTTCGCGCGCGGGAACTTGATCGCCGCGCCGTCCCCCTCGCGGGCCGCGCGGTCGATCGGCGGCCCGCCCGGGAACGGCATCCCCAGCACCCGGGCCACCTTGTCGTAAGCCTCGCCCGCGGCGTCGTCGATCGTCGCGCCGAGCGGCACCACCGTGCCAGTGACGTCGGGCACCAGCAGCAGCGAGGAGTGCCCGCCCGACACCAGCAGGGCCACGCAGGGGGCGGGCAGCGGCCCGTGCTCCAGCTGGTCCACCGCCACGTGCGCGGCCAGGTGGTTCACCCCGTACAGCGGCTTGCCGAGCGCATAGGCATACGCCTTCGCCGCCGCCACGCCGACCATCAGCGCCCCGGCCAGCCCCGGCCCGGCGGTCACCGCGATCGCGTCGATGTCGGCGGGCTTGACCCCGGCCTTGGCGAACGCGCCGTCGATGACCGGGACCATGGCCTCCAGGTGCGCGCGGCTGGCGACCTCGGGCACCACACCGCCGAAGCGGGCGTGCTGGTCCATCGATGAGGCGATCTCATCGGCCAGCAGCGTCCGGCCGCGCACGATCCCCGCGCCGGTCTCGTCACACGACGTCTCGATCCCCAGCACCAGCGGCTCGTCACTCATGGCGTCACCTTGTTCTCGGCTTGCTCCAGGTCCTTGCGCATCACGATCGCGTCCACGTTGGCGGGCTGGTAGTAGCCTCGGCGCACGCCGATCTCCGTGAAGCCGCGCCGCAGGTACAGGCCGCGCGCCCGCGGGTTGTCCTCCCGTACCTCCAGGAACACCTCGGCGCAGCGCCGCCGCCGGGCCGCGCCGACCAGCGCCTCCAGCAGCGCCGACCCTATGCCCCGCCCCCAGCAGTCGGCGGCGACCGCGATCGTCAGCACGTCCGCCGACCCGCCCCGGCTACTCCCTCCGGACGAAGGGAGTACCCCGGGCACGAACATCATCCCGGCGTACCCGGCCAGCCCGGGCGGGCCGACGGGATCCTCGTCAGCCTGGCGCTCAACGGGACCGCGCTCGGCGACCATGTACAGCCGAGCCTCGGCGGGCTGGCTTATCTCGTCGGCGAACATCTCCGGCGACCACGCGTCCTCCGGAAACAGCTCGTGCTCGAGCGCGAGCACCGCCTCCAGGTCAGCGGGCAGCATCGGGCGCAGCCGGGCGGCGGCCGTCGCGGCCCGGCTGAACGGCGCCGGCACTCCGGGCGGGGCACTCATCGCCCCGCCGCCGGCGAGGGCGCGGACGGTCCTCCCCGCGATTGCGCGACCTGCGCAGGCGCGGTCTCGGTTACCCGCTTGGGGGCGCCCGGCTCACGGGCATCCGGCCGGCGCAGGTACAGCGGCACGGCGGGCAGCAGTACGTCCCGGCGGGCGACGGCGGGCGACAATTCCCGGGCCAGCTCGGCGGCGGCGAGGCGGCACAAGGTGGCCGCGGCCGGGTAAAGCGGCCCCTCCCCCGGCGGGAACAGGCCCTCATAGCGCCGCGCGCCCTCGCCGACGGCCGGGAGGCCGCCGCGCCGGTCGATGTCGGCCGGCCGGCCGACATGCGGCCCGGAGTACCGCCCGGTCTCGTCGTACCTGGCCCAGTACACCTCCTGGCGGCGCGCGTCCGTGGCGACGAGGAACCGGGGCAGGCGGACGTCGGCCGCGATCACGTCGAGGCTGCACAC
Source organism: Streptosporangiaceae bacterium (assembly GCA_025934375.1). Classification (GTDB taxonomy): domain Bacteria; phylum Actinomycetota; class Actinomycetes; order Streptosporangiales; family Streptosporangiaceae; genus Trebonia. The sequence continues at coordinate 30,130 of JAICYD010000035.1, read as the reverse complement.
GCCGTGCACCGGGATGCCGAGCGCCGCGCCGAGGACGCGGGCGGTGACGAGGCCCACCCGCAGCCCGGTGAACGGGCCGGGGCCGACGCCGACGGCGATGGCGGTCAGGTCTGCACGGTCGGCGCCCGCCTCGGCGAGGACCCGCGAGATCGCGGGAGTGAGCAGTTCCGCGTGACGGTGCTTGTCCACCGTCGTCGCCTCGGCGAGTACGCGCGCGCCATCGTGCAACGCGACGGTGACCGCAGGCGTCGCGGTGTCAAGTCCGAGCAGCATCACGGATAGTGAGGATATCCGGGTTGGGGCTGACTGCGTTACTTGGGGAGCTGGGCGACCGCTTGCTTGGCGGCCTCGAGGGCGGCGGCCTTGAGCGTGTCCATCGAGACCGGGCCGTAGGTCCCCTTGCTCGTGGTCGCCTTGTCCAGGCCGTTCACCACGGCGGTGATGACGACGTTGTGGTACCGGGCGAAGACCGTGGCCTTGTAGCTGATCGTGCCGTTGCGGTTGAAGACTTGCGTCGCCGAGAAGGCCGCGTTCCCCAGCCCCGGGATATCCGTGGTGGCCGCCACGGGCTGGCCGCTGTTGGCCGGCGGCTTTTGCATGGTCTGCAGGTCGGCCGCGTAGGAATCGCTGGCCGCGAAGGTCGCGCTGCCGTTGCCGCTGGCCAGGCCGCTCGGCGAGAACGCGCTGATGTCCACCTCGATGACCCGGTAGGTCGGCGCCTTATCCAATGTCCAGGTGCACTGGCTGTCGGTGCCGCCGTTCAGCGGGGGGAACGCGATCGCCGGCTGCCCGCCGGGCAGGTACTGGCTCAGCGTGGCCGACGACACCGCCTTGCAGGCGTCGGGCACCTTCTGGATCTCGCCGGGCAGGAAGGTCGTGACCAGCGAGCCGAAGCCGACCTTCCCCGACTTGCCGCCGGTGACGTTGACAACGAGCAGCACGATAGCCGCGACGGCGATCAGGGCCACGCCGCCGGTGATGTAGTAGAGGCGCCTGCGGGCGCGCGGGTCCGGCGGCGAGTCCGCACCGCGCCGCCGCCAGCGCTCGGAGAACGCCTCCATGGGGTCATCGCTGATCTCGGCGTCCGACCCCGGGGATGTCGCCGGCCGTTGCTGTCGAGGCTGCTGAGCGCGCCGTGAGCGCCGGGAAGGGGCATCCGCGGGCGGCCCCGCCGGAGACGGTGCCGCGGAGGGCGGTGCCGCGGAGGGCGGTACGGCGGAGGGCGGTGCGGCTGGAAGCGGTGCCTGCGGGTCGTCGTACTGCGGCTGACCGCGGTACTGCTGGCCCTGGCGGCTCTGCTGCGCGGCATAATCCTGCTGCCCGTGATCCTGCTGCCGGTAGTCCTGCGGGGCGTAGTCCGGCTGCGGGGCGTACCGCTGGCCCCGCTGCCCGCTGTACTGGGCTGGCTGCCCGTACTCCGGCTGGCCCTGCTCGGCGTACTCCGGGTACTCCGCCGGCTCCGCCCACGGGGCCTGGCTGGCGGGGGCATCGGGGCCGGCGGAGGCGCTGTGCCGCCCGCGGCCGCCCGCCCCGGGCGTGCCGCGGTTGTCGGACTCGCTCAGCCGTCTATCGCGAATCGGTGCCAGGTCAGGGAACTCCCGCTCATCTTGCGGAACCTCGTTGCTGTGTCGTGCTCGGCGGCCTCGCGGCCGGTCAGGGTATGACCCGTGCTGAGTCACGGCATGCCTCCGGAAGGGTATTGCTCGGTGCGGGTGGCGCTTTCCATCACTGCAGCTAGAACGTACAAACCGGAACTTGTACAGGCCGAACTATAGACGATCGCCCACTTCCGCGCGGGTCATCCTGATGTCCTGCCAACGCGGGCCTGTCCCTGTTATGCGCACCGTGCGCGGTTGGTCACTGAGGTCGGGCTCGCTGCGCTCATTCTCGGCTGGCTCTCGGCGCGTGATGGAAATCTCCAGCCGGTCCGGCGCCAGCCCCTCGGCCAGCCCCTCGCCCCATTCGACGACCGTCACCGCGTCCTCGACATCGGTGTCGAGGTCGAGGTCGTCCAGTTCCAGGGTGCTGCCGAGCCGGTAGGCGTCCACGTGCACGAGGGGCAGGCGGCTGGCGGAGGCCTCGTGGCCAGCGGGGCTGGTCACGGTCCCCGTCGGCAGCGGGGGGTGGACGCGGGCGATGACGAAGGTTGGCGAGGTTACCGGCCCGCGCACGCGCAGGCCGTCCCCGATGCCCTGGGTGAGGGTCGTCTTCCCAGCCCCGAGGGGGCCGCTGAGGATGACGATGTCGCCCGCGCGGAGCAGCCCGGCGATCTCGCGACCCAGATCGCGCATCCGGGCCGCGGTACCGACCTCAAGTTCCTCTTTCACTGGGCTTCTCCGTTCGTCCGGGGAACGCGAGCCCCGAGTCCGCAGACCAGGTCGTAGGAGATCGTGCCGAGCGCCTCGGCCCATTCCTGCGCGGTGGCCTCACCGTGGTCCCCCGGTCCCCACAGCACGACTTCCTCCCCCGCCGCCACTGGCTCGTCGCCGAAGTCGATGACGAACTGGTCCATGCACACCGTGCCCGCGATCGGCCACCGGCGGCCGCGCGCGAAGACGAGCGCGTGCCCCCGCGCGCCGCGCGGCACCCCGTCGGCGTAGCCCAGCGGCAGCAGGCCGAGGGTCGCCTCCGCGGTGGTGACATAGCGGTGGTTGTAGGACACCCCAGTGCCCGCGGGGACCCGCTTGACCTGAGCGAGCCGGGCGCGCAGGGTCATCGCCGGGCGCAGCCAGCCGGGCGCCCCTCCGGGGAGGGTGGACAGGCCGTAGATCCCGCCGCCGACGCGCACCATGTCATAGCGCGCCCGCGGCACCGTGATCGCGGCGGCGGTATTGGCGATGTGCCGGACCTCAGGGGTCACGCCCGCCTTCTCGGCGTGCTCGACCGCCTCCTGGAACGCGATGAGCTGAGCGCTGACAGACGGGTTACCCGGCTCATCGGATGCCGCGAAGTGCGACCAGAGGCCCGCGACCTTGACCTGGCCGCGGTCTTGGGCGTGCAGCGCCGCGTCAACGACCGAGGGCCACTCGGCGGCGGTCGCCCCGCCCCGGCTCAGCCCGGTGTCGGCCTTGAGGTGGACCCGGGCCGGCGTTCCGGCCCGCGTCGCCGCCGCCGCGATCCGCGCCACCATGTCGGTGGTGCCGCCGGCGAGGTCGATTCCGCCCGTGATCGCCGCGGCGTGGTCATCGGCGCCGATTGCCATCAGGCACAGCAGGGGCGCGCCGATTCCCGCCGCGCGCAGTTCCAGTGCCTCCTTGACGTGGACCACGCCCAGCCAGGACGCCCCGCCGCGAAGCGCCGCGCGGGCCGCCGGGATCGCTCCGTGCCCGTATCCGCCGGCCTTGACGACGGCCATGACCATGCCCGGCGTCACGCGCTCGCGGATGGCGGCGACGTTCCCGGTGATCGCGTCAAGGTCGACGAATGCTTCGGCGTGCATGATGTGACTTTACTGGGATCGCGCGCCTGGGCATTCCGCATCCGCAGGCGCCGGGGAACGTTATGGCGATTACCGCTACAGGCTGCGGAAGGCCAGCGGGATCGCGTGGACGACGTCGGAGGCACCGAGCGGGGCCTCGCCGACCAGGTCCTCCTCGCCCGGCAGGCCGGCTCCGGCGGCGGCCAGGCGAGCGGCCAGGCCGTGCAGGTAAGCGGCGGTGATCGCGGCCTGCGGGGGCAGCAGGCCCTGGGCGAGGAGTGCGCCGGCCAGCCCGGACAGGACATCGCCGGTCCCGGCGGTGGCCAGCCAGGGGGTTCCGGTGATGTTGACGAGGACCGGGTCGCGCTCTCCAGGCTGGGCGACCACGGTGGTGGACCCCTTGAGGAGCACGCAAGCGCCGAACTTCCTGGCCGCCGCGCGGGCATGCTCCACCCGCCGGCGCGCTACCTCGCCAGGGTCGGCCCCGAGCAGCCGGCCGAGCTCGCCCGCGTGCGGAGTCAAAAGCGTCGGCGCGGAGCGCGGCAGCAACCCGGGGCTGAGCGACAGCAGGGTGAGCCCGTCCGCGTCGACCAGGACGGGCAGGCCGGTCCGCAGGATGCCCGCCAGCCGTCCGGCCGCCTCGTCTGAGGTTCCCATCCCCGGCCCGGCGACCCACGCCTGCACTCGGCCCACAGAGGCGGGGAACTCCATCGGGACCGCGGTGGTGGATCCCGGCCCGGTCCCCGTGCCTGACGACCGCGCCGGCCCGGGGGCGGCGGGACTGGTCGGCGTGATGATCACCTCAGGCCACTCCAGGCGCACCGCGTCCGCCGCGCGCTGGGCGGTGACCAGCCGGACCATCCCGGCTCCGCCGCGCACCGCGCCACCCGTGGCCAGCATCGCGGCGCCGGTGTAGCGGTCGCTGCCCGCCAGCAGCCCCACGACTCCCCGGCGGTACTTGTCAGACTCCGGGCCGGGCTTGGGGATGAGCGCGCAGATGTCGCCGGCTTGCGGGGCACTGGCATCCGGCAAGTCCAGGTGGGGGCCAAGCCCGATGTCGACGACCTCGACCACCCCGGCGTGCCGGGCGCCCGGGTCGATCAGCACGCCGGGCTTGCAGGCCCCGAACGTCACCGTCACGTCCGCCCGGACCGCGGGGCCTTCCACGGCGCCGGTGTCAGCGTCGATGCCACTGGGCAGGTCAACCGCGACGGTCACGCCGGTGGAGGTGGCCGCGTAGTGGGCGAGGGTCGCGTACGGCTCGCGCAGGCCGCCCTGGCCGCCGATGCCGAGCAGGCCGTCGATGATGAGGTCCGCGTGGCCGATGGCGTGCCGCACGTCGTGGCCGGGAGCGAAGCGGGCCATGCGGCCGATATCGGGCCGCGTGACATCGTCGCCTTCCGCCTGGCGGATCGCGGCGGTTCCCTTCGGCTCGAAGTGCACGCGCGGTGTGTCCACCCGGGTCTCCGGGGCCCCTGGAGCCGCGGCGGGCGCGGCGGGCGGGCGGGGAACGCGCGGCAGGTCCACGCGCGTGCCGGCGGTGGGCGGCGGGGGCTGTGTTATCGGAGGCTGTGTTATCGGAGGTGGGGTGACCGGGGACGGGGCCGTGGGCGGCGGCGGGGGCGGCACGAGCGCCGGCTGAAGGGACGTGGGCGGCGGCACGAGGGCCGCGGCGCTGGCCGCACGGGCGGACGCCCCGACCGCCCACGGAACGATGGCGATGACGCGGCCGCCCGCCGCGCGCAGCGCGTCCCGGCCGCCCTCATGAGCGCGGGATCCGGCCAGGACGGCGGTGACCGAGGCTCCGCGCCGGGCTAGTAGTGCGCCCGCGTACAGCGCGTCCCCCCCGTTGTCGCCGGTTCCCGCGAGCACGACGACCCGCGCCCCGTAGATCCGGCCGCCGCCCTGGGCGGTGCGCAGCACCCCCGCGCATATCGATGCCAGGCCCGTCGCGGCCCGCTGCATGAGCGTGCCGTCGGGCACCTCAGCCATCAGGGCAGCCTCCGCCGCCCGAATCTTCGCAACACCGTAGGCGTCTCGCACGGGTTTATTCTCCCTGTTCTTCTGGGGGATAGGCGTCAATCCCCCAGCCCCCCTTACCTGTGCAGCCTCCCCCGCACATCAGGCTGCGCCGGGAGGGACTCACGAAACCGCTGGGCCCTCCTCGGCTCGCCGACGGGCTTGGAGGCTGTCCAGCCGGACTAGAACCAGCCTAGGCCGCAGGGGGATGCCTCGCTTGCGGCGATCACTATCGCGGTGGCGATGCCGCCGTCGTGGCTGAGGGATAGGCCACGCTCGCGTTCGGTGAAGAGCTGTTCCGCGAGGACCGGGGTCCGGCGCAGTGCCTGGGAGAAACGCTCGATCTCGGCGACGTCGATGCCGACGCCGACGCCGACGATCATTAGGCGTTGCCTGGCGGGGCGCTCGCTCCGGTCATCGCCTGGCGCACCACGGCCGCGAGATCGCTCGCAACGCGCTCGGCCACGTCGGCTGCGGCGGCCTCGACCATGACGCGGATGGCTGGCTCGGTCCCGCTCGGGCGAAGCAGGACCCGCCCGGCATCGCCGAGTGTCACGCTGGCCGCCTCAACGGCAGCGTGCACGCTCGGGTCGGCCATGGCACGGGCCTTGTCACCGCGCACGTTGATGAGAACCTGCGGGTAGCGCGTCATCATCTTCGCGGCCGCCGAAAGGGGCGTGCCGGCCTGGTTGAGCGCGGCGAGCAGGTGCAATCCAGTGAGCACGCCGTCCCCGGTGGTCGCGTGCCCCATCTGGATGATGTGTCCCGACTGCTCACCACCGAGCACGTAGCCGCCGTCGCGCATCGCCGCGTACACGTGCTTGTCACCGACCGGGGTCTGGATCACGGTGATGCCGGCCGTGCGCATCGCGTCGTGAAAGCCCAGGTTGGACATGACGGTCACGACGACGGCGTCTCCGGTGAGCTGCTCGCGGGCCTTCAGGTCGGTCGCGAGCACCGTGAGGATCTGGTCGCCGTCGAGCGGCTCGCCGTCGGAATCGACGGCCAGGCAACGATCGGCGTCGCCGTCGAAGGCGAGCCCGGCGTCGGCGCCGTGCTCGGCCACCGCCGCTTGAAGTACGTCCAGGTGAGTGGAGCCGACGCCGGCGTTGATGTTCAGGCCATCAGGGGCCGCGCCGATCGCGACGACCTCGGCGCCGGCCCGGCGCAGTGCGCGCGGCGCGATGCTGTAGGCGGCACCATGCGCGCAGTCGGCGACGATCCGCAGGCCCGCCAGTGGCGCGCGGCCGTCCGGCAACGGCGCCAGGGTGGACAGCAGGTGCTCGACGTAGGTCTCGTGCTCGGAGTACGCGTCGGTGACCCGGCCAAAGGCGTCATGCGGAACGGAATCGCCTCCGGGGGCGCGCAGCAGCGCCTCGATCTCGTCCTCGACCTCATCGGCGAGCTTGACCCCGCCCCGGCCGAAGAACTTGATCCCGTTGTCTTGCGCCGGATTGTGGCTGGCGGACAAGACCACGCCGAACTCGGCGCCAAGCGCCCCGGTCAAGAACGCGACCCCGGGCGTCGGGATGACGCCGAGCCGGAGCACGTCGACACCCGAGCTAGCCAGGCCAGCGACGACCGCCGCTTCCAGGAAGTCGCCGGAGGCTCGCGAGTCCCGGCCGATAACCGCGACCGGGCGGTGCCCGGGGCTGCTACCTCCCATGGGAACGAACGGAGTATCCCCCCGTACCCCCCGATGGGCCGCGTGATCGCGAGTGAGCACCGGGACCGCCGCCACGGCGAGGTCCATCGCCAGCCTGGCCGTCAGGTCCAGGCCAGCGACACCACGAACACCATCGGTACCAAAGAGCCGGCCCATAGTGGGTCGCCGCCAGGTCCTGGTCGCGCGCTAGCGCTTGGAGTACTGAGGCGCCTTACGGGCCTTCTTCAGCCCGTACTTCTTGCGCTCCTTCACCCGCGCGTCGCGGGTGAGGAAGCCAGCCTTCTTGAGGGAAGGACGGTTCTCCGGGTCAACCAGCGTGAGGGCCCGGGCCACGCCCAGCCGCAGCGCTCCGGCCTGGCCGGTGGTGCCGCCGCCGATGATACGGGCGATCACGTCAAACTTGCCCTCGGCGCCCAGCGTCACGAACGGCTCGTTCACGATCTGCTGGTGCACCTTGTTGGGGAGGTACACCTCCAGGGTGCGGCCGTTGATCGTCCACTGGCCGGTGCCCGGGACGATGCGCACGCGCGCGATGGCTTCCTTGCGCCGACCGGTGCCGGACGCGTGGCCGGTGACAACGGGTCGGCGTGCGGCCCGTCCGGCCGGGGCCGCGTCAGCGGACTCGGTGGTGTACTCGGACGGAGCTTCTTCCTCGAAGTCTGCTCCTCCGGCCTCCGGCTGCTGCTCGGCGAAGTAGTCCGCGTCGTCCGCAGACGGTGTCTCGATGCCAGTGGGCTCGGCCACGTTGCTCTTCCTCACGCTTCCTGGGGCGCTACTGCGAAATCTGCCGGATCTCGTACGGCTGCGGCTGCTGGGCCTGGTGCGGGTGATCCGGGCCCGCGTAGACCTTGAGCTTGCTCAGCGTCTTACGGCCGAGCGTGTTCTTCGGCAGCATGCCCTTGACGGCCTTCTCCACCACCCGCTCGGGGTGCTTGGCCATCAGGTCGCCATAGTTCACCGCGCGGAGGCCACCCGGGTAACCGGAGTGACGGTAAGCCTTCTTCTGCTCGAGCTTGGCGCCGCTGAGAGAGATCTTGTCCGCGTTGACAACGATCACGAAGTCGCCAGTGTCAACGTGCGGGGCGAAGATCGGCTTGTGCTTGCCGCGCAGGAGCACCGCCACATGGCTGGCCAGGCGGCCGAGCACGACGTCGGTAGCGTCGATGACATGCCACTGACGCGTGATATCACTGTCTTTCGGGCTGAAAGTGCGCACAGTCGTTAAGCCTTCACATGTGGTCCGTGATCGGAGGAGCACCGCTTTTTGAGGAGCACTGCTATCCAAACCGCGCCAACCGGGCCGCGTAGCAGGTGTCCTGCCTGCAGATGTGGCCCCGAAGGCGAAGTCGCGTCGCTCCACCCGCCTCCGCGACGTTTGCTGCCGACGCAATGCTACTCAGAGGCAGGCTACTCGGAGACAACCTCAGCACAGGCACGGCACATCACGGATGACGCCCACGAAGCATACTCTGAATCGGAGCGGACTGCCAAAATGGCGTGACACCCAGTGCTGCCGCCGGGCGGAACGGATAGAACTGACTCATACTACCGCACCCGCAACGAGGTCCGGGACGCGACAGAATGGGACATTTCCGTTACGAAACCCGTAAAGTTGCCCGACTACCGATGCGCGGCTGTTATCGGCGCTACGCTCGATGGCATGGGATACCGGGGTGAGGACAGCGCCCGCGATCGAGCGGCCTGGGGGACCCAGTCGCCTCGGCAGTCGTCGTCGGGCCAGTGGCCAGTATCAGATGAGTCGTGGAGCAGTGCTTCACGCGGGCACGAAACCCGCGGCTACGACGAGAACTCTACCGAGCACGCGGGCTACGACGGTAACCGCCACGCCGACGGTCCCGGTTACGCGGCCGACAACAACTACGCCGGCTACGACGGCCATGAGCCGGGCCGCGACTACGGAGCCAACGGCTACAACGGCACTGACTACAACAGTGCTGACGACTACAACAGTGCTGACTACAACGGGGCCGGCTACAGCGGCGCTGACAGCAACGGCGCCGGCTACAACACCGCTGGCTACCGCACTGCTGATTACGGCAGCGGTGGCTACGGCAGTGCCGATGACAACAGTGCCGATTACAACAGTGCCGACTACAACAGTGCCGACTACAACAGTGCCGACTACAACATCTCTGGCTATGACGCCGGCAACTCGGACGGCTACAGCACGGGCGGCTACAGCACCGGCCGGCACGGATCGGGCGGCTACCCGGCCGTCAGCGACCGTGACACGGGCGGGTATGACAGCCCCCGCGGCGATGGGCGCGCTAACGCTGATTACAACGGGGCCGGCCACGGCAGTGCTGGCTACAACACCGGCGGGTACAGCACGGGCGGGTACAGCACGGGTGGGCGCGGCGCTAACCGGAGCAGTGGCGGCTACCCGGCCGTGAACGACCGCGCCTCGGGCAGCTACCCCGCTCCCACGGCGTACGATTCGCCCGCGAACCGCAGCGGCGGCTACCCCCCCCTCGGCGGTCCCAGCGGCGGCTACCCCACTCAGGGGGGACGCAGCGGTGGCTACCCGGCCATCACCAGCGGCCCGGCCGACAACCTTCCTGACGCCTACAGCGACGGAAATGACTGGTATGCCAACGGCCACGCCACGCACGGGGCCGGCTTCGCCGACACCTCTACCCAGATCGCGATCCGGGACCCGATTCGCGGTTACCCGCCCGAGGCGGCCCGCCCGGAGTCAGGGGTAGCCCGCACCGGGCAGCAGGAGCGCTACGACGAGAGCGAGTACGTCAGCTACCCCGGCTATGACGGGCTAGACGACGGCTACGGCACCCGCCGCGGCTATGACGATTACGACAACTACGCGCCCGCCGGGCAGGTGGAGTACGCGACCCGCCTGGACCAGCCAGTCGTTAACTACGACTCCCCGCGCGGGTACGGGCAAGCCCTGCAGGGCGACGATTTTGACGGTGGCGTCTACCAGGACGACTACCAGGGCGACCCGATGGGCGGCCCGGGCGGACGGAACCCCGGAGGGACCGGGCCGCGCAAGCCGCCCAGGGGTGCCAGCCCCAAGCGGGGCGGCGGCAAGGTGGGCGGCACCAAGATATTGGTAGCGGCGGTGGCGCTGATCCTCGTCGGCGCGGCCGGCTTCGGCGGGTACAAGTTCCTGACGAAGCCGAAGGCGGCCGGCAACACCGCGGACCTCGGCAAGCCGCTGCCTACCGCGTCGGCGTCGTCGTCGGCGGCCACCGCGCAGTGCGCGCAGCAATTCGGCGGCCCGTTCTGCCACATCGAGAGCCGCCAGTTTGACCCGGCGCCCCTCACGCTTGATGAGCTGTACCCGGCCTCGTTCTTCAGCGAGACCGCCAAGGCCCAGTTCGTGCGGTCCGGCACCGCCGAGGACAAGGACTGCTCGAAGGCGGTCATCGGCGCCAACATCATCAAGCAGCTGAAGACCGGCCAGTGCAATCAGGTGCTGCGGGCCACGTACTTGTCCGGCGACGGCACGATCATGGGCACGATCGGCGTGATCAACCTAAGCAGCACCAACCAGGCTCACTACGCCGGCAAGATCGTCGGCAAGGCGGACTTCATCATGCCGCTCGCGGGCACGAAGGGCCCGACCGCCAAGCTCGGCAACGGAACGGGTGTCGTCGAGGCTCAGTATAAGGGCCACTACCTCATCCTCACCTGGGCCGAGTTCGTGAACCAGCAGTCGCCGTCCACGCCGGCGCTGACGAACCAGCTCGAGGGCTTCGAGAACGCCCTGGTCGCCGGGACGGCGAACATCGTGCTCAGCCAGCGGATGATCAACGGTGACGGCGCGGCCGCCAGCACCTCGCCCTCCGCGAGTGCGTCCAAGTCGGCGTCGGCGAGCCCGTCAGCCTCCTAGCTGGCGGACCTGGCGGGTTTCGGCGGCGCGGGCGGACAGGTCGCCGGGCGGAGGGTAGCGGACCTCTTCCAGGCACAGGCCGTGCGGGGGGACCACGCGGACCGCGGGGTCCCGCACGGCGGTGGCCAGCACCGACGCTGGCCACGCGGGCGGGCGGCTGCCCTCTCCGACCGGCAGCAGCGAGCCGACGAGCGACCGCACCATGTTGTGGCAGAAGGCGTCGGCGACCACGCAGGCGACCGCGATCCCGTCGGCGTCCCGCTGCCAGTCGAGCCGCCGCAGCGCTCGCACGGTGGTGGCACCCTCCCGGCGGCGGCAAAACGCCGCGAAGTCATGCTCGCCGACCAGCGCGGCGGCCGCCGCGTTCATCGCGGCGAGGTCGAGTTCGCGCGGGTGCCATAGCGTGTCGCCGCGCCGCAGCGGGTCGGCGGTCGCGACCGAGTCGCTAACCCGGTAGGAGTAACGCCGCCATAGGGCCGAGAATCGCGCGTCGAATCCGGGCGCGGCGACCGAGACCGCCCGGACGCGCAGGTCAGGCGGCAGCGCCCGGGCCAACCGCCAGATGAGCGCGTCCCCGGCACTTTCCGCGGCGTCGCGGGGGATGTCGGCGTGCGCGACCTGGCCGCGCGCGTGCACGCCGGCGTCCGTCCGCCCGGCGACGGTCAGCCGGGGCGGCTCCGGCGTCCGCAGCACGCGGCCCAGGCCCTCGGCGAGCACCCCTTCAACGGTCCGGCGACCCGGTTGCGCGGCCCATCCGGAGAATTCGGCGCCATCGTAGGCGAGGTCGATCTTCAGCCGAACGCAAGCGCCGGCGGGCGAATGAACGGGGACCGCCGGAGTCGTTGCGGATGCTGTTGCCAAGTGACCCTCCAGTGCTCAGAACTGGGGCAGGGCGCCGGTAAAGCAAACGTGCCGACCAGCGGACCTTCTCCTGGGGAGCCGGTCGCGTGGTCGGCACGCGTGCGAAAGTGCTGGCTGACTACGCCTTGGCGTCGTCCGCCGCCGCGTCGTCCGCGTCGGCGTCGTCTGCCTCGTCGCCCTCAGTGCTGTCGGTAACCTCAGTGCTGTCGGTAACCTCAGTGCCGTCTTCGACCTTAGGGGTCTCGTCAGCGTCGGCAACCTCGACGTCGGTCACCTCGGCCCCGGTCACCTCGGCCTCGGTCGCCGTGGCGGCGGCCGCGGCGCCAGCCTCGGCCGGCCGACGGGTACGACGGCGCGGCTTGGCCGCGGTGGCCTCCTCGGTCACCAGCTCAATGACGGCCATCCGGGCGGCGTCGCCCTTGCGCTGGCCGATCTTGGTGATCCGGGTGTAGCCGCCGTCGCGCTCGGCGAAGCTCGGCCCGATCTCGGTAAAGAGGGTGTGCACGACGCTCTTGTTCGACACGACGGTCAGTACCTGGCGACGGGCGTGCAGGTCACCGCGCTTCGCGAAGGTGATCAGCTTCTCCGCGTACGGGCGCAGCCTGCGGGCCCGTGCCTCGGTAGTAGTGATCTTCCCGTGCTCGAACAAGGCGGTGGCCAGGTTCGCCAGCATGTGCTTCTGGTGAGCCGCGCTTCCGCCCAGACGCGCACCCTTGGTTGGCGTCGGCATGTTTACCCTTTCGTTGGCGCCGAGCCCGAGCAGTACTAGTTAGTACTGCTCGGTCTCGACGTAGCTCTCTTCTTCGTCGCCGGCGTAGTCGACGGCACTGCTCGGGTCAAACCCGGGCGGGGAGTCCTTGAGCGCCAGCCCCATGTCGACCAGCTTCTGCTTGACTTCCTCGATCGACTTGGCGCCGAAGTTCCGGATGTCCAGCAGGTCCTGCTCGCTGCGCGCGACAAGCTCGCCCACAGTGTGGATGCCCTCGCGCTTGAGGCAGTTGTAGGACCGGACGGTGAGGTTGAGGTCCTCGATCGGCAGCGCCAGGTCGGCCGCGAGCGCGGCGTCCGTCGGCGACGGGCCGATGTCGATGCCCTCAGCGTCCACGTTGAGCTCGCGGGCCAGGCCGAACAGCTCGGTCAGCGTCTTGCCCGCGCTCGCCACGGCGTCGCGCGGCCGCATGCACGGCTTGGTCTCGACGTCCAGGATGAGCCGGTCGAAGTCGGTCCGCTGCTCGACGCGGGTGGCCTCGACCTTGTAGGTGACGCGCAGGACCGGCGAGTAGATCGAGTCGATCGGGATACGGCCGATCTCCTGGCCTGGCTGCTTGTTCTGGTTGGCGGAGACGTAGCCGCGACCGCGCTCAACGGTCAGCTCCATCTCCAGCTTGCCCTTGCCGTTCAGCGTGGCGATGTGCAGCTCCGGGTTATGCACCTCCACGCCGGCCGGCGGGGCGATGTCAGCCGCGGTGACCGCGCCGGGCCCCTGCTTGCGCAGGTACATGACGACCGGCTCGTCGTGCTCGGAGGAGACGACGAGCTGCTTGAGGTTCAAGATGAGGTCGGTGACGTCTTCCTTGACCCCGGGCACCGTGGTGAACTCGTGCAGCACGCCCTCGATGCGGATCGAGGTGACCGCTGCCCCCGGGATCGAGGACAGCAGGGTGCGGCGCAGTGAGTTGCCGATCGTGTAGCCGAAGCCCGGCTCCAGCGGCTCGATGGTGAACTTCGACCGGTAGTCACCGATCTGCTCTTCTCCGAGCGAAGGGCGCTGTGCGATGAGCATGGATACTTCCTTCCCGCATGCCCGCTATATGACATGCCGAATGGTGGCGGGCGGTGAGGATTACCGTCCGCCTGCTTCTTTACTTCGAGTAGTACTCGACGATGAGCTGCTCTTGGACCTGGGTGTCGATCTGGGCCCGGCCCGGGAGCTGGTGCACCAGGATGCGCATCTTGTCCGACGACATGACCTCAAGCCACGCCGGGACAGTGCGCTCGCCGGCCTCGGCGCGCGCGATGATCATCGGGGTGAGCTCCAGCGACTTCCCGGCGACCTCGATGACGTCGCTCTCGGTCACCCGGTAGGACGGGATGTCCACGCGCCGGCCGTTGACCACGAAGTGGCCGTGGCGGACCAGCTGGCGGGCCATGTCGCGGCTCTTTGCGAAGCCAGCGCGGTAGACCACGTTGTCGAGGCGGCTCTCCAGGATCTGCAGCAGCGTCTCGCCGGTCCGGCCGGTGCGGCGGGCGGCTTCCTCGTAGTAGCCCTCGAACTGCCTCTCCAGCACGCCGTAGATGCGGCGGGCCTTCTGCTTCTCCCGGATCTGGATCAGGTACTCGCTGTCCTTCTGCCGGTTGCGGCCGTGCTCACCCGGCGGGTACGGGCGGATCTCGATCGGGCACTTCGGCGAGTCGCACTTGGAGCCCTTGAGGAACAGCTTGACCTTCTCGCGGCGGCACAGCTTGCAGTCCGCCCCTGTGTAACGAGCCATCGTTTATCTCCTGCGTCGTCTCAGACCCGACGCCGCTTCGGCGGGCGGCAGCCGTTGTGCGGAACTGGGGTCACGTCCTGGATGGAGCCCACCTCGAGGCCGGTCGCCTGCAGCGACCGGATCGCGGTCTCCCGGCCCGAGCCCGGGCCCTTGACGAAGACGTCGACCTTGCGCATGCCGTGCTCCATGGCGCGGCGGGCGGCGGCCTCGGCGGCCTGCTGGGCGGCGTACGGGGTGGACTTACGCGAGCCCTTGAACCCCACCTGCCCGGAGGACGCCCACGAGATCACGTTCCCGGTCGGGTCCGTGATGGAGACGATGGTGTTGTTGAACGTGGACCGGATGTGGGCGTGCCCGTGGGCGACGTTCTTCCGCTCCTTGCGGCGCAGCTTCTTGGCTGCGCCCTGCTGGCTGCTCTTGCGAGGCGGCATGTGCTTTCTGACTCCTGCGAGGTGGTCTGATCCGGCAGGCTTTCGCCCGCACCCGGACTACTTCTTCCCGGCCTTCTTCTTGCCGGCGACGGTCTTCTTCTTGCCCTTGCGGGTACGAGCGTTCGTCTGGGTGCGCTGGCCGTGCACCGGCAGCCCCCTACGGTGCCGGATGCCCTGGTAGCACCCGATCTCGATCTTGCGGCGGATGTCGGCCGCGACCTCACGGCGAAGGTCACCTTCGACCTGGTAGTGCGAGTCGATCCACTCGCGCAGCTTTACCAGGTCCTCCTCGCTGAGGGCGTGCACGCGGGTGTCCGCGTTGACGCCGGTGCCAGCGACGGTCTCCAGGGCGCGGGTGCGGCCCATGCCGTAGATGTACGTCAGCGCGATCTCAAGCCGCTTCTCGCGCGGCAAGTCAACGCCGGAAATACGTGCCATGCGGGCAGTTTCTCCTTCATGTGGTGGAGGTCTTGCGCGCCGCTCCCCTGTCCCTGCCCAGGACCGGGCCCCGGCCTCCAACCGGGGGTACGCAACCGTGGTGTTAACGGCTGCGTCGCGGCGCGCTTTGTAGTTATGCGCGCTTTGTAGTTATGCGCGCTTTGTAGTTAGGCGAGCACTGTAGTTAGGCGAGCACTGTGTAGTTGATCGTGGTGCCCGGGTACCGCGCGGCTCTGCTGAAGTCCGTCAGCCCTGGCGCTGCTTGTGCCGGGGATCGGAGCAGATGACCATGACGCGGCCGTGGCGCCGGATGACCCTGCACTTGCTGCAGATCTTCTTGACGCTCGGCTTGACCTTCACGGCTAGCTCTCTTCGTTACTTGTACCGGTAGACGATGCGACCGCGGCTCAGGTCGTAGGGGCTGAGCTCGACAACCACACGGTCGTCCGGGAGGATCCGTATGTAGTGCATCCGCATCTTCCCGCTGATGTGAGCGAGTACCTTATGCCCGTTGTCCAGCTCCACTCGGAAGAAGGCATTTGGCAAGGTCTCCACCACAGTGCCCTCGATCTCGATGGCGCCGTCTTTCTTGGGCATATCCTCCGCGCTTCAATCCTGCGTTAGCCGGCTCGCGCCGACTTGGCGAGTAGTTGGTTTGGTTCGCAGTGGCTGGTATCACACCACACCAGGGGCCAGCGATAGACCGCAGCAGAGTCTACTCGACCACGGACCCTAGCGCGAACCGGCGAGCATAACACCCTGAAGGGGTGCCTTATTCCGGAGTGGCTCCCGACCGGTCTCCCGAGGCGGACCCCTGAGGTGGCTCACCGTCCGGCACTCAGCATACCCGACCTGGTCAAGCTACGTGACCTGGATCACAACTACTCGCCCGCCCCGTGTAACGGGATCCGGGGCCCGATCGCTGTCGGCCTGTAACCCGGGCATGGATGCCGGGTCCAGCTACGGAGGAACCAACGCGTAAGACGCTAGGGTCCTCAGCGCCTAGCCCAAGCGGGACTCCGCGCGGGCAGCCATGCCGTGATCACCCGGTCGGAGCTGTGGAGGAAATGTTGACAGCCTGTGGATAACCGCCGGACGGGGCCGGCTAGCGGCGGCGGCCGACGGCGATCGCCCACGGGATGACGATGAGCAGGAACCAGGGGAGCCAGGCGGCGCCGCCGGCTACCGCGCCGACGATCAGCCAGGCGAGGAAGAGGGCGGCGCTACCGCCGGCCCAGATGGCCCACTGGCCGATCTGGCGCGGGGTGACCGGGCCGCCCTGGTAACGGGCGACATTCGACGGGCGGCCGGCTTGCCAGGAGCCTGTGCCGCGCGGGGCAGGGCGCAGCCCGGCCGACGGGAGGCGGTACAGGTCGATCGCCGGGAGGTCCACCAGCAGGGCGTCCAGGTCGCCGAGGGTCTTGGCGGCGTAGGCCGCGTCCAGGCGCTCGTGGAACTCCTCGCCAGTGAGGCGGCCTTCGGCGTGGTGCTCGCGCAGCAGGGTCGCCGTGCGCTCCCGGTCGGCGTCGGCGGCGCGCATGCTCGGGTTACTCGGCATCGGAATCGCTTCCAGGGTCGCTGAGGGGGAGGACGGCACCGTCTTCGGCGGTGAGGACCCACGGGCCGTCAGGGGTGATGGCCACGGTGTGCTCGAAGTGAGCGGCGCGCGAGGCGTCGGCGGTCACGACCGTCCAGCCGTCGGCCAACTCGACCGTCTGCTCGCCGCCAAGGGTGATCATCGGCTCGATGGCCAGCGCCATGCCCGCCCTCAGCCGGGGGCCGCGGCCGGGCGCGCCGAAATTGGGGACCGTTGGCTCCATGTGCATCGCGGAGCCGATGCCGTGGCCGGTGTACTCGCGCACGATGCCGTAGCGGCCGCCGCTGGCGATCACGGACCTTTCCACCGCGTGCGAGATGTCGCCGAGGTGGTTGCCCGGCCGGGCCTGGGCGATGCCGTGCCACAGGGCGGCCGCGCAGGCGTCCAGGAGCGCCTGGTCCTCCGCGGAGACCTCGCCGATGCCGACGCTGAGCGCGGCATCGCCGTGCCAGCCGTCCAGCACCGCGCCGCAGTCGATGGAGATGATGTCGCCGGAGCGAAGGCGCTGCTCCGGATCGGGGATCCCG
The DNA here is from genome assembly GCA_025934375.1 of Streptosporangiaceae bacterium. Taxonomy (GTDB): domain Bacteria; phylum Actinomycetota; class Actinomycetes; order Streptosporangiales; family Streptosporangiaceae; genus Trebonia. Next base: position 12,807 of record JAICYD010000035.1, on the reverse strand, counting down.
TGCACGATCTGCTCGTTGACCGACGTGCAGATCGTGGCGGGATAGCCGAAATAGCCAAGGAAAGACGGAACCGCCCCGGCGCCCTCGATCTCGCGCGCCGCGATCGCGTCCAGTTCAGCGGTCGTGATGCCGGGCCGCACCGCGTCGGCGAGCGCCTTCAGCGTGCGGCAGACCACCAGGCCAGCCTCGCGCATCCGCGCGAATTCCTCTGGGGTCTTTATCTCGATCCCCGCCCCACGCCGCAACCGCATGCGCTTCACACCTCCGGTTACAACGCTACTCCGCGCGAGACAGCACTCCGTGCGGACAGGACTCTCTCAGCGGGTGTAGGGTTCCAGGGCTCCCAGCGCGCGGCTGGTGATCTCCTCCACCGGCCCCGCCGCGTCGATCACGGCGAGGATGCCCTCTTCGGCGTAGAACGCCACCAGGGGCTCGGTCTGGCTCTTGTACACCTCAATCCGGTGCCGGATGACCTCTTCCATGTCGTCGTCGCGCTGGAAGAGGTCGCCACCGCAGTCGTCGCAGATGCCCTCGCGGGACGGCGGGTCGTACAGCACGTGCCACACGCGCTCGCAGCGGCGACAGGTCCGGCGGCCCGACAGGCGGCGGACCACCTCGTCCTCGTCGACTTCCAGCTCCAGGACGACGGTCAGCTTGATGTCCGTCTCGGCGAGCATCTTCTTGAGCGTCTCCGCCTGCGGCACGTTCCGCGGGAAGCCGTCGAGCAGGAAGCCTTCTTTCGCGTCATCCTCCCCCAGCCGGTCGCGAACCATGGCGACGGTTACCTCGTCGGGGACGAGATCACCGCGGTCCATGAACTCCTTGGCCTGGGCGCCAAGCTCGGTATGGTTCGTAACGTTATAGCGAAAGATGTCGCCGGTGGAGATGCGCGGAATCGACAGGTGCGATGCGATGAAGTGGGCCTGGGTCCCCTTTCCCGCTCCCGGGGGGCCCACCAGAACGAGGCGCACTACCGCAGGAAACCTTCGTAATTACGCTGCTGGAGTTGGCTCTCGATCTGCTTGACCGTGTCAAGGCCAACGCCGACCATGATGAGCAGGCTGACACCGCTGAACGGGAACTGCTGCCCGACGCCGATCACGCCGAGCGCGACCAGCGGGAACATGGCGACCACGCCGAGGTACAGCGAACCGGGCGCAGTGAGCCGGCTGAGCACGAAGCTCAGGTACTCCGCGGTCGGGCGCCCCGGCCGGATGCCGGGGATGAAGCCGCCGTACTTCTTCATGTTGTCGGCGACCTCGGTCGGGTTGAACGTGATCGAGACGTAGAAGTAGGTGAACGCGATCGTCAACAGGAAGAACAGCAGGATGTAGAGCCACGACGACGACAGGGAGGCGGTCGTCTGCAGGTGGGACTGCACCCACGACACCCAGGGCTGCGGGTGGCTGGTGTTGCCGAACAGCGAGACCGCCAGCTGCGGGATGTACAGCAGGCTGGAGGCGAAGATGACCGGGATGACGCCCGCCTGGTTGACCTTCATCGGGATGTAGGTGGACGTGCCGCCGTACATGCGCCGCCCGACCATTCGCTTGGCGTATTGCACCGGTATGCGGCGTTGCGCCTGTTCCATGAAGACCACGAAGCCGACGATGCAGGCGACCACGACGAGGGCCAGCAGCTCGGTGAAGGTGCCCTTGGTCTGCCAGATCGTCAGCAGCTCGCCGGGGATGACCGCGATGACCTGGGTGAAGATCATGACGGACATGCCGTTGCCGACGCCACGGTCGGTGATCAGCTCGCCCATCCACATGATGACCGCGGTGCCGGCGACCATCGTGATGACCATGGTCGCGATCCGGAAGACCGACGCGTTGGGGATCAGCGGGTTCAGCGTCGAGGTGCACTGCGACGACTGGAAAAGCTGCCCGCTGCGGGCCAGCTCGATGTACCCGGTGGACTGCAGGACCGCCAGCCCGATGGTGAGATACCGGGTGTACTGGGTGATCTTGGCCTGGCCGGCCTGGCCTTCCTGCTTCAGGGTCTCCAGGCGGGGAATCACGACCGTCAGCAGCTGCAAGATAATGCTGGCGGTGATGTAGGGCATGATGCCCAGCGCGAACACCGACATGTACTTCAGCGCGTTACCGCTGAGCAGGTCGACGATCTGATAGACGCTCGCCAGCTGGCTCTTGGACGCCAGGCCCGCGCAGAGCGAAACGTTCTTCTCACTGATGCCCGGCGTCGGCAAGGAGGAGCCGAACCGGAATAGCGCGACGATGCCCAGCGTAAAGAGCAGCTTCTTGCGCAGGTCAGGCGTCCGGAACGCCCGGATGAACGCGGTCAGCATGCGTGATCCCTTTTCATCGGTATTACCTGCGTTTAAAGCGGCTTCCGTATCTTACCCGCAGGCACTCGGGTGGGCTAGCGCGCCCCTCACGAGTGAGGGGCGCACGCAAGCCTAACCGAGCAGCGTGACGGTTCCGCCCGCGGCCTCAATCTTCGACTTCGCCGACGCCGACATGGCGTGCGCGCTCACGCGCAGCGCCACGCTCAGGTCACCGGAGCCGAGGACCTTGACCAGTTCCCCGCGGCGCACGGCGCCGCTCGCGGCCAGGCTCTCCGGGGTGACGTCGCCGCCCTCCGGGTAGAGCTCGGCCAGCCGGCCGACGTTCACCACCTGGTAGGTGGTGGTGAACAGCGCGTTGGAAAAGCCCTTGAGCTTCGGCACGCGCCGGTGCAGCGGCATCTGGCCACCCTCGAAGCCGAGGGGGACCTGGTAGCGCGCCTTCGTGCCCTTCGTACCGCGGCCGGCGGTCTTGCCCTTCGACGCCTCGCCGCGGCCGACTCGCGTCTTGGCCTTGTGCGCCCCCGGCGCCGGCTTCAGGTCATGAAGCTTCAGCATGGGATCAGTCCACTTCCTCTACCCGGACCAGGTGCCGGACAGCGTGGATCATGCCACGGAATTCCGGGCGATCCGGCTTCACGACGGTCTGGCCGATGCGGTGCAGGCCCAGCGAGCGCAGCGAGTTGCGCTGATCGCTGGTCCCGCCAATCTTTGACTTGACCTGGGTCACCTTGAGCTGTGCCATCGCCACGTCCCCTTACGCGCTCGTGCCCGTGGCCGCGCCCGCCGTAGCGGCGGCGCGGGCCGCGAGCATCGCCCTCGGCGCCACGTCCTCGATCGGCAGGCCGCGCTTGGCCGCGATCTCCTCCGGACGGCTCAGGTCCTTCAGCGCCGCCACCGTGGCGTGGACCACGTTGATCGGGTTGGAGGAGCCGAGCGAGCGGGACAGCACGTCGCTGATGCCCGCGCACTCGAGCACGGCGCGCACCGGGCCGCCGGCGATAACGCCGGTACCGGGGCTAGCCGGCTTGAGCAGCACCACGCCGGCCGCCGCCTCGCCCGTCACCATGTGCGGGATGGTGGTGGCGATGCGGGGCACGCGGAAGAAGTGCTTCTTGGCCTCCTCGACGCCCTTGGCGATCGCCGCGGGCACCTCCTTGGCCTTCCCGTAGCCGACGCCAACCATGCCGTTCCCGTCGCCTACCACGACAAGCGCGGTGAAGCTGAACCGGCGGCCACCCTTGACGACCTTGGCGACGCGGTTAATGGTGACCACGCGCTCCAGGTACACATTCTGCTTCTCGGCCTGGCCGCCGCCACGGCGGTCCTCACGACGCTCACGCCGCTCGCCACCGCCGCCTTGGCCACCGCGCCGCGGAGCTCCTGGCATTAGCTGTTCCTTCCTATTGCGACCCGCCCGATTTTCGCGGGGGGTTGAAGGGGGGTCGTCCCCCCTAGGGCGAGCAGAGTGCCCGGCGTCACAGCGTCAGCCCGGCTTCGCGCGCGCTGTCCGCGAGTGCGGCCACGCGACCGTGGTACTTGAAGCCGCCCCGGTCAAAAACCACAGCGGTGATGCCCGCGCTCTTCGCGCGCTCGGCCAGCAGTGCGCCGACGAGCTTCGCCTTGGCGGTCTTGTCACCTTCGGTGCCCTTGACGGTCACGTCCAGCGTCGAAGCGGACGCGAGCGTGCGGCCCACCGTGTCGTCCACGATCTGCGCGAAGATGTGCTTGGCGGACCGGCTGACCACCAGTCGCGGCCGGGCGGTAGAGCCGGTGACCTTCTTGCGGACCCGCAGGTGCCGCCGCGCGCGGGCGCGGGCCGAAGGCGCGGTGCGCGGGCCGACCTTGCCGGTGGCGTACTCGCGCGAGGAGCGCTTGGCCTGAGTGCGTGCCATGACTACTTACCAGCCTTTCCGACCTTGCGCCGGATGACCTCACCCTGGTACCGAACGCCCTTGGCCTTGTACGGGTCGGGCTTGCGGAGCTTGCGGATCCGGGCCGCGGTCTCGCCGACCAGCTGCTTGTCGATGCCCTCGACCACGAACCGGGTCGGCGCCTCGACGCGGAAGGTGATGCCCTCCGGCGGCGTGACGAGCACCGGGTGGCTGAACCCGAGCGAGAACTCCAGGTCCTTGCCCTTGGCCTGGACACGGTAACCGACGCCGACGATCTCCAGCGTCTTGCTGTAGCCCGTGGTCACGCCGGTGACCATGTTGGCGATCAGCGTCCGGGACAGCCCGTGCAGCGCGCGGACCTTGCCCTCGTCGCTGGGACGGGTGACCCGCAGTTCAGCGTCCTCGCGCTCCACCGTGATCGGCTCGGCGAGGGTGAGGCTGAGCTGGCCCTTGGGGCCCTTGACGCTGACGGCCTGGCCGTCGATCGCGATGTCCACTCCGCTGGGGATGGAAATGGGCAGGCGTCCAATTCGTGACATCTGTCGGCTCTCCTTCCCGCTACCAGACGTAGGCGAGGACTTCCCCGCCCACGCCGCTCTTCTTGGCCTGCCTGTCGGTCATCAGGCCGGACGACGTCGAGATGATCGCGACGCCGAGCCCGCCAAGCACCCGGGGCAGGTTGTCCTTCTTCGCGTAGACCCGCAGGCCCGGCTTCGACACGCGCTTGATGCCGGCGATCGAGCGCTCACGGGCATTGCCGTACTTCAGCTGGACCACGAGGTTCTTGCCGACCTCGGCGTCCTCGACACGGAACCCGGCGATGTAGCCCTCCTGCTGGAGGATCTCCGCGATGTGCGACTTGATCTTGGAGTACGGCATGCCCACGGTGTCGTGGTACGCCGAGTTGGCGTTACGCAGACGGGTCAGCATGTCCGCGATCGGATCGGTCATTGACATGGCCGGTTGGCCTTCCTCGCCTGGTTTCCGCGTTGAAGATTCCTTATCTTCTTAACGGACCTGTGGCGTCTGTTAGTTGATTACCAGCTGGACTTGGTGATGCCGGGCAGTTCGCCGCGGTGCGCCATCGCGCGGAAGCAGATTCGGCACAGGCCGAACTTGCGGTACACGGCGCGCGGGCGGCCACAGCGGGTGCACCGCGTGTAGGCCCGCACTTCGAACTTCGGCTTGCGGTTGGCCTTGGCGATAAGCGACTTCTTGGCCACCTGTCACGCCTCCTTGAACGGGAAGCCGAGCTTGCGGAGCAGGGCACGACCCTCATCGTCGGTCGTTGCCGAGGTGACGACGATGATGTCCATCCCGCGCTGCCGGTCCACCCGGTCCGGGTTGATCTCGTGGAACATGACCTGCTCGGTCAGCCCGAAGGAGTAGTTGCCGTGCCCGTCGAACTGCTTGGGCGACAGCCCACGGAAGTCACGGATGCGCGGCAGCGCGATCGACAGCAGCCGGTCCAGGAACTCCCACATCCGGTCGCCGCGCAGCGTCACGTGGGCGCCGATCGGCATGCCCTCGCGCAGCTTGAACTGGGCGATGGACTTCTTCGCCTTCGCCACGGCCGGCTTCTGTCCGGTGATCGCGGCCAGGTCGCGGACCGCGCCGTCGATCAGCTTCGCGTCCCGGGCGGCCTCGCCGACCCCCATGTTGACCACGATCTTGGTCAGCCCCGGGATCTGCATCACGTTGGCGTAGCCGAAATCGTCCTTGAGCGCGGAGGCGATCTCCGCCCGGTAGCGCTCCTTGAGCCGCGGCACGGCTGGTGCCTCGGTCGCCATCAGATTTCCTTCCCGCTCGCGCGCGAGACGCGGACCTTCTTGCCGTCCTCGTTGACCGAGTAGCCCACTCGCGTGGCCTTCTTGGTCTCCGGGTCAACCAGCTGGACGTTGCTCACGTGGATCGGCGCCTCCTGGGTCGTGATGCCGCCTTCCTTGGCACCGCGAACGCCCTGGTTGGTCACCTTCTTGTTGATCTTGATCATGTTCACGCCCTGGACCAGGACCTTGTTCTTGTCCGGGTAGGCCGCGATGACGGTCCCGGTGGCGCCCTTGTCCTTGCCGGCCGTGACCACCACGTGGTCACCCTTCTTGATCTTCATCACAGCACCTCCGGCGCCAGCGAGATGATCCGCATGAACTTCTTCTCCCGCAGCTCACGGCCAACCGGGCCGAAGATGCGGGTGCCACGCGGGTCCCCGCCGTCCTTGATCAAAACGGCGGCGTTCTCATCGAAGCGGATGTAGGAGCCGTCCGCGCGGCGCTTCTCCTTGCGGGTCCGCACCACGACCGCCTTGACGACGTCGCCCTTCTTGACGCCAGCGCCGGGCAGCGCGTCCTTAACGGTCGCCACGATGACGTCACCGATGCCCGCGTATCGCCGGCCACTGCCGCCGAGCACGCGGATGCACAAGATCTCCTTAGCTCCCGTGTTATCGGCGACCTTGAGCCGCGATTCCTGCTGGATCACGTCAACTCCAACTTCGTCACGCCGGGGATTGGCCGGCGGGGATCGTCTTAGTTACCTGGCCTGTTACTTGGCCTTCTCGAGGATCTCCGCCACGCGCCACCGCTTGGTGGCCGACGACGGGCGGGTCTCCATCAGCAGCACGCGGTCACCAACGCCACAGGCGTTCTTCTCGTCGTGCGCCTTGTATTTCTTGGTACGGCGCAAGACCTTGCCGTACTTGGGGTGCTTCACGCGGTCCTCGACGGCGACGACGACGGTCTTGTCCATCTTGTCGCTCACCACGAGGCCTTCGCGGACCTTGCGGTAGCCGCGGTGCACATCCGTGGTGGCCTCAGCGCCTTCTGCGGACACAGTGGTCTCGTCGCTCACTTCGCAGCCCCTTCCTCGACGTCAGCGTTGTCCTCGACGTCGACGATGATGCCGAGCTCGCGTTCCCGCATCACCGTGTAGATGCGGGCGATCTCCTTGCGGACGGCGCGCAGCCGCCCGTGGCTTTCCAGCTGGCCGGTGGCACCCTGGAAACGGAGGTTGAACAGCTCCTCCTTGGCCTCAGCCAGCTTGCTGCTGAGCTCCTCCGGGCTGGAGGCGCGCAACTGCTCGGCGGTCAAGCCCGCAGCCATCAGGCTTCACCCACCTCTCGCTTAACGATCTTGCACTTCATGGGCAGCTTGTGCATCGCGCGCCGCAGCGCCTCGCGAGCCACCTGCTCGTTCGGGAAGGACAGCTCGAACATCACGCGCCCAGGCTTGACATTGGCGATCCACCATTCCGGCGAGCCCTTACCGGAGCCCATCCGGGTCTCGGCCGGCTTCTTGGTCAGCGGACGGTCCGGGAAGATGTTGATCCAGACCTTCCCGCCACGGCGGATGTGCCGGGTCATCGCGATACGGGCCGCCTCAATCTGGCGGTTCGTCACGTACGCGTGCTCCATGGCCTGGATGCCGTACTCGCCGAACGCGACCCGGGTGCCACCGGTAGCGGCCCCGGTCCGGTGCGGACGGTGCTGCTTGCGGTGCGCGACCTTACGCGGTATCAGCATTGGTCACTCCTCCCCGGCGGTAGCCTGCGGCTCCGCCGCGCTCGGGGTAGCCGGGGCCGATGCCGGGCTGGGCGCCCGCTCGGTGCGCTCGGGGCGCTCCGCCCGGTCGCCGCGCTCGCCCCGTCCCTCCGGACGGTCACGACGAGGGCCGCGCCGCGCCTGGCCGCCACCCGGGCGGTCCCGGTCACGGTCCCGGCGCTGCCCGGCGGCGCGCAGGGCAGCCTGCGCCGCCTCCCGGCCGGCCCGGGTCGGGGCGGCGTCGCCACGGTAGATCCACACCTTCACGCCGATCCGGCCGAAGGTGGTGCGGGCCTCGTAGAAGCCGTAGTCAATGTCGGCGCGCAGCGTGTGCAGCGGCACGCGCCCCTCGCGGTAGAACTCGCTACGGGACATCTCCGCGCCGCCCAGGCGGCCGGAGCACTGCACCCGGATGCCCTTGGCGCCGCCCTTGAGCGCGCTCTGCATGGCCTTGCGCATGGCCCGCCGGAATGACACCCGGCTGGTCAGCTGCTCGGCCACGCCCTGCGCCACCAGCTGGGCGTCCACCTCGGGGTTCTTCACCTCAAGGATGTTCAGCTGGATCTGCTTGGCGGTCAGCTTCTCCAGGTCGGTGCGGATGCGGTCCGCCTCGGCGCCGCGGCGGCCGATGACGATGCCGGGCCGCGCGGTGTGGATGTCCACCCGCACCCGGTCGGTGGTCCGCTCGATCTCGACCTTGGAGATGCCGGCCCGCTCCATGCCGCGCTGCAGCATCCGGCGGATGGCCACGTCCTCCGCGACGTAGTCCTTGTACTTCTTCTCCGCGTACCACCGGCTCTTGAAGTCGGTGGTGATGCCCAGGCGGAACCCGTGCGGGTTAACCTTCTGGCCCACTAGAGGTTCCCTCCCTCGCTGTCGTCGGAGACGATCACAGTGATGTGGCTCGTCCGCTTGTTGATCCGGTACCCGCGGCCCTGGGCACGCGGCCGGAAGCGCTTGAGCGTCGGCCCCTCGTCGACCCAGGCCCGGCGCACCCAGAGCATGCCGCGCTGGTTGCGGGCGCCCCGGGAGTCCGCGTTGGCGATCGCGCTGGCCAGCACCTTGCCAACCGGGTCGCTGGCGGCCTGGGGAGCGAACTCCAGCACCGCCTGCGCCTCTTCGGCGGGCAGGCCGCGGATCAGGTCCACCACCCGGCGGGCCTTGCGTGGCGTAACGCGGACGTACCGCGCCTTAGCCCTCGCTTCCATTGAAGTTCCTCCAGTTAGCGCCGGCTGCGCCGGTCGTCCTTGACGTGGCTGCGGAAGGTCCGCGTAGGAGCGAACTCGCCGAGCTTGTGCCCCACCATCGACTCGGTGACGAACACCGGGATGTGCTTGCGGCCGTCGTGGACCGCGATGGTGTGACCGAGCATGGCCGGGACGATCATCGACCGCCGGGACCAGGTCTTGATGACGGACTTGCTGCCCTTGTCGTTCTGCGTGTCCACCTTCTTCATCAGGTGGTCGTCGACGAAGGGTCCCTTCTTAAGGCTACGAGGCATCGTCGCTTGCTCCTACCGCTTGTTCTTGCCGCGACCGCGACGGCGGCTGATCAGGCGGTCACTGGCCTTGTTGGGCTTGCGGGTGCGGCCCTCCGGCTTGCCCCACGGGCTGACCGGGTGACGGCCACCGGAGCTCTTGCCCTCGCCGCCGCCGAGCGGGTGGTCGACCGGGTTCATGGCGACGCCGCGAACGGTCGGGCGCTTGCCCTTCCAGCGGTTGCGGCCGGCCTTGCCCAGCTTGATGTTGGCCTGCTCGGCGTTGCCGACCTCGCCAACCGTCGCGCGGCAGTCCACCGGGACCCGCCGGATCTCGCCGGACGGCATGCGCAGGGCCGCGTAGGCGCCTTCCTTGGCCAGCAGCTGCACGCCCGCGCCGGCCGACCGCGCGATCTTCGCGCCGCCGCCCGGGCGGAGCTCGATCGCGTGGATGACCGTACCGGTCGGGATGTTGCGCATCGGGAGCGCGTTGCCGGGCTTGATGTCGGCGCCCGGGCCGTTCTCCACGCGGTCACCCTGCGATAGGCCCTGCGGCGCGAGGATGTAGCGCTTCTCGCCGTCCACGTAGTGCAGCAGCGCGATGCGGGCGGTGCGGTTGGGGTCGTACTCGATGTGCGCGACCTTGGCCGGGACACCGTCCTTGTCGTGCCGCCGGAAGTCGATCAGACGGTAGGCGCGCTTGTGCCCGCCGCCTTGGTGCCGGGCGGTAACCCGCCCGTGGACGTTCCGGCCGCCGCGTGAGTGCAGCGGGACGACCAGGGACTTCTCCGGCTCACTGCGGGTGATCTCGGAGAAGTCGGCGCCACTGGCACCGCGCCGGCCCGGGGTGGTCGGCTTGTACTTACGGATAGTCACCTTCGTCTCCCTTACCCGACCGACCCGAAGATGTCGATCCGGTCACCCTCAGCGAGGGTCACGATCGCGCGCTTGGTGTCCGGCCGCTTGCCCCAGCCACGCCGGGTGCGGCGCCGCTTGCCCGGCCGGTTGAGCGTGTTCACGTTGGTCACCGTGACCCGGAACACCGCCTCGATCGCCTGGCGGATCTGGACCTTGTTGGCTTCCGGCGCGACGATGAAGGTGTACTTGCCCTCGTCGAGCAGGCCGTAGCTCTTCTCCGACACCACCGGACGCAGCAGGACGTCCCGGTGGTTGTAGATCCGGCTCACTCCGAACCCCTTTCCACGAACGCGCTGAACGCGGCCTGCGTGAAGACCACGTAGTCGCTATCCAGCACGTCGTAGGTGTTGAGCTGGTCCTCGGCGAGCAGGTGCACGGCGGGGACGTTGCGCAGCGCCTTCCAGGTGGCGTCGTCGTCGGAGGTGGCGACGACCAGGATGTTGCGGGTGGCGCCCTCGGTCACGGAGTCGAGCACCGCGACGGCGTCCTTCGTCTTCGGCACGTCGCCGGTCACGAAGGTGGTGACCACGTAAATCCGGTCATTCGCGGCCCGGTCAGACAGGGCGCCGCGCAGCGCGGCGGCCTTCATCTTCTTGGGCGTCTTCTGCTCGTAGGACCGCGGCTGCGGGCCGTGGACCACGCCACCACCGGTGAACTGCGGCGCGCGGGTCGAGCCCTGGCGGGCGCGGCCAGTGCCCTTCTGCCGGTACGGCTTCTTGCCACCGCCGCGGACCATGCCGCGGGTCTTCGTCGCGTGCGTGCCCTGCCGGGCCGCCGCGCGCTGCGCCACCACCACCTGGTGGATCAGCGGGATGTTGACCCGCACGCCGAAGAGCTTCTCCGGCAGCTCGACCGTGTCACCGGTCGCGCCGGACGGCGAGAGGATGTCCACGCTCGTCACTTGGCCACCTCCCTAACGGTCGAGCGGACCATGACGAGGCTGCCGTTGGGACCCGGGATGGCGCCCTTGATCAGCAGCAGGTTCTTGTCGCCGTCCACGGCCTGAACGGTGAGGCTCTGGACGGTCGTCTTGGCCGAGCCCATCCGGCCGGCCATGCGGACGCCCTTGAACACGCGGCCCGGGGTGGCGCAGGCGCCGATCGAGCCAGGGGCGCGGTGCTTGCGCTGGGTACCGTGCGAGGCGCCGAGGCCCTTGAAGCCGTGCCGCTTCATCACGCCGGCGGTGCCCTTGCCCTTGGACTTGCCGCTCACGTCAACCTTCTGGCCCGCCTCGAAGACACTGGCCGTGACTTCCTGGCCAAGCGTGTACTCGGACGCGCTGTCGGTGCGGATCTCGGCGAGGTACCGGCGTGGCGTCACCCCGGCCTTCTCGAACAGGCCGGCCACCGGCTTGGTGACCTTGCGGGGGTTGATCTCCCCGTAGCCGATCTGCACGGCGGAGTACCCGTCCCGGTCGGAGGTGCGGACACCGGTGACCACGCAGGGCCCGGCCTGCACCACCGTGACCGGTACCACCTGTCCGGCTTCGTCGAAGACCTGGGTCATGCCAAGCTTGGTGCCCAGGATCCCTGTCATTCCCATGATCAGTGAGTCCTTAGAGCTTGATCTCGATGTAGACGCCGGCCGGGAGGTCAAGGCGCATCAGCGAGTCGACCGTCTTGGGCGTCGGATCGATGATGTCGATCAGTCGCTTGTGTGTCCGCATCTCGAAGTGCTCGCGCGAGTCCTTGTACTTATGCGGCGAGCGGATGACGCAGTACACGTTCTTCTCGGTAGGCAGCGGCACGGGCCCGGCGACGCGCGCGCCGGTGCGGGTCACCGTGTCGACGATCTTCCGCGCCGAGCTGTCGATGACCTCGTGGTCATATGCCTTGAGCCGGATGCGGATCTTCTGTCCCGCCATTAGGGCTTCTTCCTCACTTCTGCCGTGTTGCCTCCCGGGGGACAACCCCCCGGAGACCCCCCGCCTGGGGGGACTGCCGTCCCCCCAGTCCCCCCGGCGGGCCCCCTCGGAAATCACTCGGGGACCCAAACGGGCGGGATCTGGCTGGACCTGTTCCGACGTAGATCGCGGCGGCTCGGGCCTTGGCGGCCCGGCCGCCGCGATGCGACCTCGCTACTTGCTGATCTTGGTGACGCGACCCGAGGCGACCGTGCGGCCACCCTCACGGATCGCGAACCGAAGGCCCTCTTCCATGGCGATGGGCTGGATGAGCGACACCTTCATGTCGGTGCGGTCACCCGGCATCACCATCTCCGTGCCCTCCGGCAGCGTGACCACGCCGGTGACGTCGGTGGTGCGGAAGTAGAACTGAGGCCGGTAGTTGTTGAAGAACGGCGTGTGACGGCCGCCCTCTTCCTTGGACAGGACGTAGACCTGGCCCTCGAACTCGGTGTGCGGGGTGTTGGTGCCCGGCTTGATGATGACCTGGCCGCGCTCCACGTCCTCACGCTTGACACCACGCAGGAGCAGGCCCACGTTGTCGCCGGCCTGGCCGTCGTCGAGGATCTTGCGGAACATCTCGACGCCGGTCACCGTCGTGGTGGTCGGCTTCTCCTTGATCCCGATGATGTCGACGACCTCACCGGTCTTGATGACGCCGCGCTCGATACGCCCGGTCACCACAGTGCCGCGGCCGGTGATCGAGAACACGTCCTCAACCGGCATCAGGAACGGCTTGTCAACCTCACGCGTCGGCTCGGGGATCGAGTCGTC
>JAICYD010000165.1 GCA_025934375.1 Streptosporangiaceae bacterium | reverse complement strand
AGAGGATCCGCAGCAATGCCCACCCCTTGGAAGAGTCGCGGGCGCTCATGATGGAGGCGCGAGACCATTGGAACAGCCAGCAGCAGTGAACCGGGGCTGGCGCACGTCGAGCTTCAGCAACAACGGCGGAGACACTTGCGTCGAGGTCGGGACGTGGCGCACGTCGAGCTACAGCAACGGTGCCGGAGCCAACTGCGTCGAGATCGGCACCGCCGCCGCCGGCGTCCTCATCCGCGACACCACCGACCGAGCAGGCGCGACCCTCGCCATCTCCGACGCCGCCTGGCGCACCCTCCTAACCCAGCTCCGCGCCTAGCGACTTCATACGTAGGCGCCGCACCGTATCGCAAAATCCAGGGCCGCTGGGTAGGCGCGCAATCGCTTCAGGGTCCCGCTCAGTGCCTGAGCCTCCTTGGACGGCACGTCGGGGTACTTTCCCGTTACGTCCGTCCCGAAAGGAGGCAGGCAGGCGGTCCCAATCCCGCAGGAGCCGACCCTTCGTTACGGCGGCTATATGTCGTGCCAGATCGTGATGTCCATGACAAGGCTGGAGTGGCTCTTGCCGGTGACGTGGACGAAGGCGATGTCTCCGGTGCTGCCCGATGAGCACAGGTCCGCGTTGATGCCGGGCATGATCGCGTCGAGCGGCTCGGACTGGTTGCTCGCCAGGAGCAGGGCGATGAAGCAGCCCTGGTAGCTGGGTGGCGTGCCCGGCGGCAGGAACACGATGTGCCCGCCGGAGGACAGGTATCCGCTGTCGACTTCGAGGTCGGCGCTGGTGCCGGGGTATATCTGGATGCGCCTTCCGGAGCCGGCCAGGTTGATGCCCCAGCCGTCGTCCATCCGGTAGCCCGTCGCCTTCCAGAGCACGGTGCCGTTGGCGGCGGGACCCTGGTTACCCTGGACCCGGTCGGCGGGAGGGGTGGAGACGATGGCCACGACCAGGCGGACTATCACGGCGACCGCGCAGATGGTCACCAGGGTGATCGTGCCGGCCTTTCCCCGGGACCGCTTGTAACCGGTGGCCTGCTTCGACCTTGGCCTGGTCTGCGCCGGCGTCGCTGCCGGGGCCGTCCAGGCCGGCGGGGGCGGGCGCGGGGGAGCGCTGGGCGGGGCGCTCGGCGTCCGGTGCCGGTCGTACTCCGCGCGCCGCCGGGGATCCAGGAGCGTCTCCGCCGCCTGGCTCACCTCGACGAACTTGCGGGCCGCATGCGGATCGCCGACGGCGACGTCGGGGTGGTACTTCCTGGCCAGCTCATGGAACGCGTGCCGGATCTCGCGCTCGGAGGATGTGCTGGGCACGCCGAGTACCGCGTAGAGGTCGCGAGCCATCCGCCCGGTCGCCCCCCGTGTCCGGCATGCTCGCGCGTGCCTAGCTGGTTACCAAAAGGGACGTAAGCAGTCTAAGAGGGCGCGGGCGGATCGGCACTGGCCAGTCGCCAGGGATTCGTTAGGCCCCGGGGAACGGCCAGCTAGAGCAGTCGCCCTCAGTTACCAGGGGACCGTCCCGAAGCGATCCAGGAACCGCCCCGTCCCCGCCGCCGGGTCCTCGGTCGCCAGCGCCACGATCACGTCCGTCCCCTCGGTGATCGTCTGCGTCCCGCGATGCCCGTTGAGATCGGTGGCGGTGTAGCCGGGGTCGACGGCGTTGAAGCGGATCTCCGGCAGCCCCTTCGCGTACTGGGTGGTCAGCATGATCACCGCCGCCTTGGACGAGTTGTACAGCGGCGAGATGACCTGCGACTCGATGCGCGACTCGTCGTGGGTAACTGCCTGCGACCCCAGGCCGCTGCTGACGTTGATCACCGACGGCGACGCCGAAGAACGCAGCAGCGGGAGGAACGCGCGGGTCACCCGCACGATTCCGGTGACGTTGGTGCCGAACACGAGCTCCGCGTCGGCCCCGGTCAGCTCGGCGACCGAGGCCCGCCGCCCGGTGATGCCCGCGTTGTTGATCAGCGTGTCGACGCGGCCTTCGCGGGCCGCCACGTCAGCGGCGGCGCGGGCCACCGAAGCGTCGTCGCTGACGTCGATCACCACGAACCGCGCCCCGATGCGATCGGCGGCGGCCTGCCCGAGCTCAGGATTCCGCGCCCCAACGATCACGGTGTGGCCCAGTTCGGTCAGCCGCCGCGCGGTCTCGTAGCCGAGGCCCTTGTTCGCTCCAGTGATGAAGGTGATGGTGTCCATGAGCTTCAGCATCGCCGGGCCGCCGCACGACAGCCAGGGATGCCCCGACGGTAGGAAAACCCGTACCCCCCACGGGCCGCCCCGCCGGGCCATGATGAAGAGGTGAGCGTGACCGGCACCAGCCTCGGCGCGACCATTCACGCGTGGCGCGACCGGCTGACCCCGCAGGCTGTCGGCCTGCCCGTGCGCCGTTCCCGCCGGGCGGCCGGCCTGCGCCGGGAGGAGCTCGCCGAGCTCGCCGGGGTATCGGTCGACTACGTCGTCCGCCTCGAGCAAGGCCGCGCCACGACGCCGTCGCCGCAGATCGTCGGCGCCCTCGCCCGTGCCCTCCAGCTGTCCAGGGACGAGCGTGATCACCTGTACCGGCTGGCTGGCCTGCAGCCGCCCCCGGACGGCGCGATCACCGATCACATCCCGCCGGGCATGCAGCGCGTGCTCACCCGGCTCGGCGAGACCCCGGTCGCGGTGTTCGCGGCGGACTGGCGGCTGATCTGGTGGAACCGCAGTTGGGCGGCCCTGATCGGTGACCCATCAGGCCTCGCCCCCGAGGATCGCAACCTGGTCAGTTCGCGCTTCCGCACCGCCGCCGACCGTAGCCGCCTCGCGGCCTGGCCGATCATCTCCGAGAACGCCGAGGCATCCGACCGCGCGATCGTCGCCGACCTGCGCCGCGCGTCCGCGCGCTACCCAGGCGACGCCCGCCTGTCCGCGCTGATCAGCCGGACGCTGGCGGGCAATCGGCGCTTCGCCGAGCTGTGGCGCGACGGCGCGGTCGGCTGGCACGTCGAAGAGCGCAAGACCATCCGGCACCCCGGCGTCGGCGATATCACCGTGGACTGCGACGTGCTCAGCGACAGCAACACCGACCTGAAGATCGTCATCTACACCGCCGTCCCCGGCAGCGCGGACGCGTCCAAGCTCGACCTCGCCCGGGTGGCGGGGGTCCGCTCCGCCCGGCCATAACACATGGTGAGATACTTGCTACATGGAGCGATACCCCAACATCAGCGACCACGGCCTGATCGGTGACCTCCAGACGGCCGCCCTGGTATCCACCGACGGCGTCGTGGACTGGTTCTGCTGCCCGCGCTTCGACTCGCCGAGCGCCTTCGCGTCCTTGCTGGACGCCGGCAAGGGCGGGCACTTCCGCCTCGCGCCCGACCGCGAGGACTACGTCAGCCGCCAGCTGTACCTGCCGGACACCGCCGTGCTGATCACCCGGTTCCTCACCGCCGACGGCGTCGGCGAGGTCTACGACTTCATGCCGGCCGCCGGCAAGCGGGCCACTGACCGGCACCGGCTCGTCCGCCAGGCCCGCGTCGTGCGCGGCACGATGCGGTTCACCCTGGACGTGCAGCCCCGGTTCGACTACGCCCGCGCCGCCCATGAGGTGCACATCACCGAAGACGGCGCCACCTTCACCCCGAAGGCCAAGGCCAAGAACCTGCCCGCCCTCACCCTCCACATGGCCACCTCCGGTCGCGGCGCCCGCCCGCCGCTCACGCCGTCCGGCAAGGGCAGCAACGGCACCGGCGGCGTCACCGCCACGCAAGTCCTCAGCGCCGGCCAGTCCTGGAGCGTGGTGCTGGAATCCGGTGGCAGCGCTCCGCGCCGCCTCCACAACGATGACATCCGCGACCTGCTCATCGACACCGTCTCGTTCTGGCGAGGCTGGCTGCACGGGTCCACCTACCGGGGCCGCTGGCGCGAGATGGTCGCCCGCTCGGCGATCACCCTCAAGCTCATGCAGTACGCCCCCAGCGGCGGCCTCGTCGCCGCCCCGACCGCCGCGCTCCCCGAGCAAGTCGGCGGTGAGCGGAACTGGGACTACCGCTACACCTGGATCCGCGACGGCTCGTTCTCCATTTACGCCCTGCTCGGCCTCGGGTTCACCGATGAGGCCGACGCCTTCGTCACCTGGCTGAAGGACCGCGCCAGCGAGCAGGCGGGCCGCGAATCGGGCCCGCTCAAGATCATGTACCGCGTCGACGGGTCCAGCGACCTGACCGAGGAGACCCTGGATCACCTCGAAGGCTGGCGCGGGTCCCGGCCGGTGCGCATCGGCAACGGCGCCGCCGACCAGCTGCAGCTGGACATCTACGGCGAGGCGATGGACGCGCTGTGCCACGCCAACCGCAGCGGGGTGCAGGTCACCCACCAGAGCTGGAAGGAGACGGCCAGCCTCATCGACTGGCTGTGCGAGCACTGGGACCAGCCGGATGAGGGAATCTGGGAGACGCGCGGCGGCCGCAAGGACTTCCTCTACGGCCGGGTCCAGGCCTGGGTCGCGTTCGACCGCGCGCTCCACATGGCCACCGCCATCGGCCGGCCCGCCGACACCGATCGCTGGGCCACCGAGCGCAACGAGGTCTACAACGAGATCTTCCGCGCCGGGTGGAACGAGAAGCTCAGCGCCTTCACCCAGTTCTACGGCAGCGACGTGCTGGACTCGGCGCTGCTGATGATGCCGCTGCAGGGCCTCATCGCGCCCCGCGACCCGATGTGGCTGGACACGCTGCAGGCCATGGACCGTACGCTCGTCTCCGACAGCCTCGTCTACCGCTACGATCCCAGCGCGTCACCCGACGGGCTCCAAGGCAATGAGGGCACGTTCTCGCTGTGCACCTTCTGGTACGTCGAGGCCCTGGCCCGCGCGGGCCGGCTGGACGAGG
The DNA here is from genome assembly GCA_025934375.1 of Streptosporangiaceae bacterium. Taxonomy (GTDB): domain Bacteria; phylum Actinomycetota; class Actinomycetes; order Streptosporangiales; family Streptosporangiaceae; genus Trebonia. The sequence continues at coordinate 9,860 of JAICYD010000165.1, read as the reverse complement.
CCCGGCTGACCTTCGAGAAGATGTTCACCTACGCCAACCACCTCGGCTTGTTCTCCGAGGAGATTGGCAGCACCGGCGAGCAGCTCGGCAACTTCCCCCAGGCCTTCAGCCACCTGGCCCTGATCACCGCCGCGGTGAACCTTGACTACCAGCTCGATCACGGCGCGGGAATCCTTCCCGCCAGCTTCGCCTGACGCCGAAAGGATTCCCTTCCAGGCAGAAACTCAGTACGTAACGGACCCGGCCTCCAATCCAATTGATTTGCTCTGCCGTATATCAGAGGCAGTAGTCGATGGCCTGCGACGCTGAGGGGAAGCGAAGCCATGCGGCTTTTGGAGCGGGAAGCGCAACTGAGGGTTCTCAACGACTATGCCACGGAGGCCCGCGCCGGTGAGGGCCGGCTGATCCTCATCGCCGGGGAGGCCGGGGCCGGCAAGTCCGCGCTGGTTGAGCACCTGCAGTTCCGGGTGCCCGCGGCCACCTGGCACTGGGGCGCGTGTGATGGCCTGTTCACCCCGCGCCCGCTCGGCCCGCTCTTCGACATCGCCGACACGCTCGGCGGCGAGCTGCTGGAGCTGTGCCGCTCGGGCGCGCCCCGGGACGAGCTGTTCAGCGCCCTGCTCCGGCAGGTCAGCTCCGCGGGCGAGCTGCAGGTCGTGGTCATCGAGGACGTCCACTGGGCCGATGAGGCCACCATCGACCTGCTTCGCTTCCTCGGCCGGCGGGTCAAGAACGTCCCCGTCCTGCTCATCGCCACCTACCGCGACGAGGGCCTGACCGCGATTGACCCGCTGCGGGTGGCCCTGGGGGACCTGGCCACCCAGCGACCGGTCCGGCGCCTGGGCCTTCCGCCGCTTTCACCGGACGCCGTCACCGCGCTCGCCGCGGGCAGCGGCCTCGATCCGGCCGAGCTGTACCGGCTGACCGGCGGCAACCCGTTCTACGTGAGCCAGGCGGTCCAGGCCGGGACGAGCGACGTTCCCCCCTCCGCGCGGGACGCGGTGCTGGCCCAGGCTGCCCGGCTCGGTCCCTACGCGCGCGGGATGCTGGACGCGGCCGCGCTGATCGGCGGGCGGCTCGAGCTCGCGCTGCTGGACACGGTCGCCGACTGCCCCGCCTCGGCCATCGACGAGCTGCTGGCCTCGGGGCTGATCGGCGGGGACGACACGACGCTGCGCTTCCGGCATGAGATCGCCCGGCTGGCGGTCGAGGCGACAGTCACCTCGCCTCGGCGCCGCGCCATCCACGCCCGGATCCTGACCGCGCTGCAGACCGTGGGGTGCGACGACGACGCCCGGATGGCGTTTCACGCCGAGGCGGCCGGCGATGGCCCGGCGGTGGTCCGGCACGCCGCGGCGGCCGCGCGCCGGGCCGCCGACCTGGCCTCCCACCGCGAGGCGGCCGCGCAGTTCGAACGGGCGCTTCGGTTCGCCAGCGCCGCTGATCCGCGCACCGTCGCCGGGCTCTACGGAGACTTCGCGCGCGAGGCGCGGCTGCTGGATCGCTGCCAGGAGGCCGCCGACGCCCACGGCCATGCCCTTGACCTATGGCGCGAGATCGGCGACCGGCAACGGGAGGGCGACACGCTGCGGCTGCTTGGCCTGTCGCTGGGCGCCCTGAACCAGGGTGAGGAAGGCATCGCCGCCATCCAGGACTCGGTCGACCTGCTGGAGCCGCTCGGCCCGACCGCCGAGCTCGCCTGGGCTTACGCCAGCCTCGCCAACAAGTGGATGGTCCGCGGCCTCAACGCGGAAGCCATGAAGCTGGCCCGCCAGGCACAGGCGATCGCCGGGCCACTTGGCCTGACCGAGCTGGTCAGCGACGCGCTGAACACCGAGGCGTGCACCGTTCACGCGATCGGCGGGCACTGGGAGAGCGTGATGCGCCAGGCCCTGGGGACCGCGCTGACCGGGCAGCACGAGAATGAGGCCGGCCGGGCGTACGTGAACCTGCACGCGCTTCACGTCGCCGACCGGAACTGGGCAGCCGCGCAGTCCTGCTTCGCCGAGGCCATCGCCTACTGCGATGAGCATGACATCACCACCTACGCCGTCTCCCTGCGCTCCGAGCACGCGTGCGTCCTGGAGCGCACCGGCCGCTGGGACAAGGGCGTGGCCCTGTGCGAGCAATTGCTGGCCGACGCGCAACTGCCCCCGCAGACCCGGCTCTGGCCGCTCAGCCACCTAGGCGCGATGCTGGCCCGGCAGGCAAGCGCATCGCCCGCGTGGGAAGTCCTCGACCAGGCCCTGAACGACGCCCTGGGGACCGGCGAGCGGTTTTCCATCGTCCCGGTGCGGCTGGCCCGCGTGGAGGCGCTGTGGCTGCGCGGCGACCGCGACGGCGCCCGGGCCGAGGCCGAGGAAGCGGACGACATGGCCGAGGGCTGTGACGAGTGGGACCGGGGGGCGGTCGCGGTCTGGCTGCGGCGCACCGGCTCCGCCCGGCCGCCGCGCGGTGAGGTCGCGGCGCCGTTCCAGCGGCAGCTTGAGGCCGACTGGGAAGGAGCGGCCCGCTACTGGCTCGACCTGGGCTGCCCGTATGAGGCCGGCCTGGCCCTGCTCGGGTCAACCCGCGAGTCCCTGCTCCGCGAGGCGCTGTGCGTCTTCACCAGCCTGGGGGCCAAGGCGGCGATGCGGGTCACCCAGCAGAAGATGCGCCGGCTCGGCATCCGCTCGATCCCGGCCGGCCCGCGCCGGGCGACGCGGGAGAACCGCCTCGGGCTGACCCGCCGCGAGCAGGAGGTCCTCGACCTGGTCTCGGCGGGCCTCACCAACGCGGAGATCGCGGTCAAGCTGTTCATCTCGGTTAAGACCGTCGACCATCACGTGTCCTCGGTCCTGGCCAAGCTGGGTGTCCCCTCCCGGGGCGCGGCGGTCAAGTGGGCGTTCAAGATGAGCCCGGCCGTCTGACCGTGCTACTCGAACGGGACGCGCAACTGGCGTCACTGGGGGATTACGCCGCCGACGCCGGGCGCGGGGAGGGCCGGCTAATCCTCATATCCGGGGAGGCCGGCGTCGGGAAAACGACGCTGGTCGAGCGGTTGCAAGGGAACCTGCCCGCGGCGAGCTGGCACTGGGGGGCCTGTGACGGCTTGTCTACCCCGCGTCCCCTCGGCCCGCTCTTCGACATCGCCGAGAGCGCCGGCGGCGAGTTGCTGGCGCTGTGCCAGGTCGACGTTCCCCGCGATGACCTGTTCTGCGCCTTGCTGCGCCATGTCAGCGGCAGCCCGGCGGCCGAGCCGAACGTGCTCGTCATCGAGGATGCTCACTGGGCCGATGAGGCCACAATCGACTTGCTGCGGTTCCTTGGCCGACGGATCCGGAACGCTCCGGTGCTGCTGCTGATCACATATCGCGATGAGGGCCTGGCCGCGAACGATCCGCTTCGGGTGGTGCTGGGGGACCTCATGACCCAGCGGACGGTGCGGCGCATGAGCCTGCCGCCGCTGTCGCGGCACGCGGTGGCGTTGCTCGCCGACGACAGCGGCCTGGATCCTGCCGAGCTCTACCGGCTGACCGGCGGCAATCCGTTCTACGTGAGCCAGGCGGTCCAGGCCGGGACGAGCGACGTCCCGGCCTCCGCCCGGGACGCGGTGCTGGCCCAGGCCGCCCGGCTGACCGGCGGCGCGCGGGCGGTACTGGACGTGGCCGCCCTGATCGGTGCCCGGGTCGAGCCCGCGCTGCTGGAACAGGTCTGTGGCGGCGGCGCCGTCCCGGCCGATGAGCTCGTTGTCTCCGGGCTGCTCGCTAAGGACGGGATGGCGCTGCGGTTCCGGCATGAGATCGCGCGGCTGGCGATAGCGGTGACCATTCCCGCGCACCGGCGCCGGGACATCCACGCGCGGATCCTGGCCGCGCTGGAGGAGCGGCAGCGCGATGACGATGACCCACGGATGGCGTTTCACGCGGAGGCGGCGGGCGATGCCCCTACCGCACTACAGCATGCGAGTGCCGCCGCCCGCCGGGCGGCCGCGCTGGGCGCCCACCGGGAGGCGGCCGCCCAGTTCGAGCGGGCGCTCCGGTTCGCCGACGCGGCCGATCCCCGGACCATCGCCGGGCTCTACGGAGGCTTCGCGCATGAGGCTATGCTGCTCAATCGCTGCCAGGAGTCGGCCGATGCCTATGGCCGCGCGCTCGCCCTATGGCGGCAGATCGGGGACCGGCGGCGCGAGGGAGACACACACCGGTTGCTTGGCTTGTCGCTCGGCAAGCTGCACAAGGGCGAGGAGTCCGTCGCCGCCATCCAGGCCGCGATCCAGGTCCTTGAGCCGCTCGGCCCGACCGCCGAGTTGGGCTGGGCTCATGCCGGCCTCGCCGCTCGCTGGACAGTACGCGGCCGTCATCAGGAGGCCATCGAGCTAGCCCGCAAGGCCCAGGCCATCGCAGCGCCGCTCGGCCTCACCGCACTGACTAGCGACGCCCTGAACTCAGAGGCGTGCGCTCGTCACGAGCTTGGCGCAGACGCGGAATGGGCAGGCCTGATGCGCCGGGCCGTGGACGCCGCGCTCGCCGGGCGGCACCAGAGGGAGGCGGGCCGCGCTTACGCGAACATGCATGCTTGCCACGTCGCCGACCGGAACTGGAGTGCCGCGCAGTCCTGTTACGCCGAGGCCATCGCCTACTGCGACGACCATGACATTCCCGCCTACTCTGCCTTCCTGCGCTCGGAACACGCGTGCGTCCTGGAGCGCACCGGCAACTGGGACGAGGCTGTGGCTCTGTGTAAGAAAGTGCTGGCTGACGGGGCAATACCGCCGCACACCCGGTTCTGGCCACTCAGCTTCCTGGGCGTGATCTGGGCCCGTCAGGGAGCGGCGTCCGCGTGGGAGCAGCTCAACCAGGCGTTGAGAGAAGCCGCCGGTTCTGGCGACCGGAGTTCGATTGTCCCGGTGCGGCTGGCTCGCGCGGAGGCGCTCTGGCTGTCCGGCGACCTGGAGAACGCCGGGACCGAGGCCGAGCTGGCCGATGACATGGCCGATGGCTGTGACGAGTGGGACCGGGGGGCGGTCGCCGTCTGGCTGCGCCGCACCGGCTCGGCCCGGTCGCCGCGTGGTGCTGTCGCCGCGCCCTTCCAGCGGGAGCTTGCCGCCGACTGGGAAGCCGCGGCCCGCCTCTGGACCGACCTGGGCTGCCCCTACGAGGCGGGCCTGGCGCTGCTCGGAGCCACCGCGGAAGCTCCGCTTCGCCGGGCGCTGCGGATCTTCACCGGCCTCGGCGCCCGGGCCACCGCCGCCCTCACCCAGCAGAAGATGCGGCGGCTCGGCATCCGGTCGATCCCGGCCGGCCCGCGCCAGGCGACGCGGGAGCACCCGCGGGGGCTGACCCGGCGCGAGCAGGAAGTCCTGGAGCTGATCGTCGCCGGGCTTACCAACGCGGAGATCGCCGCCAAGCTGTTCATCTCCGGCAAGACGGTTGACCACCACGTGTCGTCGATACTGGCCAAGCTGGACGTGCCCACCCGGGGGGCCGCCGTGCAATGGGTCTCAGGCTAGGCCCTGCCGCCGTCTGACCAGCAGGCGCCGCTCCGGGCCGGTCGGCGCTAGGCCGATCGCCGCCTCCAGGGCCGCGTCGGCTTCGGCGGCCCGCCCGAGCCGTACCAGCGCGTCCGCGCGGGCGGCATGCCACAAGTGGGAGCGCTGCAGCCCGTCGATCGCGTCCAGCGCCGCGAGCATCGCCGCCGCGCCATCGCGCTCGCCCACCGCCACCGCCCGGTTCAGCATCACCGCCGGGTTAGCGCGCAGCGCCGCCATCAGGTCATACAGCGAAACGATCCGTGCCCAGTCGGTGTCTTCCCAGCTGGTCGCGGTGCTGTGGCAGGCCGACAGGTGCGCCTGCAACTGGTAGGGCCCGGCCGCGCCGCCTGAGCGCCGGACCGCCTCCGCCAGCAGCGCGGCGCCCTCGGCGATCATCGCGCGATCCCACAAGCTCCGGTCCTGATCCCGCAGCAGCACCGGCTCGTTAGTGCCTGAGTCAGCATTGCCTTGGCTGGAACTGCCGGGGCGGGTGCGGGCGGGCCGCCGGGCGGCCGTGAGCAGCAGCAGCGCGAGCAGGCTGATGATCTCCGGCTCGCCTGGCATCAGGTCGCCCAGCAGCCGCGCCAGCCGGATGGCCTCCAGCTCGTAGTCGATCCGGGTCACCGCGTCGCCGCTGCTCGGCGAGTGCGCCTCGGTCGCGATGAGGTGCACCACCGCCAGCACGGCTGGGAGTCGTTCGGGCAGCTCGCTGTCGGCGGGGACCTTGTACGGGATCCGCGCGGCGGCGATCTTCTGCCGCGCCCGGACCAGCCGCTTGGCCATCGTCTGCTCGGGCACCCCGAACGCCCGGGCGATCGCCGCCACGTCCAGGCCAGCCAGCGTCCGCAGCGAGAGCGCCACCCGCGCCTCCGGCGACAAGGCTGGATGACAGCAGGTGAAGATCAACCGCAAGATGTCGTCCCGAACGCTCCCCGCCTCCTGCGTCATTTCAATCACCGCCTCCGCAATGTCGGGAGCGCGCTCGGGAGCGGTGAAGCTGGCGGCGACCTCCTTCGCCGGGCGCGCCGCTTCCCGGCGAACGATGTCCAGGGCCTTGTTTCGCGCGGTGACCAGCAGCCAGGCGCGGGGATCGCGCGGCACGCCTGACTGCGGCCAGGTCCGCAGCGCCGCCAGCGCCGCCTCCTGCACCGCGTCCTCGGCGAGTTGCAAGCTGCCGAACGTCCGGGTGAGCGTCGCCAGCACGCTGGCGCCCGCCACCCGGATCGTCAGCGCGAGCTCATCGGCGGGGTCGGTCACGCGGTCAGTTCTGCTTGTTCAGCTCGAGCACCGGCCGCAGCTCGACCTTGCCGCCGTCCCAGGCCGCCGGGATCTTGGCGGCCCACTTGATCGCGTCGTCCAGGTCGGCCGCCTCGATCAGGAAGTAGCCGCCGAGCACCTCCTTGGCCTCGGCGTAGGGGCCGTCGGTGACGACCACGTCGCCGCCCTTGCCGCCGGCGACGGTAATGGTCGTCGACGTCTCCGGCGGGAGCAGCGCCTCGCCGCCCTTGATGACGCCGGCCGGCCCCGCCTCGGCCATGAACTCCCGGTATTCCGGCGAGACGCCGCGCTCGCCCGGCGCGGGCATGTCACCCGGCTGCATGAAGTACTGGTCGGCGGGCTGGTATAGCAGTGCCAGGTACAGGGTCATGTCGTTGATCCTCCCGTTGGGGCGGCCTCATCCGCCCTCTCGCCATGAAGACGATCATCCCCCGCCGGGCAGGACACTCCCGCTCAGATGTTCTTCCAGATGGTGATGTTAAGCGACATCCCGGCCGGGTCGTTTCGGGTGACCCGGATGAAGGCGACGTCCCCGCTGGCCCCCGACGAGCACAGGTCCGCGTGCCTGGCCGGCCTGATCTCGTCGAGCGACTGGGCTTGGTCGCTCGTCTGCCGGACGGTGCTGAGGCACTCCGCGAACGTTGGCGCCGCGCCGTGCGGCAAGAAAGTGATGTGGCCAGCCGAAGACAGGTACCCGCTGTCGACTTCGAGGTCGGTGCTCATCCCGGGAAAAACCTGGAGCCGGGTCCCCTGTCCGGCGAGGTTGATGCCCCAGCCGTCATCCAGGCGAAAACCCGTCGCTTTCCACATGATGGCACCGTTCACCGTGCCAATCTGCTCGATGTGCTTGCGCGGCGTGGCGACTAGCAGCGCGATGACGGCGCCAATGCCGCAGACGGCCAGGGTCGCTCGCCACATGACGCCCAAGGCTGACATCCTGGTCGCGGTCATGGGCGGCATCGGGGCATGCTCTGGCATCGGAGGGTGGGTGACCGGGCGCGCCCGCGCGTCGTACACGGCGCGGCGCCTGGGGTTGAGCAGCGTTTCCGCTGCCTCCAGCGCCTCCATGAACTTGCGGGGCGCGTCTGGGTCACCCCGGTTGACGTCCGGGTGCCGCCTCTTGGCCGCCTCCCGGAACGCGTGCCTGATTTCCGCCTGGGACGCGGTAATCGGCACGCCCAGCACGCCATAAAGATCACGAACCATCGCCCGGCCCGCCTCCGCCCAATAGCAACGAAAGACGTGCTCAGTCTAGAAAGAATCGCTCAAATGCGAACATGGCATATCGAGGCGCAGCGCGGGTGCCGCGCGGTGTGGCCGCGGTAGCGGGCGTGCGCCGGCCGGGGCGCCCCTTCGCGGCACCCCGCTACGCTTGCGCCGACTCTCCCGCCCCACGAGTGCCACCCCGTTAATAGAGAGGCCTCAGCGGATCCGCGTAACTTTCCTGTAGGTTTCCACGCCGGAAACGCATTTGCGCCGCCGGCGGCTTGTCACCGATCATGACGGCCATGGGCCACCTGGAAGTCGCGCACGTCGACTACTACCTTCCCGACGGGCGGATGCTGCTCGACGACGCTAGCTTCCGGGTCGGGCAGGGCGACTCGGTCGCGCTGGTCGGCGCGAACGGCGCTGGCAAGAGCACGCTGCTCAAGATCGTCGCCGGGGAGCTGAAACCGCACGCGGGCACGGTGACCACCAGCGGCGGGCTGGGCGTCATGCCGCAGTTCGTCGGCTCTGTGCGCGACGACCGGACCGTCCGCGACCTGCTGGTATCCGTCGCCCGGCCGGGCATCCGAGACGCGGCCCGCGCCGTGGACGAGGCTGAGGCGGCGATCATGGAGCGCGATGATGAGGCCGCCCAGCTGGCCTACGCGCAGGCGCTGAGCGACTGGGCCGATGTCGGCGGGTATGACGCCGAGACGACCTGGGACATGTGCACGATGGCCGCCCTCGGCATCCCGTACGAGAAGGCCCAGTGGCGGGGCCTGTCGACCCTGTCCGGCGGCGAGCAGAAACGCCTGGTGCTGGAGGCGCTGCTGCGCGGGCCCGATGAGGTGCTGCTGCTCGACGAGCCGGATAACTACCTGGACGTGCCGGGCAAGCGCTGGCTGGAGGGCCAGCTGCGGGAGACCCAGAAGACCGTCCTGTTCGTCTCCCACGACCGGGAGCTGCTCGCCCAGGCCGCCGCCAAGGTCGTCAGCGTCGAGCCCGCGCCCGGTGGCTCGGACGTGTGGGTCCACGGGGGCGGGTTCGCCACTTACCACGAGGCCCGCGAGCACCGGTTCGAGCGCTTTGAAGAGCTGCGCCGTCGCTGGGATGAAAAGCACGAGCAGCTCAAGCGCCTCGTGCGGGACCTGCAGCAGTACGCGGCGCGCAGCGCCGAGATGGCCTCCCGGTACGCCGCCGCGCAGACCCGGCTGCGCAAGTTCGAGGAGGCCGGCCCGCCGCCGGAACCGCCCCGCAAACAGGACATCCGGATGCGCCTGCGCGGCGGCCGGACCGGCGTCCGCGCGCTGACCTGCGCGCGGCTGGAGCTCACCGGCCTGATGCGACCCTTTGACCTGGAGGTCTTCTACGGCGAGCGGGTAGCCGTCCTGGGATCCAACGGGTCGGGCAAGTCACATTTCCTGCGGCTGCTGGCCGGCCAGCCGGTCGTGCACACCGGGACCTGGAAGCTGGGCGCCCGGGTCGTCCCCGGCTTCTTCGCCCAGACTCACGCCCATCCCGAGCTCGAGGGCCGGACCCTGGTCGCCATCTTGTGGGACGTCCACGCCAGGGACCGCGGCGCCGCGATGAGCGTCCTGCGCCGCTATGAACTGGAACGGCAGGGCGACCAGCCATTCGGGAAGCTGTCAGGCGGGCAGCAGGCGCGATTCCAGATCCTGCTGCTGGAGCTCGAAGGCGCCACCGCCCTGCTGCTGGACGAGCCGACCGACAACCTCGACCTGGAGTCGGCCGAGGCCCTGCAAGATGGCCTCGAGGCCTACGAGGGCACGGTCGTGGCGGTCACCCACGACCGCTGGTTCGCGCGCTCGTTCGACCGGTACCTGGTCTTCGGCGCCGACGGCGT
>JAICYD010000144.1 GCA_025934375.1 Streptosporangiaceae bacterium | reverse complement strand
TGGCCGTCGGTCAGGCCGAACCGCATCGAGACGACGCCCGCCTCCCGCTCCGACAGCGTGTCCAGCACCGAGTGCAGCTGCTCCTGCAACAGCGTGAACGACACCGCCTCGCCCGGCTGGATCGCCTCGGAGTCCTCGATCAGGTCACCGAACTCGCTGTCGCCGTCCTCGCCGAGCGGCGTGTGCAGCGATATCGGCTCCCGGCCGTACTTCTGCACCTCGACGACCTTCTCCGGGGTCATGTCGAGCTCAACGGCCAGCTCCTCCGGAGTCGGCTCGCGGCCAAGGTCTTGCAGCATCTGCCGCTGGACCCGGGCCAGCTTGTTGATGACCTCGACCATGTGCACCGGGATCCGGATCGTCCGCGCCTGATCCGCCATCGCCCGCGTGATCGCCTGCCGGATCCACCAGGTCGCGTACGTGGAGAACTTGTAGCCCTTGGTGTAGTCGAACTTCTCCACGGCCCTGATCAGCCCCAGGTTCCCCTCCTGGATCAGGTCCAGGAAGAGCATCCCCCGCCCGGTGTACCGCTTGGCCAGCGACACCACCAGCCGCAGGTTGGCCTCCAGCAGGTGGTCCTTGGCCCGGCGGCCGTCATCGGCGATCCACTCCAGGTCCATCCGCAGGTCGCGGGATAGGCTTTCGGCGGCCCCGGCCAGCTTCTCCTCGGCGAACAGCCCGGCCTCGATGCGCTTGGCCAGCTCGACCTCCTGCGCGGCGTTGAGCAGGGGTACCTTGCCGATCTGCTTGAGGTAGTCCTTGACCGGGTCCGCCGTCGCGCCGGCGATCGCCACCCGCGTGGCCGGAAGGTCGTCGTCATCGTCACTGAGGACCAGGACGTCCTCGTCCTCGCCGTCGGCCTCCGGGGGTGGCCCGGCTGCGAGCGCGCTGGCCGCGCCGGGGGCCTCGGCCCCGGCGTCCGCCTCGGCAGGCGGCCGGTCCGCCTCCGGGTCCCCGATGTATTCGGGCCCGTCCGGGCCATCCAGCCCGTCGGAGTCGCCGGCCAGATCGCCGGCCAGATCGTCGGTCGTCTCGGCGAAGTCGCCGATGTCGTCGGCGAGGACGGCCATGACGGTGAGCGTGGCCTGAAGGTCGGCATCGTCGGGGTCGAGATCGCCGAAATCGCCCGGGTCCGCGTTCTCCAGGTCCGCCTCGGCATCCGGATCAGCCTCGCCGGGCTCCGCCGCGACCACGCCGCTGCCGGCGTCGGAGCGCAGCCCGGGATCGCCCGACGGCGCGGGCACCCGAACGGCCGCGACCTCGACGGCCCGAGGCTCTTGGTCCGAGATGCCCGATCGCTGCCTGCGGTCACGCTCCGCGCGCCGCCGGGCTTTGCCCTGCTTGGTATTACGCCTGCTCATCCCTATCGCCTCCTAGGCCCACCGCGACCAGGGATGTCGATAACAATATCCCCAATTGCGGGCGTCATTGCTCAAGGGGCTGGGCGGCTATGGTCATCCGATCCGCAGCGGAAGGGCGCGCGGTCCGCGGATCTGGCCCGCGGACCAGGTGACGGCCCCGGGGTCATCAAGGGTGAACTCCGGGATCCGCTCGAGCCACGCCTCGAGGGCGACCCGGAGCTCCATCCGCGCCAGGTGCGACCCCAGGCAGCGGTGGATGCCCAGGCCGAAGGCGGCATGCCGGTTGACCTCGCGGTCGATGACGACCTCCTGTGCCCGGTCGAACTGCAGCGGGTCGCGGTTGGCCGCCGGGAACGACAGCAGGATCCAGTCCTCGGCCTTCATGTCCACGCCGTGCCAGTGCATGTCCTCCTTGACCAGCCGCGCCATCGTGACCGGCGCGTAGGCCCGGAGGAGCTCCTCCATCGCGGTCGGCAGCAGCCCGGGTTCCGCGACTAGGCGCTCACGGTCGGCGGGCGTCTTCGCCAGGTGCCACAATGACGCGCCGATGGCGCTCCAGCTCGTGTCGATGCCGGCGATGAGCAGCAAGGCCATGGCGCCGGTAACAACGGGCGGGTCGAGCTTGCGGCCGTACAGCTCCGCGTTTATCAGGTACGTGGTGAGGTCATCACGCGGTTCGTCCAGGTGGTCGTGGACCTGCTCGAGCAGGTAGTCGAACATCCGGGAGACCCGGTCGACGCGTTCATCCGGAGGCAGGTTGATGCCTTCGAGCAGGTCCTCGACGAACTCGCGGAACCGCGGCCCGTCTTGCGGGGGGAAGCCGAGCATGTCGGCGATGACCCGCATCGGGATGTGCTGCGCGTAGTCCTGGGCGGCGTCGACCACGTCCCGTCCGGCGAAGGAGTCGATGAGCGAGTGGCAGAACGCCCGGGTAGCCGGCTCGTACCTGGCGAGGGCCTTCTTGGTGAACGCGGGCAGCAGCAGCTTGCGCGCGTCGTGGTGAAACGGCGGGTCGGAGGAGATAGGCGGCGAGCCCCCGATCGGCGCGAGCTCCCGGGGTGGCCGGAAGTTGCTGAGGACTACCGACCGTGAGGAGAAGCGCTCGGTGTCGTGCGCGATCGCCGCGACGTCTTCGTGGCGTGTCGGCAGCCGGGCGCCGCCGAACCGCTCGGTGTGGGCGATCGGGCAGCGCTGCCGCAGGTCGTCTTGGATCGGGTAGGGATCAGCGGACCACTCCGGCTCGAGGTGAGAGAAGTCGGTTGCCCAGTCGCGGACCGGGCTGGTGATGATCTCGCTACGGGTACCGGCTACCTCGCCCTCGCCGGCTTCCTGACGGCCCCGGGTGAAGCGCTCATCAATGGCCATGTCAGCCCTCCTCGGCCAGTTCGATCGCGTGCTCTGGGCAGTTGAGGGCGGCCAGGCGCGCGTCGCGCTCCGACTCCGGCGCCACGATGCCGTCGCCGAGGACCTGCCCGTAGCCCTCGTCGTCCTCTCTGAACAGGGCGGGCGCGAGGCCGTAGCAGCGGCCGTGCCCTTGGCAGAGCCCGGGATCGATGTGCACGTTCATCGCGCGGTTCCTGTCTGTGCGGTGGCGGCGGACGGGGCGAGGCCGGCGACCAGCTGGGTGAGCAACGCGGCCCACTCCGCGTCGGTGACCGCGTGGAGATCCGGCGTGATGAGCGCGCTGCCCATCGCGAGCAGGAGGCAGAAGTGGGCCAGCGCGCCGGGCGACGGCGACGGGTCGAGTTCCCCGTCGGCCTGGGCGACGCGCACCAGTTCGGCCAGCCAGTCACTGCGCTCGCCCACGTAGTCACGCATCGGCCTGGCGACATCCTCGTCGCGACGGGCGGCGACCAGATCCCATGACCAGAATTTAAGGATCGTTCATTTTATCAGTCAACCAGCCGCGGCCCGGAAGCCGTCAGCAGCCTTAGCGATGCCGCCCGGCCGACCATCGACCACAGATGACCGGCCACGAAAGACGTCGGCGTGAAGATGACGGCCACCGCGATGTTGCCCGCGAGGCTGTTCACGCCGAAGTGGCCAAGCCCGGTGTACACGCCCACGCCAAGGCTGGTGATGACCAGTTGCTGGATATTCCAGCGGACCAGTGCCGGCAATAGGACCAGGTTTCGGTCTCCCCACGTCACGTAGCGCGACAGCAGGAAGGTGAGCTGCACGCTGAGCACCGACTTGACGACGTACGACGAGACGTCGCCCATGCCGAGGCGGTGGATGAGCGCCCACTGGACGACCACGCCGAGGACGAACACCAGCAGCCCGCTCGCCGCGAAGGCGACGAGCCGCTTACGGGTGCCCCGCCACGCGGACACTGGCCGCCGGGTCCGCGGGAGTGCGGCGCCGCCACGCGGCGCAGGCACCACGACAGCCGTGTCCATGAAAGGGGCGAGCACCTTCCTCGTGTTTCCAGCTGGCCGTGCCCAGGCGCACGCCGCTCCATCTGCCCAGATCGCTCAGGCCAGGATCGCCTCAGGGTGGCCAGGGGATCGTCAGCTACCCTAATAGCCCTCAGGATCCAGCGCAGCACAATGCGCGGACCTGCGCCCGGCACGCAAGTTGCGATCCTCCGTCCAGTGGGCCCTGGCGTCACCACGACGAACCGTACCCCGCCGGATCCGACACCTGCCCGGCCCGGATTTCAGCCGGTCGGGAACGGCGGCTGCCACCACGACGGCGTGGCCTGGACCTCGATGCGGTCGGCGTTCGCTCCTGCGAAGGCGCATACCGAACCATACGCTACGTCAAATGACCCCTGGCGAAGAGCGACGCGCGAACCCGGAGCTGGCGGGACCCCATGGCGACGCCTGCTGGGCTTCGGGGACCAGGTCGGCGTCGGGGGACAGGGCGACGGCCTCGGTCACCAGGCCGGCGTATGGCTGGCCGAGCGCGCGGCGGCCCAGGGCGATCGTCGCGAGCACGGTGGCGCGGTTGTCCGCGCCGACGTCGACGGCCAGGGCAGGCGCGCACAATGGCTCGACCTCAGCGAACCTTCCCTGCCGCAGCCGTGCCAGCGCCAGGGTGTGCTCGAGCGCGGCGCGTCCCTCGGGGCCCTCGTGCTGCGCGTGGGGGTAGCGGGCGGCGATCCACTCCACGCGGCTGGCCGCCTCGCCGAGAACCCCTGGCGGCAGGCCCGGTTCGAGCAGCACGTTGTACGCCACGCATTCCAGCGAGCGCGCCTGCTCCAGCTCATGCGGGCCTTCGGGCTTGCCGAAGCCCGCGTGCAGCTCCAGCAGCTCGCCAGTGCGCCCCTGGCGGCGGAGCTGCCCGGCGATGGTTCCCGCGCCCAGCCGGGCACCCGGATCGCCGGCCAGGAAAGCGCGCAGCGCGGCCTCGGGGTCAAAGATGGCGCTGAGCTGCGCCGCCATCACCTCGGGACTGCAATCCGCCGGTGACAGCGCGGCCGCCCATGTCGCGGACACGTCCGCGTGCGGCAGCCCGCGCGCCTGCCGGGACACGATGACAGCGGCCAACGCCATGCGGCGCAGGGGATCATCCGCGCTTTCCCCGGCCAGGACTCGCTGGCAAAGCCGCTCAGCCTCCGCATGGCCGTCCGCGTCGCCTCCCCTGACCAGCAGCAGGGCCAGCGCCAGGTACGCCAGCGGCGCCACCGCGCCCAGGCCTTCCTGCCGGGCCAGGGCCGCGGCGCGGTGCTCGGCCAGTCGCGCCGCCTCCTCGGGCAATGGCCCCGGCAGCAGCGCGACGCTGAACTCCACCAAGGCCACGCTGGCCGCCTGCGCTGCGCCCAGCCGCCCGCCCGGCACCTCCAGCCCGGCATGCAGCTCCAGCAACTGCGCCACTCGCCCGTCCTGCCGTAGCCTGCTGGCAGCCTGCCCCGCTGCCACCAGCCGCGACACGGCGATGCCCGCGGGTAGCTCGAACATCTGTGCCCCGTCGCTCAGCTCCCCGGTGCGCGTCCGGAACGGCAGCAGGCCAGTCAGCCCTATCACCGCCAGCCCGTCCGCCACGGTGAACACGAACGGCGTCACGGGGCGCCCGGAGGCCACGGCCGCCGAGCCCGCCAGCACCAGGAAGGCCAGCGCCAGGTCCGCCAGCGACCCGGCCACCGTGATCACCGCGCGCCGCCAGGTCGAGTACGCGCCCACGTACTCGACGTGCCCCCGGTACGGCCACGCCAGCGACACCTGCACCGTCCCGGCGCGGAACCGGACCCAGCCCCGGTCGCCCCCCAGCCGGAACGCCGTAACCCGCGCCCGCACCGCCCGGCAGGCCAGCAGGTGCCCAAGCTCATGCACCACCACGCCAGCACTCAGCGCCAGGCACAGCACCCCGCACTCCGGCAAGAACTGGCCCTGCGCCCCCGGCGCCCCGTCATACACCATCGACGGCCAGCACAACCCGACAACGAACACCAGCCCGGCAACCAACCGACCGAAGAAGTACAGCACCGCTTTCAGCACGCCACAGATCATGACATACGCGACATGACGAAACATGAGCAACGCAGCGGCTTAGATATCGAGTCCACCATTGGGCGAACCAGGGCGTCGGACCGCGGCGCCGCGTCCTTACCGTACAGATGGTTCCGTGGCCGTAATGGACCCGCCCACAGGACCGAACGGGCAGTAGACACCGGCAAAACGCAAATAGCTCGATTACAGCCGAGCGTCATCTTCGAGGTTCGCCCGTAACGCGGCAGCCGACCGCGAGACCCGCCCGGAGAGGCGTCCCGGGCCGTCGCCGTCGGTTACCCGGGCACGGTCGCGCGCCGCGGCCGCCCAGCAGAGCACGGCCGCCACGGCGCACAGGCCGGCGGCGATGTAGAAGGCGGGGTCGTAGGTGCCGGACCTGTCACGGATCCACCCCGCCCCGCTGGCGGCAATGGCGGCACCGCACTGGTGGGCGGCGAAGACCCACCCGTAGACGACGGGGGACCGGTCGCCGAAGGCCCGGCGGCACAGCGCGATCGTCGGAGGCACCGTGGCCACCCAGTCCAGGCCGTAGAAGAGCACGAACACCCACGTCGACGGGGTGGTGCCGGGGGACAGCAGCGACGGCAGCGCGAGCAGCGCCACGCCGCGGCCCAGGTAATAGGTGACCAGCAGCAGCGCCGGCGCCACCCGGTCGGTCAGCCACCCGGAGGCGATCGTCCCGCCGACGTCGAAGACCCCGACCAGCGCCAGCAGCGAGGCCGCGGTGGTGGCCGGCATGCTGTGGTCGGTGGCAGCCGGGATGAAGTGAGTGCCGATGAGGCCGTTGGTGGTGGCGCCGCAGATGGCGAAGCTGCCGGCCAGCAGCCAGAAGACCGGCTTGCGCGCGCCGAGCAGGAGCGCCTCGATGGCCACGCCCGGGCCGCCGCGGGACACCTTCGGCGCAGTCGGGTCGGCCGGCGTGGCGCCGTAGGCTTCCACGCCGACGTCGTGCGGGTGGTCGCGCATGAGCAGAGCGACGACCGGGATGACGGAGGCTGCCGCGAGGGCGACCACGAGCGAGGCGAACCGCCAGCCCAGTGACTCGGTCAGGTGGGCGAGCACCGGCAGGAAGACCAGTTGCCCGGTGGCACTGGCCGCGGTCAGGATGCCACTGACCAGCCCGCGCCGGGCGACGAACCAGCGGCTGGTGACCGTGGCGACGAATGCCATCGACATCGAGCCGGTACCCACCCCGATCAGCACGCCCCAGGTCAGCAGCAGCTGCCAGGAGTAGAGGATGTAGCTGGAGAACCACGCGCCCACCGCGATCAGGGCGAGCGCCGCGATCACCACCCGGCGGATGCCGAGCCTGTCCATCAGCGAGGCGCTGAATGGCGAGATCACCCCGAAGAGCGTCATGTTGATCGTCATCGCCAGCCCGACGGTCGCGTGCGACCACCCGAACTCCATGTGGAGCGGGTCCATCATCACGCTTGGCACCGAACGGAACCCGGCGGCGCCGATCATGGCGATGAAGGTGACGGCGGCGATGATCCAGGCACGGTGGGGCCTGGCGGGGGGAAGCGGCTTCACCCGCAGATTCTCGCAGGCAGGCAGGATTGCCGACGTGTGGCATGATTGCCATTATGCGAAAGGATCATGCCAACCGCGCGGTGCCCCACCGGGTGGCGGTCCTGCTCCTCCCGCCCGTCGTCGGCTACGACGCGACCATCCCGCCGCAGTTCCTCGGCACGGCCCGCGGCCCTGCGGGCGAGCGACTTTATGACGTCCGGATGGTCAGCCTCGATGGCCGGCCGGCCATGACCACCTCCGGGTACGCCATCACGCCGGACGGGGATCTTGACTTCCTCCGCGAGGCCCGGACCGTGATCATCCCCGGCACGCAGTTCCCGGGACGCGACACCGGCGAGCCGCCGGCCGGCCTTATCGCCGCCCTGGCCGGATTGCGGCCGGGCGCACGGCTGGTCTCCATCTGCACCGGCGCCTTCGCCCTCGCCCTGGCCGGCGTGCTCGACGGCCGCCGGGCGACCACGCACTGGGCGCACGCCGGCGACCTGCGGGCGCTGCGCCCGCAGGTCAAGGTCGATGAGGGCGTCCTGTTCACCGACGACGGCGACGTGCTCACCAGCGCCGGGCTGAGCGCCGGGGCCGACCTTTGCCTGCACCTCATCCGCCGCGACCACGGCGCCGAGGTGGCCACCATGGTGGCACGGCACTGCGTGGTGCCGCCCTGGCGGGACGGCGGCCAGGCGCAGTTCATCGACCGTCCGGTCCCGGCCGCAGACGGCGACACGACCGCGCCCGCGCGCGACTGGGCGCTGGCCCACCTCGGCGAGCCCATCGACATGGCCACCCTGGCCCACCAGGCGCACATGAGCCTGCGCACCTTCAACCGCCGCTTCAGCGAGGAGACCGGCCGCTCCCCCGGCGCCTGGCTGGCCGGCCAGCGGCTGAACCACGCCCGCCGGCTGCTGGAGACCACCGACCTGACCGTCGACCGGGTCGCCGAGGCCTCCGGCCTCGGCACGGCCGCCAACCTGCGCCTGCGACTGCGCGAGACCCTGGGCGTGGCCCCGCTGGCCTACCGGCGAACCTTCCGCGACCGCCAGGCCGTCCAGCCGCGCCAGTCGAGGCCCGCCCGCCACGGCGCCCCCAGTCCGGCGGTAACCGGATGACCGGATACCAGGTCGTGCCGCTGCCGGGGCGGGGCTGGAAGTCGTAGCGCAGGCCGTCGTCGGCCAGTGCGACCAGGCTCAGCGAGGTGGTCCCCCACTCGCGGCCGTCTGGCAGGTCGCGGCGGGCGATGATCGCCCGGGGATCGCCCGGAGACAGCCCGTCGCCTCCCGCCAGCGTGAGCCAGTCGCCCCAGGCGAGCGCCATTGACGCTCCGGGGTCGCCAGAGGGGCGCCGAAGGGCGAACCTCGGCCCGAAGTAAGCGGCCTTCGGCTCGGTCACCGGGGCAGCGGGGTAGGCATGGCCCGCGTTGGTGAGCACGTGGGTGCCAGGCTCCAGCTCGCGGACGGCCGGGCGCTCGCCGTCCCAGGTGAGCATCCGCACCGCCCCGGCGTCGGCGCAGACCAGGTGGAACGGGTCGTACGCGGCCAGGAGGCCCGGGCTCTCGGCGAGTTCCTTCAGCGCGCCACCGCCGTCGGCGCCGGCGCGCAGCGGCAGTTCTCCCCGGCTGCGGCGGCGGGCGGCGCCGGCGGGCGCGCCGCGGCCGTTCAGCAGGCAAGACACCCGCGGCAGGTCCGGCTGAACGGCCAGCCAAGTGCCGCCTGCCTGCTCGTCGAGGCCTCCGAGCAGCGGCGAGCCCGGCCAGTGCCGCGCGGGCAACTGCCACGACCGGCCGGTGAACTCGTCCCGGACACCCAGCAGCAGCAGCGGGACGCGCCCGGCCGGCTCGAAGCTGATGACGACGGTGCACATGAGCCCATCATCGCCGCCCGGCAGGCCTCGCGTGACCGGGATTTCCAGGCAGGCCAGTACTGCTCGCTCACTGCCGTCCTCGTGCCAGCACGCCATCGACTGCTTCTCGACCACGGAGGTCAGCCGACCATAATGACCATAGTGTTAACGCCAGTCGGGCCAGCGTGTACGGGTTGCCTTTGCCGGTCTGGATGTAGTCCCGCAGGCTGGGCAGGTACTGCTCCCAGCCGGCCCTGCACATCTGGTAGCACTCCAGTTGCGGGCTCAGGCCTTCGTGCCGGAACTGCAGGTGGCATCCGGCCGCGCCGTCCTGGCTGAGCGTGACGACGGGCGTGGTGCCAATCCAGTCAGGCAGGAAGGCGCACTCAAGGACCTCCCAGCGCACCGCCGAGGGGCAGGCGGCCAGCTTGACCCGGAGCACCAGCGGGTCATCGAGGCCGTCGAAGGTGATCCGCAGCTTGCCGCCCTCGGCGGCGGAACCAGTCGCTGGCGCCCACCACGCGGCGAACTCCGCCACGTTCGTCAAGACCTCGAACACCCGCTCCGGAGACGTGCCGATGCGGACCTGGGTCTCATAATCGCTCATAGTGGCCATGACTATCTCCCTGGCTATAGTGGCGTCGGGAAGATAGACACCGGCCGGACGGCTAAGTGGGCGGCAGCCCGAACTCGGGCAGCACGTCGCTGGGGAAACGCGTCATCGCCCGGATGCGGTCGCCGCTGAGGGTGAGCACCAGGAGCCCGTTTGCCTGCTCGTCTCCTGGTTTTGGCGCGCGCAGGTAGGCGCCGAAGGCGAGCTGGCCGTTGGCCCGGGTGGGGACGAGCCGGTAGGTGCGGCCGTCGCGGAACGCGATCGCGATCAAGAACCGGGCGATCTGGTCGCGGCCCTGGTACTCCAGCGGTGCGGGCGGCATGGTCAGCCAGGAGTCGTCGCCGAACAACGCGATGATGCCGTCCACGTCACCGGCTTGGTAGGCGCGGGTGAGCCGCTCGGCGAGCTGCATCTCGCGGGCGGACCCCGGGGCCGGGGGCGATTCGGCCCGGTCCGCGTCGTCGCGGCGCAGGGTCGCCCGGGCACGCTTGAGCGCGCTGTTCACAGACTCCTCGGTGGAGTCCAGGATCCGGGCCGCCTCGCTGGCAGCGAACCCGAGCACGTCGCGCAAGATCAGCACAGCCCGCTGCCGCGGCGGCAGCCGCTGCACCGCGATGATGAAGGCCAGCGAGATCGCCTCGCGCGCCTCGTACCGGGCCTCCGGTCCGGGTCTGGCGTCCGGCAGGCCCGCCAGCACCGAGTCCGGGCAGGGCCCGAGCCAGGTCACCTCGCCGAGCCGGGCCGGCTCCGGGGGCTGAGGTCCCGGCGGGAGCGTTCCCTGGCGGCGGCGGGCCGACCGCCGCACGTTCAGGCAGCGGGTGGTGGCGATCCGGTACAGCCAGGTCCGGACCGAGGCGCGCCCCTCGAAGTCGCCCAGCCCCTGCCAGGCCGTCAGCAGCGCGTCCTGCATCGCGTCCTCGGCATCCTGGACCGAACCGAGCATCCGGTAGCAGTGCACCTGCAGTTCCCGCTCGTAGGGGCCCACGAGCTGACGGAACGCCTCCCCGTCGCCCGCGCGGGCCAGGTTGATCAGGTCCGCCGTCACGCGGACATGGTCGCATACCCGTTGCCCGCGCCGCGCCCAGTCGGCGGGCGGCCCGGTGTCTATACCGTCGCCCGTGCTAACGATCGAACGGAGACCGGCGATGTCCACCTACCTGTTCACGTTCCGCCCGCCGTCGGGCTACGCGCCGCCCGCGGCCACGTTCGACGCCTGGTCCAGCTGGCAGCTCGAGCTCGGCGCCCGGCTCAAGGACCGCGGCAACCCAGGGTTCGCGGCGGCTTCGCTGGGGGCCAGCGCGGCCGACACGACGCTGGGCGGCTACTCGCTGATCCGGGCCGGCAGCCTGGACGCGGCGATGGCGCTGGCCCGCGGCTGCCCGATGCTGAACGCCGGCGGCACTGTGGAGATCTGCGAGCTGTCCAGCCATGATGACCGCTTCGACCACTGGCTCGACACGATGGGCAGGCGGCCATGACTAAGATCGCCCCGGTCGAGGTGAGCATGCACGTCCCGCGGACGCCGCCGGACGTCTTCGGCTTCTTCACCGACCCGGCCCTGTACGTGCAGTGGATGGGCAGCAAGGCCGAACTCGAGCCGGTGCCCGGGGGCGTGTACCGCGTCCGGATGTCGGACGGGTTCGAGGCAGCCGGGCGGTTCCTCGAGGTTGACCGCCCGCACCCGGTCGTCTTCAGCTGGGGATTCGCCGACGATCAAGCGGCTGCGCGGACCAAGCACGAGGGCGGCCAGCCGGGCGGCGCGGCCGCCATGCCGGCCGGCAGCACCCGGGTCACCGTGACGCTTCAAGAGGAAGACGACGGCACCCGCCTCACGCTGCGGCATGAGAACCTGCCCAGCCCTCAGTTGCGCGACGGGCACGACGTCGCGTGGAACACGTACCTGCCGCGACTCGCCGTCCGCGCCGCAGGCGGTGACCCCGGCGTCGACCCGCACTCCTGAGCGCAGCTGGCCTTGCCCTTGTGGGGCCTTCCACGCGGCGTGTGCTCAGCCAACCGCATGGCCCGGCTCGCGCGCACCGTAGTAACGCTGAACCGCGGGCGGACCACCTCACCCGTGCTCAGGTAATCCAGGTGCGGCCACGGCCCTCCATTACCCGGCCGAACCGCAGTTCCGGGAAGTGCGCACCGACGCCCTCAGTGTTCTCCTGCGCCAGTTCCCGGAACAGCCGCTCCCGGACCCGCGCCGCGAGGGCGGGGTCGACGTCGCCCATGGACTGCCAGGTCGGCTCGTCCAGCTGGAGCGGGCACACGATGGCGTCGCCGAGCAGCAGCGCGCGATGGCTGCCGGAGGACACGACCACTGACAGGTGCCCAGGCGTGTGCCCCGGGGTCATCATCACGTCGACCCCAGGGACCACCGTTGTGTCCTGGGTGACCAGGTGCATCCGCGACCCGTCGATGTTCCGCAGGCCGTACCGGATGTGGTCGAACATCCAAACCCGCGGGTCGAGCACGAAGTGCTCCCAGTCAGCGGCGCCGAACCAGAGGCGGGCGCTGGGGAAGACCGGCGCGCCGACCAGGTCGAACAGCCACCCGCAGTGGTCGGCGTGCAGGTGCGTGCAGATCACCGCGTCGATGTCATCCGGGCTTACTCCCGCCGCGCGCAGGCCAACCAGGAGCTGGCCGCCGATGAGCAGCCGCCGGTCGCCGTCGTCGCGCATCGCCGGCCCCAGGCCCGCATCAACCAAGACGCGGCGGGACCTCGTCCTGATCAGGAAGCAGCCGATGGGCAGCCAGGCCTTGCCGTCGCGGATGAAGTAGTCCTCGTGGCCCTCGGCGGTAGCGTGATCGCCGAAGTAGCCCGGGCTGGCCCGGAACGTACCGTCGGCGATCGGGTAGATCTCGATGTCCCCGATGCGCAACTGAACTCCCTGTGGTGAAGGGGCGTGGTGACGCCCCTGGTCATTCTTCCCCATCACCAATCCTCGGGACGGCCAGCGCGCGGCCCGGTCCTTACCGAGCATCTCCATGGATTCCTGACCGACGTGTAACGTGGCGCGTGACCGCTATACGTTCGGGTGAGCTTGAGGGCAGGGCCTGTGCTGCCTGCGGCTGGATGCGGACGCGGGCGGCGATGCTGGCTCGCGGCGGCTTGACCTCTGAACGGCCACACTGATCGGTGGGTTCCTCTCTTGAGCGTAATTGGCGTGATAACCGTGAGGGATGCGGATGAGCGTTAGCTCCCGCGCGCCGGGCACCGGGCAGTCGGCTGCCGGAAGCGGCCCAGTGGCACCCGGGGTCAGTGACCGGGATCCGGCGGGGCTGATGCTGGCCCGGCTGAGCGTGGCGCCCGCGCTGGTCGCGTCGGCGTTCCTGCTCGTCAGCTTCCCGCTGCTGGTCATTGGCTGGTTCCGGCCGGTACCGGTGATCGTTCTGTCGGTGATCGCGGCGGCGCTGATCACGCCGCTGGGGCTGCGCGTGTTGCCCGGGCTGCGGCCGGGCGCGGCGGTCGCGGACCCGCGCCTGTGGGCGCAGCCAGGTGATCCCGCCGGGGGCCGCGGCGCGCGGCGCACGCCGTGGTGGCCGGTGGCCGGCGTGCTGGTGATCGCGGCCGGGTTCTTCGCGTTCCAGGCCGCGTTCCACTCGCAGTTCCTGGTCATCAGCCGCGACCCGGGGACGTACATGCAGTTCGCGGCCTGGATCGCCGGCCACGGGAAGGTGCCCATCTCGGCCAGCGCGGCGGCGTTCGGCGGCGCGAAGGGCATCAGCTTCGGCGGCTTCGCCATGTACCAGTCCGGCAGCGCGATCACCCCGCAGTTCATGGCGGGGCTGCCGATGGCGCTGGCGGCAGGGTTCTGGCTCGGCGGCGTCAACGCGGCGCTGCTGCTCGCGCCGCTCCTCGGCGCCCTGGCGGTCCTTGTCTTCGGCGGCCTGGCCGCGCGCCTGCTGGGGGCGCGCTGGGCACCGCTGGCCGCGCTGGTCATCGCGGTCTCCGAGCCGGTGATGTTCACCAGCCGGTCAACCTACAGCGAGCCGCTGGCGCTCATCGTGTTCCTCGGCGGGCTGTCGCTGGTCATCGACTCGCTGCGAGCCGAGCCGGGCCCCTCGGCGGCGACGGCCGGGCGGCGCGGCGCGCTGGGCGGGCCGCGGGCGCGGGTGGCACGGTGGGACAGCGCCCGGGTGCTGGGGCTGCTGGCCGGCCTGGCGCTCGGCATCTCCCTGCTGGTGCGCATCGACTCCCCGGCCGAGGCACTGCCCGTCATCCCCTACCTGGGGCTGATGCTGCTGCGCCGCCAGCGGCAGGCCGTGCCGGTCATCATTGGGATGGCGATCGGCTGGGCGTGGGGCTGGTACGACGCGATCTTCATGAGCTACCCGTACGTGTTCTACAGCGCGCCACGGGGCAACCGTGGCTCCTCGGTCCCGATGATCGGGCTCATCGCGGCCACCCTCATCGCGACGGTTGCCGGGGGCCTGTGGCTGCGCCGGCGGATGCGGGCTGCCGGCACGCTGCCGCAGGTCGGCGAGCGCTGGTACCTGCCCCGCTGGCTGCCGGCCTTCCTGGTGATCCTCCCGTTCGTGGTGCTGGCCGCCTTCGGCGCCCGGTCGCACTTCCAGCACGACTACGTCAGGGAGCACTACGCGCAGCTGAGCCTGCACTGGGTGTACTGGTACCTCGGCGGCCCGGCGATCGCGCTGGCCGGCGCCGGGACGGCCGCCCTGTCCTACGGCTGCCTGCGCGGCCGGTGGCCCGCCTGGGCGCTGCCGCTGATGACCTTCTCGTTCGGCATCGTGCTGTTCCTCTACCGGCCCGGCATCACGGCCGACCAGCCCTGGGCCAGCCGGCGCCTGCTGCCGGTCGTGTTGCCGGGGCTCATCCTGCTCGCGGTGTGGACGGTAGCGGGGGCCGCCGGGCTGATCCGCCGCGGCGAGGTACCCGGCGCCGCCCGGGTCACCATGGCTGCCGCCTGGCTCACCGGGAGCCGCCGCGGCCTGGCCGCCGCCGGGGTGGCCTCTGCCTGCGCTGCCTTGATCCTGGTCCCGGCCGGGCTGGGCGCCCGCGGGACCGCGCTGAAGCGGACGTACGCCAACCAGGTGGCGGCCATCTACGGGCTGTGCAGGCAGATCCCCGGCGACGCGTCGGTGCTCATCATCGACGGGCCGATGGCCGACCGGTGGTCTGAGGTGGTCCGGGGCATGTGCGGCGTTCCCGTCGCCCGGTTCCCCGACAACAAGGACGTGTACGAGCACCGGCAGGCACCGGTGGCGCTGGTGGCCAGCGCCATCGCCAGCATCGAGCGCGCGGGCCGGCGGCCGGTGCTCCTCGCCGCCACCAGCAAGGAACTGGCCCCCTTCGCCAGCGAGGGGACCATCACCCGCGCCATGAACGTGAAGACGGCCGAGGACGGCAAGTACATCCTGTCGAAGCCCTACGGCATCTCCCGGCAGAAAACCATGACCGCCTGGATGTGGCAGCCGGTCCGCTAACCATGGGCTCCAGCACACTGAGCCCAGGCGGCTGGCGACCTCCTTCAGCGCACCCTGCCGCGCCGGGCATGGCGGCGGGGTCGGTACATCGCTGAACCTGGTGGCGACGGCTGGAACTCGCGCGGATCATGCCGGCCCACTTCGACCCCCGCCGTCCGCGCGATCGCACCACCGCCGCCAACTGCGTAGAACAGCTCCAAGCACTTCGTTCTCGTGCTGGAGAACCAGCAGTTCGGGCATCCTTGGCCAGGTTCTTGCGGAACAGCAGGACCGCGAGACGACCCCGAGTGACACGTCACGGACAGTCGCCGGGGACCCTACACGAATTCGGCGGTAGCCGAGCTCGCGTCATCGGAAGTGATCTTAAGCGTGACGGTATTGGTGGTGTCTGGAACGTCCCGTTCCACCGTCCGGGTGCCCTCGACATAGTGGAGGGTGACAGTAGCCTGCCCGGCGGGAACGAACTGAGGGGTAGCAAAACTTTCACCGTTTTTTCCCCAGCGCTTACCCCCGATCACAACAGCGGTCACGGGCAGGTTTTCCTTGTCCTTGCCTGTGAGTTCGATCTTTACGTTTGGCATGTGCTTCCCCTATCCAAAAACATCCCGGGCGGGCGAGCGGGAGAGGCTATCCTCTGATTTTCCGCTAGCAGCCACCAACGGCTCTGCTGACATCTTTTTCTGCACTAGGCCAGCTCCAGCGGTACGCGAGTACCGGACTGGATAAGTATGAAATTAGTTCGCCTTGATGCCCGTGTCAATAGCATGAGCAGCGTCAACAAGAGGCTATCCCATTAGTTGCGGGTGCGGACTGGCGTCTCGCTTGTCGAGGAATGCAACACAGGCCACGCACAGGCGCAGGCGTTCAAATATTGAGCAAGAATTCCAGTGGCTTAGAACGCAGGATTTAGAATAGGCACGGCCTGCCCGCCGTGACCCGAAAGAAAAGCTTGTAGGCCTCCACGCTTTCACCGTCGCCTCTGACCTGGAATTTCATTTGCTGCTCGCTGACGGTTGCGCGGCCCGTTCATACTCGTGGATCAGCCCGTCAAGGATTGGGTTGCGCGGACGTGCCAGCATGTTCTCGTGACCGAAGAGCGGCTTGAGGGCGGGTACGTCGACGGTGCGGTGCGGGTCGGGGACACGGTCCGCCGCCTGGCCGGTCCCTGGACGCCGGCCGTGCACGCGCTGCTCGCGCACCTGACGGACAAGGGGTTCACGGGCGCCCCGCGCCCGCTGGGGATCGATGAGCAGGGCCGGGAGGTGCTCACCTTCCTGGAGGGCGACACCATCGGCCACCGCAAGCCGCGGCCAGCCTGGGTGCACGCCGAGGACACCCTGGACCAGGTCGCCCGCTGGCTGCGCGACTGCCACCAGGCCGTCGCCGACTTCGTCCCGCCGCCCGGTGCCGTCTGGCGCGGGGGCCGCTCCTGGTCACCAGGCCTGGTCATCGTCCACAACGACGCGGCCATCCACAATGCCGCCTGGCACCAGGGCAGGCTCACCGGGTTCTTCGACTGGGACTTCGCCGGGCCCGCCACGCCGGAATGGGACCTGGCCATCGCCGCCTTCAGCTGGGTGCCCCTGCACGTCCGGTGGCTTGTCGCCGCCGAGGGGTTCACCGACTTCGCGAGCAGGCCCCGCCGGCTCGGGCGGTTCCTCCGCACCTACGGCTGGCCAGGAACTGCCGGAGAATTCCTCGACGTGGTCGAGGCGCGCATCACCGCCCACGCCAACGGCATCCGCGACAACGCTGCCGCGGGCGACGAGGCGTCCCGGCGACTGCTCAGCCAGGGCGTCCCCGACGCCCTGGACCAAGCCATCGCCGAGCTTGCCAGCTTCCCGCGATAGCACGCAGCGAACCGGCTGCTCCCAGCCCACCACGGCGCCAACTAGGGGACCAAGCGCCAACCATCGCTGTGCCGGACGGCACCCCCGGCTGCTGGGGCATCTGGCGCCCGACGCCGAAATCGCCACGGCCTGTTCGCGGCGCCTCTTGAGGAAAGGTCGCCGAGCGTTGCCGTACGGGCAATGGCCGCCGCATTGCCTGCATCGGACACTCGACGCGCCGGTGGCCCGGGGTGTCCGCGGCCGCGCGGGTGTAAAAGATATTTGACACCCGCGCGGCCGGCGGCGTACCGTTGGAGTGCCAAAAATTCTTTCCACCCGGGAGAGCCGATGACGTTTCCGGAGAAGAGCGCGCTGACGATGACCGCGATCCTGCTGGCGGTCTTCGGCTGGTACTTCTGGCTCGTGCTCGGCCCGATAGCCGGCGCCAGCTCACCGGCCCGCGACTTCGCCTACACCGCGGTCATGGGCGTCGCCCTCGCCGCGGTGACGGCGCTCGCGACGGTGTCGCACATCATTTTGGCGATCGTGTTCCACCGCCAGGCCAACGTCCGCGACGAGCGGGACCGGCTGATCAACCTTCGCAGTACCCGGATCGCGTGCTACCTGCTCGTCACCGGCGTGTTCGCCGGTTTGGGCCTGGCCGTCGCGCGGGCGGACCG
>JAICYD010000139.1 GCA_025934375.1 Streptosporangiaceae bacterium | reverse complement strand
GCTGTCGGCAGCTGTCGACGGCAACGACCGCGAGGACGATGCGGGCAGGCTGCCCGCCACCGCGCTGGGGGCGGCCTGCCCGCTCGCGCATCCGGTAACGAAGCAGAGGCCGCCGAGGCCGACTAGCGCGAGGCTTCCGGTGAGTAGAGGGTATCGCATGGCGCAAAGTCAACCTGGGCTGCGGGCGCCCTTATTTGACAATTCTTGCCGGCCCCTTGCCAGTGTCGCCCGTCTTAATTGTTCGGGATATCAAGCGACCCGTTGACAAGCGCTTGCACGCTGGATCATGCTGCCATTAGCAACTGGAACTCTCTCCGGAACTTTCGGTTTCACCCTGATCCGAGATGGTGGTGCGCAAGGAAGCCCAGGGTGTCTAGGAGGCTCGCGGAAGGCCCAGGACCGCTGTTGCCCGTCGGGCTACCGTCCGCCAACATCGATCGCATTCGACACCGGACCAGGAGAAACCGCATGCCCACGACCAGCCAGGATCAACAGCTGCACGAATTTGCCTGAATGCGTTCATTCTGGGGGTGAACCGGACTAGCGATCCGTGTGATCTACTATGATTGATAAAACGTCTGACGATGTGGAAGCGGCGCGAGCTGCTACCCCGTGGCACGCAGAGGTGTCGCCAGACGACGCTACGTCGTTTGGGCGCCTGCTCAGGGCCTGGCGGAGGGCGCGCGACCTGACCCAGGAGGAGCTGGCTGGCCAGGTCCGGTACTCGGTGATCACGATCCGTAAGGTCGAGCATGACGAGCGTCGGCCGTCGCGCCAACTCGCCGAGCAGCTGGCCCGTGCCCTTGCCATCCCGACCGACGAGCGAGGCGCGTTCGTCGCAATCGCCCGCGCCGAGCCTGGCTGGCTCGCGCCCATCCGGGCGTACCACCACCGTGCGTCGCGATCCGAGGGCTACGGCGCGCGCACCAACATCCCTACTCCGCTCACCCGCCTGATCGGCCGGGACGAGGAAACCAGGTCGATCGTACGCGTGTTGGTGCAGGATGCGGCGCGCCTTGTCACGTTGGGCGGCCCGCCCGGAATCGGTAAGAGCCGGCTCGGTCTGCGGGTGGCCAGTTCGGTCCAGGACCGCTTTCCCGACGGCGTGTTCTTCGTGCCGCTGGCACCGATCGGCGATCCGGTCCTCATCGCGCCGACCATCGCCAAGGCGCTCGGCGTGAAGGAGTCTGCCGGCCGGTCGTCACTGGTCCAGTTGGTGGACCACCTGCGTGACCGGCAGGTGCTGCTCCTGCTCGACGACTTCGACCGGATGCTCAGCGCCGCTCCCTTCGTCACCGAACTGCTGACAGCGTGCGTCGGGCTGAAGGTCCTCGCCACCAGTCGCGCTCCGCTACACGTTCGCGGTGAGCGTCTTTTCGTCGTGCCGCCGCTCGCTGTCCCGAGCCACGGTGACGACCTGAGTGCCGAGCACGTGCTGCGTTACCCGGCAGTGGAGTTGTTCCTGGACCGGGCGCAGGACGCCAACCCCGGCTTCACCCTGTCCGACGCCAACGCGGCTGACGTCGCCGCGCTGTGCGCCCACCTCGACGGGTTGCCACTCGCGATCGAGCTGGTCGCGGCCCGGACCCGGCTCATGGCGCCGGCCGACCTGGTGGCCCACATCGGTCATCGGTTGGCGCTGCTCACTGACGGCCCGGTCGACCTGCCGGCCCGCCAACAGACCATGCGCGGTGCGATCGACTGGAGCTACGATCTGCTGGACCAGGCCGGCCAGACGCTCTTGGCCCGGCTCTCGGTATTTGTCGGCGGGTGCACGCTGGGTGCGGCGGAGCAGGTCGTGAACCTCTACGATGACCTTCCAGAACCGGTCATCGTCGGGCTCTCGGCTTTGGTGACCAAGAATCTCGTATGGCAGGAGCGGGGTATTGACGGCGAGCGTCAATATGTCCTGCTCGAAACCATCCGAGAGTATGCACACGAACGACTGACCGCGAGCGGCAACGAGTGCGAGGTCCGGGACCGGCACGCGGATGTGTACCTGCGGCTCGCCGAGGAGGCCAACGCCGACCTGACCAGCCACGATCTGGACCGCCTGGAGGTCGCGCGCGACAATCTGCACGGCGCGATGGAGTGGTATGTCCGTAACGGCGCGACCGAGTCGAGCCTGCGACTGGTGGCCGCGCTGTGGAGGTTCTGGCATATCCGGTCCCGACAGACCGAGGGTCAGCGCTGGATCTGTCTCGTGCTCGACGCGAACGGGCACCATCATGACGATCTGCGCGCGCAGGCGCTGCACGGCGCCGGCTGGCTGGCCCTGGATCGGCGCGACCACCTGCGCGCGTACGCGTGCTTCGACGAGAGCCTGACAATTTTCCGGCGCCTGCACGACCGGTCGGGAATCGCCGAGGCGCTGCATGGCGTGGGCATCTGCGCGCAGGCACGTAACCGGCATGCGGAGGCGGCGGTTCTCTTCCGGGAGAGTCTTGCGCTGTACCGGATCCTGTGCAACGACGAGGGGGTTGCCTGGTCGCTCGACCATCTCGGTGACACCATGCTGAACATGGCCGACCACGAACTGGCCGACGCCATGTTCGGTGAGAGCCTGGCCATCTTCCGTCGGCTCCAGCACGCGTGGGGAACAGCCATCTCCCTGCACCATCAGGGTCTGGCGGCGCTCGCCCGGCATGACACGACCCTGGCCGACGAGCGTCTGAACGAGAGCCTCGCGCTGTTCCAGGAGCTCGACAACACCTGGGGGGTGGCGACCTCGCACGACCATCTCGGCTACGCGGCACTCCTGCGTGGGGACTATCCGCGGGCTCAGGTGCACTTCGTGACAGCGCTGCTGCGCAACCATTGCGACCACGATCGGGGTGGCTTCGCGCGGTCGCTGACCGGCCTCGGCAGCGTCGCGGTCCGGCAGCGAAGCCACGAGCTCGCGGCCCGGTTCTTCGGTGCCGCCGAGTCCTTGGCCGATGGTGCCGGTATCGAAATGAACAATGTGGCGCTGCGGCTCTACCAGCAGGACAACGCGGCGATCCGCGGCACGCTGAACTGCGACGTTGTCGACAGGTTCAGATCGACCGCTCGCGGGATGAGCATGGACCAGCTGGTGGAGCTCGCCGTCGCGGTCAGCTGACCCGCCCAGCCCAGCTGATCCGACCCACCCGGCCTGACCCGACCAACCCAACGGCCTGCCGACTGAGTGGCGACCAATGGACTGACGCTCGCGCCAGCCATCAGTCGCCACTGCTATCTCAGAGGCTGTTCAGTTGTCGGGGCCGTGCGCCGGTCAGGGGACGGCGCAGAATCCTACGCTCTGGGTCGTCTGACCCGGTTGGAGGATCTTGTTCCACGGGTTGGAGGGATTGGCGTGAACGTTCGTGGCGACGTTCGGGTTGCCACCCTGGGACAGCACCATGTTCCACTGCTGGTTGATGTGCTGGTTGCCCGGCACCGTGAAGCTCGTGTTCCACTCCACCGGGCTGCCGGTGTTGTTGGTGACGAACACGTCAGCGCAGTACCCGAACTGGGTGATGCCCGGCGGGCGGACGACCACGTTAGTCGGCAGCGTCGTACCGTTGGTCACCGGTCGCACATGATCGCCGATCTCGACGATGCCCGGTGCGTTGCTCGCGCAGGTCAGTTTCAGCAGGAGATCCACGCGCGGCGGCGGTACCTGGAGGGGGCCCAGGGTCAGCGTCGTGCAGCCCGGTGCCGATGCGGTCACGGTCCAGAAGTTGTTACCTGTCACATCCCATCGGAATGCGCCGGCTCCCGATCCGACGGCGGCGGCGTCCGGTGTCGTCTCCGGGTTGCGGTTCGGCGTGATCAGCGTCGAGTTGGCGTCAACCGCGGGGCACGGCGCCGTGGAGGCCGCGCCGTTGGTGCACAGACCCAGGGTCACCGTGGCACCGTTGATAGGCATGCCGTCCTGGTTGGTTACCTTTCCGCTAGGGTCGATGAATATCGGCGAGTTGGTCACCGTGTCGCCGCATGGCAGGGTGAACGATATGCCCGAGGCGTCGTGTCCCGGCTGGGTCGGCGTGATCGGGCCGTCCCAGATACCCGTTCCATTGGCCTGGCTCAGGGTGACTGTCTCGCTGCCGGTGTTGCCGAACGCGATTGTCGCGGTGGCCGTTGTCGTGCCGCTCCCGACAGCTCCGACCGAGCAGCCGGAGTAGGACAGTCGGGCGTTGTCGTTCCAGTGCAGGATCGGCTTGGTAGTGCCATCACCGTTGTGGAACAGCGTGTTTCCGGTGATGCCGGTGTTCGTCGAGGCGAAGGCGGGGTCGCCGTCGATTGTCAACGGGTTCACCGAGAACGAGGTACTGCCGAGGCCGCCGGTGGTCGGCAGCTGCCAGATCTCGAAGCCGGCCTGCACCGAGGTCAGCCACCAGCTCGGCATGACACACGCACGCGGAATGGCGACACCGTTGACCATGCCGGCCGCGCCGGGAATGGTCGGGCAGGCCGCCTTGACCGACGCGCGCGAGTCGGCGTCGAGCTTGGCCACGACGTCCGGGCGGTCGCCCGCGTTGTAGGTCATGGCCCGGTCGATGAATGCCCGGGTGTCCGCCTGGAAGGACGGCAGCGCCGGGTTGGCCACGAACGTCACGATGTTCCACTGCGTGCCGTTCGTGACGTCCGTGTTCTGCCGGTTGATCCAGACATCCCACGTCGTGCCCGCGGGCGCGCCGGGAATGGCGACCTGGCTCTCGACCTTCAGGCCGGCCGGGGTAATGAAGTGCCCGGCGCCGGCGTTCAGGGTGCCGTCGGCGCTGTAGCCGTGCGCGTTCGCCCAGATCATGATCTCGGCGCCGTCGTTCTGATTCAACGCGTTGGCCCCGGCGGGCAGTGCGTTATTGTCGTTCCTGGCCAGCCAGATGTCGTAGGCGACGTCGAAGATGCCGCCGGCTCCGCCGATGGCGCCGCCTGGCAGGGTGTAGTTCCAGCTGGACGGCATGCTGACGAGCGAGGCCACCGGCGTGGGCAGACCTGCACTGGCGGCCACGGCGCCGGCGTTGGTCAGCTCGACCGAGCACTGACCGAAGTTACAGCCCTTGTAGCTGGCCGGGTACGACGACGGGAAGTGCGCGTTGTTCGGCGTCCAGTGGCACCGGTCGGCGACCGCCGCGTTCAGGCAGGTACCGCCCTGGTCCTGGGCGTTCGTCACGCCGGTACGACCGGCCGCGAAGTAGGTGTTTCCGGTGAAGTTGGTGATCTTGAACTCGGGAGCCTGGCTGTCCAGGGTCATGTTGAGGGTCTTGGTGGTGAGGTCCGCGTCGCCCGCGAGGTTTGTGCAGTTGGCGGCGGCGGCGGACGTGGCACCGAACTGGGTGCGTAGCTGCGGGCAGCTCCAGCTCATGTCGGTGTTCCAGAAGTTGGTCATGGTTCGGTACCGGCCGCCAACGGCGGTCAGCGCCGCACCCGGAATGGCCGCATTGAGGAAGCTGCCCTGGTTCGCGTCGGCCGGAGTGCTTGTCGTCAACCGGTCGGCGTCCTTGGTGACGTCATTGGCGTTCGCCCCGGCACCGGTGTAGGCCGGGTGGCACCGCCCAGGCGGGCCTCGGTCTGGGTAAATGTCGTATCGTCGGGTGCCGCGTGGGAAATTCCCGCGGTGATGAAGCCCATCGAGCCGATCATCAGCACCGAGACGCCGGCGATGACGATTCTTCTGAGATGCCTTCGTTGCATTGTGACTGGTTCCTCCCTGGGCCCTTCGGAGCCCGGTACGATGTCGACCTGATCGGCCGGCCCACATGCAGACCGTGGGCGGCCAGTCGTCTCGGGTCCAGCGTAGGAACGGCCGAGGTGGCCAAATAGGTCAGTCATTGACACGGCAACAGATACAAAAACCGATACTCTACTCAACGAAACGACGTCGAAGCTCCCCCTGCATTCCGCCCAAACATGCCCCGAGCGGCGGAAAAGCTGGCCAGTGTAGGGCGTCTTCCCTGAATGCGGGCGTGGCATCTGATCGACGAAACAGTGCTGGACAGGCGCCAGAGTCGACTGGTTGATTCGACAGAGTCCGCCGAGTGGCCCGCCGCGCCCCGCGAGTGCTCTTGCCCTGAGCGTCGAGACATCAGGTTCCCCGGCCCGAAAATCACCGCGCCACGGGTGTTGCTGGAAGGGTCCGCAGGCTGCGCCGAGCCAGGCGCGGGACCCCGCGGGACCCACTCCAGGAAGCGCTGTCCCAGCATCGGCACGTGAGGCAGATCGCGCCGAGCACCGCGAGATGCCGGTACATCAGAGCGCGCAACACATCTGGATCGGTGCCGCGAGCCTTGCCCGCTCGGATGAACCAGCGGTGAACAGCAGCGCGGGACCCTGCGCGTTCGCGGCGGCCACCACATGGGAATCGCCGGCGTGCGCGGCCATCGCCCACGCTGACCCTGTGGGGCTCGGAAATGCGATTCGGGGTGCCATGTGGGCAGTTAGGCAGCTACGTAGTACTCGTGGGTGAGTCCGCCGAGGATCTGTTTCCGGTGGACACGGTGCTCGGCGAGGACGACCGGCTCGGGCGGGCGGGTCGCGGCTTGAGCTGGGGTCAGCTGGCCGAGGGA
Organism: Streptosporangiaceae bacterium; assembly: GCA_025934375.1. Lineage (GTDB taxonomy): Bacteria > Actinomycetota > Actinomycetes > Streptosporangiales > Streptosporangiaceae > Trebonia. The sequence continues at coordinate 11,929 of JAICYD010000139.1, read as the reverse complement.
GCGATGCGGCCTGGCCGTGTTGTAGTGCATCTGTGTCGTCCATTGCCCGTCCGGGCTCGCGGTGACGCCGAGGATGTGCACGTACCGGAAGCCGACCTCGATCACGAAGAAGCAGTACAGGCGCTGCAGGGTCACCGCGCAGTCCACGTGGAAGTCGACGGCGAGCATGGTGGCTGCCTGTACGTGCAGGAACTGCCGCCAGGTCATGTCGGTGTGTCGTTGCGGTGCAGGAGGAATCTTCAGGGCCTTGAGGATCCGGCGGATGGTTGACGCGCTGACCCGGTGGCCGAGCTTAAGCAGCTCACCCTGGATCCTCTTGTATCCCCAGCCGTTGTTCTCGGTGGCGATCCGCTCGATCAGCGCGGCAACCTCGGCGCTGGCCGGCGGCCGTCCCTACGGTGCGGATAGGTCCACTTGCGGGCGATCAGGCGGCGGTGCCAGCGCAGGACGGTGCCGGGAGTGACCAGCCGGTGCGATCGCAGTCTTGCCGGCAGGAGCGGATCAGCGCGGCGAGGACCGCCCGGTCGGCCCAGTCGAGCCGGGGCCGGGGATTCGCGCGGCGCAGCACGGCGACCTCGTGCCGCAGCACGAGCAGCTCGGCGTCCTTGGATGCCGATGACCGGCCGAGCAGGACCAGCCAGCCGCAGAGCCGGACGAAGATGAGATAGAGCAGTCGGAGGGACACGGATGGCCATGATGCCGTACGGCTGGCCCGGCCGTCGCCGCAGGTCACAGGACATGCAGACTTCTGGCACCCCAACAGGTGACCGCGCCCTGAGCAACCGGGGGAATAGGATGACGGAGCAGCCGGGGCGCATTAGAAGATCGCCGATACGCCGGCCGTATCGCCGGGCAACCCTTGGGGGCGAAGTCGTCGCTAAGCCCATATCTGGCGATGAGCTGGGCACCGAGAATGCTGAGTGCTATCAAGCCGGCATGACCGTTGCTGAGGCGCGTGAAATGGCATGGCCAGTCCCGCCCACACGAGGAGTGCGGTCGTGGTCGGCGGCGCCACAGCGTTCGTTCTGGCCGCGAGCGCGACAGCCATGGCTGCGGGCTGGGCCGGGGGGACCTGACCGGGATCGCCCGGGTGTCCTCCGCCTCCGGCAACACCAGCGGCCCGGTGTCAGTGATCAGCATCGGCGCGCTTCGCGAACTCCGCGCGCAGGATCTCCTCGGAGCGTTCGGAGAGATCCGGCGCACCGTTGAACAGCCCGATGAAGGAGAAGTCCTGCACCGGCTCGTCGGCCGACAGCGATTCCGGCTCTGGAGCCTGGGCCTCTCTCGAGCCGGGCGCCCGGTGCCGGGGCGAAGCAACTGCTGCGCGACGGCACGCAGCGCGCGCACCTGCACAGGACGCTTTGAACTCCGGGTCTTCCGCGCCGTCCGGTCTTCGCCATGACGGCAACTTACCGGACCTGGCCCCTGAGGAGTGAGCCACGAAGTCCGTCACGCTGAGCACGGTGCGTCAGGGCAGCTCGGGCTCGGGGTGGCTGGCCAGGTATCGATCGGCGGCGGCGTCATCGACGAGCGACTGCTCAGCCAGCCATTCAACGGTTCTGCGCATGGCGCGGCTGTCACGGAACTCGTACCAGACTGGCAGCAGGTCCGGGTACTCCTCGCGGAGTTCGTCCTTGAACCTGCGGAACGCCCCTTTGCTGCGGATGGCGCGCTCCAGCCTGCGGCTGGACTGCTCATCGGAGATGCCGTCGACGAAGTCGGCCATGTCCTGGTACCAGACCCGGGACGGCAGCGGGCGGATACCGATCAATTCCCGCTCCTCGAGCAGTTCGTCGAGGCCGATCGGGGTGTTGCCATCGATCCCAGTATCAGCCGACCAGTAGACCGTCTCGCCGGTCTGCGGGTTGATCAGCATAAGATGCTCATAGCCACCGAACTGGTCGGCCAGCGCGTCCGCGATGTCTCCCAGATCGACGTTGTCCAAGTCCAGCACTGGCCCATGGTACCGGGCGAACCTGCTGGACGGCACGACGCCGGAGGAGTCGGCGGCGCGGATCCCGGGGATGGCGGCCGCGGTTACTCCAGCCGGGGCAGTCCTGCCTTATCGAATCGCTCCAACAGCGATGGCCGCTTCGCGTACCGTGTCCTCAGCTCGCGTACCCGCGCAGTGAACGCCGCGGTGTCGTCTGCCCGCCGCGCGACCTCGTGCAGGTCTTTCAGGAGCTGTGTCGCTTGGTCGTATTCTTTCGGCTTGGAGAACATGGTTAGCTTCTCCACCTGCTGCCATGCCTCGTCCTTGCCTCCGACAGTTTCTCCAGGTGGCGCTCGTAGGCTGCGGCCTGCTCCGCCGCCCGTCGTGCCCGGCTTCTTCCCGCTCCTGCGCCTTGGCAGCCTCCCGGGCGGACCGCCGGGCCTCCGCGCCCGCCAGCAGCCCGCTCGCGGTCCGCCCTGTGCTGGCCACCGCCATATCCTGTGGCCGGGACTCCCGCCGGAACTGTTGTGCCAGCAGCGCTTCCACCTGGGCTCCCTCGCCTTCGGCGACCATCATGAGGAACTTGTCCTTCTCGCTGGACGGCAGCGCCGTGACCCAGTCCGCTATCCCGTCATCGCTGACCGGCGCCAGCGGGCCGCTGGCCTTCGCGGCGGCAGCGATCAGGTCGCCATCGATCTTCAGGAATTCCGCGACACAGGCCAGCGAGTCACTTAGCTCCTTCAGCCCCGCCGGGACCGGTGGCTCGACATTGTCTTCCGGGTTCTCGTCGTCGTCATCCTCGTCGAACCCGCGCAGCTGGACCGTGAGCAGCCACCCCAGGTAGAGCAGCCGTGTATCCCCGGCGGCCAGCTCGCCGTGGGCCGCGAGCAGCGGCTCGAGCAGCCCGTTACCCTCGATCCAGTCGTCGCCCTCGTCGTCGTCCCAGCGGAACCGGACGACCACGTGCTCCGTGGTCTCGGTCACCCAGGCCCGGTACTCCTCATCGCAGTACCGGCGTGCGGTCTGCGCGTCCAGCAGTGTCCGGGGCAGCCGGAACGCCAGCTCCCGCGTCCCCCAGTTCGCCGCGTACAGGTAGGCGTCGAAGTACTCCTCCACCAGCCGTCCGGGGTCCCCGCGGAAGTTCCCGAACGAGTACTCGTTGGCGAACCGCGTCGCCGAGATCTCCGCCCGGGTGGACAGCGACCGCAGCCGCCGCTGCTGATCAGGCGTTAGCCGCCTGTCCAGCGCCCGGAACTCGTAGTACTGGTACTCGCTCACGCGATGCTCTTCCTTCCAGCTAAGATGGCGACGTCCCATTCACGGGCGAGCCACGTGAGGTCCGAGCCGGCTTGGCCGCGCGCCTTCTGTTCGCCGGTGAACAGGTCGTCGGTCTTGCGCAGGACGAGGATGTACGGGCTGCCCTGGCGCTTGGTCACGTGCGTGACCGGTATTTCCGCGGTGTCGATCCGGGTGTGGATGTGCTGGCGGCGCTGCTTGGCGAGCGGCCACTCAAACGTGCGCCGGTCGGGTGCGGCGAGGAAGTCGCGGAGGGTGGCGCACAGGTCGCAGGTGCAGCCGCCCGCGGGCAGTGTGACCGACCAGTCGCCGGGCTGGCGCTGCGGCCGGTCCAGCTGGTCGCGCAGCCGCGTAGCGCAGTCGGCGGCCAGGCTGCGGAACTCCGCCGCGTCGGGTGAAGGGCCGGCGGACGGGACTGCTCCCGCGCGCAGGTCCGCGGCGGCCCGCAGGACGGCGATTTCCAGGGTGGCGACCGGATCACCCTCCAGCTGCTGGATATAACCGGAGATCGTGCCCATTGTGCGGACGGCTCCCGTGGCCGCGGCCGCAGCCAGCAGCGCGGTCAGCGGCTTGCCCAGCTCGCCCAGCTTCCTGTCCCGGTAACTGGGTGATGATGACGCGAGTCCCGTATCGGTATCCCGCCGGATCTGATCCCACGCCAGGTCGAGCAATTGCCGCGCTGCCCCGCCGCGGCCGCTGCCGTGCAGGCCCGCGCAGACGCCGGGCAGCACTCTGGCTACCCACTCCGCCAGCCCGGTTCCCCGGTCCCAGGCAGGCCGGTCCTCGCCGAACCAGCCGCGCTGGAGTTCCCCTGTCCAGTCCTGCCCGTAGCGGACGGCTACCTGCCCGAGCGCTTCGGTGTCGTGCTCTGTGAGGTTGTGGATCTTGAACGGCTTCAGCAGCATGGCGGCTACCTGCGCGTCCGCCACGGCGTCCGCCGCGCGCAGTGCCTTGCCGAGAGACGGGACCGCGTTCCCGCGGCCCAGGCCGTTCCAGACCGGTTCCAGGGTGGCCGCGGCTTCCCGGGCGTCGGCGGTATCCCCCGATGACACCATGGACACGATCTCATCGAGGGCCCAGCCCGGCGATGTCTCCGCGCGGTTCGCGAACGCCTGCGCCCGGGGCCACACGATGATCGCGCCGCGGTGATACCACCGGTCCAGGGTATTGCCCCAGTTCCCCATGTAGCCCTCGTACTCCGACTCATACGGTTCCAGGTCCCCGGACGGGGTCGACGCGCAGACTTCCGTGTCGTCCACGGACAGCGAAGTCTCCTCCAGCCGGGTGCCGTCCGGGCCGGTCCAGTGCGTGAGAGAGACTTCCGTGTTGATCAGGTCGTTGATCTCGTACCCGGCGGAGTCTCCAACGTCCTCCCGCTCGTCGTAGTACCGCCGGCGCCGGTACCCGTATCCCTCGTCGGCGGGCCACGCGTCGTGCGTGGTCCGGACGTCGGCGAGCCCGAGGATCGCCTCGCAGCCGACGGTCTGGGCCGCCTCGCGCAGCAGGGGGACGCTCCGGGCGTCGGCGCCCTTCAGCCGCGTCCACTTCAGCGCGCGGGGCGTGTACTCGTGGTCGAGCAGGTACACGAGCCGGCTCGGCGGGTCGGCCCTGCGGTGGCCCCAGGAGTGCGTCGCGGGCGTGCCGAAGTGCTCGCGGAGCAGGCCGGCCAGCTCGGCGATGGTTCCGGCATCGCCCTCCTGGCGGGGGGAGGTGTCGCCGTCCAGCATCAGGTTGTACGTGAGGGTGATCCGGTACCCGGACCGGACCTTGAGCACCTCATGCTGGCAGTCGGCGTAGAACGCGACGAGCGAGACGGAATCCCGCGATCCCCGGTAGGCCCTCCAGTCCTCGCCCTTGCCGATCATCAGCTCGCCGCCGGCATAGGAGGACGGCAGCGTCACGACGAGGGTGCCGATCATCTCGTCGGTCTTCTCGGTGTCCTGGTGCTTCAGGAAGAACTGGCCCGGCTCGTAGACGAGCAGGGAGTGCAGGTCGACGTCCAGCTCCGCGGCGTTCGGAAGCCCGAGTTCCTCCTTCACAGTGGCCAGGACGTCCCGCAGGACTCCGGGATCCCACGTGGCACGAACCAGGCCGACCGGGATTTCCCACGTGTCGCGGACCTCGGGATCCGTGAGGGTGTCCTCCCCACGGCCGAAGCGCGCGGGCTTCCCGAGCGTGATCAGCTTGCGCGCCTTCGCGGGCGTCACCGGGAACTTCGCGCGCCCGAACCCCTCGACCTCGAGGGCGAGCGCGTCCATCCGCACCGTGAGCCCCGTACTGGACGCGGCCTCCGCGTCACCGCGCAGTGCCTTGCCCAGCCGGTCTCGTGCCGCCGATGTCATGTCCCGTATCTCCCGTGATTCGTCGCCGTCCGTGTCAGTCGCGACTGTAATGACTCCTGGGCTGTCCTGGGCGGCCGTTTCACTTACGGAGCGGTCGCTGGCGGCGAGATTTTCCCGGCGCCCCAGCTGCTGGAGGACCGGGAAAGCGAGCGCTGACCAGGCGTGACCCTCTACTACCTGGACACCAGCGCCGCGTTCAAGCTCTTGGCCGCGGAAGAGCATGCCGAGGCGTTCCTTGCCTTCTACCGTGAGCACCGACAGCTGGATCAGCCCGGTCTGCTGCAGATCGGGGTGAACCGTGCCGTGACGAGGAACTGGCCCGCGCTGATTCCGGACGCGCAGCGGCTGCTTGACGCCTTCGAGTACGTCCAGATCGACGCGGAAGTTGTCCGCTCCGCCGTCATCGAGCCGGACCGGCTGCTGCGGCCCTGGACGCGATCCACCTGGCGGCGGTACCTGTCAACGGCCATCGGGAAATCCGGTTGGGCGGTCTTGTCTTCTCCTGGCTGATGGCCACCAGAATTGGCTCTTCCGCGAATTTTTGTGGTCACTGACTGTGGGTGACGTCGGGCAGGTTTTCGCGGGGTTAGCGAGGCTGGATCGCCGGGGTTGTCACGATCCGGGGATGTGCTGGCGTGGCGGCGTGAACGGGCATTTACAACCTCGCGGCCATGCTGGCCTCGCTGCCCGCCGGGCGGGCCGCCGACCGGCTCGGCAGCAACGGCCCCGCCAAGGTCCTCACCGCCGGGGTCGCCCTGTCGGCCGCCGCCTGCGCAGGCTTCGCCGCCAGCACGTCGAACCTGGTCTTCCTGGCACTCCCGTTCGCCGCCGCCGGAGTCGCGATCGGGCTCACAGAGAGCGCCGAGAACTCCGCCGTCGCTGTACTCGCCCCCGCCCACCTGCGCGGATCGGCCTTCGGGCTGCTCGCCACCGTCCAGGCCGCCGGGAACCTGGCCCGCAAGCGCCGTCGCCGGGGTGCTGTGGACCGCGATCTCCCCGGCTGCAGCCTTCATCTACCGCGCGGCCTGGGCCGTGCTGGCCCTGGCCGCCCTCGCGCTGGCCGCCAGATCGTGAACCCGAGGGCCTTGCAGTAGTCACCACTACGCACCGCCCTCGGGTTCCCACTGAGAACCCGCCACGACGGCCGAAGAACCGGATGCCGGGCGGGGATGGCCGGGGTCAGCAGCAGTCGTCGCCGCGCCAAGACCGGGTGCCCTCCCATGCCGCGGCGGCGGCGATGCCCAGGCCGATGACAGGGTCGGCCCACCAGCCGCCGGGCGAGGCAGCGGTAACGGCCAGCCCGGCGAGCACGGCGGCGGCCTGGGCGGCACACAGGTAGTTCTGGGTGCCCTCCCCCGCAGCGGCGGCCGAGCCCAGCCGCGCCGCGAGGCCATGCTTCGCCCGGCCCAGCAGCGGCATCACCAGCAGCGCGACGGCGGTCAGGACGGTCCCGGCGGCGGTGGCCCCGGCATGGCGCCCGGCGGCGAGGTCGCGGGCGGACTCGGCGGCGACACAGGGGGCCAGCAGCCAGAACGAAACGGCGACAGCGCGCCGGGCGCGGTGCTCGGCGGCCTGCGACAGGCGCGGACCCCGGTGGACCTCCAGATCACGACGATGCTGGCCAGCCCCTCGACCGCGCTGCCCAGCGCCCACCCGGTCAGCGCGATCGATCCGGCCGCCAGGCCCTGCAAAGCCCGATGGCGCCTCGGTGCACATCACGCCAGGCTGGCCCACGCCAGCCAGCGCGCCACCCGCGCCGCGCGCCGCCATCCGGCGTCGCGCGCCTCCGGCATCGCGGACTCCGCCGTGCACGGGCTGCCCGGCGGGCAGCAGGCACCGAGGACGGGAGCTCCGTCGCGGGTTTGACGAACAGGGTCACCCGCGACCCGCGCCGGCCGTGATCACCACGACCAGCGCTCCACGGCTTCAGGAACGCGGAGGCCGTGCGGGCCTGCGCAGCTTACTGCGACAGTTAAGGGATGCGAGTTGGGGCGCATGCTCCGTCCATACCGCTCGCGAGTTAGCACGCAGCCTTCATCGCATCTTTGCATCATGATGCGATGATGAGTACGATGAAGTCATGCGCACCACTGTCGACATCCCGGGTGACCTGCACTCGCAGCTTGCCGCCATCGCCAGGGACACCCACCAGACGCTGAGCCAGGTCGCCTCGACATTCATCCGCCGGGGCCTGAGCGCCGGCGGCCCCGGCGAGGTGACGAGGAGCGCGCGGACCGGGCTGCCGGTCGCCCGCCTGGGAAGGACGATCACCTCCGAGGATGTCCGGCGCCTTGAGGACGATGACCTGTGAGCGTCCTGCTGGACGCGAACCTGCTCATAGCCCTGCTGGTGGAGGACCACGTCCACCACGGCGCCGCCGAGGACTGGTTCGCCGGCCTGGGCGAGGGCTTCGCGACCTGCCCGATCACGCAGGGCAGCCTGGTGCGCCTGCTCATCAGGGAGGGCCAGCCCGCCGCAGCGGCGCGGGCCATCCTGTCGGGCGCGACCAGCCACGCGCGGCACGAGTTCTGGCCCGATGACATCCAGTACACCAGCGTGCCGGCCGAGGCGATCATCGGGCACCGGCAGGTGACTGATGCCTACCTGGCCCAGCTGGCCCGCGCGCACCTCGGCCGCCTCGCAACCTTCGACCAGGGCCTGGCCAAGGTCCATCCCGACATAGCGGAACTCGTTCCAGGCTGACGCGCGTGGTAATTCCCGTGGATGTCAAGGCTTCGCCCGCGTCCCATCCTGTCCGCTGGGCATCCTCGCTACCCACCGCGACCCGGAGGTCATATACGATTTCTGGCCCGCGTTTCCTCCGTGGTCGATCGCATGTCATGGCACGTCCTGGCACCGTCTGGCACGAAGCGGCAGCCGACCTGCGGAGGTTGCGGATTCCCCGGCACCATGTGGTACTAGGAGCACTGATCTGAGACGAGAGCAGCGGACTCTTAATCCGTTGGGTTCGAGGTTCAAGTCCCTGGCGGCGTACCCGTTCTGACCTGGGGTTTCATCACTCCAGGTCATTTTTGTGCGACCGGTTTGCCCGGGTTTCGCGGGCGTGCTCGCTCGCTGCTTGCTCGGCGGTCGGATGTTGACGGCGGGTCGGCTCGTCCAGGTTTGCCAGATTGGTCTAGACCAGCCATCGGAACCCCTTCCGATCTGGTTACGCACCGCGATCACAGCAGGCAGGGGGTCCACGGCCGACGCGTCATTCGCTTAGCGGACTTCTTCGCGCAAGGACTGGGCGTGTCCATGTCGGCCTGGGGTTATGCCGGTGATGCCGGTGGTGCCGGTGGTGCGGCTCACCCGGGCCAGCCCAGCGCCTTGGCCAGCACGCGGCGACTGGCTGCAGGTGTTAGGAACTTCGGGCGGCGTCCCGTGCTTTCGCGGAATCCTGAGCGTCGAGAAACGGGGCGGCTGTCGCATCGATGAGGTCGCGGACGAGATCGGTGCCCTCGTCGTAGGCGGCGCGGAGGGTGCGGGTGAAGTCCCAGATGCCGCGGAAGGACTCGCCGTAGGCGCGCTGGTCCTCGATCGGGAGGAGCGGGACTCGGACCCGGCGGGGGTCGAAGCGGATGCGGTCGCCGAGGGTACTGGCCATCCGCGCGGCCTGCCGACCGCCGCCGCTGCTGGATAGCACGCCGACCAGGAACCAGGGGTCGAGAGCGCGATATCTGGCCGTATCAGGTAAACGGTGGGCGAAAGGTAGGCGCCTACGTCCTCATCGCCTGCCACGCGGGCGGTGAGCCGCCGACCGATTAGGGGAACGAGGACGTCGCCTGCGCGGATCGCCGAGTTGCGCACCTCGTCGATGATGATCTCGTCGATCCCGGAGGGCGGTACGGCTCGCGCGATGTCCTGGCTGGTGAGGATGCGGCCCCTGGCGCGGGCGCTGGCCGGATCTGGTTCGCTGTCGGCTGATCTGGCCCCAGCCCGCCCGATGACGAGGGCACCGGTCTGTGCGAGTTCTTCGAGAGATGCGTCGCGGTAGGGCGCGCCGTCGCCGGAGGGCGGCTGGGGCAGTTGAGGCAGCAGGCGGGCGAGTTCGGCCAGCCGACTGGCCAGGTCAGTGCGCCGACTAGCGAGGTCTGCCTGTGATGCCACGGCCAGACTGGGTGGTCGCAGGTGGCGGGCGGGAGTGAGGTCGGCCTCCTCGCCGAGCAGTTCCATGACTGGGACCGCGATCGCCATGTCGCTCGTGCCCGCGACTAGTTGCGGGCTGCTCTTAAAGACGCTCCAGGCGCGAGCGACCACGGCCTGGACCTGGGCCCATGTCGAGATGGCATCTGCGGCCCGCGCGGTGCGCGTGGTGAACCCGGACGTATCCACCAGCAGCACGTGGGAGTGCGCGCGGTCTGGCTCCGGGCGGGAGAGCACCCAGATCTGCAGGGCGAGCGCGTAGTGCGCGGCGAGCTTCGGCGGCAGGGAAATGACGGCCCGCAGGGTCCCGCCGGCGACGAGGGCCCGGCGAATTCGCCGGCCGGACGGGCGCGCGGCGGCGGCTGGCGGCATCAGCATCACGACCGGGCCGCCTGGTGCCACGTGCGCGAGCGCATGCTGGATCCAGGCGAGCTCCGGCTCGAGCCGCGGCGGGGTTCCGTACTCCCACCGGGGATCGTCGGCTAGGTCCTCGGCACCCCAGTTGCGGTCCGCGAACGGAGGGCTGCACACGACCGCGCCGGTGGACGGGCGCGGGTACGCGTCGGCCCGAAGTGAGTCACCGTTGCTGACGTCGAAGGACGCGCCAGTGAAGGCGAGGCGCAGTGCGCTGACGAGGGCGAGCGAGCGATCTAGTTCCTGACCCTCGACGCGGGAGTACCCTCGCCTGGCCGCGGCGAGCAGGATGGTCCCGGTCCCGCAGGCGGGGTCCAGCAGCCGTACGGGGCTGTCGCCGACGAGGTCGAGCATGAGGTCCACAAGTTCCTCGCGGACTTCCCGCTGGACGCCGTTATCAGGATTCTTGACGACGTGGAGGCTCATGGCCTGAGCAAGCAGGACGCGGTCACGCGCCTCGGGCATGGCGCCGCGCCGCCGCTGCACCGGGGACTGGCCCGCTGGGCTGGGAACGCGGCAAGCGGGTACCTCGACACGATCGCGGGCCTTGATACTCCCGCGACGGTCCTGGTGCGTGATAACTAGGCTGTCCAGCAGGTCAGCGGCGGCCGGACCTGGGAGATCTACGCCTGGGGCCGCCGGTACCAGTCCGCGGACGGGTCGGTGCGCGAGCACCGCTTCCTCCGCTTCGGCGAGGCGGACGCGGAGCGGCGCGACAAGTCGCAGGTCGCGATCGCCGCCTACGCGACCGCGTTCGGCGTTCCCGCCCCAAGGCCGGATCCGTGGCAGGAGCCATTCCAGCTTCGCAGCGGTGAGTACCGGTATGCGAGGAGATAAGGCGCATCCCCGGCCTTCTGGGCATCATCAACCCGACGGCCCGGCAACGCACCTGGTCGGTGACAAACGGCCGCTCCTACCGGCGGTGCCCGGCCCAGGACTACCTGACCCGGCTGCACCTGCCCAAGCAGGAAGAGTACGGCCCGGCCGCAGTGCGCGGCCAGGCCGTCCATGAATGGCTGAGGGAAAGCCACAGCGGCCCGCTGCAGCCGGCTGCCTCCTTGCCCGGTGGCAGGGCACCGAGAAGCGGGTTGCCCACCACCTTCCCTTCATCCTCACGGTCCCGCAGATAGCCCAGCCGAGGTCTTCCGGGTCGGGAGCGACTCGGCGGCCCAGGCGGCTGCTGTCAGTTTGGGCCACGACGTGCAGGCCGTGGCCGTGGATAGCCGGCAGCGGGCTGCCATCGTGCAGCGGGTGCCATGTCGCGGACGGAGATCCGCACCCTGCCCGGCGGGTGAGAGATCGTCACGGTGAACGGGCGAGCGGGCGTGTAGCACGGCGTTGGCAGCCAACTCAGCGGTGATCGCCGCATCGACCGCGACCTGGCGGTCGAACCGGGTGCCGAGGTGGCACTGGACGAAATGCCGGGCCTGCCGCGCCCAGCCGGTGTCCCGGGAGAAGCCGCGCACGGCCCCGGTCCCGTTCAGGGAAATCCCGGCGGTACCGGGCAGATGCGGGTGAGGTCCGAGGATCCATGCCGCCTTCCTCGTCTCCGCCTGCAAACCTGCTGTGTTATCGTCCAGCCCGCACCGAAACACCGCCTGGCCTCCGCGCTCCGCGCCAGCCCGGCTGGCCGCCACGAGAGCCTGGCTCAGCACCGCTAGGAGCCTGCTGAATTGGGGCTGTTCCTCGGATGGCCTCTTGGCGGGTGTTTGGGACTCCGTGGCGGGTGGGCTGCCGGGTTAGCTGCGGGTGGCGGCGTTCCGGCTCTCTGGTTGCGCGCACAGGCCGTCCCGGGGGT
>JAICYD010000153.1 GCA_025934375.1 Streptosporangiaceae bacterium | reverse complement strand
GCCATGAAGTTCACCGAGTCGGTCAGGTCCCGCCAGGTGCCGCCGACGCCGGGCAGCTCGGCCTGGCCGCCGAGACGGCCCTCCGTGCCGACCTCGCGCGCCACCCGGGTCACCTCACCCGCGAACGCCGACAGCGTGTCCACCATGCCGTTGATCGTCTCGGCGAGCGCGGCGACCTCGCCCTTGGCCTCGACCGCGATCCGCTGGCTGAGGTCGCCGCGGGCCACCGAGGTGGTTACCTGGGCGATGGTGCGGACCTGCCCGGTGAGGTTGCCGGCCATCGCGTTGACGGAATCGGTGAGGTCCTTCCAGCTGCCCGCGCCCGCGGGAACCTGGGCCTGGCCGCCGAGCTTGCCGTCGATGCCGACCTCGCGGGCCACCCGGGTCACCTCGGAGGTGAACACGGCCAGCTGCTCGTTCATGCCGTTGAAAACCGCGGCGATCTCGTTCATGAGCGGGTCACGGCCCTCGGGGAGCCGGGCCCCGAAGTCCCCGCTGCGTACCGCGGTCAACCCGGCCAGCAGCTGCTGGAGCTGCTCGCTGTCGGGCTGCCTGGACTTGGTTGCCGTAGCCATGCCGCTTCACCTCAGCCGTTGCTGTATCCGGGTACTCCGAATGATGCCATCGGCGGGCGGCGGCCCGGTAGGCGACGGCCAAGGCCGCCGGCCCCTACGATGGCAGCCACCAGTGAACCGCGGGGAGGGAAGGCGTGAGCACACCCGAACGCGATCCGGTCACCCGGCTGACCGCGCTGACGAGCCTGCTGCGCGGCGAACTGGACCGCCATCGCGCGCAGGCCGCCGCCCGGTCGGTCACCGAGCGGGCCAGCGGGATGCTGATGGAGCGGCTGAGCTGCACCGCCGCCGAGGCCCGGCAGCAGCTGGAGCGGTTGACGCCGTCGCCGACACCGGGGATGACACCTGCCTGCTGGTCATCGCCGTCCGCTGACGCGGTCAATGCCGCTGGGCGCGGGCGCCGTCACGGGTCAATCGCGTCCGCGAACAACTGTGCCCAGGTGGCGACGCCGACGATGCCGTCGATCGGCAGGTCGACCGCCTTCTGGTAGTTGCGGACGGCGACCTGGGTCTGCTGGCCGAAGACGCCGTCCACGGCTATGCCGCGGGCGCCGCGGATCCCGGATCCGGAGAGCTTGCGCTGCAGGGTGACCACGTCGGGCCCGTGATCGCCCGGCCGGAGCACGGAGGTGGGCACCTTCTCGACGGTCGTGGCGGTGGCCAGTTCCGGGGCTGGGCTCTTGTTCAGCTCCGCCCAGGTCCCGGCGGCGACCACGCCGTCGGCGGTGATCTTCCGGAACCGCTGGAATCGCTGCACGGCGTCCTGGGTCTGCCCGCCGAAGATGCCATCATCGGCGCCGTGCGGGAGGTATCCCAAGGTGATCAGGCGCTGCTGAACGTGCCGCACGGCGCTGCCGGTGTCGCCGGCCCGCACCGTGGCGCCGTCGGTGTTGACCGGGGCGGCCGCCTTCACCTGGACGGGCGTGGGCGGGACGGTGCCCGCGGTGAGGAACATCTCCGAGTGGAAGCAGCTGCGGTCGAATGGCCCGGCCGCCAGGTACTGGGTGGCGTCGGCCGGGGTCCGGCTCAGCCCGCAGGTGGCGGGGCCGCAGAAGTGCTCTCCCCTGCCGTAGTGCGCGGTCAGCAGGAAGTACCGGTCCCGGCTGATGCCGTTCGCCGCGAGGAAGTCCTGCATCGCGTCGGCCCACGACCCCATCGTGTACACGACCGGCTTGCGGAACAGGCCCGAGCCGCCCGTCCACTCGTGAATGAACCGCAGCACGCCTGCGGCGTTGGGGCTGAACGTGCCCCCCAAGGGTCCCTGGCTCGGCGTCGATGGCGTCGGCCCCGTGACTGCCATTGACCCGGGTGGCGTAGCCCATCACGGACTTTCCCGGAAAACGGTTTCGGATGCTGGTCAGATTGGCGAACGGGCCGTTGAAGTACCCGCCGTAGCCGTACATGCCGGGGTTCAGCCCCCCGGCGTTCGTAGAATCCTCAAGAAAAACAGTACTCACCCGTGCCCCCAGCTAACGCCCTTTGCCGGTAATCCGGCAAATCCCTTAGCGTGAAACCTTAATACATCTTTAAGCCCGGAATCCAGAGACTTTTCAGGGAAATTAGCGCGTTCGCGGCGAAAGCTCGGGATCACCCATGCCGACGAAGGATTATGGGCAATTAAGCGCTGAAATGAAATAGCGCCAATGGGACGCGACGGCCGTGTGTTGCTCACAGCGGACGGCGTTCGGGCGCGGTGGCACACAGGCGCACAGAAGGCAAGGAACGCCGACGGTGATTCCCTGCGGGCGATGCGAACCAGCCCGCCCGCTGCGTTGCCGGGCCGCGCGCAGATGGGAGATTGACTACCTCGGTTTTCCGCGCGGTGCAGCGAGCTTGCGAGCGAGCACCTGCGCGGTTCCGGCGAGCCGCGCAGGGCCCCGGCGGTTTCCCGGGGCTCCTGCCGGCGCAGCCGGGAGTACGGACGGAGGCTGCACTGGTTAGGGGGTCTGGGGGATTGGTGCCTATCCCCCAGGAAACTAGGTGGTGATGTCGGGATAGGGGAAGGTGAACCGGGCGGCCAGGTCGGCGCCGAACTTGAGCTGGAAGGCTAGGGGCTCCTCGTAGTCGCGCTCAAACATCGCTATGCACAGCGTGAGCGACAGGAAGGGGTGGGCGCCCAGCTCGAAGAGCTTGACGTAATCGTGGGTGGCCAGCGCCTCCCGCTCGACGTCGTCGAACTTCAGCCAGGTGCTGCGCTCGGCGCCATGCACGTTGAGGATGGCGTTGGCGCGCTCGGCCTCCCACCACTCGACCGTGCCGCGCGGGTCCTCGCGGTACCGCTCGACCAGCTCCGGGTCGCGGTCGATCGTGTAGAGGAACTTGTTCAGGAGGTACCTGCTCACTGCGCCGCCCCCTTGCCTGCCTCCGGGCCCGCTCCCGGGTACCAGGTGAAGTAGGCCTCCATCGTGTGGAACAGGTCGAGGGTGTCCACGTAGTCGGCCTTGATGCCCGCTCCGGCCACGCCCATCATCAGCATGAAGTCCAGGAAGCCGTGGGTGGCGTTGCCGGGCTCCCACAGCGACTCCAGGGAGACCTCGCCGAGCGCCTTCTCGATGTCGCCGTTGGCGATCCACTCGACGGCCTTGCGGTCGAACTCCGGGTCGGGGCCGTGCGGGCCGAACTGGCGCGGGCCGAACTCCAGCGACAGGTGCCCGGTGCCGATGATGGCGACCCGCTTGTCGCTCGGCCACGACTCCACGAGGTCGCGGATCTGCTGGCCGAGCTGGACGAACCGCTTCGGCTGAGGCAGCGGCGGCGCGAAGATGTTCGTGTAGACCGGCACGATCGGCAGGTCGGCGTCGGGCCGCAGTGTGATGATCGGGCAGGTCACGCTGTGGTCGATGCGCAGCTCGTTGCTGTAGGCGAGGTCGAAGCCGGCATCCAGGCCGCCGCGCAGGATGTGCCAGGACAGGTCCTCCTGCCCGGTGAACAGCATCCGGGGCAGGCCGAACTCCCGCTCCTCGTTGTACCAGTTCGCGTCGTAGAACGGCGCCTTGCCGACCAGGAACTGCGGCATGTTGTCCAGCCACAGCTGGTGAAAGTGGTCACTGCCCACCAGGACGAGGACGTCGGGGTTGGCGCGCGTCAGCGTCTCGCGGAACGACAAGATCTTCGAGACCCACTCGTCGGCGAACGGCGGGCGGTCCTGGCCCGTCGACGTGCTGGCGCGATAGTAGAACGGGTGATGTGTCGATGCGATGACCGCGGCGATAGTGGCCATGGCGGCTCCCGGGAAGCTATTCGGACGGGGGGGTGGGGGCTACGTAGACGGCGTTCCGGTCCACTGACATGTAGATGTCGCTGGCGATCGGAGTGCGCAGTTCCTCAGCGAGCTGTCCGACCAGGCCAGCGCACCGGGCCAGGATCGCGAAGCCGCGCAGCAGCTCCAGCGGCAGGCCCAGGTCGGCGAGCACCGCGCCGCAGACGCCGGCGCCGTTGAGCGGCAGCGTGCGGCCGAGAACCTGCGGGTGGACCCGGCCGATCGCCTCAAACAGGCGCAGGTGCGGGCCGCGCAGCCCCTCTTCCGCGGCGATCTTGCTGAGGACGGGAGTGCGCGGGTCGCGGACCTTGTGCACCGGGTGGCCCAGGCCGGGGACGAGTTTCTTCGCGGCCCGGGCCTGCTTGACCGCCTCCAGCGCCAGCTCATCGAAGCCCCCCTCGTCGGCGGGCACCGTGCCCGCCTGGGCCAAGGTGGCCGCCAGGAACTGCCCGCAGTCCTCGGTCACGCCGAGGAACCGGCTGCCGCCGCCGAGCAGCCCGGCGGCGATCGCGCCCTGCACGGAATCGGGGGCGCTCAGGAACGTGATCCGCGCCCCGATCGCGGTCGGCGTGAATCCGTGGTCGGCCAGGGCGACGAGAACGGCCTCGAAGACCCGCACCTCGGACGGGGTGGGCCGCCTCAGCGTCACCATCCACAGGGCCAGCTCCCCGAACCCCACCTTCCCCATGAGGTCCTCGGCCAGGTTCTGGCCAAGCAAGGTGATGGTGTCGGCGTCGGACGTCCCGAGCGAGGTCGGGTACCGGGGGGTACGGGGGGTCGCCCCCCCGGGAGATGCCCCCGGGGGGGTACGGGGGGTCGCCCCCCCGGGAGATGACTGCGTCACAGCAAGCCCTCCAGCCAGGCGCGGATCTCCTCGCCATGCTCGTCGAGCCCCGGCGGGGCCAGCGGATAGCTCGCCGGGGTCTTGGAGAAGTTGACCGGGTGCCGCACCGCGGGCCGGGTGGCCTCGCCCGATCCGACGGTCACGACTGGTCCCAGCCCGATCTCCTCCGCGAACGCTATACCGGCGTCCACCGTATTGATGGGCCCGCACGGCACGCCCGCCGCGATCAGCTCCCGGAACCACTCGGCGGCCGGCTTGGCGGCGAGCCTGGCGGCCAGCAGCGGGCGGAGCTTGTCGCGGTTCGCGGTCCGGGCCGGGTTGGTGGCGTACAGCGGGTCCTCGGAAAGTTCCGGGACCCCGATGACCTCGCACAGCTTGCGGAACTGGGCGTCGTTGCCCGCGGTGATGATCATGTCCCGGTCCTTGGTGGGCAGCGGCTCGTACGGGAACAGGCTGGGGTGGGAGTTCCCCATCCGGAACGGCACCGTGCCGCCCGCCACGTACGCGCTGGTCTGGTTCACCATGCCGGACAACGCGGAGGCGAGCAGGCTCGCCTCCAGGTGCTGGCCCTCGCCGGTGGCGGTGCGGTGGTTCAGCGCGGCCAGGATCGCGATCGCCGAGTGGAGGCCCGCGATCACGTCGAATACTGAGATGCCGGCCCGGTACGGTGGCCCGTCGGTGTCCCCGGTCAGGCTCATCATGCCGGAGATGGCCTGGACCATCAGGTCGTAGCCGGGCAGGTTGGACGCGCCCTCGCTCTCGCCGAAGCCGCTGATCGAGGCGTAGATGATCCCCGGGTTGGCGGCGCTCACCGAGGCGTAGTCAAGGCCGTACCTGCGCAGGCCGCCGGGCTTGAAGTTCTGCACGAAGATGTCGGCGCGGGCCGCCAGCGCCTTGGCCAGCGCCACGTCCCGCTCTTTCTTCAAGTCCAGCGCCACCGACTTCTTGTTACGGTTGATGGCGAGGAAATAGGTAGAGACGCCATCGTCGGTGACCGGCGGCATCCAGCTGCGGGTGTCGTCGCCGCCGGGGCTTTCCACCTTGATGACCTCGGCGCCGAGGTCGGCCAGGAGCATCGTGCAGTACGGGCCCGCGAGGACGCGGGAGAAGTCGGCCACGAGCAGCCCGGACAGCGGACCGGGCTGGCCAGTGTCACTCAATTGCGTAAACCCCTCTATGAGCCCGTCCGCCTGTCGGACATCTGTCCGTCTGCCGAGTATCGGTTTTCGGCTAGACCCTGTCAAGATTCAGCGGATAGCGTTACCTGTACCTGTGGAACAGCATGGCATGCCGCCCAGTCGGCGCTGATGGCGCCCGCCGTGGCCAGCAGCAGCGGCAGGTATTCCCCGGTCAGCTTCTCCAGCGAGGTCTCAGCGGAGTGCGAGTTCACGTTCAGCGCGGCGATGACCTTCCCGTCGCCGTCGCGCAGTGGCACCGCGACCGATCGGATGGCGGCCGCCAGTTCCCCGTCGGTCAGCGCCCAGCCGCGGGCGCGCACCTCGCGCAGCGCGACGGCGCGCTCGGCGGCGCCCGGCTGCCAGCGCGGGGTGATGCCGGACCGGCTCGGCTCGGCCAGGACGTCCTCGGCCTCGGCCAGGGAGAGCCCGGCCAGCAAGACCTTGCCCAGCGACGTCTGCATCGCCGGGAAGCGGGTGCCGATCGACACGCGCAGGGCGACGATCTTGGGCACCGCGACCCGGGCGACGTAGACGATGTCCGAGCCATCCAGCTGCGCGATGGACGAGGACTCGTGGGTGCGCGCGACCAGTTCCTCCATGTGCGGCCGGGCGATCTCCCACAGGCCCCGCGACAGTACATAGGACATGCCCAGGTCCAGCACCCTCGGGGTGAGCTCGAAACCGCCGGGCACGGTCCCGGCGACGCTGCCGCTGCCGCCGCCGACCTGCCGGATGTACCCGAGCTGCTCCAGGGTCAGCAGGATGCGCCGGGCCGTAGGGCGGGGCAGGCCGCTGGCCCCGGCCACGGCGGCGAGCGACATTACCGGCTGCCCCGGCCCGAAGACCCGGATCACGTCGAGGCCGCGCGCGATCGCCTCGATAAAGTCAGGGCTGCTGTCCCGACGAGCCACTGCGCACCTCTCCTATGTGAGCTTTTTCGCACTGTAGCGCGTCCGCCCCACCTTGTCCGCATGCCGGACAGACGCTGGGACGCCACCACAACGATCGGCCTGTTCATGACACTTGACACCATGGGGATTAAGGACCAATGTTCCGAATCAAGCTTCAGGTGACCGATTATCGGACGAGCGTCCGCATCACTCTCACAGTGGAGGGTTTTCTCGATGACTGAAACGGCGCCGCAGCCGGTTAGCTCCGGCCAGCCGGTTGTGCTCCGCAACGCGACAGTGCTCACCATGGACGACGCGCACACCGTGCTCACCGGCGCCGACGTCCTCGTCACCGGCGAGCGGATCGCCGCGGTCGGCCCGGCCCTGGCCGTACCGGACGGCACCGCGGAGATCGACGCGGCCGGCGGCATCGTCATGCCCGGGATGATCGACACCCACCGGCACATGTGGCAGACCGCGATGCGCGGGTACGGGGCGGACTGGACCCTCACCCAGTACTTCGTCTACTACTACCTGCAGTGGGGCAAGATCTTCCGCCCGGAGGACTATTACGCCGGCAACCTGCTGTCGGCGATCGAGGCCATCGACGCCGGCGTCACCACCAGCGTCGACTGGTCGCACGGGCTGCGGACCACCGAGCACGCCGACGCGGCGGTGGACGCCCTGGAGTCGGTACCGGGCCGGTTCGTGCTCGGCTACGGGAACATCTTCCAGGGCGCGTGGGAGTGGGCGACCACGCCGGAGTTCCGTGACTTCTACACCCGGCGCATCGACGGTAAGGGCGACATGCTGGGCTTCCAGATCGCCTTCGACCTCCCGGGCGTCGAGGGGTTCCCGGAGAAGGCCGCCTTCGACGTGGCGCGCGACCTCGGCGTCGCGGTCACCACGCACGCGGGCGTCTACAACGTGACCAGTGACGTCGGCATCAACCAGATGTACGACGGCGGGTACATGACCCCCGGCACGATCTACGTGCACGCGGCGACGCTATCCCCCGATAGCTACCACAAGATCGCGGCGACCGGCGGCTACACGTCCATCTCGACGGAGAGCGAGTGCAACGCCGGGCAGGGGTACTCGCCGACCTGGAAGCTGCGCAAGTACGGCATCCCGGTGTCGCTGTCGAATGACACCAGCGTCTGGTGGAGCGCCGACATGTTCGCCGCCATGCGGGCCACGCTCAACGCCGACCGCGCCATGGAGCACTTCGAGGCGCACGCCAAGGGCGTCGGCCTCACCAACCACATCTTGCGCGCCGAGGATGTCGTCGACTACGCGACGCGGGGCGGGGCGAAGGCACTCGGCCTCGACTCAACCGTAGGGAGCGTCGAGGCCGGCAAGAAGGCCGACATCGTGCTGATCAAGAACGATAACTCGCCGGTCAGCTTCCCGGTCCTGCACCCCTACGGGCACGTGGTCTACCAGGCCCAGCGCGGTGACGTGCACACGGTGATCGTCAATGGCAAGGTCGTGAAGCTCGGCCACAAGCTGGTCGGCGTGGACCTGGCCAAGGCCCGGCAGGCGATCGGTGCCACGATCGAGTACCTGCGAGCCGAGCACGGGGCCGAGGAGTGGGACAAGGGCATGCACCCCGAGATCCCGGAGCACGAGGTCCTCGCCAACCCCTACACCTACCGTGAGGACGTCTCGGCCTGGAAGGACGCCGACTAGGCCTGCCATCTTCACACGTAACGGAGCGGGGCCGACTGCTGCAGTCGGCCCCGCTCCGTTACGTACCGCGGTCTCGGTCTTGGGGGTGGCTCAGGCGTCGGGCCAGATCTCCTGGGCGGTCTCGACGATGAGCGCGAGCTTGGCCCACTGCTGCTCCTGGGTGAGCGAGTTGCCCTCCTTGGTGGAGGAGAAGCCGCACTGGCCGGACAGGCAGAGCTGGTCGATGTCGGCGTACGTGGCGGCCTCCTCGACGCGACGCTTGAGGTAGTCCCTGGACTCCAGCACGCCGCTCTTGGTGGTCATCACGCCGAGGACCACGCGCTTGCCTTTGGGCAGGTAGCGCAGCGGCTCGAAGCCGCCGGAGCGCTCGTCGTCCCACTCGCAGAAGAAGCCGTCGACGTCCAGGCCGTTGAACAGCGAGTCGGCGACGAAGTCGTAGCCGCCCTCGGCCGCCCACATCGACTGGTTGTTGCCGCGACAGGTGTGCACGGTGATCGCCATGTCGGCCGGGCGGTTGGCCAGGGCCTGGTTCATCGTGGCGATGTAGGTCTCGTGCTGGTGGTTCGGGTCGCCGCCGATCGCCGCGATGTGCTGGCGCTGCCTGGGGTCGTTCACGTACGCCATCGACGTGTCGTCCAGCTGCAGGTACCGGCAGCCCAGGTCGTACAGGCGCTGGATCTCGTCGGCGTAGGCCTTGGCCAGGTCGTCCCAGAACTGCTCCAGGTCAGGGTAGATGGCCGCTTTGATCGCCTCGCGGCCGCCGCGGTAGTGGACCATGCTCGGGCTGGGGATGGTCAGCTTGGGGGTCTGCTCCGGGGACGCGTTGTCCTTAACGAAGGTGAAGGCGTCGGCGAAGATCGTCTTCTCGAGCGTGACGGGCGCGGTGACGTGCGCCGACGGGGGTGCCCACTCGAAGTTCTTGTCCTTGTTGTGGAAGGCGACCTTGATGGTGTCGTCCTGGACCTTCGTGATGCCGCCAAGGGAGTAGATGAAGTCCATGTGCCATGACTCACGGCGCAACTCGCCGTCGGTGGCGGCCTTCAGCCCGACCTCGCCCTGCATGCTGATGATCTTCTGGATGGCCGCGTCCTCGATCTCCTTCAGCTGCTCGGCGGTGACCTGCCCAGCGGCGAAGTCGTCTCGCGCCTGGAGAACCTCCTGCGGCCGCAGCAGGCTGCCGACATGGTCGGCGCGGAACGGGGGTCGTGCGGACGTGTCGGTCATTTACATGACTCCTTGGGGTCTTTCGGGGGAGGTTCGCGGGATCCGTTCAGGTCCGCCCGCAAGATCCTAGGCGAAGCTTTGTGGTGCGACCACTTGATCTCGCCGCGATCGCGTGCCCGCGGGGGTTACCGCGCTGGTGCCCGCGGATGCCATTCCCAGACGTCGACCCGGCCCGATTCGCTCACCGTGGCCAGGCGGGCGGTCGCGTGATCGAACGCGATGTCGTCGCACAGCCCGGACTGCGGGAGGTAGCGGGACGCGTCCGGCGACCAGTTCACGTCCACGATCCGGTGCCCCCGGTACCAGAGGACGTCGCCCTGCGGGCTGCAGGTCAGTCGGTGCGGGCGCGTTCCCAGGGATGCCATCACGTCCTCGCGCACGCTGCCCAGCGGCCTTCGGTGGACGACCTCCCCGGTGCGCGGGCGGACGACGACGATCTCCCGGAAGGACACGCAGGCGACCAGTTCCCCGTCGGGCGACATGCCCAGGTGGCATCCGGCGGCGACCGGCAAGTTCGCGAAGGCGAACTCGCGGGGGTGGTGCGGGTCGTCCTCGGCGGCCACGACGACCTTATTCGAGCCCGCGAGGAGGTTCGGGCCGCCGGCCATGGCGACCGTCTTCCCCTGGCCGTCGATGGCGGCGGCGGCGAGGCCACGCGGGCCGGGGGCGCGCCAGATGACCGACCCGTCGGCGAAGTCCCGGACCGCGACCCCGCGGCCGTCGTAGGTGGCGAACCGGGCGCCGTCGGCGGGGACAAGGCACTCGTTGCTGCCCAGCTCAATGGTGGCGGTGCGGTACCCGGCCCCGCCGAAGTGCAGCAGCGTGACCCGCGCGCCCCGCGAGACGGCTACCGCGGGCATGGTGGTGCAGGCCGCCATCCGGGTGCCGACATCCACGCGCATGACGTTGAACCGCGGCGCGGGGCTGGCGGGGGCACCGTTGAGCGGGGTGCCGTCGTCGAGCGACCAGCGGTGGACGGTGGTGTCCTTCTCGGTGACCACGAGCGTGTTATTCGCGCCGAACGCCACCGACAGCTGGCCGGAATGCTTCGGCACCCGGGCGGTGAAGAGGAGCTTGCCTAGGCCGCCGGAGTCGTCGCCCGCGCCCGGCTGATCCGATCGGCTGGGCCCCGGTTGGCTGGACGGGTCCTGAGTAGCTTCGGGGACGTTCACGTTGATCACGAACTGGTCGCGGCCCGCCACGAACGCGTCTCGCCCGGCCGTAACCTGCCGCGATTCTTTCCCCTCGTCCGCGACCGCCACATGGACCTCGATTGTTGTCCGGCATTCGGCCCCAGTCTATGACGACCGGAAAGCCCATGCTTCGGGGATTTAGCGGAGGGTTAGGTCATGGCAAACGACGACAACGATGAGCAATAATCGCGTGATCATCAACGAACCCCCGTCCGTTACCCCGCCGCCCGCGCCTCGCTTCCAGCCATTCCACGGGATGGTCGCCAATCTCCAGCCAGGACGGCGCGCAGACGTATTCTCCGAACCCTACGTCATGCGGCAGGACGAACCCTACGGCATGCGGCAGGACGTGATCGGCACCCTGTGCACCGGGGCGTCCCCGTACATCTACTGCGCGGTGGAGACGACCCCGGTGCAGGGCAGCAGCGCCCGGGACTTGATTACCTAGTGGACCTTCCTGTCACCGGTTAAGGACGCGGCGATGTAGTACCCGTACTCGTCGATCGCGAGCTGGAGCGGTCCGTGGCTGTTGTCGTGGATCAGTCTGGCCGGTGCCGCCAGCGCGACTGCGCCCAGACCCCCGCCAAGGTCATGACGAGCAGGTAGAGGAGGGTGCCCAGCCCGACCAGGTTGGCGCCGGCCGCCTCGGGGTCGCCCGCGGCGTCCCTGGGCAAGGTGATCGCCAGCACCCACAGGCTCGCGTAAAGCATGGTCGCGACTGTCATCGCCACGCGGGGCCCTCGCAGAACTGGCCGCCAGCCGGGCGCCCGGGCGGGCTGGGAATGCTGAAGCGGGGCCAGTCCCGGGGGGAGGTCGGCAGTGACGAGGGACAGCTCCGCGTAGGTCCGCGACACCAGCGCCTGGCCCACCCGCAGGTCGAACTCATCCTTGGCTAGCTGTCCTTGCACGAACGCGGCCTTCAGGGTGCCGATCACCTGCTCCCGGTCGGCGTGGGAAGCCCGAAGGTCGCCCCCGCTGGCTGGCACCTGGCCTGGTGTCTCGCCCATTACCGCTCCTCCCCTGCCGAACGCAGGTACCAAAAGCGTAGTTGGCTGGCGGTTGGCGGGGCTACCCTAAGCCGGGGCTCGCGGGGCGCGGATTTCGGCGCGGGCTTCGGGCTGGGTAACGCAGGACGGCCGCGAGCGTCCACGCCCTTGATGTCGAGGGAGACCCGCCCCAGCGAGACGTCGGCGCCCACGTGGAGGCGGCAAGCCTCGCGGACCTCCGCTCCGCCATGTTCCCCCCTCTGTTGAGATAGGCATGTCGATAGCACCTTCGACCTGCTCGTGCTGATGCCCGGTCTCCCGCCCAGTGAACCGCGCACCTCGTTGATGCCCCCGGCATGCCTCGAGGGAAACCACCGCGACCCTCGCCAGCGAGTGCTCCGGCTATCATGGGAGAAGCTCTTAGACCCGGCGATCGAGGTCAAGGAGGAGGGTCCGATGAGTCCAAGTACCGCCTCCCTGAAAGACGGGGAAGTCCTCGCTGGAGGCAAAGTCGCTCCGTTGCGCTGGCTCGGAGCCAAGGTTTCGAAGGCCGCCGACCGCTTGCGCTCTCTGGCGACGACTGCGGCACGCTCGGTCAGATCTCTGGTGTCGAGCGCTGTCGACCGGGTGCGCGCGGAAGTCAGGTCTCCCGTCCGTTTGGCCAAGTCTGTATTCATGGCCACGATTGGCAAGGACCGGGGGTTCGGCTTCTGGTGGCTGATGGCGATGGTCGCCATCGCGGTCGCCATCGGCCTGCTCGTGGCCGTCCTCTTGTCGCCAGTCATCGGCATAGTCGCGGCCCTGGTCGTCGGGATCTGGATGCTGATCAGGCGCAGCCGTTCAGCCCGCTCCCGCGACACGGCGATGGCTGGTCTCGCGAGCTGAGTGCTGGCCGGGCGCCGATGTGCCGGTGACATTCACCATGGGACGCTGGTTGCCGTGATCAGATCAGCACCAGCGTGGCGTACGGCCCTGGGCGAACTGCCCATTGTCCGAGATGGCAAGTGGGCTGTCGGCGGAAGCGCCTCCCTCGCCCTGCATGGATTGCCGGTCGGTCCCAGGGACCTGGATCTCCTGGTTGATCATGTAGCCGCAGCTGAGCTAGCCGAGGGGCTGCGGGCCGCCGTGGTGAGCGACGAGGACCGCTGGAATCGCGGCGATGTACGCGCCATCCGCAGGGTCCTCGCCGTGGTCCACGGCGTCGAGGTCGAGATCTTGGAGGGCGCAGAGGCTGTGGACGCCACTGGCGATGTGGTTGTCGCCATGCCGGACCTTGACCATGTGGACCTAATCATCGTCGGTGGCCGACACATCCCCGTACTGCCCTTGTCGGCCATGCGGGCATTGTTGGACGCGACTGGCAATTGGGAGCGAGCAGCAATGGTCGCCAAGGCGTTGGGTGGGCGTTCCTGATCATGGCGCTTCCGGGTTGCCGTTTGCCAGGGTCACGGCAGCTGGAGTTCGATGGTTGCCTGTTCTGCCGCATGGGTGAATGCCAGGGTCACGGTCCGGGCGAGCGGGTTGAGCCTGGGCAGGAATCCCAGGATGAGTTCCTCGTGGTCGCCGTCACTCTGGCTGCCCCCAAACTGGCTCAGGTACAGGCCGCCGAGGTCGTCTTCGGCGCGGGCCAGCATGACCGCCCTCTTGTGTTGCCCGTCGGCGCTGTAGATCCACCAGCTGGGTTCCGCGCGCAGGTAAACCCTCCAGGATTCTGGCTCGGACACGAGGCTGTCGACTCGCACCACGATGTCATCGACCGGTGGCAAGGCAGCGGAGATGTCAAGGTGCCGCTGTGCCCCGTCCGCGAGGTTCGCGGCGCTGATGATGGCGGACCATTCGCGGGGAAGGCCGTCGGCCGGGCCGCGCCCGGTAAGGAAGGCGCACAGCCGGGCCAGCTGGGCGGGCAGGTCGCCGACGGTGCCGGATTCTGCGGACTGCCGGATCTCCGTCGCCCGGGCGAGCGCCGCGGAGCAGTACCGCTCCATTTCACCCTGGTCGGTTCCGTATCCGGTGAAGCCGATGAGGTCCAGGGCTCGCCCAGACAGTTCCCGTGCGGCGGGACCCTCCGGTCCTGGCGCCAGGCGGCTGACGCGCGCATCCTGGCGTGGTGACGGCACCAGCCGGCTCGCTGATCCGTCCTGGCCGCGCAGTTCCAGCCAGCCGCACTCACGCGCGGGAACCGGATCCACTCCCAGGCGCAGCGATACCGGCTGAGGCCCACGGCCGTCGTGCGGGAAGTGCTGGATGTCATCGACGCGCAGGTCGTATTCGGTTCCCTGGTCATCGGTGAGCGCTACGGCAGGGACGATGGCCTCGTCGAGGGCCATCAGGGCGTGGGCATGGGCTAGCCATGCGCTGTTGCTGATCGGGGGCGGCGGCACGGCGAGCCGGTCTTGGATCTGGCTGGGGGGCATCAGTGACGCGTCCAGCGCAGCCCGGCCTGCGCCCGCGACCAGGACTCCGGGGGATAGCGTTCCCACTGCCGTCTCGACGGCGGCGGCTCCGCCGAACGACCAGCGGGCCCCGCCCCGCCCGGCTCCCCCGCCAGGAGCGGGCAACTCGGCCAGGCGGCGTTCCACCTCGGCGTGCAGCGCGGGCCAGCTCGCGAAGCCGTACTCTCGGGCCACCGCCAGCTGGGCGGCCGACAGCGATACCCGTTCCGAGAACGCACGGATCCGGGTCAGGGCAGATGGCTGGCCGTCAGCGGCCGCGCGAAGCAGCTCGCGGGCCTGGCGGCGAAGCTGGTCGAGGTTGGGGCGGCCAGGAAGCTCGGACATGACGTCTCCTCACGGCCCAGGCTCGCGTTTGGGCTCGGTAAGAAGACGGTCTCGCCGGAAGGCACTACCCCGAACAGAGGTGGACTCAGGTCCTGCCCGCGAACCCGGCGGCGCCCTCTAACGCCGACAGGGAAAGGGTATAGCGCGCGGGCCGGGCCGTCCAGTTCCGAAATTCGACGGGCCGGACGCGGGCCGACAATCTGGCTCAGCCGGTATCCCGGAACACGGCCTGGCTCTCGCCGTCAATGACCACCTGCTGAAGTCCGAGGACATCCTGGTAGAGCGAGGCCCGCGTAATTTCGCTGGCGCGGCGCTGACCGCGATGATCTTGTCGGAGCTGCCCGTCTCGCTCACTGACTCCAGCCGAAACCCCTCCCTCGCGAGGAGTTCCTCGTATTCAGCGAGGGTTCGCTCCCGGCCGTTGTGGCATACGAGCATCAGCAGGTCGCTCTCGATCAGGGGCAGGCCGGCGTGAACCTGGCCAGGGAGGATATCTTCGATGATCAGGAGGCGGCCAGCCGGTCCCAGCGCCTTGCGGCATTGGCGGAGTAGCACGCCGGCTCGCTCATCGTCCCAGTCATGCAGGATGGCCTGGAGGACGAGAAGGTCGCCCCTCGGCACGCTGGCGAAGAAGTCTCCGGCTATTACCTCGGCCCGCCCCGAGAGCCCTCTCCTGGCCAGGTAGGCCGAGGCTTTCTCCGTGACCGCCGCGAAGTCGTACAGGATTCCCGTCGACGCTGGATGCATCTCCAGGATCCTGCTGAGGAGAACACCCGCGCCGCCGCCCACGTCAACGATCCTGGCGAACGGCGAGAAATCGTAGGCGGCGACTATCTCGTCTACGATTGATTCCGTCGCGGCCGCCATTCCCGCGTTGAATGCATCATTCACCGCCGGGTGGACGGCCAGGTAGCCGAAGAAGTCGGTGCCGTGCGCGCGCTCGAACGCTGACTGTCCTGTTTCCACTGCGTAGAGCAGGCTGCCCCAGGCCGGGTACTGGACTTCGCCCGACCTGATAGCGTGATCCCGCAACGCGCCCGGCGCGCCGGATCGAAGGTATTGCCCGAGCGCGGTCAGCGAAAAAGCCCCCGTGCTCTCCTGAGCCACCAGCCCGCGATTGACCAGCCCACGCAAGAGGCTTCTCAACGCTGGCGCATTCACGCCCAGCTCGGCGGCGACGTCATCTGCATTTCGCGGCCCGTCATGAAGCGCGTCGGCCAGGCCGAGTTTCGCCGCGACGTAGATAAGCTGAGTATTCCGGGCGCCTGCTATTAGCGCTTGGATAACCGTGATGGCGTCATCAGGAGGGACGGGATCCGCCAGGCCGGACATACCTTAATTCTATCATTACTCGGAAACGACTCTCCGAGTTGATGGTCAGTCACCTTCGCCGAGGGGCGGCCCTTTCGGTGAAGAGGCTGTGACTGTGCCGGGCCAGGAGCCGCCGAGCTCCTCCACGGAGATCAGGTGGCTGTCGACCACCACACGGGCGATAGTGCCCGGCGCGTACCGGCCGACCACCGCGCCCGCGCTGAGGATGACCAAGAACCCG
>JAICYD010000078.1 GCA_025934375.1 Streptosporangiaceae bacterium | reverse complement strand
GCGGGCCCGCGGCCACGGCGGGCGCGGCCGCCCGGGCCGGTGCCGTGAACGCGAGGCCCAGCGCGAGGCACGCGGCGGCGGCCACGGCGGCGGCGAGCCGGCCGCGGGCGCGCTTGCGGGGGCGGATGGCAGTATTGCTCGGCATCGGGCGCTCCTGTCAGGGTTCCTGTCCAGGGGTCGTTCCCCGGCCGCCGGGCGAGAGGCGGCCCGGTTCCAACAGCCTTCAAACACTGCTCTCCAGCATTCAACAGGCCGACGCTCTTCTTTATCCGCCGACAACGCCCGCCTGTCAACATCCGAACGGACCGCCCGTACCGCGGTATCCGAGACCGTTTACCGCCATGTAATCGCGCCCACTCATCGTTGTTCAGCGTGATGGGGCAGCTGGTGAACGAGCCCTCCTGGTTCACCGTCAGCGGAACGGGGATCGTATTCCTGTCCACGTAGACGGCGACTGAGCCGCCGGACAGGAAGCCTGGGTACGCGGCGAGGTTCACCCTGCCGCTTATGGTGAACGTGCTGGCCGGCAGCGGAGTGATGATGTTCGGCCCGCCCGCGCACCGCGGTAACTGGTAGTCGTCTTGAGTATCGACCACCTGGCCGTTCACGTGCAGTTGCCAGCGCATCGGGGCGGCGATGTAAACCAGCGCCCGGGTCACCGGACTGCCGTCGGCGAGGCCGAACTGGGCGCGGGCGAGCGTGTAGTCGATGGTGGAGTCGTTGCCGGTCGTGGGCCTGCGGATCCACTGGTGATCACAGCAGAGGTCCACCAGCGTCGCCTGGTACTTACTCATAAAATCGCTTCGGGGTATTCATTCCGCGCGGTAAAACAGAGATACTGGCGCCGAGCCGCACGCGGCCGACCCGCATTCATGGAGGCGGAACATTGAGCGACGTCTCTGTTCGGAACGTTGTCGATCTCGTTCACCTTCAGGTGAGTCAGGATCCGGATCGGTTGGCCGTGCGGGGGCGCGCGGAATCGATGAGCTACGGGCAACTGTGGCGCCGCTCTGGCGTGCTCGCCGCACAATTGCGCGACCATGGGATGCGACCCGGCGACGTCATCGGCCTCTGTCCTCGGCGCTCCCCTGATCTGGCCGTCGGCGTCCTCGGCATCCTGCGGGCCGGCGGTGCCTATCTGCCGCTCGACGCAGCTTATCCGCGGCAGCGGCTGGAATACATGCTGCGGCAGGCCGGCGCCGAAGTGCTGGTCGGGCACCGCGAAGGCGCCGAGGCGCTGGTCGGCTCGCGGACGCTCATCTCCCTAGACGAAACGCACGTCGGACGCACGGTCGGCGATGGCCTCGCCGTCGCGACGGGCGACATCGCCTACGTCATGTTCACCTCCGGATCGACCGGGGTGCCAAAAGGCGTGATGCAGACGCATGGCGCCCTCGCCAACCTCGTTGAGTGGCAGCTCCGCGACTCAGGGGTCGGCGCGGGTGAGGTCACTGCGCAGTTTGCCCCAATATCGTTCGATGTCTCTTTTCAGGAGATCTTCGCCACCCTGACGGCCGGCGGCGTGCTGCTCTGCCTCACCGACGAGGAGCGCCGGGATCCGGTGCTTCTGTGGAAGGTGCTGGCCCAGGAGCGGGTCGCCCGGCTCTATCTGCCATTCGTTATGCTGCAGACGCTGGCCCTGTTCGCCGAGGAGTTGGCTGACGGCGCACCGCCGCTGCGTGAAGTGATCACCGCGGGCGAGCAACTGCGCTGCGACGACCGGATCAAGCGACTGTTCGCCGGCCTGCCCGGGTGCCGACTCGTTAACCACTATGGGCCCACCGAGACGCATGTCTGCACCCGGTACCTACTTCCCGCAGATCCTGAAGACTGGCCACTGCTGCCGCCGATCGGCAACGCAGTCGACAGGGTTCGGCTGCACGTGCTGGACGCCGAGGGCGATCCGGTGCCTGCGGGTGAGCCGGGTGAGTTGCATGTCGCCGGCATCGCGGTGGCACACGGATACATCGGGCAGCCGGAGCTGACAAGGAAGAGGTTCCGGCCCGAGCCTGGTGGGGCCGGCATCATGTATGCGACCGGAGACGTCGTTCAGTGGCGTGACGGGCATCTGCACTACCTGGGCCGCAGCGACGATCAGGTGAAGGTGAACGGCGTCCGGGTGGAGCCGGCCGAGATCGAACGCGCCCTGTTGGAATTCCCGGAGGTGCGCGAAGCGGCCGTGGTGGCGCGTGCGGACGCCGGCGCGGGTACCCGGCTCGTCGGCTTCGTCACCGGTCGGCTCGACACCGATCTGATCCGCAGGCGAATGGCCGAATCGCTGCCCGGTCATCTGGTGCCGCACAAAATTCTGCGGCTGCCCGCGCTGCCCACTACACCGAGCGGGAAGCTGGACCGCGCGGCGCTGGTCGACCTCGCGTCTCCTTCGATTTCTCCAGGGGTGGACGGCCTCGCGGCGATCTGGCAGGCGGAGCTCGAACTTGGCGACGGGCAGGTCGAGAATCTGCGGGCGGCGGGGGTGGACTCCCTTGCCGCGGCGCGCGTGTCGGCGCGGATCGCCCGGGAGCTGGGGGTGCTCGTGGCGACGGATCGGCTGTTGGCCGCCACGTCGCTGGAGCATCTGGCCGAGATCGTGGCGGACAGCCCGCCCGTGCCCAGCCGGGCGGGCGATGAACCCGCCGGGCCACAGCCGGTGAGTGTGATGCAGCAGCAGATCTTTGTCGACGAGATGCTCGCGGGAACTGGGCCGTCGCACTGGGTACTGGCTGAGCTCGACATCACCGGAGCGTTCGATGCGACCGCGGCCGAGCTGGCCGTCCGAGCGCTCACACGCCGGCATGCGGCTCTGCACGCTCGCTATGACTTCGTCGGGCGGCACATGACTCAGCAGTACGTGGCCTCGGCACTGCCCGAAGTCACCTATACCGAGTCGGTCGACCTCGTGGCGCTGCGCCGACGGCGGCTGGCCGAGCGCTACGAGTTTGGTGCGGTCGCGACGCCGTTGGTAGACCTCATCCGGCTCGGTGACCAGCACCACCGCATGCTGTTCCGGCTACACCACGCCAGCTGCGACGGCTGGTCGGTCGCGTTGCTGTTCGAGGAGTTCGCCGCTCTCTATCGCGGGGATGAGCCGCCGCACGCGATCCAGCCGTGGCAGTTGCCCTCGGTCGAGAGCCATCTCTCCGATTGGGTGGAGCGCCTGAGGCCGGCGGCTGCCCGACCACCTCTGTCGTGGGGCCGCAAGCGCGATCCGATGCCGGCGCTCCGTCGGGTTCCGGTGGTGCTAGACGCGGCGGAGGTCAACGCGGTCCGCAAGCGGGCCACCGATGCCCGCGCGACCCCGTTCGCCGTGCTGCTGGCCGCGTGGGCATCCCTGTTCGCCGAGGAAGGCGCCGAGGTGTGCATGGGGGTGCCGATTTCTACCCGGGTGACGGCCGAGGAGGCCAGCTGTGTCGGCTTGTTCCTCAACACCGTCCTGTTGCCGTTGGCGACCGGCGCGGAGAGCTTGGCCGCTCTGGCCGAACTCACCCAGCAAGCCGTTGGCGGGGCCTTGCGGCAGCGAGCCGTGCCCCTATCCGAGGTCCTCCGGCTCCTGCGGGTCGACCGGGGCGGCAGGCACCACCCGGTTGCCCAGATGATGTTCACACTCCAGCCTCCCGGCCCGCGCGAGTGGCAGTTGTCCGAGGCCACGCGAGCAGAACTGATCTTGGACGTCGGCATCCCGGAGGTGACCCGGTTTGACGTGGTCCTGAACCTGGACGACCGAGGAGACCAGATCGTCGGATGGTTGGACCATGACGCGGGCGCGGTAGACGCTCCGCAGGTGGCCGACTTGATCGCCCGTTGGCGCCTGGCCCTCAGTGAGCCTTCCGCGTTATTCCGCGTTCGGATAACGGGACTGCACTGGCGGAGTTGTCGGCGCTCTTTGAAAACTAGGCCGCTGGCGCTCGTCGAACCCGGCCTGCCCCGACTGGAATCCAGAGCTCACAGCCACACGAATGCGATAACCGAGCCGGCATCCCTTTGACGCTGAATGCCGGCTGCTAGCTTACCGGCTCCGGACACCGATGGATAAGGCGAAACACCTCAAACCCACCCACACCGGAGGGAGCACCAGCATCACGGCACGCCGCAAGCCCGCAAGAGAACAGACCGAACACCCGCGCCACCGCGTGCGCGGCAGGCCTTGCGGCCGGTCGGCGGCGTCGGCTTTCGACGTCGATCGACATAACTGTTCGTAATTTTTCCAGCTCAGCCAACGACGATCCCCGGTGATCGAAAATTATCCAACCAAAAGTGGTGACAACCAACAGCGAACTTGATATTAATGTGACCATAGTCGGTCTAGCCGATGAACAACAGGTGGATACGTCACGTCCGAAGTGCGAGGTTGGCTGGTAGATCTAGGCTTTCGAAGTGGATCGTCAACCAGGAGAAGTTCCCTACCGAGGGCACAATCTCCCAAGGGGAAGGCTTCAGCGGGTCTGTAGCAGGCCGTGGCGTGTGCAAGGCACCTATCGATCTCGCCGAAGTTGGTTCGCGCTTTCACGGCCACTTGATTGACTCCAGCATGCGGCCTCTGCCGAGGACCCGATCAGCGTTCATTAGGTATGGGGATGGCTTCTCGAGGCCACCTGAGCTGGTCAAACGCTTTGATCAGTGGAGGTTGGCGAGCTTTCGCCGGCGATAGAGTTCACGGCTAGTCGGGGCGACGACGCCCGAAAAGGGATTATTCGCATATCTGGATGAACCGTTCTGCCCGAAATAGGGTGTCGGCACGAAGACGTGCCACATTAACCCGCGCCACCTAGCGTGCCTCCGTAAAAGGCAACCCCGCGCGGATCACTCCGTTATGTGTTCAAGGCCCATCGTCCGGGGGATAGCATTGAAGCTCGCCTTTGCTCCTTCTGCCAAGCGAATCATTCCATACCCGCCGGTGGGGATTTCACTGCTGGCGGCGAGCCTGCGCCAGAGCGGCCATGACGCCGAGGTATTCGACCTCGAGATGGAGCTCGCCGGTCTTCGCCTGAAAGGCGAGGATGTGCTGCTGTACGACGGCGTGCTGTCAGCCTCAGACGTGCTCTCGCCGGACCTGGCCGCGCCGATCCACGCCTATGGGGAGCAACTCTGGCAGATCATCGGCGGATCGAGCGGCGCGGAGGTCCTTGGCATCTCCGTCATGGGTTTCGAGCAGAGTGCCTCCGCCTTGCTACTGGCCCGGCTGGCCTTGGCGCACGGCATGCGAGTCATATTCGGCGGCCAGTTTTGGACCGAGCGGTCGGCCGCTGAGGCGATCCATGCACTTGCCCCGTATGGCTCTGTCACGGTCACCGTGGGCGACGGCTGGGAGTCGACGACCGCCTTCGTCGAACGCGCCGCACCGGAGACAATCCCGAACAGCTTCACCACCAACGCTACCTCAGGCGGCGCGATTATCGCTGGCCCGCGGAAGGTAGCCAAATCGCTGCCCCCGCAGCCGGTCTACGACTGGGTGCCCTGGGAGCAGTATGAGGACTTTGGCATCTCGACCTACAAGAACCCGACGCCGACGAGGCGCGCCCACCTGTACGTCTGGGACAAGCAGTGCAACTTCCGGTGCGCGTTCTGCCGGGTCGCGGCCGGCAGCCGGGCGGTCTTGACCCCGCCCAAGATGGCCATCGAATCGTTCGCCGACCTGGCCCAGACCGAGGTCGACCAGCTCAACTTCATGACGAACGAGCTCAACCCATCCCGCAAATACCTGCTGCGCTTCCTCGACGAGCTTGAGGCCCGCGGCGGGGGCGGCGCCACTAACTGGTTCACCTACATCCGCGCGGACCGGCTCGAGGCGGAGGATTTCAGGCGCATCCGCCAGAACGGCGGACGCCTCGCCCGGTACGGCGTCGAGTCCGGCTCGCAGCGGCTGCTCGACCTAATGCGCAAGGACTACGACGTGCCGACGATGTCGATGACGCTGCGCCATGCCGCGGCCAAGGACATCTGGAACCATGTCAACTTCCTGGTCGGCTTCCCGGGCGAGATCGCCGACGACATCGAGCGGACCATTGACTTCCTCGCGGCGAATGTCGACGCGATCCACTCGGTCCGGATTAACCCGTTCTACCTGCCCCCTGAGACGCCGATCGCACGCGCTCCCGAGGAGTTCGGCATCCAGCTGACCACCTTCGACTCCGGCTGGTGGCAGTATCAGAACTCGGACGGCTCACTGCCGGATGCCGACCTAGTGGTAGAGCGGGTCGAGCGGCTCTCGCGGGCCTGCAGCGACCTCGGCATCGGCTTCGCCGGAACCGATCCCTTCTTCCTCCTCGACACCATCAGCCGGCACAACGCCGTGCCGGACGCGGTCAAGTTCCTCAAGGACGCTTACCCGTTGTTCTGGGTGCCGGCTCCGACTGACACGTACAAGGCGCTGATCGGCGGCTACGAGGTCAAGTCGGAATGGAAAGAAATCGCTTTGAAACGTCAGCGCAACTACTCGTTGTCGATCTGTACGGACTGAGGGACTCGACATGCACATTACGGCGAAGGACCTGCGTCGGCGCATCCAGGAGGACAACGCCCGTATCGGGCTGGACGAGGCCGTAGGCGATGCCGTCGAGGCGGCTTACCGGGGCATCGACTGGAACCGGCTCTCCGAGGCCGGTTTCGACAAGCGTGGCGACTACTGCTTCATCTACAGCTATCCGCCGGTGCGCGTACTGGAGCCGGTGCCGCACGACGCCATGTTCGCCCGGTCGGAGCTGGAACCGCCGGCCGACGTGCTGAACATGTACCTGCACATCCCGTACTGCAGTGGAATCTGTTCCTACTGCTACTTCGCGAAGGTCGTCGACAACGGCAACGCGCCGGTCGACAAGGACGAGTACATCGAGCTTCTTATCCGGGAGATCGACGACAAGCTGGCCCGCTACAACCCGAACGCGACGATCGGGACGGTCCACTTTGGCGGCGGCACGCCCTCCATCCTGGAGGAGCGGCAGATCAAGCGGATTATGGGCTATCTGCATTCCCTGAAGGTCAAGGACAACTTGGAAGTCACCTTCGAGTGCGCGCCCGAGACGATCCACGCGAACCTCGACAAACTGCTGATCCTGCGTGACAACGGCGTAAACCGGGTGAACCTCGGCGTCGAGAGCCTGGACGACCGGGTGCTCAAGATCATGGCGCGCCGGCACGGCGCGGACATGACGCTGCGCAGCATCGAGAACATGCGCAGTGCGGGATTTGACAATATCAATGTCGACCTGATCTACGCGCTTCCCGGGCAGTCGCTCGCGTCCTGGGTCGAGACGATGAAACAGATCATCGCCTGGCAGCTCGAGTCGGTCAGCGTCTATCGGCTGCGCCAGCACCCGATGAAGCGCATCTCCAAACTCGATCAGGACCTCTATCCGTCCTACGAGGACGGCCTGCGGATGCAGCTCGCGCACGGCCTGATGATGGGTGACGCCGACTACGTCCGGGTGCAGAGCCACAAGTACGCCAAGGCGCGCGAGAAGATGCAGCAGCAGACCGAGCTCAAGCGGGGCGTGGACCAGACGCAGCTGCTGAGCGCGGGCTGCGGCTCGTACGGCTTCCTCAACTCGACCTTCTACTGGAACACCAAGTCGCTGGGCGAATGGGGTACTCAGGTCCGCCAGGGTCTGCACCCGACCTGGATGGGCCAGACGCTGGGCCGCGAGGAGCTGATGCGCAAGACCTTCGTGCTTGGCGTGCACACCAGCGCGGGCGTCCCCCGGGCCGGGTTCGCGGCCAAGTTCGGCATCGATCCGCTCGAGGTCCTCGGCGACACCATCCGGCACGCCGAGCAGCACGGGCTGTTCG
Source organism: Streptosporangiaceae bacterium (assembly GCA_025934375.1). Taxonomy (GTDB): domain Bacteria; phylum Actinomycetota; class Actinomycetes; order Streptosporangiales; family Streptosporangiaceae; genus Trebonia. Next base: position 24,276 of record JAICYD010000078.1, on the reverse strand, counting down.
AGGTGACCGACACCGCGGTGCGCCCGACCGAGCTCGGCTACTTCTTCGGCGACGAGCTGAGCGTCGCCTTCTACTCGCCCTCGTTCAAAGAGCAGCTGGCCGCCGTGGGCATGAAGTACGGGATGTTCTTCGAACAGGATCGGTATGCCTGAGCCCGCCTCCGTCGTCCTTGACGCCATGGGGGTGCTCTACGAGTCGGCCGACGACGTCGCCGAGCTGCTGGTGCCTTACGTCCGCGAGCACGGTTCCCGGCTGGCCACCGCCGCCATCGAGAAGACTTACCGCAGGGCCAGCCTGGGTGAGCTGACCTCGGTCGGTTTCTGGGAGGCCACCGGCGTCGCCGGTTCCGCACACGACCAGGACTACTGCTCCCGGCACACGTTGACGCCCGGGGTGCACGAGTTCCTGAAGGCCGCTGACGCGGCCGGGGTGCGGCTGGCGTGCCTCAGCAACGACGTTTCCCGCTGGTCGGAGCTGCTGCGCCGGCGCTTCGGCCTTACCGAGTCAATCCGGGACTGGGTGATCAGCGCCGACGTCGGCGTCCGCAAGCCGCAACCGGCCATCTATCAGGAAATGCGGCGCCGGCTCGGCGCCGACGCCGCCGGCGCGTGGTTCGTCGACGACCGGGAGGCGAACGTTGTCGCGGCACGCGCGGCCGGCTTCACCGCAATCCACTACGGCCGGGACGTCACCTCGTTCGACCAGCTCGCCGCTGCGCTGGCCCGATGAACCTGACCGTGTACGAGCCAGGGACGGACCTGCCACCCGGCATGGTGGCCGCCGTCCACGAACTCTTCCGGGCGTCGTACCACCGGTACCACTACCTGGCTGAGGTCGCTTCGACCGGCCGGATCAAGGTCATCGCGACCGCACACGACCGGGTCTGCGGCTACGCCTCGGCCAGCCGGACGGGGAAGCTCTACCGGCTCGCTAACCTCCTGGTGGACCTCGGCAGTCGGGGCGCCGGCCTCGGCCGGCGGCTGGAGCGGGTGCGCTACGACTGCGTGCGTGACCGGGGCATGTCGTGCTATGTCAGCTGCACCTGCGAGGACAGCACGAGCCAGGTGCTCAAGCTCGACCTCGGGATGCGCCCGGTGGCCGTCAAAATCGGCTACCGGGCGGACGTGGTCCGGCCCGGGGAGCGTGGCAGCGCCGTGGTCTTCACCGATGACGCCATCGAGGTGGCCGAGCCGCAGGACGACTCGATCGTCCGCAACGACGCGCTGCGGCGCACCCGGTACGTTTCCGCCGACCCGAAGCCCGAGGTCCTCGCCGGGCTGCCTGCGGACGACTTCGCCGAGGTGCTGACCGGCTCGGGCGGATTGCGGCGGATGGCGGGGATGCCCGGGTTCCGATTGGCAGGACACGAGTACGACGCCGTAGACGCGCAGTGGCACTACTGCTTCCAAGCCTGCAATGCCGCCTATGAGGAGGGCATGCGACAGCAGCCGACCATCGCCGTCATGCCGGAACAGCTGGACGTGGGCCTGTGACCGACTACCTCGACTCGCTCGCCCGGCTCGTCGCCCTCGACACGGTCAGCCCGATCGGCGACGAGCCGCTTGAGCGCTGCGCCTCTGAGCTGAGCCGGCTCGGCTGCCGACCGATCGGCGACCGCCTGTTCGGCTTCGGCGACCCGGCCGTGCCGGTCTGGCTCTACGGTCACGTGGACACCAAGCCGATCGGCCCGCGTGCCGACTGGAAGACCGAGCCGTTGACGCTGACCGAGCGGGACGGGATGCTCTTCGGCCTGGGCGTCTCGGACTCCAAGTTCCAGCTGCTCAACGCGCTGGCGATGGCCCACTCGGGCCGCCACTTCGTGCTCGTCGACACGAGCGAGGAGACCGACGGGGCGCCCGGCGCAGCGGCCTTCGTCGCACGGTACCGGCCGGCCACGCTGCTGATCTGCGACGGCGCCCGCGGCGAGGCCGACCTGTACGCCGGCTACAGCGGTCAGGCCGACGGGTTCTTCCACCTGCGGACCAGGCGGCCTACCCATCATCCGGCCCGGCCCGGCGGTGACGCGTCGGAGCTGCTGCGCGCGTTGCTCACCGCGGCTGCCGACTGCCCGCGGTTCACCTTGACCGGGATCTGCGCGCCGCGCACCGAGCGCTCCCTGGCGGTGCAGGAGATCGACGTGCGGTTCGACATCCGCTATGGCCCGGACGAGGAGCCGACGGTGGATGCCCTGCTGGCGGCCTGGCCGCACACCCTGCGCCAGTCGATGGCCGCAGTGGCGGGCGCCCGCACCATCTCGGTGCCAGGGCTGGTCACCGGCGGCCTGGCGCCCTTCTCCAACCGGCTGGGGCAGCTCGGCCCGCTAAAGGTCGACTGTCTCGCCGTCGTCCCGGGCGCCGACCCGGACAACCGCAACCATCAGCCCAACGAGTTCATCCGCATCGATCAGGTCGAACGTCATCAAGACGTCCTGCGCCGGGTGCTGGACGCCTTGGATACCGAGGGGAGCCGCCATGAGTGACGCGGTGCTGCGCATCTGGGGCCGGACGATCAAGCTCGCCAACTTCACCGATGAGGACCTGGCCGAGGTGTTCGACACGTTCGGCGGCAGCATCGGTGTCCTTACCGACGGCCGCGAGCCCGAGCTGACGGTGCACCGGCAGCACGGGAATGTGGTCGGCACGGGCAACCGCCGGTCTCGGCACCGGGGCGGCTCGTCGGCCGGGAAGTACTTCCTCGACGGAACGCCGTTCGACGCCGCCGAACAACGACGGGACATCACCATCGTCAGCGAGGGGTCCGGCTGCGACGCGTACGCCGAGGACCGTGCCCTGCTTGTCGTGGCAGGCGACACAGCCACGATCGTCGCCGATGCCCTCCCGCCGATGCTGGTCAGCGACGTGATCGAGGACTGGCTGCTGTGCCGCAGCCGGGCCGACGAGGCCGTGCAGGTGCACTGTGCGGGGTGGCTCGACGACGGGCGCGTCACCCTGGCGGTGGGCAGCTCGGGCGCCGGCAAGTCGACCGAGCTGTTTCGCAATGTCCGTACCGGCAGCTCCTTCTTCTCCAACGACCGCGCCTTCCTGCGCATGCGCGACGGGGTGCTCGAGGTGCGCAGCTTCCCGCTCCCGGTCAACATTGGCTGCGGCACCATCCGCGCCCTGGACCTTCCGATTCCGCACCACGACCTAGGCGACGACGACAAGATCCGGCTGCGGGCGCCCGAGGTGGCCGAGCGGTTCGACGTCGACTACGAGACCTGGTATCCGGTCGAGCGCATCGTCTGCACATCGGTCGCCGACTTCGAGGCCAACATCTACTGGAACGAAGACGACTGCCACCCGTTCTGGATCCGCTCGTGGCATCCGGGGGTGCATCCCGGGGCGGTTGTCGAGGAGCTCACCGCGGCGATCAAGCCGTTGATCACCGAGCGCAAGCTGCTGACCCGATGACCGCACCTGCACGCAGGCCGAAGAAGGAGCAGTAGCCATGAGAAGCGAGCCACCCCCCGGCTGCCCGGTCGCGGTGATCGGGATGGCAGGTCGTTTCGCCGGGGCAGGCGATGTTGCGCAGTTCTGGATGAACCTCCTCGACGGGGTCGAATCGGTGAGCCGGACCGGGGAGCGACCCCGGCCCGGCCGGGTGGGCGACGGAGAGTTCGTGCGCGCGGTCGGCAAGGTCGACGACGTGGACCGGTTCGACGCGGACCACTTTCGGGTGCCGCCGGCCGAGGCCGTCATCCTGGACCCGCAGCAGCGGATCCTGCTGGAGGTGGCGGCCGAGGCGCTGGACGACGCCGGCTACTCGGGCGAGCGGGACGCCGTGGTCGGCGTGTTCGTCGGGTGCGGGGAGAACCTGTACTACCGCGACTTCGTGGCGCCCACCGAGGCCGGCGCGGGGCGACTCGGCGACGTGCAGGTGACGTTGGGGAACGAGAAGGACTTCCTGGCGCCGCGGCTGGCCTTCAAGCTGGGCTTCACCGGGCCGGTGATCACCGTGCAGACCGGCTGTGCCACGTCGCTCACCGCGGTCGCGCTAGCCTGCTCAGCGCTGGCCGCCGGGGACTGCGACATCGCGCTGGCTGGCGGCGTGAGCCTGCTGCCGCCGGACGTCGACGGCTACACCTTCCGCCAGGGCGGGATCCTGTCAGCCGACGGGTGCTGCCGGCCGTTCGACGTCGGGGCGTCGGGCACGGTTCCGAGCTCGGGCGCCGGCATCGTGGTGCTCCGGCGGGACCGGGAGGCCCGGGCCGACGGCGACAACCGCCGCGCGGTGATCCGGGGCTGGGCCGTCAACAACGACGGCAGCGTCCGCGCGGGGTTCGCCGCGCCCAACGTGGACGGGCAGGAGGCGGTGATCCGCAGCGCGCTGGCCCGGGCCGCGGTCACCGCCGGCCAGGTGGGCTACGTGGAGACGCACGGCACCGGCACGGCCATCGGCGACATGGTCGAATTTGAGGCGCTCCGGCGGGTCTTCGCCGGTGACAGCCGACCGGCCAGGTCGGTCACCCTGGGCGCGGCCAAGGCGAACATCGGTCACGCCGACGCGGCCTCTGGTGTAGCGGGCCTGATCAAGGCGACCTTGGCTGTGGAGCAGGGCATGCTGCCGGGGACCGCGCACTTCGCCGCGCCGAACCCCGGACTCGACCTGGGCTCGACGCCCTTCGTGATCACTGCGGAGACCCGCCCCTGGCCAGCGGACGGCCCGCGCGTCGCCGGCGTGAGCTCGTTCGGGCTAGGCGGGTCCAACGCGCACGTCGTACTCGAGAGGGCGGTTGCCGAGCCGGTCGCGACGACCACGCGGTCGCGGGCCGTGCTGGCGTTGTCCGCCCGCACCAATGCGGAGTTGCACCGGATGCGCGAGCGGCTCGCCGAGCGACTGGAGGCGACGGCGACGGCCGAGCTCGCCGACGTCGCCTACACGCTCGCGGTCGGGCGCAGCCGGTTCGTCCGGCGGTGGTCGGCGGTGGTGGGCAGCACCGCCGAAGCGATCACGAAACTGCGCGCGCCCGGCGAGGCCGGCCGGCCGGCCGCCCGCTGGTCGCTGGCCATCGCCGGGGATCCCGCCGACGTGGCGGAGCTGGGGAAGCGGCTCCAGGAGTCCGAGCCGACCGTGCGCTCCGGGCTGCTCGAGCTCGTCGGGCCGACCGAGTTGAGCGGTCTCGCGACACCGCAGGCCGGCGCGCTGGTGGCGGCCGCCGTGGGCCGGGTCCTGCAACGGCTCGGGCTGACTTTCACCCGGGTGGACGCGCAGGCGTGGGCCTGGCCGGTCGCGCAGTGGCTCGCCGCCGGCGCCGACACCTCGTCGCTGGCTGCGGCCCTGGAGGCCTGCACGGACGCCACCGAGGGCAGGGAAATCCGCCCTATGCCCGGGCAGGTGATGATCGGGCCGTTGTTCGACCTAGACGAGGTGCTGGCCTTGGCGTGGCAGGCGGGCTCGCGGATCGACTGGGCGGCCTTCTATGCCGGGGAACCGCGCCGGCGGGTCTCGCTGCCCGCCTACCCGTTCACCGGGCGCCGTTTCTGGCTCGACCGGCCAGTGCAGTACTCCGGCCCGGCCGACGGCGCCGCCGACGGCTCGGCGCACCGCAACGGCGTGAGCATCGCCAACTATGTCGAGCAGGTGTGGCGGGAGGTCCTCGGCGTCGAGCACATCGCGCCAGAGGCCCACTTCTCGGACGACCTCGGCGGCGACTCCATCTACGCGGTCGAGGTCACGGCCCGCCTGCGCGAGGGGCTCGGCATGGAACTGCCGGTCGACCTGCCGTTCGTCGCCCCCACCGTCGTCGCCACAGTGGCTTTCGTCGAGGAAGCTCTGGCCAACAAGGAGACAGGATCATGACCACCATTAACGAAGACATGGTTCTCATCCGCGGGCTGGACGTGACGGCCCGGCTCGCCACCGGGGTCGAGCGCCTCAGCGACCGGACCGCCGGCGGCATCCTGCTGGAGACCCTGACCGGCCGCTACGTGCTGGACCGCGACGCCCGGGTGGCCTGGCTGCTGATCGACGGCCGGCACACCGTCGGGCAGCTGCTCGCCGGGGTCGCCGAGGCGTCCGGCGCGCAGGTCGAGCAGATCCGCCAGCCGACTTACGAGCTGTGCGAGCGGCTGCTCGAGATCGGCCTCGTCGAGGTCGCCACGCTCGCCGATGTCGCCGCCGTGACCAGCCGCTAGGCTCCGGATGATCCACCCACCGATCACCCGTGTCGGCCTGCAGTTCAGCGGCTATTCGTTCGCCGGGGTCACCGACGACAAGCTCTTCCAGCATGTCGCAGACGCCGCCCGGGCGGCCGAGGAGGCCGGCTTCGACAGCCTCTGGACCATGGACCACCTCCACCAGATCGCCTCGGTCGGGAGCCGGGACGAGCCCATCCTGGAGGCGTACGTCACTATGGCTGCCCTGGCGGCTGTAACCTCCGTCGCCCGCCTCGGAGTGCTCGTCTCCGCCTGCGGCTTCCGGAACCCGGCGGTGCTGGCCAAGATGGTCACCACCATCGACATCATCAGCGGCGGCCGCGCGATCCTCGGCATCGGCGCCGGCTGGCACGCGGAGGAATACCGCGCCTACGGCCTGGACTTCCCGCCCGCGCAGGAGCGGCTGGCCGAGCTGGCTGAGGCGGTCCAGATCTGCCGCGCGATGTTCACCGAGCACGCGCCCCGGTTCACGGGGAGATATCACCGCATCGATGAACCCCTCAACATGCCCCGTCCGATCAACCCGGACGGGCCGCCCATCCTCATCGGCGGTGGCGGCGAGAAGGTGCTCATCCCGATGATCGCCAGGCTCGGGGACGCCTGCAACTTCTTCGGTGGGCCGGCCACCGTGCGCCATAAAATCAACGTGCTGGAGCGCGCGTGCGCGGCCGTGGGCCGCGACGGCGGCGAGATCACCAAGACGTGGCTGGGCCACGTGATCATCACCGATTCCGAGTGGGAGCTGCACGAGGCGCTGGATCGGCTGGGGGTGCTCCTCGACGTGACGCCGAGCGCCGCCCGCGGGTTCGCCCTCTGTGGCACCCGTGACCAGGTACGGCGTCAGGTGCGGTGGTATCGCGAGTCCGGGGTGGACGGTTTCATTCTGGCCGTGCTCGACCCCACCGACCTCGCGCACCTGCGGGCTGTCGGCACAACCCTGCGGGAGGCCATGGATGACTGACCGGACCCGGACCCGGGCCCCGGAGACCGGCCCTGACCTCGATGGCCGCCCGGTCGAGGTTCTTCAGGCGGTCTGGGCGCAGGCCCTCGGTGTCGAGACCATCGAGCCGGACGCCGGCTTCTTCGACCTCGGCGCGACCTCGGAGATGATGCTCGGCGTGGTCCGCACCCTCCGCAGGCGCTGGCCCCACCTGCGGATCGTCAACATCTTCGCGCACCCGACGGTCGAGCAGCTTGCGGCCTTCCTCGGCGATGAGTAGGTCACAGCGCCGCGTGGACGACCTCCGCGAGCCGCAGCCACGCGTCGCCCTCGAAGAGATGGTCGCCTTCGGCGACCTCGCGGAAGGTGGTCGGGCCGGTCGTCTCCCGGCGCCAGGCGTCGAGCCGGGCCCGGCTCAGCTGCTCGTCCTGGGCGCCGTAGACGACAGTGATCGGCGTCGCGAGGGCGACCGTGGGCCGATAGACGTAGCGCGACACCAGGCCGATGTCCGCGGCGATGACTGGCAGCAGCAGCTCGACGAAATCGGGCTCGTCCCGGAAGTGCGCCGGAACGTACTGCAAAAGCTCGCGCTCCGCCTCGGGGTCGACCTCGACGAAGCGCGGAGGCGGCAGCTGCGACGCAACCACCAGGTGGCTGACCTCGATGCCGTGGCCGTCGTGGGACAGCGCCTTCGCCAGCTCGAACGCCAGCACCGCCCCGAAGCACTGACCGAAGAGGGCAACTCGCGTCACGCAACGGTCGGCCAGCTCGGCGACGACCTCGCCGACCACCTCGGCAGCGGTCTGCGCCGGGCGCTCGTCCCGGCGGCTCTCGCGACCCGGCAGCCGCAGACCGTAGACGGTGGCGGTGTCGCCGAGCACCGGGCTCCACGCGCGGAACGGAGCCGCCCCGGCGCCGGCCCACGGAATGCACACGAGGGCCAGGCTGCTCGTCGCTGGCGCGCCCCAGCAAACGAGCGACTGGCCCTTTTTCGACGGCGGTCCGAGCTTAATCATGACAATAGATAATATACTGCAACCGCCAACTCGTAAACTGTCATCACGGAGGCATTCTGATGTACGAACCGACTATTGACGTCATCGTTGCCCAGCCGCGATTCCGGCAGCCGCCGAGCATGACTTTCGACGGTATCCTCAAGCGGTTTCCGGGCCTGGCCGAGGCGGAAGCCGTCTGCTGGACCGGGTCGACCGCGATCGGCTGGGGGAACGTCTACAGCGACTACGACCTCTTCGCCTTCTCCGACCAGATCCTCGAGCTGCCGGTAGACGAGACCATGGAGACCTGGCCGGGAGTAGACAAGAGCGGTATACGCTGGGAAAACTGGATGGGCGAGTACGAGCAGGCGCGCGTCGACCTGACGGTGTGGCCGACCGCCACCTTCGCCACCGTCCTGAAGCCTTACCTGGAGGGCGAGGTCGAGCTCTGCGGCACGAGCGAGGGCATGCTCGCCTTCATCTACCGGATGTCCATCGCCACTCCGATGAAGAACGAAAAATTCTTCCTCGAGGCGCGCGAATTGCTGGAGAAGTCGTCGTTCCGCCGCGCCCGCGCTCGCACCGCAAAGGTGTGGGCCGAGAATTCCCTCATCGACGTGGCCGGTCAGCTGGACAACAACGACCAAGCCTCGGCACGCATTTCCGCGCGGGTGGCCGCATTCCGGGCCACCGACGCCTGTCTCGCCCTGTTCGGCGATTTCTGCCACGACGAGAAATGGACGATGCGCCGGTTGGCGGCCAAGCCCGAGTGCGGCATCGACGCCGACGAGTTCCGCTCCATGGTGCTGGACGGCGCCCGTCCGGGCGAATCCGACGGGGACTGCGCCCGGCGCGTGGCCCGGTGGGCCCAGGCTCACCTCGTGCGGCTTGAGGGCGAGTTCCTGGCGGGCGCGTGACTGGGCGAACCGCAAGCCTGGACAGAGGAAGAGGAGGACGAGCTGAATAGCGTCGAAACTGACGCCGGCCGGCTGGCCCGGATCCGCGCCACGCTGCTCGGTCCGGAGGACCGCCGCCAGCAGTTGCTAGCGCGCGCAACGATCGTGAACACCGTCGGCATGGGCATGTTCCTGTCCGCCGGGACGATCTTCCTGATCAAGTTCACCGGGCTGAGCCCAGTTATGGTCGGCCTCGGGCTCACCATCGGGTCGCTGATCGGAGTCTGGGCCGATGTGCTGGTCGGTGACCTGGCCGACCGGCGCGGGTCGCGCGAGGTCGTCATCGGCTCCATGGCGCTGGAGGCGGTCGGCAGCATCTCCCTGCTGCTGGTGCACAACCTGTGGAGCCTGATCGCCGTGGCCGCGATTGCCGCGATTGGCCGCGGCGGGACGAGCAGCGCCCGGGGCGCGATGATCGGGGTGGTCGCCGAGCAGGGCAAGGGGGCGCGGCTGCGGGCGTACCTCCGGGCGGTGACGAACGTCGGACTCGCGATCGGCACGCTGTCGGCGGCCGCTGCGCTGGCCATCGGCACCCGCCCGGCGTTCCTGTTCCTCATTATCACCGATGCGGCCACGTTCCTGATCGCCGCCGCAATCTTGTCCCGGCTGCCGCACCTGCCGCCGACCCGGGTGGCCAAGCTCGACGACGCCGTCGCGGGCGAACGCAGGTGGATCGCCCTGCGGGATCGGCACTACCTGGCACTGACGATCGCGGAGGCGGTGGCCAGCCTGCAGTACTGGGTGCTGGTGCAGGCGCTGCCGGTGTGGATCGTGTTCAAGACCGCCGCGCCGCGCGCCATGGCGGCGCTGGCGCTGTTCATCGCGTCGATCGCGGTCGCCGCGATGCAGGTGCCGGCGACGCGGTCGATCGAGGGGCCACGGTCGGCCGCGCGTCTCATCACGCTGTCCGGGCCGCTCTTCCTGATCGCCTGGATCATGATGGCGTTGTCGGCCGGGACCGCCGCGTGGATCGCCATCGGCCTGCTGCTCGTCGCCGTGCTCGTCCACTCGCTGGCCGAAGTGTGGCAGGCCGGCGGCACGTTCGAGCTGTCTTTCGCGCTGGCCCAGCCCGAGGCGCTGGGGCAGTATCAGGGCGTCATGGGCCTGGGCCAGTCCATCGCCGCCGCGGTGGCGCCGGCCATCGTCATCCCATTGTGCCTCGACGGCGGCATCTACGGCTGGTTCGCGCTCGGCGTGGTCGTCTCCGTCGCCGGGTTGATGTGTGCACTGATAGAGCGGCACTGGACTCGATCGCGGCCCCGGCCGGCGAAGTGAGGGGAACCTGATGATGTCACAGATCGACAGCGTCGGACTGGTGCAGCGAATCACGGCCATCTGGGAGGCCGAACTGGGCGTCCCCGTCACTGCCGAGGACGACTTCTTCGACCTTGGCGGTGACTCGCTGCTGGCGCTCGCGGTGGCCCGTCAGGCCGCCGCCGAGGGGATGCCGATGCAGCCGGGGGCCGTGCTGCGCCACCCGACGGTGGCAGCGCTCGCCGACGCGGTGCGGACGGGAACGGCGTGACCCGGGCCTCGCCGGGAACCGTGCACGGAGTGTTCGCCGACCGCGCCCGCGCGACGCCCGGGGCGGTCGCGGTCGAGGACGACCAGGAGCGATTGACGTACGCCGAGCTGGACCGCCGAGCGACCGCGCTAGCCCGGGTCATGGTCGACCGCGGGTGCCAGGGCGGGTTCGTGGGTGTCCTGCTCGGCCGGTCGACGCGGACCATCGTCGCCCTGCTCGCGGTGCTGAAGGCCGGGGCGGCCTACGTGCCGCTCGACCCCGCCTATCCCCGGGCGCGACTGCTGGACATGATCGAGCAGTGCGGCGCCAAGCTGGTGCTGACGACCGCCGATGCCCCGAAGCGGATCGACGCGGACATGATCCTCCTGAACGAGGAGTGGCACGACGAGGCGACGGCCCCTTTCGCCGACCCGGAGCGCCGGCCCGCCGACCCGGCCTACGTCATGTTCACCTCCGGCACCACCGGCCGGCCGAAGGCCGTCGTGGTCTCCCACCACAACATCGTCAACCTGGCGACCCGCGCCGACTATGTGGAGCTCAGCCCGGCCCGGACGATGCTGCAATTCGCGCCGATCTCGTTCGACGCGTCGACGTTCGAGATCTGGGGCGCACTGCTCAACGGCGCCCGGCTGGTGGTCGCTCCCGACGACCTGCTCGGTAGCGACCGGCTCGGCGACCTGCTAACCAGCCACCGGGTCGACACGATGTGGCTGACCTCCGCGCTGTTCCACCATGTCGTCGACACCGACCTGCAGGCGCTCGGCCCGCTGACCCAGCTGCTTTCCGGCGGCGACGTGCTGTCGGCCGACCACGTACGGCGGGCACTGACGGCCGTGCCTGGCCGGGTCGTAGTCAACGGCTACGGTCCGACCGAGACCACCACCTTCGCCTGCTGCCACCGCGTGTCCACGGTCGCGGACGCCGACCATCCGTTGCCGATCGGCCGGGCGATCCCGGGCGCCCGAACGTGGATCATGACCGAGCAAGGTGAGCCTGCGGCCGACGGCGAACCTGGCGAACTGTGGATCGCCGGTGCGGGCGTCTCACTCGGCTACCTGGGGGATCCGGCGGAGACCGACCGTAGGTTCGTCCCCGAGCCGGGGCGGCCCGAGTCCCGCGCCTACCGGTCCGGTGATCTGGTGCGGCGGCGCCGCGGCGGGCTGCTGGAGTTCCTCGGCCGGATCGACGACCAGATCAAGGTGCGCGGCTATCGGATCGAGCCGACCGAGGTGGAGGCCGCCCTGATCGAGCAGCCCACGGTGCGCCAAGCCGTTGTCACCGCCCAGGATCTGCGGCCCGGCGACAAGCGGCTGATCGCCTACCTGGTTCTTGCGCCCGGTGCCGAGCTGCGCGTCCCTGAACTCCGGCGGGCGCTGGCCGCGCGGTTGCCGGCCCACTTGGTACCAGCCCGATATGTGGCAATGGACGATCTGCCGCTCACGCGAAACGGCAAGGTCGACCGCCGCGCGCTGCCCGTGCCGGAGTGGCGGAGCGGCCGTGGGTGAGCGGCACGAGCAGATCTATCGGGAGTGTGTGGTGCTGACCTACAGGTTCACAATCTCGGGTAAGCGAACTCATGTACTGATGGGCCTGGCGGACTGATCTGTGCCCAAGGACTTGCTGGTTGCCTGAGTGTGGTGGTGGGGTGAGCCGGTGACCCGATCCGCTGCCATCGCGCGCGCCAGTGACTATTTCGACTCCGGCGACTTCCTGACGGATCTGGCGAGGCGGGTCGCGTTCCGGACAGAGAGCGAGGTCCCTGCCCGGCAGCCGGACGTGCGGGCCTACCTGGAGCAGGAGATGATCCCGGCGGCGCGCCGACTCGGCGCGGACGCCCGGGTGCTGGACAACCCCGACGCCAGGGGCGGTCCGCTGCTGATCGGGCACCGGCACGAGGACGACAGCCTCCCGACCGTGCTGACCTACGGTCACGCTGACGTGGTCATCGCCGAGTCGGCCCGCTGGCGAGCAGGGCACGACCCCTGGCAGGTAACGGTCGAGGGGGACCGCTGGTACGGCCGGGGAACCGCGGACAATAAAGGGCAGCACACCATCAACCTGGCCGCCCTGGAGCACGCGCTGCACGCCCGCGGCGGCCGCCTCGGCTTCAACCTGAAGATCCTCATCGAGACCAGTGAGGAAATCGGCTCCCCGGGACTGGCCGAGTTCTGCGCCCAGCGCGCCAACGACCTGGCCGCCGACCTGCTCATAGCCTCCGACGGGCCGCGGGTTGCGGCAGGCCGGCCCACGGTCTTCCTTGGCTCCCGCGGCTCAGCCGGGTTCACGCTCCAGGTCGCCCTGCGGGAGCGCTCCTACCACTCGGGCAACTGGGGCGGCCTGCTCCGCAACCCCGCGACCGTGCTCGCCAGCGCGATCGCCTGCCTGACCGACGGCCGCGGCCGGATCCTGGTGCCCGGCCTGCGCCCGCCGCCGATACCGCCCGCAGTCCGGGACGCACTGGCGGACATCCCGGTCGGCGGCGAGCCCGGCGACCCCGACGTCGACCAGGACTGGGGAGAACCGGGGCTCACCCCCGCCGAGCGGGTATACGGCGCGAACACCCTAGAGGTGCTGTCGCTGGCCGCAGGAAATCCTGATACCCCGGTCAACGCCATTCCCGGATCGGCGCGCGCGCACCTCCAACTCCGGTACGTGACCGGCACGCGCATCACCAGGATGACGGCAGCTCTGCGCGAGCACCTAGACCGGCACGGGTTCACCATGGTCGCCGTCGAGCCCGGGCGCGTCATGAACACCTCCCGCACCGACCCGGACGACCCCTGGGTCCGGTTCGCCCTCGCCTCGCTGGCACACACCACGGGCGCCGCGCCCGCGCTGCTGCCCAACCTCGGCGGCAGCCTTCCCAACGACGCCTTCACCGACGGACTCGGGATGCCCACCATCTGGATCCCGCATTCCTACCCCGCCTGCGCCCAGCACGCCCCCGACGAGCACCTCCTCGCCCCCCTCGCACGACAAGCACTCCAGCTGATGACAGCACTGTTCTGGGACCTCGGCGAACACCTCGCCTGACTTGATCACCCGCCACGAACCACCTGGCAAAGCCGGGGTTGGGATCTTGCCCCGGGATGAGTCTGGCGGGGGCCTGCGGTCCTGGCCAGGCGGTGCCCGGCATGAAGGTGGCGCGAGCTCGGGTCAGGCGCACAGGCTTCCCCGTAATCTGGCTGGCCTACGCGGTTGCTGTCAACGGCCCGCCTCCCTGGGTCAACGCCGGGGTAAATTCGCAGGTCAAACTACCGAACGTCCAGCCCGGTGACCGCCCGGCCGATGATCATCCGCTGGATCTCCGACGTGCCCTCGAAGATGGTGAAGATCCTGGCAGTATGGGCAGTTTCCGCAGGTCATTGGCCTGCATATCGTCGTTGTATCAGCACGGATTCAGCACCGGCCGCCCGAGATGAATGCCGGTTTCGGATCGGCCCGCGTCCGGTTTTGGTCGTGGTACATACGCACGCCGGGAAGGTACTCATCGCTTCCGTGGCTGCTATCGGCAGCCTACTCCGCAGCGGGTCCATCCGAGGTAACATTCTTGCTCTGACCTGCGATTATCCCGCTGTCCACGATACCGGGTCCCGCGTGCGCGGCCCGGACAGGCCGCACGCGGGCGCCACACCCGGGGCTGCCCGGAACCCCCCGGGGCTGGCCGTTGTCGCGCCGACTCGGGGCACACTAGCGGTCGCGGGCCGACCAGGCCGCGAATAGAGGAGGCTACCTGCTGGGCTTGGAGGAGGTTTGTGCCGGCTGGCTTGGCGGGATGACCAGGGCGATGGCCTGCCATCGAAATTCATGTCCGGGCGGATTAGGGGCCAACGAAATGACCCATATCGCCGGGCGATTACGGTAAGCGGAGGTCAGGTGCGATGACAAAGCGGTATTCCACGCGATTGCTTACCGCGGCTGGGGCGGTCCTGCTGACTCCGGGGCTCGCCGTAACCGGGCTAGCCGGGACGGCGCTCGCCGCGCCGACGCCGCACGGAAGGATATCCACGGTCATCGGCGGCCGCGGCGGCCCGGCCCCCGCGACTCATGTGTCCATCGGCCCGTGCGCGCTGAAGTACCTGAGCGGCGAGCTCTACTTCTCCAGTTACCAGGCGGTCGTGGACCGGGTGAGCCAGCGCACTGGCCTGCTGACGTCCATCGCGGGCAACGGGGTGGGCCCCTCCGGCGAACCCGAGCCTCCCGACGGCACCCCCGCGCTGACCGCCACGCTGGGCGGCGCCTGCGGGGTGACGGTGGACAGGGCAGGCAACGTGCTGGTCGCCGGCGGCGCGCGGGTGTTCGTGGTGGCCGCGAAAACGGGGACCTTCTACGGCAAGCGGATGACCGCCAGGCGGATATACGCGGTGGCCTCGGGCTTCGAAGGCGTCGCCGATGGCAAGGGCGCGATCTCCGGCGGCGCGGTGGACGTGCAGCTGGATTCCTCGGGCAACCAGGTAATCGCGGTCGCGGGGACCCAGAAGTCTTCCCATCCGGAAGGCGATTCCCGGGTCTTCGTGTACGCCGGGCGCGCTGGCACGTTTTACGGCGTGAAGATGGCGAAGGGACGGCTGTACCACATCGGCGGGAGCCTTGACGGCTACACGCTGGCCAACGCCGTCCCCGCCTCCCAGGCTGACCTCGGGGTTAGCATCGGGACCGTGCGGCTGGACTGGGCGGGCAATGTGGTCATAGCCGACCAGGCGGGCAACGGCGGGGGCCCTGTGACCGGCGTGGTGGTTCCGCCTCAGGTCCGTGTCATCGCCAGCCGGACGGGCACGTTCTACGGCCAGCGCATGAAGGCGGGCTACATCTACAAGATCGCCGGCGGCGGGACCAGGACCGGCGATGGAGTGCCCGCGATCGACGCGAACCTGCTCGGCGCGTCCGGGGCGACCCTTGACCACGCGGGCAACGTGCTTGTCGGCGCGGCGTCGGTCCGCGTCATCGCCGTCAAGAGCGGAGTCTTTTACGGCCGGAAGATGACGGCGGGCGACATCTACACCCTTCCCGGTTTCTCCAGCGCGGCCAGCGTGGCCGTCGACACCGCGGGCAACGTGCTTGCTGCCTCATATTCCGACATCCAGATGCTCGTCGAAAAGGCGGGCTCGTACTACGGCAAGAGCCTGCGCGCCAGCCGGGTCTACACGATCGCGGGCAACGGGCAGCTGCACTCCTCCGGGGACGGAGGGCCGGCGACAAGCGCGGAGCTTACCCCGGCGGCAGTCGCCACGTTCCGTTCCGGATCGCAGACAGCGGTAGTGGACGAGTGGGTCGGCCGGGTGCGGGTGGTACCGGGGCGGACCGGGACCTTCTTCGGCCGCCCGATGCGAGCAGGCTTCATCTACACGGTCGCCTCGCTGGGCGAACCGGTCTCCGTGGCCTACGACCCGCGAGGCAACCTGTTGATATCTGACGAGCGGAGCAGCCGCGTGCTGGTCGTCGCCTGCAAAACCGGACCCTTCTATGGGCAGAAGATGACCGCCGGGCACGTCTATACGGTCGCCGGAGGCGGGACCAAGGGGCCGGAGAGCGGGGTACCCGCGCGCGATGTGAAGTTCGAGGGGGGCGATACTCCGATCGCCGTCGCGACCGATGCAGCAGGAGACGCGCTGGTCATCGCCAGCTCGGGCATCGACAGCGCCTACCAGGTATGGATGGTGGCGGCCCGGACGGGCACCCGCTACGGGCACACCATGACCTCGGGCGACATCTACCTGGTGGCCGGGGACGGGACGTCCGGGCAGGCCGGTGACGGCGGGCCGGCCACCGCGGCCGAGATCGAGTCGCAGGGAATCACCGTGGATGGCTACGGGAACCTCGTGCTCGCCGACGAGAGCCGGGTCCGCGTCGTGGCAGGCAAGACCGGTAACTTCTACGGCCGGAGGATGACTGTTGGAGACATCTATACGGTCGCGGGCGGCGGCACGCAAACCGGCGACGGCACCCCGGCACTCAAGGCCAGCCTCGGCTTCCGCGTCCTCCAGGTCGCGGCGGACCCCGCGGGGAACCTGCTCGCCGGCGGGTACAACACCGTCTTCATGGTGGCCGAGCAGACCGGCAGGTTCTACGCCAAGGCGGCGCACGCTGGTGACGTCTACACGGTGGCGCTCTCCAAGGGCATCGCGGACCGGCTCGGCGACAGCGGGCCCAGTGTGGGCGCCATGTTCAACGCCACGGGCATCGCGGTCGCGCCGCAGACCGGGAACCTGCTGATCGCCGACACCTTCACTGACCGTGTTCGCTCGGTATCGCGGTAACAGAGCCGTCGCTCACAAAGACAGGCCGACTGTCCAGTCCAGGCGAAGCCGACCAGTAGTTTCACGCGGTCGCCGCCGGGGCCCCCGCCGCCACCTAGTCACACATGCCCGACTACGCCCGTCCCTCCAACATAAAATCCGCGCGTTCACGGACCTATGAAGCGACTGGTCTACACCAATTCCCGATTGGTCTAGACCATAACCCTTCAGGTATCAGCACCGATTCGGCACGCGGCCCGGAAACGACGGGAAACAACCGGCATCAACCGGACGATGGGGACACCAGTACAGGGTGCCCTGCTTCCGAGCGGGCCGCCCCGCCTCCCGGTACGTGATAGGTATATCCGCAGGTCAGGCTAGCGAACGTCCAGCCCGGTAACGGCCCTGCCCACGATCATCCGCTGGATCTGCGACCTGTCCTCGAAGATCGTGAAGATCCTGGCGTTGCGGTGGCAGCGCTCGACCGGGTACTCGCGGGTGTAGCCGTTGCCGGCGAGGAGGCTGAACTCGCCTGGCTCGACGCGCTGGCCGCCGCGCCTGCACCTCTTGGCCGACCTTACGTTCAGCCCACCGGGCCGCCCGGCTCGGGGTGCACGGTGCGGACGGGTCAGCGGGCCGCCCTGACGCTCGGCTGCGGCGTTGATTAACCGGTCAGGGAAATACCGACCGGATAGGCCTGTCAGGAATGGCCACCGGGAGAGCATGATGTGAGCGTGGCATACCAGGCTGGGGCATCCGTCTGCCCTCAGTGCGGGAGCAGCGCCGACGTGCGGACCGTCCGCGAGCTCTTCGACATGATGAACGGGGCGCGGGGGCAGGCCTTCCAGCGCCTCAGCGAGCAGTTCGGGTTTCCCGGCTCAGCTTCCGGCCCGGGCCAGTACCCGGGGCAGGGTCAGCCGCCGGGCTCGGCCCAGCCGCCGGGCTCGGCCCAGCCGGCCAGCGAGGGCTGGTCCGCCGCCGGGGGACAGTCCGCCAGCGCGGGCGGTGCCCCCGGCCAGGGACAGGCACCCGCCTACGGGCAGTTCCCCGTCCGGGACTACTTCGGGCAATCCGCCAGCCAGGACCGGCAGGCGCCCCAGGAGCAGTCCCCCGGCCAGGGACAGCCCGCGGGCGCGGGCGGCTATGCGGGCCAGGGGCAACCGCCGGGCCAGCAGCAGTTCCCGGGCCAGGGACAGGCGCCGGGCCAGGGCCAGCCTGGGGACGGGAGCCAGCCGTCCGGCCAGGGACAGTTCCCATGGCGGCGCCGGCGCGACAGCGACGACGACTACGTCGAGGGTCCCGGCCCGCGGCTGCGGGGCAACCGGAGCGGGCGCGACTCCGACTTCTTCTCCGGTGACAACATCGCCGACGACATCGGCGAGGCGGTGATGGGGGCGGCCCTCGGGCTCGCCGGCCGCGCCATCGGGCGACGGATGAAGAAGGCCCTCGAGGACAAGGTCATCCCGGCCGTCCAGGCCCGCGCGGGCCTGGCGCAGCAGCAGCTCCAGCAGCAGAAGGTCGAGCAGGACGCCATCGTGGCGCGCTACCCCGAACTGCGCGGGTGCACCAAGGACCAGGTCATCTTCCTCGACGGCGGCATCCGCACGGTCCCGGTGAGCGAGCTGCGGATGCCGGTCACGCTGGCGCAGGCCGAACAGGTGGTGGCACGACTGCGCTGAGGGCAACGGCTGAGCCGATCCCCCAGGCGCCAAGCGTCCGCCCGCCGGATACGACGAGCTGGCCGATGATGGCTCCCCCTGATGGACACGTGAACCGGGTCGGCCACGGCTCGCCATTCAGGTACCGGAACGACGCGACGAACCGCTCCTCGGGCAAAGCGTCAGCGTCAAGCGCGAACCGGCCAATAGCGGCTCTGCGAGCTTCGGCCGGCCCTTCTGCCGCCATCGCCTCCGCCATCACGGCGAACAGCTTCGCCATCTGCTGGCCGCCGGCCCTCCGGCGGCGTTACGGGAACTCCCCGGCGCCGAGATGCTTCCGATCCGGCGCTGGCGGCTGACGAGTTCGTCTAGATCCCGCTGGAGGGCAAGCTGCGCACCGACGGCTGAGCCGGCTGATGTCCCCGTGATGAAGTCGGCGTCCCGTACATCCACCCCGGCTCTCGCGAGACCAGCAGCCACGCCGATCTCCCAGGCAATCCCGACAGACCCGCCACCGCTTAGTACCAGCGCCTTAGTCACCAGGGCAAAGTAATATAACGAGGCACCCGTCGTCACCCCGGTTCCTGGCCGGCTCGCCTGCGGCGACGCCCTGCTGTCGCCGACCATCACCCGCGCGCTCATCGCCAGCGTCGCCGGGCGCGGGCCGGCCAGCCATGTGATCGACGGCAGTGTCAAGGCCGCCGAGGTAGTGGTCGAAGCCATTCGGGGCGCAGGGCGCTCCAGCCGGATGTACAGGGCCGCGAACACCACCGCGTTGACCGCGTGCCCGGCCAGGCCGGTGTCGCGCCCCGTGCGGCCTCGGCTGGGGCTGATGCGTGTGTGACAGGTTCCTGCTGTCAATCTGCGTGACTGAAGCACCAGGATTTACAAAACACCAGTCTATCATTTTCAGCGCGACCAAATCATATTAGTATGGTGTCCAATCGCCTGAACTTCCGAGTCAATCGGAGATTGCGCTATCACTTGGTTGCCGCAACAACGGCGGCAACACTAGTAGGCGGGCTCGCCGCCTGTACCTCGCCGACCACCACCGCCGGTGGCGGCACCAGCAACAGCAGCGCTGGAACTAGCGGCACGGGTGGGTCGGGCAGCATCACCGTCGGGCTCGCCTCGGCCCCCGACGCGCTCAACCCGACGACCGCCTCCACCTTCGTCGGGCGCTCGGTGTTCGCGAACATGTGCCAGAAGCTGTATGACATCAACGCGCAGCTGACCATCGTGCCCCAGCTCGCGGCATCGCTCCCGGTCATCACCGACGGCGGCCGCACCTACACCATTCAGCTCAAGCCCGGCTTGAAGTTCAATGACGGGACGCCGTTCAACGCCGCGGCGGTGCAGACCACGCTCGAGCACTACCTCACCGACCCCCAGTCCGTCCGCGCCGCCGAGCTCAAGGGCCTGACCAGCGTCAGCGTGAGCGGCCCGGACACGGTTGTGCTGCACCTGTCCACGCCGTTCGCCCCGCTGACGTCGGTTCTCGCCGACCGGTCGGGCATGATCCTCTCGCCGACGCAGCTGAAGAAGCTCGGCAGCAACTTCGCGCAGGACCCGGTGTGCGTCGGGCCCTATGAATTCTCCTCCAGGCCCAGCCTGGACACGATCATCCTGAAGAAGTCGCCGTACTACTACGGCAAGGCCCACGTGCACCTGTCCCAGATCACGTTCGAGGCCATCACGGACCCGAGCACGATGGCGGCGGACCTAGAGTCCGGGCAGATCCAGGTCGCCGACGAGGTTACCCCGCAGAACGTGCAGGCGCTCAAGAACAACGCGAACACCACCGTTGAGAGCCAGAACTCGCTCGGCTACAGCGGCCTTGACATCAACACCGGCAACGTGAACGGGTCGCTCAAGCCTTACGGGACTGCGAACAACCCGTTCGCTACCCACCCCACGCTGCGCGAGGCGCTGGAACTGTCGCTGAACCGCGCGCAGCTGAACCAGGTGGCCTTTGAAGGGCTCTACACGCCCGGCTGCACGCCGATTCCCCCGAACAGCCCATGGGCGGTGAACGTGCCCTGCCCCGCGCAGAACATCACCGAGGCGAAGAAGCTCATCGCAGCCACCGGGCTCAAGACGCCGATCCATGTCTCGCTCATGGTGCCGAACAACCCGCTTAACCTCCAGATCGGCTCGATCATCCAGTCCATGGCAGCGCAGGCCGGCTTCGCCGTGAGCCTGCAGCCGCTCGAGTTCACCACCACGCTCACCAGGGCGGCGGCCGGCCAGTTTGAGTTGTACGTAATCGGCTGGTCGGGACGGGTCGACCCGGACCAGAACATCTTCAGTGACTGGTACCCAGGCGCCGGGCTCAACTACACGGGCGCGGACTACCCGGCGCTGGACAACGTGCTCCTCGAGGCCCGCGCCTCCACGTCCACCACGCAGCGGCAGGCGCTCTACACACAGGCCGTCCAGCTAATGCACACCGAACTCAACATCATCTACCTGTGGTACCCCAAGGTCTTCCTCGGGCTGAGCAAGAAGGTCACGGGCGTGCAGTACCTGCCCGACAGTCTGATCCGGCTCGAGTACGCCCGGGTGGGCTGATTGTCCTGGGTCATCGCACGGCGCGCCGTCATCGCGCTCGTTACCCTGCTGCTGGCAACGGTCGTGGTATTCGCTGCCGTGCATGCTCTTCCCGGTGGGCCGACGACCGCGCTGTCGGCTGACTCCACCGATCCGGCGGCGCTGGCCGCCACCATGCACGTGTACGGCTTCGACAAGCCCTTGCCCGTGCAGTACGGACGTTGGCTCGGCCAGGTGCTGAGCGGGCAGCTCGGCACCTCGCCGATCACCGACATCCCGGTATCCACCCAGCTGGAGCAGCGGCTGCCGATCACGCTCGAGCTCGCGGTGCTCTCGCTCCTGTTCGCGATCGCGATCGGCGTGCCCGCCGGGGTCGCCGCCGCAGTGCGACCCGGCCGGGTCATCGACTGGGTCGCGAGCGCGGTCGCGCTCGGCGGCCTCTCGCTGCCGCACTTCTGGTTCGGCATCCTGGCGATCCTGATATTCGCGGTGCACCTGCACGTGCTGCCGTCCGGTGGCTTCGTGCCGCTGGCGAACGGGCTCGGCGGGAACCTGGAGCACATGGCCATGCCCGCGATCGTGCTCGGCACCGGGCTCGCCGCGGTGATCATGCGGCAGACGCGGGCAGCGATGATCGAGGCGCTCGGCGCCGACTACGTGCGCACCGCTCGCGCCAAAGGCATGCGCGAATGGCAGGTTATCTGGGTGCACGCGCTGCGCAACAGCCTCATGATCGTGGTGACCGTGGTGGGCCTCCAGTTGGGCGGGCTGATCGCCGGCATCGTCACCGTCGAGGAGGTCTTCAACATTCCTGGGATCGGGCAGCTGACGCTCGAGTCGGTCTACCAGCGGGACTACCCGACACTGCAAGGGGCAGTGCTGCTGACCGCCGCCGGGTACATCATCGTGAACCTGCTCACCGATGTGTGTTACACGCTCATCAATCCACGACTGCGGGTCACCGCCACCAGGGGAACCACATGACCGCGGGGATCGCCGGGCCGGCCGTTCCGGACCCTGTCAGCGGACGGGTCGCGGCACGGATCGTCCGCACCGCCAGGGTCCGCCCGCGGTTCACCGCGCTTGCGATCGTCGGCGCCGCGGGCTCGCTCATCGTCGTGCTCGTCGCGGTCTTCGGCCCGCTCACAGCGTCCTATGACCCGAACGCGACGAACTTCGCCGTGGTCCTCGCCCCACCGGGCGCACCGCACCACCTGCTCGGCACCGATCAGCTAGGCAGGGACGTTCTGTCGAGGATGCTGTACGGTGCGCGCAGCACGCTTGCGGCTGGCATCCTGTCCACTCTGCTCGGCACGGCGGTCGGGCTGCCGTACGGGATGGTCGCCGGCTACTTCCGCGGTCCGGTCGACATGCTGCTGATGCGGATCGCCGACGTGATGCTCGCCTTCCCGTTCCTGCTGCTCGCCGTCGGTCTGGCCGCGATCTCCGAGCCCACCCTGTGGACCGCCGTACTCGCGCTCGGTGTCGCGCAGGTGCCTGCGATCGCGAGAATCGCCCGCGGCGCGACGCTTGAGGTGCGCGACCTGGAGTATGTCCAGGCGGCCCTGGTCAACGGTGAGGGGGACCTGACGATCCTGTGGCGGCAGATCCTGCCGAACGTGCTGCGCCCGGTCACGGTGCAGACCACGGTCGCCATCCCGGCCTCGATCGTCGGCGCCGCGATCTTGGCGTTTCTCGGCCTTGGCGTCCAGCCGCCTACAGCGGACTGGGGCGGGATGCTGGCCCAGGCACAGCAGTACTTGAACCAGTCGGTGTGGCTCGGGGTCTTCCCCGGGATCGCGATCTTCCTCGCCGCGCTCTGCTTCAACCTGCTCGGCGACGGCATCACCGACGCGCTCAACCCTCGGGGCCGGTAATGAGCAACCCAGCGATGAGCGACAACGACCCGGTGCTGCGGATCGAGGACCTGCTAGTGCGGTTCAACACCCGGCGCGGGCCGCTGCTCGCGGTCAGCGGTGTGTCGCTGGCGCTCGAAGCGAACGAGGTCGTCGGCCTCGTCGGCGAATCCGGGTCTGGCAAGACGCTGACCGGACTGTCGGTCCTCGGCCTCGAGCCTCCGGGCGCCACGGTCGGCGGGCACGTCTGGTTCCGCGGCGAGGACCTCCGGGCAGCCTCGCACCGGCGGCTGGGGGAGGTCCGC
Organism: Streptosporangiaceae bacterium; assembly: GCA_025934375.1. Taxonomy (GTDB): domain Bacteria; phylum Actinomycetota; class Actinomycetes; order Streptosporangiales; family Streptosporangiaceae; genus Trebonia. Next base: position 1,100 of record JAICYD010000078.1, on the reverse strand, counting down.
GGCGCTTCCATCGCCATGATCTTCCAGGAGCCGATGACGGCACTCAACCCGTCGCTGACCGTCGGCACCCAGGTCAGCGAGGTGGTCCGCAGGCACCAGGGGCTATCGAGGCAGGCCGCGCGGGCCCGGGTCCTTGACTTGTTCGACTTGGTCCGGCTGCCGGGCGGGGCACGGCACCTGCGCTCATACCCGCATCAGCTGTCCGGCGGTATGCGGCAGCGGGTCATGATCGCCATGGCCATCGCCTGCGGTCCCGCCGTGCTGATCGCCGACGAGCCGACAACGGCACTCGACCCGACGATCCAGGCGCAGATCATCGGCCTGCTGCGGGACCTGCGCGCCACCCTCGGCATGGCGGTGCTGCTGATCACGCACAACCTAGCCGTGGTTCGCGGGCTCGCCGACCGTGTGCTCGTGATGTACGCGGGGCACCTGCTTGAGGAGGCACCGACCGACGACCTCTATGCGGCACCCGGTCACCCGTACACCGCCGGCCTGCTTGGGGCCGTGCCGCGGCCGGACAGTGACCGGGACACCCGGCGGCTGACTCCGATCCCAGGGCAGGTCCCGCTGCTCCGCGGCGAACCGGAGCACTGCGTGTTCAGCCCGCGCTGCCCGTATGCCGAGTCCCGGTGCCTGACCGCGCAGCCACCGCTGCGCCCGGTCGGGCCAGCCCGTTCGCATCTGGCTGCGTGCGTGCTCGACCGCATCCCGGACCCGGCGGGAGCGGCACTGTGAGCGGCGAAACAGTGAAACACGACAGAGTCAACGGCACCGGGCCGCCGGTGCTCTCGGTGACCGGGCTGCGCAAGTCGTTCCGTGTCCCGCGGGCGGCGGGCGGCGGGTTGGTGCGCGCCGTCGCTGGCATTGACCTGGTGGTCGGCCGGGGCGAGATCGTCGGCCTGGTGGGCGAGTCCGGCAGCGGCAAGACCACCGTGGCACACTGCGTGCTGCGCCTGCTTGAGCCGGACGGCGGTCAGGTCAGCCTCGACGGCACCGACATCACCCACCTGCCCCGCCGCAAGCTTCTGCCGGTGCGGCCGAAGATGCACATGGTCTTCCAGGATCCGTACTCGTCACTGAACCCGCGCATGACGGTC
>JAICYD010000206.1 GCA_025934375.1 Streptosporangiaceae bacterium | reverse complement strand
CGGGCGCGAGCTCGGCGGAGATCTCCTCGGCGGCGGCGGAGAGCGCCTCGAGCAGGGTGAGCCGCACCGCGGCATCGAGCGGCGGGAGAAGCCGGCCGGCGAGCGCGCGGGCGTCCTCACCGCCGACCTCGGCCGCGGTCGTCAGCTCGCGCCGGAGGTATTCGACGTACTGAGTGAGTTCCATGGCTCAACTATGGCACCATTTTGGCACCATTACAAATTTTTCTGGTTCAACTTGGCATCAATACAGCTCAGTTATGGTGTCATCGAAGCGCGAGAGTGGTGCCCCGGCCGGGCGGCCGCGGCACCGAGCAGTGGCAGCATGGCACCCTGTACGGAGACTGGGACGTCGAGCAGGTGGTCGCCCACCTCACCGCGGCGGCGAGCCTCAACCAGCGGCAGTGGCTGCGCAGCATGCTCGGCGCGCGTTTCCGTCCTGACGTGCACAACCAGCGGCGGCTCGCCGAGCACCGCGGCCGCACTCCCGCCGAGACGCTCGGGCGGTTCCGGGCCGTCGTCACCCAGCCGCACCCGGGTAGCCGAGCTCGAACTGCGGGCAGACGACGGGCCGTTCGCCGCGGGCACCGGTCCCCTGGTCACCGGATCGACCCTCGCGCTCGTGATGGCCATGGCCGGCCGCGAACCGTACCTGGCCGAGCTCGACGGCCCGGGCGTACCGGCCCTGCGGTCACGCCTCCACGCGAAGGCGCGGGGCTTACGTCCAGAGCTGGCATAGCGGCACGATCTGGATCCAGCCATCCATCTGGTACGTGTACTCGCCGGTGTAGAGGACGATGGATTCTTGCAGACGTGAACCGAGCCTGTCCTTCAGGAAACGGAGACCACGCAGGTCGTCACCGTCGACCCGGGTACCGGCCTTGATCTCGAAGGCGATCACTTGCCCATCGTCGCGCTCGAGCACGAGATCTACTTCGTCACCGGCCTCGGTCCGGAAATAGCCGCTCGTAACCGGCGCATCTGACCAGCTGACCTGCTTGAGGATCTCACCGACGGCGAATGTCTCAAGCAGGTGGCCGTACTCAGTAAGAGTCGAGGGATCTGCTTGTGCGATCTTCTGCGGGGTGAGATTAAGTAGCCAGGCCATCACGCCCGAATCGACCATGTGCACCTTGGGGTGCTTGACGATCCGGGCGCCAAGAGTGGTGCCCCATGCCGGGAGACGGTGGATGAGGAAGACGGCCTCGAGAAGCTTGGTGTAGTTCTCCGCCGTCGACCGCTCCAGGCCGATCGCGCCTGCTGCGGCGGTGATGTTGAGCACCTGACCTGACCGGGCAGCGATCTGGCCGAGGAGCCTGGGCAGCATCTCGCGTTGCCGGACTCGCGAGATGTCCATCACGTCCTTATCCACGACCAAGTCCACGTAGTTGGCGAACCAGCGAGAACGTGAGCGCCCCGACGGTCGGCGCAGGGCTACTGGCATTCCCCCTGACGTCGATCTCCGGGCATATTCGTCCCGGGTGGCAGCTACCAGCTCCGTCGGCGGTCGTTCGGTACCGCCGGTGTCGAGAAGCCTGGCGATAAAAGTCTCCGGGACACCGTCGATCTCACCTTGAGCTAGCGGAAGGACGGGAATGATGTCGACCCGGCCGGTCAGCGCCGGGGCCGCCGCCGACATGGCGGCATAGCGAGTCGAGCCAGCCAGGACATACCTACCCGGGCGGAGGTCCCGGTTGAGCTGTGCTTTGATGGCGTCGAGAAGTTCGGGGACATGCTGGTACTCGTCGATCAGGACCGGCTCGCTCGACTCGACAAACCGGCCAGGATCAGCTCGCACAGCTGACTGTGTGGCAGGGTCGTCACAGTCGATCACCGCCCGGCCGAGGCGCTCGGCCAACTGGCCGAGCAGGGTGCTCTTCCCCACCGTCCGCGGCCCGTTGAGAACGAGCACGGGCTCCTCGGTGAAACGAGCCGTCGCTACATCGACCAGGCGACGCTCCACCAAGCCGGTCAGGACCTCCCGCATGACCTGATACTAGCTGGAGTTTTCCCGGATTCCGGAGATTTTTTTCCGTGTTTCCGATCTTTTTCTTCCCGTTTTCCGGCAATCTAGCCGAGAATCACAGGTAGCAGGGGTGAACTGCAGGCGACTGGCTCCTCACCATAAGTTGCTTCTCGCCGTCGCCAAGGTGTCCAGAAGGTGAACAGAGATCGAATGGCAGGCGAATATCGGTTAACCGTTGTTACCGGCATCTCGACACGAAGCTTGCTGGTCACGACGCTGAAGATGTGGGTAACGACGTAGTGCTGGGCCTCGTAGTGATAACGGCCCTCGCCTTTGACTTCACCAACGGTTTCCATGACACCGGCAACGCGATGGCGACCACCATCGCCACCGGCGCGCTGCGGCCAAGGATCGCGGTCGCCCTGTCCGGAGTGCTCAACCTGGTCGGGGCGTTCCTGTCCCTGGCCGTCGCGGCCACGATCGCCAGCGGCCTGGTAGACACCAAGCTGGTGACGCTCACCGTGGTGGCAGCGGGCCTGACCGGCGCGATCGTATGGAACCTGCTCACCTGGTTCTTCGGGATCCCGTCGAGCTCGTCGCAGGCGCTGATCGGCGGGGTGATCGGCGCGATGCTGGCCGCCGCGGGCGGCCACGCGGTCCAGTGGCACAGCCTGGTCGCCAAGGTCATCCTCCCGGCCGTGCTGGCGCCGGTCATCGCGGTGCTGGTCGCCGCGACCGGCACCTGGCTGCTCTACCGGATCAGCCGCGGCCTCCCCGCCGGGGGCCGCAACCACGGCTTCCGGATCGGACAGATCGGCTCGGCCTCCATGGTGTCCCTGGCGCACGGCACGAACGACGCGCAGAAGACGATGGGCGTCATCACGCTGGCCCTGATCGCGAACGGCACGCTGCCCGCCGACGCGACCGCGCCGTTCTGGGTGATCTTGACCTGTGCGCTGGCCATCAGCCTCGGCACCTACGTCGGCGGCTGGCGGGTGATCCGCACCCTGGGCAAGGGCCTGGTGAAGATCGAGCCGCCGCAGGGCATGGCGGCCCAGTCCTCCTCCGCCGCCGTCATCCTGCTGTCGGCCAGCTTCGGCTACGCGCTGTCCACCACCCACGTCGCGACCGGGTCGATCGTCGGCACCGGGCTCGGCAAGAAAGGCACCGATATCCGCTGGAACGTGGCCGGGCGGACGGTTTCCGCCTGGGTTCTCACCCTCCCAGCCGCCGGGATCGTCGGGGCCGCCGCGTACGGACTCGCCTCCGCCATCGGCGGCAGCGCGGGCGTGATCGCCGATCTCCTCATCCTGGTCGCGGTGTCGGCCGTGATCTACGCCAGGTCCCGCGCCTCCAAGGTGAACCACGCCAACGTAAACGACGAGTGGACCGGACTCGTCACTCCGGCCGAACCCCAGCTAAAAGCGGCAGCCTGAACGGCAAGGGAAGCACACGATGTCCTTTATCAACCTGAGCGCCTTGTGGAAGATCGTGGTCTTCGGCCTGCTGGCCGGGGCAGGCCTCCCCGCACTATTCGCCGCTGGCATGCTCTCGCTGTCCCGGGGCCCGAAAGCCCGGACCGCGGGCGCCGACTCCGAGGTCGTCGTCGGCGGCAGCCTGGCGGGCACGATCATCGCCGCCGTGTGCTTCCTGGTCGTCCTGGCCGCCATCGGCTGGGGCATCTACGAGGTCTACCGGATCGGCCACCCCGCCCCCGCGAAGTAACCAGGCGAGCGGTCAGCCGCACCCGCTCCCCCGATGACCGCGACCCGGGGCGTGCGTCAGATCAGCTCGAGCTCACGGGCGCGCAGGACCGCATCGCGGCGGCGGTAGGCGGCCAGCTTGCGGTAGATGGCGGCCAGGTGCGTCTTGACCGTGTTCGCCGACAGGCACAGCTCGCTGGCGATCTCCGTGGTCGACATGCCGGTAGCGAGGAAACGCAGGACGGCCAGCTCACGCGGGGTGAGCGGATCCGGCAAGCCGGCCTGGGCTGGCGGTTCGGGCTGGCCGTCCGGTTCCGGTTCCGGCTGCGGATCCAGGCCAGGCACCGGCCACTGGGCCGCGACGGCCGGGTGCCGGGCCAGCAGGCAGGCGAAGGTGTCACGCGTCTGCGCGAAGGGCAGGATGATCTCGTCCCTGGCGATCTCGATGGCCCAGATGAGCATCTCCAGAGTGCGCCCCGGATCCTCGTCCAACTGCGCGATCCGCGCACCGCAGAGCAGTGCCTCGACGACGGTGAGGCGCCCCGTCTGCGGGCTGGGGGTGGCCAGCACGTTGCGGACGCAGTCCTGCGCGCTGCGCAGATCATTCAGGGCGAGGTGCGCGCGCGCCCGCGGCATCGCGGCCAGGGTGGCGAAGTCACTGGCCTCGTAACCGCGCAACAGCTGGATCGCCGCCTGCGGCCGTCCGAGGGCAGTCTCGGTATCCGCCAGCATGACGTCACGCTGAGCGGCCAGCGCCGGCGGGATATGACGGCCGACCTTGTGCAGCATGGTCCGGGCCTGGTCTACCTGACCGCTGGCCAGCAGGATGCTGGCCCGCCCGAGCGCCATGGCCGCCGCCAGGCCGGGGTCGGAGCCGACGGCCTCGGGCAGCAGGATCCGCTGCAGGGCCTGGGTATGGCCGTCCAGGTCACCCGCGATCAGGTGGCGCGCCGCAGCCGCGAGTTTCAGGACCGCCGGCGCGGTCAGGTCCTTTTGCTTCCGCAGGGCATCGGCTCGCTGCGCCGCGTCCCGCGCGTGATTCATCCGCATCCAGTAGCTCTCCACGAACGCCGTCAGGCTGAGCGCCTCGAGCTCGAGACCGGGAAACCCGTCATGTTCCGCCTCCGCGCGCGCCTCGTCAAGCAGCGAGCCGACGTCCTCGTGCCTGCCGTGCCACAGATGGGCGCTCGCCTGCGCCAGCAGCACAGCCGCCCGGAACCCCGGCATGACCGGTGCGGGCGGGTCGCCGCTCCGGTCCAGGAGGCGATTCGCGGCCTCGTCTACCGCCTGCAGGTCGCAGGCCTTCTGGCCGAGGACGAGTTCGATCAGGCCGACGGCTGCGAGCAGGCCCGCATTCGCCAGGGCCTCGTCGGACTTCACGGCCGGCAGGCGGTCGAGCGCGGTTGCCGCCGAGTTGGCGTCGGCGAAGACCGTCTCGATGGCGAGGTTGGCGACGGCGAACTCGGCCACCTCGGCGGTACTCGCGCCGTCGGGCGGGTGCAGCGGCAGCAGATCGCGCAGCCCCAGGCCGGACAGATCCTGCCGGTCCACGAAGGCGCACACGAACCCGCCCCGCGCCAGCAGCCTGGCCACTCGCCGCTGGTCCGGGACCCGCACGGCCCAGTGGAGCGCGTTCCCCAGATCGCCGTAGTCCTCGAACCACGCCGCCGCGCGTTCATGGAGCCGGTTCCCCGCCTGGCGTCGTTGCAGCAGGTAGCGGAGGATCTCCGTGAATAGCTGGTGGTACCGGAAACGCGTCTGGGCGGCATCGAGGGGGGTGACGAAGGAGTTCTCGCGCGCGAGATCGGCGAGCATTTCCCCGCACCTGTCCAGCCCCGTGACCGCGTCGGCCAGCGGACCCGTCACCTCGTCGAGGAAGCTCGTCTCGATCAGCAGCCTGCGCTGTGCTTCTGGCAGCTGGCGAAGTACCTCGTTCACCAGGTACTCACCGATGCTGCCCGGATCGAGCGCGAGTTCGGAGACGAAGTCTTCAGGGAACTCCGCGCCGTCCATCCGCATGGAGGACAGCCGCACCCCCGTCGCCCATCCCTCGGTCCGCGCCGCGAGGATACCGAAATCCCGCTCTCCCAGGCTAATGCCGTGGACCGCGAGCACACCACGGATCTCCCCTGGGGTCATGGCCAGGTCCGCCGCCCGCAATTCGCGCATCTGACCGGCCAGCCGGTAGCGGTGCAACGGCAGCAGCGGGTCGCTGCGCGCGGCCAGCACCAGGCGCAGCCCCGGCTGCCCGGACCGGATCAGGCTGTCCAGGCCCCCGAGCACTTCGGCGTGGGTGAGTACGTGCGCGTCGTCGATGACCACCACAAGCGGGGCCGACGACTCCGGCACCGCGCTGAACAGCGTCCGGACCAGGTCGATGTCGGCATCCCGCGGCATCACGGCCGGCGCACCGGACTCCGCGCCACCGCATTCCCTGAGGGCCGACACCAGCAGGCGCCAGAATCGCGGCGGTTCGGCATCCGCTGCCGTCGGGTTAAGCCAGGCCACCCTGACGCCACTGCGCCGGACCCAATCGGTGAGCAGTACGGTCTTGCCGGCCCCGGGGCCGGCCGACAGCAGGGTAAGCGGCGAGCTCGCGGCGTCGTCCAGCGCGGTGAGCAGACGCGAGCGAGGGATGTGCCGCGGCGGCAGCTGGGGCACGGTAACCCGTGAGTCGCGCATTGCGCTGTACATGGCTAGGTCATCTCCGGTCCTCCGCGCTCATCCGTGAGACGAACGGGTCAAGTTCCTCCAATGCGGCCGAAACGTCGTAGCCGAGCGCGATCGCCACATCGGGAGCCGCGGCGGCGATCCGGCCCAGCCCGGCCACGGGGGCGATCACCAGCAGTACGTCAGCGACCTCGTCCTCGGTCGCGCCCGCCGCCATCGCCCGGCTGATGCTCCACTGCAAGCAGACCGGTGACGACCCGATGGTCACCGACGCCCCCACCTGGAGCAGCGCCGCGGTCTTGGGGTCCAGGAAAGATGTCGCGGCCGAACCGAGCGTGAGTCCGGCCTCGTCCTTGACGAAGCCTTCGTCGATCATCGCCAGCTTGCGCAGGGTCTCCTGGAATCGTGCTGTCTGGTACATGCTCCTCCGCTCGCCGTCGAGCACCATCACATCTCGCGCCGGGGCGAGCGTCATCACGCAGATCACATGAAAGGAGCGGACGGGTTCACTGGATGTTTACCCAGAGTTCACTTGCCCCGGATCCGGCACCTGAACCAAGACGCGCCAATTCCACATTGATGCGGGCATTGACCTTGGAGTACGTTCTAGAATGAGCCGGATGCCTACCGGTGGCTGACATGACATCTAGCGTGGATCCTGGGACCGCTCCGAGACTCGGGTTCGAGCTGTCTGAGTCTAAATTCCACCCGCCTACGGCCCGGACTGGAATCGTCGCCCGGACTGCTCTGGTCGGGCGACTGGCCGCCACGACGGCGCCAGTCATCACGGTGTCCGCCCCGCCCGGCTACGGCAAGACGACGCTGATGGCCCAGTGGGCCGAACGGACCGGGTCGCGCACCGCGTGGCTGTCCTGCTACGAGGGCGACAACGATCCCGTCGTGCTGCTCAGCGCTCTTGCCGTGGCGCTGGACCGGATCGGGCCCGTCGACCCGGCGATATTCTCCGCGCTGGCCTCCGCCGGCGCCGACATCACGATGGTCCCGAAGTTCGTGTCCGCTGTCGCCTCGGTGCAGCCGCCGGTGACCGTGATACTCGATCACGTCGAGGCTGTGACGAACAGGCAGTGCCTGAACACCATCGCCGAGTTCGCCCTGCGCCTGCCGCCCGGCTGGCAGCTGGCGCTGGCTTCGCGAACGGTGGTGCCGCTGCCGACGGCGCGGCTGCGCGCTCTGGGCGGGATTTTCGAGGTCACCGCCGACGACCTGGCGATGGGATCACTGGAAGCAGGCTCATTGCTGAAGGGGGCCGGAGTTGACGCCGAGGAGGCCAGCCTTCGTGATCTTCTGCAGCGGACCGAGGGATGGCCAACCGGGCTGTACATCGCCGCACTGGCCATCAAGTCCGGAACCCGGCAGAGCGATGCCGGCTTCACGTTCACCGGCGACGACATGTACATGGGCGACTACCTGCGCTCGGAACTCCTGGACCGGATGTCAGCGGCGGAAGCGTCGTTCCTCGTCCGCACGTCGGTCCTGGACCGGATGTGCGGACCGCTGTGTGACGCGATCTTGGGGGAGCCGGGATCCGGGACGGTTCTCGAGCAGCTGGAGGCCAGGAACCTGCTGGTGGTCCCGCTTGACCGCCGCCGCGAGTGGTACCGGTACCATCACCTGCTCCGGGAGCTCCTGCAGGCCGAACTGCGGCGCCGAGAGCCTGGCCTGGTCCTCGACCTGCATTTCCGGGCGGCCGCGTGGTTCGAGGCGAACGCCATGCCGGAGGCGGCGATCGAGCATGCCCACGCTGCCGGGGACTACGACCGGCTAGCCCGGCTGATCCTGGAGCTCGAGCAGCCCGTCTGGGCCAGCGGGCGGAACGAGACGGTGCGGCGCTGGACGGACTGGCTCAGGGACGTCACGGCGGCCGAGCACTACAGCGCGGTCGCCGCCAATGGCGCGCTGATCTATGCCCTACTCGGCCAGCCAGGAGAGGCCGAGCGCTGGGTGGCCTCCGCCGAGCGCGGGTCCCCCACGGGCATCCTCCCCGACGGGAGCGCGATGCAAGGCATGCTGGCCTACCTGCGCGCCTG
>JAICYD010000026.1 GCA_025934375.1 Streptosporangiaceae bacterium | reverse complement strand
CGTCCGCGCCGCGTCGGCCTGCTCCTGGCACTTTGGGCCTGCTTCACCCGCGGCGGTCCTCGCCGTTTCCCTGTCAGTCGTGCCGCTCACGACCGGTCTGCTTCCCAGGAAGCGCCCCGGCATGCCGGATCACGGATCGTAAACAGTAGGCGTGGTCGCGTACGTCCTTCCGCTGGGTGCGGTCCAGCGAAACACGCCGGGCTGCGGCTGCTGGAGCTGCCACCCAGGGGTCTGCTTCATCTTGTGGTGCCGACGGCAGGGTGGCCCGAGGTTGCACTGGTCCGTCAGCCCCGTTGGCCACGCGGTGGTGTGGTCGAGGTCGTTGTAAGCCGATCGCGCCCCGCAACCGGGGGCCGGGCAGGTCGCGTTGCGGGCGCGGATCAGCGACTTGAGCTGATCGCTGGGTACGTACCGGTCCTCGTGCCCGGAATGGTCGCACCCCTCCCGGGCGATTGGGGTAAACGTGACGCCAAGCCGGGCCAGCAGGTCAGCAGCCTGCGTTGCCTGGCCCGCCAGGGTCGTTGCTGTCGGGTTGCCAGGAGGACCAGTGGCGCTGGCGGGCTGCCACGGATGTTGTCCGCGGGCCCGGCCGTGGGCGATCGCGGTGCCGTCCGGGCTGGTGAGGGTGACCTGCCAGCGGGTGCGCGGATGGCGGGACGCCGACTGGACCAGGTCGCGAGTGGCCTGCGGGCCGAGAAGCCCGAACCGGGACGCCTGCCCGGGCGCGCCGGACCAACCAAGCAGCGTCCCCACCGGAACCAGCAGATGAACGCTGGCCGGGAACAAGCTCACGCCACCTGCCGGATCTCGGCTCTGGCCGCCTGCGTCCCCGTGGTCCTCGGCATCCCAAGCACCCCACTGCTCGTCGTCGCGCCAGCCGTCATCGCGCAGCCCGTCCGTGCCGGGGTCGGCGGCACCAGCCCGGCTGTCGCTGGCGTGCCCCGGGTCTGCTGGCCGCGGCCCGACGGGTGGCTGGCCGGGATCGTCAGCCTGCGAGCCGGCTGGCCGGCCGGGGCCGACGTGCGGGTAGCCGGGGATACGGTCCAGGGGGTCCTTGCCGGTGTTGCGGTCGGTGAACGCCAGCGTGCGCAGCTCCCGCAGCGTGCCCGGTAGCCCGGCGCGCTTGAGGAGCGCGGCGATCGAGTCGTAGTAAGCATTCGCGGCCAGCACGATCGCCGGGTCCAGCTCGCGGCCGGCCAGCGCGGCGTTGCCGGAGTTCTCCGGCCAGGTCTCGACCCGGGTGTCCTTCTTGCCGCGCCGCTGGCGCCGGTCAGCCGACTCGGGGTCCAGCTTCATCGCCAGGTACCGCGCCCGCTCGCCCAACTGCCCGATGGTCTGCTGATGCGCCTGCGGGGCGAGCGCCGCATCGACGAGCCGGGCGTCGTCGTCGGACAGGTCCGCGGTGGCCCGGTGCACGGCCAGCACCCGCCGCGTGTTCGCCAGGCCCCGCGCCATCTGGGCCATCATCGCCGGCAGCCGCCCGGGTGCCGCTATCGCCAGGCTCACCAGGTCATCGGCTTCCCTCGGCCCGAGGGCGAGCTGGAACCGCAGCTCTTCGGCGACCGATGAGTGCGCGTCCAGTAGCCCGTCCCCGCGCCCGCGCCGCTGGCCGGGCACTCGCTGCTGCGCCCGTGCTGCCTCCTCCTCGGCTAGTCGTCGCCGGACGAGCTCGCTGGCCAGGGCGAGGGCCATCCAATCGGCCCGGTCCGCTAGCCGCCGCACGGCTGACATCGTGCCCAGGATCTCGCTGGCCGTCAGGCCCCGCACCCCGGCCGCGCCGGGCACGCCGGGGATCCCGGCCAGCGGCGCGTCGCCGACCGCCCGGGATTCCGCCTCCGCGCCCGCCTCACCCCGGTCGGCGCTGATCCCTGGCACCCAGTTGAACCCCGTAGACCCGGTGACCACCTGCTCGGTGAGCATCTCCAGCAACGGCCCCGGGGGCATCGCGTCCGTCGGATCGCCGTCGGCGAACCCGTCCAACCCGATCCCGGCCAGCGAGTCGGTGCCGTATGCCTCCGGCGGAATCGGCACCGCGACCATCATTCCGGCAAACGGCAAGCCGCCCGCCCATCCGCCCGGCGCCTCGTCACCAGGGCTGCCGGGCCAGGAGTCATCGCCACGCCGCTCATCGCCACGCCGCTCATCGCCACGCCGCCCGGGTTCGCAGAACGGGATATCAGCCACGGCAACCCTCCTCACCGGCGGCGCTCGACACGATTACGTCTAAGAACATAGTAGCGAATCCAGGCGTGATAGTCCATTCAGTAGCACGCATGTCAATGCTAACTTCGAATGATTCGAATCCTGCTGCGAGGCCCACAGGGGTGTTCCAGCAAGCGCGGTGCTTCAGAAGGACGGTGCTCAGAAGGACGGTGCTCAGAAGGAGAGCGCCTCGGTGACAAGGGCCTGCCAGGTCTGCGAGCCGACGACGCCGTCGACCGGGAAGCCGCGGATCTCGGTGGCCATGCCCTTCTGGAAGGCCTTCACCGCGGCCGTGGTCTTCGCGCCGAAGATCCCGTCGACGTTCAGCGTGTGACCGTTGCGGTTGTTGCGGAAGTTGATCTGGTCCTGCACGGCCCGCACTGCGGAGCCGGTGGAGCCCTGCCGCACCGTGACGATGAGCTTGAGCCAGGTCGGCGAGGTCACCACGCCGGTCGCCTTCAGGCCTTTCGCCTTCTGGAACGTGATCACGGCGGCCTTGGTCTTCGCGCCGAACTGGCCGTCCACCGTGAGCTTGGCACCGCGCGCGTTCAGCAGGTACTGCAACGACCTGACCGTGACGGGCGGCCAGGCGCTGTTGCGGCCCTGGCTCAGAGTCGGCCACGGCTGGAGGGCCGCCGTCGCGGCGGCCGGGGCGGCGGTGGCCGATGCCCCCGCCGTGGACGCGCTGGCCGAGATGGTTGTCATGCCGGTGAGCAGTAGGGCGCTCACCGCGGTGGCGCCAATTAGTGACCACGCTCTTGCTTTCATGGAAGCTGCCTCCCCTTGCCTGCTGACCAGCCCTGCCAGCTGGTCATGTGCCATTAATGACGGAGCACCGGTCCCCTTGGTTGCGCCGGTCTTTAAGCGATCTTCACCTTTGACAGAAGCGTCTCAGAGGTTGTTCAGCTTCATGGCTGAGCCAGATGCGTGACGCGGGGCACGCGACGGTAGCGGGATCGTTCGGCGGCGGCCCCGGGGGGCGCGCGAGCTGGCGGCCCGGCCGGCGCGGGACCTGGCGCTGGCGGGTTCGGTGGGTCCCCGGGCGCGAACGCCGGAACCGGCACCGGGGCCGCTCCTGGCGCCGCCGGCCGGCCCGGGGGCGGCATGGGCGGCCTGTCTGGCAACACCACGGTGAGCAGCAGGCGAAGTAGGCCTGGAATGCTGGCGCTGACGGCCCGGTTGAACCGGGCCGTCAGCACCTCGTGGAATGGAGCAGCCCATGGAGACCTGGGACGCGATCCGCGCGCGACGCAACGTGCGCAGCTACACGCCCGAACCGGTGCCGGACGCCGACCTGACGCGGATCGCCGAAGCCGGCTGGCGAGCGCCCTCGGCCGGGAACCGGCAGCACTGGGATTTCATCATCGTGACCGACCGCGACCAGCTCGCGGGGCTGTCCACGGTCTGGCGCGGAGCAGGCCACATCGCCGGCGCGGCGGCGGCCTTCGCCGTGGTCGTCCCGCAGTATGACGATGACCGCGCCCGCCTCATCGGCTACTACGACCTCGGACAGGCGACCTACGCGATCATGGTGGCCGCCGCTGACCTGGGCGTCGGCACCGGCCACTCCTCGGTGGGCGACCAGGAGAAGGCGCGCGAGATCCTGGGCGTGCCCGCCGACCACGACGTCGCCTTCCTCATCGGCCTGGGGTACCCGGCCGACCGGCCGCTGCGACCGCAGGTGAAGCCGAACCGCCGTCCCTTCGATGAGGTTGTGCGCCGCGGGCACTGGTAGCGGGCTGCGATCACGGCCTGCGCGGCGGGCATGCCACTCTCGATCACAAATTGTAACTCTATCGTTTCGGGGCGTGCTAGGATCCCCTCGGCCTTCCCGATACGCGCAAAGGCCGACGGGCGACAGGGGGATTCGGGGCATGCGACGACACATCCCGGCTGCGCTGGCCATCCTGGCCGCAGCCGTCGTCGGCTTGGGAGCTACGTCCTGCAGTTCCTCGCGCGACGCGGGTAATCAGGCCGATCCCGGCAAGGGCGGCGGAATGGACGGGGCGGTGAACGCGCCCAGTGGAGATCCCCGAGTCACCGCGTTGCTGCGATCCGGGATCCAGCAGGCCCAGCAGAAGCACTGGGCAACGGCGACCACGACCTTCAACAGCGTGCTATCCATTGACCCGCGCAACCTCTACGCACTGTACGACCTGGGCGTTATCGCCCAGACGAAAGAGGACGCCGTCCTCGCGCTGTCGTATTACGACAAGGCCCTGGCGTCCGATGGCAGCTACACGCCCGCGATGTACAACAAGGCGATCGTGCTGGAGAACTCCCGTCCCAGGCAGGCGATCACCTTGTACAACCAGATCATCGCCTCTGACCCGCAGGCATCCAACGCGTACCTGCGGATGGCGTTCGTGGAAGCCGAGCTCGGTGACATGTCGCAGGCGAGGGCCGCACATGCCAAGGCCGTGGCGATCGAGCCAAGCCTGGCCAGGTACCCCCTCCCGGCGAAGAAGCGGTTAGCGACGAGGCGAGGGTGACTTGGTCGCCGGCGGCGCGGGCGCCGGCGGTGGCGTGGAGGCCGGGGGCGTAGACGCGGGGGGCTTGGACGCCGTGGGCGTCGTGGTCGGGGAACTGTGCACCGGCTTGGGCGTCTTGGACGGCGGCTTCGGAGTGGGGGTGCCGCCGCGCGAACCGCCGGGTGAATGTGTCGGCTTCTGGGTCGGCCCCTGGCCTGGATGCCCACCGCCGTTGCCATTGCCGGGATGGCCTAGGCCGCGATGCGACCGGTGCCTTCCGGCGCCCGGCCGGGCCGCTGAGGGCGGCGGGATGAAAAAGCCGGGGAGCCCCGGGTATCCCGGCGCCCAGTGCGCCTTCCCGCCCTTGGTCACCCGTGGTGCGAGTCCGGGGTCAACGAACGGTGCCCCGGATCCGCTGAGGCCGGGCGCGCTCGTCGCCGGCTCCCCGGTAGCTGGCGATGTCATCGAGCCGAACAGCACCTCTTCCGGCAGTGACGACCCGCCCGCGCGCAAGGCGAGCACGACCACGATGGCCGCGGGCACGACAAGCGCGCCGAGGCACGCCGCGAGCGGCCAGGCAGCCCGGCGCGGCCTCTTGGGTGCCCGGGCTCGGGGCGGCGGGCTCTTCGGTGGCGCGTTCTTGAGTGCCGGACGTTGGGGTGGCGGGGTTTGGGGTGAGGGCGCTGGGCGGGCGACGACGGGCCACCCATCTGGAAGCGTGACCTGGGTAGCTCGCGGGCGGGTCGCCGCGATGGCGCGCGCGGGGGGTGCGGCGGCGATGACCGCGAGAGTCGCGGGCACCCGATCCGGTGGTACTCGAACCGCCTGGCCGGCCGGCCCGGGAACGACGGGATCAGGCCGGGTTATCCGCGGAACTGTGCGACGCGACTGCATGACGGCCCCCCACTGCGTGACTGGCAGGCCCGCTCCCTCTCGACGCGGACCACCTCCGTGCGTGGAATTCTGGATCGCCCGGCCTGCCCTCAGCGGCTAATTCACAGCGAAAAGGAAAATAAATTCAGAACTTGCCCATTCCGGGCATGATTTCCGCTCGCATGAACAACGTTTATCACTTGAGCGTCTTCTATACCAGCACGTCACAGGGGTATCGGCGCGTCCAGTCGCGAGCCAGCAGCCCGGGCTGGACAGCGGAAAAGCTTGGGTTGGCCGGCGCACAGGCGCCGGCCAACCCCAGACACATCTAGTCGGCCTCGCCCTAACGCGGCGGTGCGGTCACCGAAGTCGCGGCCGGGTGCGGGACGAGGGTGGGCCACGGGGCGGTCGGGGCCAGTGCGGGGTCCAAGCTCACCGGGGCGCCGGGGTGGGCGGTCCCGGTGGGCCACGAGCTCGCGGTGGGGTGGAGAGCTGCGGCGGGGCGCGGACTCGCGGTCGGGTAGGGGAGGGCGACGGGCCAGGGGGCCGTGGTGGGGCGCGGACTCGCGGTCGGGTAGCGGAGGGCGACGGGCCAGGGGGCCGTAGGGGCGAGGTCGGCCAGGGCGGCTGGCGAGGCGAGGGGAAGTGAGTGACTCGCGGCGCGAGCGTGAGCGTGGGCGTGATGGCCGACGATGAGTTGCAGGCCGTAGGCTGTCGCCACAGAGCCGCAGGCGACGAGGGCACCGGTGAGCCCGATCACGCTGACCAGGACCGGGGCGATGAGCGCGCCCACCACGATGCCGGCCACGGACGCCGGCAGGGCCAGCCCGTAGGCCCGGCCGAAGACGTCCTCGGGCAGCATGCGCTGCAGGCCGGTCTCGGTCATTATCTCGACGAGGATGGCGCCCGCGCCGCTGACGCCGGCGAGCACGATCGCGAGGGCGCCCCAGCGCGCGGCCGGCAGGGCGAGCATCGACAGCCCGACCAGGCACATCGCCAGGGCCAGGCCCGGCCGGAACGAGAGCCGCAGCGCCCGCCCGGCCAGCGATGTCCCGGCCAGCGAGCCGACGCCGACCGCGGCGAACAGGTAGCCGTACCCGTGCATGCCGAGCCCGGCCTGGTCGGCGACGAGGACGAGGACGACCGTCTGCATGCCGTAGACGACACTGCAGGTCAGGTCCGCGCCCACCAGGCGGATCGCCGCCGGATGGGCGCGCAGGGCCGCTGCCCCGTCCGCGATCCCGGTGAACACCGACCCGAGCACCGAGGTCACCTGGCCGCCGGCCAGGGGCCGGCCGGAAGCGCCCGGTGCGGCCGGGACAGTGAAGGCGCCCGGGGCGCGGATGGCAAGCACGCACGCCGCCCCCGCGCCGAACGTAACCGCGTTCACCGCGAACGCGATCGCTGGCGAGCCGAGCAGGAGCAAGACCCCGCCGATGGCCGGGCCGGCGATGATGCCGATGCTGGTGACGGCCGACCGGGCGGCGTTGGCGCCGGGCAGGTCGCCGTCGCGGACCAGCCGCGGCGTGGTGGCGGCGACGCACGCCAGGTACGGGGTGCCCGCGGTGGTCGCGAGCGCGGCGATCACCGGGGCGAGGACAACCGGCAGCCGGGCCGCGACGACCAGGGCCAGCCCCAGCATGAGGGCCAGCCGGAGCAGGTCCGAGGCCACCATCACGCGGCGCCGGTCGAACCGGTCGGCGATCACGCCGCCCACCGGCCCGAGGACGACCATCGGCACCACGCGGGCGCCGGTGGCGATCCCGGCCCACAGCACCGACCCGGTACGGGTGTACACGACGGTGACCAGGGCCAGGTTGTAGAGCCAGTCACCGACCTGGGAGACCGCCAGGCCCGTGAGCAGCGACCGGAAGGCCGGGTAGCGCAGCGCGGCGCGGATCGTGCCTTCCGGCGGCCCCTCGGCGGGTACGGATGATGCTCCGTGGAGTCGTCCCCCCGGGTGAGAGCTGTCCCTGTTCATCGCGGCCCCCTTGAAGCTTGACTGAGGAGTGGTAACTCCAGAGTCCGGCTAAGGCCCGCCGCCGCGCATCGGACAGCCGCCGTAGGGGGCCGCCCAGCGCCCCTTAGATCCGCGCCTTACCCCCTTACCGGCCCTGGTGCCTGGCCGGCACACCCCTTACCGGCACGGGTGCCTGGCCGGTATCGCCGTCCGGCCGCCGCGCACCTTACTCCCTGGTCACCCCGAGACGGTGGACGACGGCGGCGGCCTCCACGCGGCCGTTCACCCCAAGCTTGGCGAGGATGTTGGAGACATGCACGCTGGCGGTCTTCGCGCTGATGAACAGGACCCTGGCGATCTCCGGGTTGGAGTGCCCGGCCGCCACGAGCAGCAGGACCTCCCGCTCCCGGTCGGTGAGGCCGAAGCGGCCGAGCTCATCAACCGGTTCCGCGAAGTGCCCTGGCGGCTGGGCGCTGGCAGTCGCCGTGGCCGTCTCGGCCGGCTCGGTCACCAGCGGCAACCGGGCCCGGCGGGCGAGCGCGGCTGCCTCGGCCGCGATCGGGGCGGCCCCGAGCTTGTCCGCGAGGGCGTACGCCTGCTGGACCGCGCGCGCCGCCTCATCGCGGTCACCGGCGGTGGAGCGCGCCTCCGCGAGCCGTAGCAGCGCGTAGGACAGCATGTACGGCTCGCCCGCCCGCTGCCACGCCGCGACGGCCACCTTCCAGACGGTGACGCTGTCTTCCCCGGCCGCCCGGGCGTGCTCGGCGGTCACCAGCGCCTGGTATCCCTGCAGGGGCGCCGCCGCGATCTGCATGGTCGCGGCGATCCCGGCGATCTGCGCGCACCGCTGGGTGATCCGGGCCGGGACCGGCTCCCGCCGGTCACGGAACCGGGTCGCCTCGTCGGCTTCGACTCGCATCCCGAGCCATAGCACCGGCCAGCAGTACCGTGACATCCACGGGACGATATCGGCGAGCCCCTCGCTGATGGCCTCGCGGGCGGCCGCGATGTCCCCGGTGGCCAGCGCGATCATCGCCGCGAGGTGCCTGATCGGCATCGTGAACTGGGCGTCGACCATGTCGCCGCTCGTCCGCCGCAGCTCCCTCAGGTCCCGGCGCGCGGCGTCGTAGTCGCCGCGCATGGCGGCCAGCTCGGCCCGCAACTGGTGCAAGGTGGCCGCGAAGACGCCCTCGGGCAGGGCGCGCAATCCCTCGGCGGTCATCTGCTCCACCTCGGCCCACTCGCCCAGCCGGAGCAGCGGCTCGGCCCGATTGCCGATCAAGTAGGAGCCAAGCGTGCGGACGACGCCGACGCGGGCAGCGAGCTTCATTCCCTCGGCGGCGACCTGGGCCGCCTCGGCGTGCCGGCCCAGCATCTCCAGCGTGTCGGAGTAGTTGATGTATCCGCGCAGCGCGGTCCATGGGGTGTCGGCCCGCAGGGCCAGCCGCAGGCCTTCGCGAAGGTGCTCCAGGCCCTCTTCGGTGCCTTCAGCGCCTTCGGTGTAGCAGTACGTGCCGAGGCTGATCCGGGCGTCGGCCTCCAGGTCGGGCGCCCCGACCGCCCGCGCCGCGTCGATCGCCACCCGGGCGACCTCGACCGCGCCCGGCATGTCGTCGGCGCGCATCAGCGCGGCCGCCAGCGCGGCGAGGACCACCGCGCGGGGCCGGGTCTCCTGCTCCGGGGGCAGCAGCGCGAGCGCCCGCGCCAGCGCGCTGGCCGCCTCCGACGGCTTGCCGAGGCCCAGCAAGATGATCGCCGAGCGCTCGGTGAGCAGTGCCCGGCGCTCCGGCTTGGCGCCGTCCGCCAGTTGCGCGAGCGCGTCGGCGATGAGCGAGTGGGCGCGGTCCAGCGCCCCGTACCGGTAGGCGGCATCGGCCGCGAGCCGGCTCACCTCGACCTGGTCCAGCCCGGTGCGCTGCTCGGCGTCGGCGACCCGGGGCCAGATCTCCAGCGCCCGCTCCAGGTGCCGCAGCGCCTCGGCGGGACCGTAGGAGGCCAGGGCGGCCCGGGCGGCGTCCACGGTGGCGGGCAGCGCGCGCGGCAGGTCCAGCGCCGCGTACCAGTGGTAGGCGAGCGTGGCCGGCAGCGCCGTGGCGTCGCTGGCCAGCCCCGGGTCGCGCTCAAGGGCCTCGCCGTAGGCGGCGTGCAAGCGGACCCGCTCGCCGGGCAGCATGTCCTCGTAGACGGCGTCCCGGGTCAGCGCGTGCCGGAACGTGTAGCCGTACCCGCTGGGGTCCACGACGAGCAAGTGGTTGTCCACGGTCTCCCGCAAGGTCGCGTAGAACTCGGCCTCGGGGATGCCGGCCACCTGCGCGAGCAACCGGTCGGACACGGCCCGGCCCGCCACCGACGCGGTGCGCAGCAGCTTCTGCGCGTCCGCGGACAGCGCGTCCACCCGGCTCAGCAGCACGTCCAGCAGCGATGGGGGCAGGTCGTCGAGGTCCCCGTCGCTGCGCACGACGCCGGCCAGCTCCTCGACCAGGTAAGCGTTGCCGCCGGACCGGTCAAAGACCGCGTCGGCGACGCTGGGGACCAGGTTCCCCCCGAGGATCGCGGTCAGCTGGGCGGCGACCTCGGCCCGGTCGAACCGGCCCAGCTCGATGCGGTCCACGGTGCGCAGCCGCTCCCAGTTGGTGAGCAACGGCCGGAGCGGGTGACGGCGGTGCAGTTCGTCGGAGCGGTAGGTGAGGGCGAGCAGCACGCGGGCGTCGCGCAGCGAGCGGATCAAGAACGCGGTCAGGTCGAGGGTGGACTGATCGGCCCAATGCAGGTCCTCGATGACGACCATGACCGGGCGCGCCTCGCTGAGCCGGGTGAGGGTGCCGAGGACGTGCTCGAGGAGCTGAGCCTTTTGCAGTTCCTCGGCGGGCAGCGCGGTCTCGGTGCCCGGCGCGAGCTCCGGCAGCAGCCGGGCCAGCCCGGACGCGGCCGGGCCGAGCACGTCCGCGAGCGCGTCCGACCGCATCGTCCGCACCAGCGTGCGCAGCGCGTCCACCAGCGGCGCCAGCGGCAGGCCCTCGGCGCCCAGTTCCACGCACTGGCCGGTGAGCACCAGGAAGCCCACGTCCGCGGCCCGCTCCGTGAGCTCGCGGACCAGCCGGGTCTTGCCTACCCCGGCCTCGCCGCCGATCAGCGCGAACCCGGTGTCCTTGGCGCCGGCCCGGTCCAGCAGCCGCTCCAGGGACGCCATCTCCGTCCGCCGCCCGATGAAGACAGGGCTGACCACACTCCCGCTCATAGGTTGCACAGTATTTGCCTGGAAGGCACGCACCAACCCCCCGGGGGCCCCGGGGGGATCGGTTTGCGGGCAGCGCCGCGTCGCCGCGGCCGGGGACCTCGTTGGCTTCGGGCGAGCACCGCGATGCCGTGGCGGGGGAACCCGTCGGGAACCGGGACTGCTTCCGGGGGAAATGCTGCGAAAATGTGGGGACAGCACAATCTTGGGGTGGTCAATGTTCGGCCCGGCACCGCTCGCCGTAGCGGTGGTTCCGGTAGATGATGGCAGCTATGTCCCGGGGAGATGATCTGCCGTACCCCCTGAAGGCGATCTGGCGCGAGTACGGCGAGCCGCTGCTTCCGTCGCTGTCCGCAGGGCCGCTCGACGGCCTGACTGTCGCGGTCAAGGACTTGTTCCCGGTCGCCGGGTTCCCGGTTGGCGCGGGCAACCCGACCTGGCTGGCCGGCGCGCGGCCCGAGCCGGCCGACGCGTGGGCGGTCCGCGCCCTGCGGGCGGCGGGGGCGGCCATCGCGGGCATCGCGCAAACCGATGAGCTGGCGTTCTCGCTGTCGGGAACCAACCCGCACTACGGCACGCCGCCCAACCAGGCGGCCCCGGGCCTGGTGACGGCGGGGTCGTCCAGCGGCCCGGCGGCAGCGGTGGCCGCCGGGCAGGCGGACATCGGGCTGGGCACCGACACGGCGGGGTCGATCCGCGTGCCGGCATCGGCATGCGGCCTGCACGGCCTGCGCCCCACGCACGGGGCGATCCCAGACGCCGAGGTGCATCACCTGGCGCCGTCCTTCGACACGGTCGGGTGGATGACCCGCGACGCCGCCACGCTCGCGCTGGTCGGCCAGGTCCTGCTGCCTCCCGGCCAGGCGACGCCGGACCCGCGGCGCCTGCGGTGCCCGGCGTCCCCGCCGCCGATGGTGCGAAGGGTCGCGCAAGAGCTGGGGCTGCCACTGGACGCGGGACCGGTTCCGGGGATCGACGACAACCCGGAGCTCCCGGCGGCGTTCCGGGCCGTCCAGGCGGCGGAGGCGTGGGACCTGCACGGCGGCTGGGTCACGGCGCACCCCGGGGCGCTGGGATCCGACGTGGAGGCCCGGTTCCGGTACGGCGCCACCGTTTCCGCCGACGACCGGCGGGCCGGCCGGGCGCTGATCACCGAGAGCCGGGCCCGCTTCCTCGGTGCCCTCGGCGACGACACCTGGCTGGTGCTGCCCGCCTCGGACGGCCCCGCGCACCCGCGCGACGTGACGCCGGAGGGAAGGGATGCCTGGCGGCAGGCAACGCTCCGGCTGACGGTGCCCGCGAGCGCGTTCGGCCTGCCGAGCGTCTCGGTGCCCAGCGGCGCCGCGCCCCCGGAAGGGGTCGCCCTCGTCGGCTCGCCCGGCAGTGACCACGCACTGCTGCGAGCGGCCGCGACGCGCGCGGGCGGCAGGGATCGGGCGGGGAACCCGTGACGGATGTCGGCGCGGACGTTACCGTGCGCCTGGGCGGTGTCATCCGGGCCCGCCGCCGCCAACTCGGGCTGACCCTGGTCGACGTGGCGAGCAAGGCAGGACTGTCCCATCCGTTCCTCAGCCAGTTGGAGCGCGGCCTGGCCCGGCCGAGCATGCGATCCCTGTCAGCCATCGCGGCGACGCTGGGGACCACCGCGCAGGTGCTCATGGTCGAGGCCGAGCCGACGGGGATCAACACCGTGAGCAGCGTCGAGCGGGGAGATAGCATCGGCCCGGTCAGCGTGGTTCGCGCCGGCGACCCTAGACCCGATCGGATGGACGCCCGCGGCGGCACGGTGCGCGCCCTCGCCCACGGCGAGCGGGCGATGATCCCGGTCGAGTTCGTGGGCGCCCCGCCCGATTTCGACGAATACTTCCGGCATCCGGGCGAGGAGTTCATCTACGTCCGACACGGCCAGATCGAGATCGATATCGAGGGCAAACTGTACCCGGTGGCCGACGGCGACAGCGTCTACTACCCGGGCAGCCTACGCCATCGGTGGCGCTCCACCAGCGACGAGCACGTTCACCTGGTGGTGGTCCAGCAAAACCTCCCGCCCAATTCGTAAGGGGCGGCCCGGGGGACGCTGGCCGGGGGCGTGCAAGCCGGCGTCGCGCAAGAAGGTGAGGACGGCGGCCACGCGGCGATGGGTGAGCTGCTCGCTGGCGAGGTCCAGCTTGGCGAAGATCGCGTTGACGTACTTCTCCACCGACGACTCCGACAGGGACAGCTCGGCCGCGATCCCGGCGTTCCCGCGGCCCTGGGCCATCTCGCGCAGCACGTCGAGCTCGCGGGGGGTGAGCCGGGACAGCGGCGACTCGCGCAGCCGGCTTCGGCGCGTGACGAGCGCGTCGACGACCTGCGGGTCGACCACCGACTCGACGTCGGCCACCGCGCGCAGGGCGCCGAGGAGCTGCCCGAGGTCACCGACCCGCCGGCGGGACGCTACGGGTAACCTCGCGCCCCGGCGCGGGAACGATCGTCGCCGCGCGGCTCCCCGCTCACCACCCATAACCGGGGCCCCGCTGTCCCATTTGCCGTATTTCACGCGGAGGCTGGTGGCGTGGTCAAGATTTTGTGATTTTTAGGCTACGCCCGATAGAATCCCGCTCGGGCCAAACGTGCCACACTGTTCCCGTGCATAGCCTCAGCATCAGGTTCGGATGAGAATGAGTTCACCAGGGAGCCCGACAGTCCGGCGGCGTCGCCTAGCGGCTGAGCTACGCCGGTTGCGCGGCAGGCGGACTGGAATGGAAGTCGCCCGGGATATCGGCTGGTCCCCCACGAAGATCAGCCGGGCCGAGTCTGGGCGCGAGAGCATCCCGCCCGATGAAGTCGAGAAGCTGATCGACTACTACCGGGTGGCCGAGCCATTGAGACGACAGTTGCTCAGCTTCGCCGAGGACGCCGTCCAGCAAGGATGGTGGGAGGATTACGCCCACGTCCTGGCGCCCGAGTACTCCGAGTTCATCGGGCTCGAGGCGGAGGCGGCATCGATTCTCAGCTGCCATTTTGAAGTAATCCCCGGCCTGCTCCAGACTGAGGAGTACGCCCGCCAGATCAGCCTCGGGTACCAGCGCGTGATCCCGGTATCGCCAAGCGAGGTCGAGCATATGGTCAAGATCAGGATGACGCGGCAGGCGAGGCTGGCACGCGAGCCCGTGCTGCACCTGTCGGCGATCATTGATGAGTCGGCTCTGCTGCGAAACATCGGCGGCTCGCCGGTCATGAGGGCTCAGCTGGAGCACCTGGCCCGGATATGCGAGCGACCCAACGTGGAAATTCGGGTCCTGCCGCTGAACCGGAATGTGTCTCTGGCCGTGGGCAGCTCGTTTCAGGTCATGAGCTTTAGTTGCCGTGATGCCCCGGGACCCGCCGGACTCGGCGACATCGTAAGCACCGAGAGCCTGCGGACCGAACTGTACATCGAGGGGGAGGATGACACCTACTTGTACAGGTTGGTGCACAATGCCCTGACCGATGCGTCATTGTCGCCCGGCGAGTCGCGGCACTTGATGGCCAACATCGCACAAGTTCGCTACTAGCCGCGATCTTCGCTACAATAACGCTCGCTGACCCCCCTTTCCCGGCAATGGGATTTGCGACCACGCCAATGGCACGCGAGACGTGCCCCCACTATGGGACGGGGAATCATGCGACTTTTCATTAGCAAGGACTCGAAGTACCTCACGGACGGCAGCTCATACCCAGGCTGGATGAAGAGCTCGCTAAGCACGCATAACGGCAGTTGCGTGGAGGTCTGCGGCCTCGCCGAGGAAACCATCCGCGTCCGGGACTCCAAGGACCCGCGCGGCGCGGTGCTGAGTTTCACCCTGGCGGAGTGGGACGCGTTCATCGGCGGGGTGCACCTCGGAGAGTTCGACCGTAAGCGGCGCGGCCGGTAGGCAAGCAGCCGCTGAGGGTGGAAGGGCAGGGTGCTCTTCCACCCGCGTTCTCGCCCTGCGTCGGGCAGTTCGCCCGACATCGTTGACACCCTCGGTTCCTGGCTGCCACAATCAGCCGACATTTGCGGCGAATGGGACAATCCATGGGGGACAACTGTGGCGGCTCCTGCCTTTTCGCTGGGCTGGGTGATGGCGTCGCTCTTTGACGAGCGACGGCTCGATGTAGCCAAGGTCGACGCGACCAAGCAGGTCAGCGCGCCCTACAACCCGGATACCCAGCTGCCCCTGGTCGCCGACCTGGACCTGGGCCACAAGCGGGCGCTGGCCCTCGCGGACCTCGCGGACCTGCTCCAGGCAGCCACGCCGGGAGTGTCCGCTGATGACGTGATGGCGGCGGTGCTGGCGGACCCCATGGACCCGGTCGCGTACCGGGCCGCGCTGATGGAACTGCACCTGGGCATCTTGGACAAGCTGGTCGCCGATGACCAGCAGATCGCCGCTTACCAGCTCGGCCTGGCGCTCAGTGACACGTCCTGGCTGCCGTCGGTGGCGGGCGGGCCTGCGTCGCTCATGGCGATGTTCCAGCGCTCGCAGGTCGCCGCGCTGAAGACGTGGCTCGCCTCGGCGGGCACCGCGATCCCCGATCCGGCGGCGGCCACGGTGCTCGGCCAGTCCCTGGAGAACTGGCAGGACTGGATCGAGGTGAACGCGAAGACCATCACCCAGGGATGGCGGCACGGCCAGGCCGACGCGATCCTCAAGGCACTGCGCATCCAGGCGATGGCCTGGCACTCGGTGCTCGTCGGCGACCCGCAGACCAGCGGCGCGCCATCGATGAACGCCTGGGTCCAGGCGGGCAAGGCGGTGGTGCGGGCGGCCCGCGTGGTGACCGTGTCGGTCTTGCGCCGGTTCTGGTGGCTAGTCACGCTCATCCTGCTGCTGATCGGCGGCGTCTTGTACCTGGTGGTCGCGAACCTGCACGGAGCCACCCAGGTGGTGACGAGCGTGCTGTGGATCGCGGGCGCGGTCGGCTTGACCGGAGCCGGGCTGCAGTCGGCGGTTGGCAAGGCGGTCAGCGGCGTCGGCGCCGAGGTGTGGGTGGCGGCCCGGGCCGACGCCAAGGCATGGAGCGTCACCTGGCTCCCCACGCCGCCGGCCCCGCCCGGCCGAGGGATTCGGGCCGCGCTGCGCGGCGGCCGGCTGCGCAGCAACCTGGAGCGGACGGGCGTCGCGATGCCGCGGTACCGGAGAAACCTGGAGGCGGGCGCGGCGAAGGCGGCGCCGGCCGCCATCAGTCCGCCGACAGCGGACGCGACAACCGTTCCATCAGCGCCGACGCCGGCATAGCATCGCGTGCATGCCAGAGCACGCGCACAGTCACGATCACGCCAGCCGCGGTGCTGGCTCAGATGCTGGCCCCGGCCCCGACGCCAGACCTGGCCAGGACACCAACGACGCCATCTGGAAGAGCGAGATCGGCGTCACGTTCTGGAAGTCGACCCGGGATGACCGGGAGCGGCGCCGTGGCGCGCACCGGGTCTTGATGGCTGAGCTCTTGCCGTTCGCCGCGGACGAGGCGTTCACGTTCGTCGACCTGGGGGCCGGCACCGGCGCGGCGGCCCGTACGATCATGGACCACTACCCGGCCGCCCGGGCGATCCTGGCCGACTACTCCCCCCAGATGATGGCCCAGGGCGCGATCGAACTGGAGCCGTATGCGGGCCGGTACGAGTACGTCGAGTTCGACCTAGCCCACGGCGGCGCATGGCCCGCGGTGATCCCCGCCCAGGTCGACGCGGTGATCACGTCGCTGGCGGTGCATCACGTGACCGATGCGCGCAAGCAGGAGCTGTTCGGCGAGATCCGCGCGCACCTGGTTCCCGGCGGCTGGTTCCTCAACTATGACCCGGTGGCCGCCGGCGATCCGGTCATCGAGGAAGCCTGGCACCGCGCGGAGGACCGCCGGGACCCGTCCGCCGCGCATAAGCGCAGCCATCGCTCGGCCGAGGAGCAGCTTCGCTATGAGAACCACGTGCGCTACATGATCCCGCTGGAGCCGCAGGTCGCGTACTTGCGCGCGGCCGGCTTCGAGGGCGTGGACGTGTACTGGAAGGAACTCGACTACGTGATATACGGCGGTCGCCGGCCCCTGACGAGCTAGCGGGCGGCATCCCTATCCCTCGCGTCGCCACTTGGCGGCCAGTATGCGCACGTCATCGAGTCCGTCGGTATCCCCTTGGGCGTTGCGTACGCGTTCGGCACGGTCCTCGTTTTGCTTCCGCTCGCGCTTGCGCATCTCAAGGAGGTAGATCTCAACCTCCTTGTCCACGGTCGCCATCTCCTCCCGCAAGCGCAGGTCGATCGCGTGCACGCGCTCATCGCTGGCTATCTGGTCAGCCAGCAGTTGGTCATAGGCCGAGCTGCCGCCCATCAGCTTGACCAGGACAGGCAGGCAATCCAACGCCATGAGTACCAGGACGAGCAGCCAGTGCCCGAAGAACACGAACGCGCTCTGGCTGGACAGTTGCTCCAGGGCCGTCCATTCATCGATGATCCCAATCTGCCCAAGATCTCGCTGCTTCACGGTGACAGCCGTCTTGATCGCCTTTTGAAGCTGCGTGGCATAGGCCTGCTGCGCGGCGGCGACCTGCGGGATCAGCGCGGCCACGGTGTTCTGGGCGGCCGTGAGCTGCGCCTGCTTACCGGTTACGTCGCTCTGGCGGCCGTAGGAGTCGATGGCGTTCTTGTCGGCCTTGCACATCGGGCCATATCCCGCGTGCCCGGTGAGGCCCGGGCCGGATGTGCCAGCGCACTCATCCGTCATCGTGGTTTGCAGATTGCGCAATTGTGCCATGTCGTTGGCGACGATCGGCTTGAGATCGGCGACCTGCTGTTTGGCGGTCGCGAGCTTTTGCTGCATCGCGTACGGGGAATCCGCCACCGCGAGGTGATTGCCAACGCAGGCTGACCCGGCGACCCACTTCCCGGACACTGGATTACAGGTCTGCAACAGGCTCTCATAGGTATCCAGCCTGGCGGTCCGGGTCGTGGCTACCTGAGTGTTCAGCGAATTCTGGAAGATACGCAGTGTCAACGGCTCGGCGATGGTGAAGGCAAGCAGGATTGCCAGCACGATGCGCGGGATGAAGACGAGCACCCGGTTCGTCCCGCGCATGCCGTGCGTACTAGTGATCAGCCACCGGTCGACGCTGAAGATCATCCAACCCCATATCAAGGAGACCGGGATGAGAGCGGCAGCGGGCGCGGAGATGACCTTACCGAGCGCGGTGAACATGGCGAAGGCAGCCAGGCAGCCGGTGTTCAAGACGATGATTCCGACGCCGGCGTACTTGAGCCGCTCGCTCGGCGCCCAATCCATGACGTCTTCCTCGATCCCCGCGCAGGCCCGGAACCACCGCCCCGGTCCCCAGGCCGGGCGGGCCGGGCGGTATGTCCCGGCCGGGAAGTTGGCGCTATCGGCGGCCGACGTGGGCACGGCTTGCATAGGAAGGGTAGACGGCGCATTCCTGAGCTGGTCAGTTGACATTGCCATCCTTTGCATCGGGCGACTCGGGCTGCCTCTTATCCCCGTCAGTCAGCTCGGCGTGATCCCCAGTCGTCACCGCAGTCTCGGCCGCATCGCCGCGGATCTTCCGCATCAAGCCGTCAATGTCGGCGTAGTAGTTGTCAAGGTGCCCGTTCGCGCCAAGCACCTTCAGCAACTCGACGTCCGCCTCTAGTTGCCGCCCCCGCCAGTCTCGCTCTTCCTTGCGTTTCTCCTCGATCTCATGGCGAGTCCACGTGACCTCTT
Organism: Streptosporangiaceae bacterium; assembly: GCA_025934375.1. Taxonomy (GTDB): domain Bacteria; phylum Actinomycetota; class Actinomycetes; order Streptosporangiales; family Streptosporangiaceae; genus Trebonia. Next base: position 43,138 of record JAICYD010000026.1, on the reverse strand, counting down.
CTCGCCTGTCGTCGCGGGTCCACTGAGCATCGCGATCCGCGACTGTCCACTCCCGCGTCTGCCGCGCCAACTCCTCTGCCTGCCTGCGTTGTTCGAACTCGGCCTCTCTTTGCTGGAGTCGCTCCGCGAGGTCATGGCTCGAGATCCCGCCGTCGACGTAGCCGATGGCGAGCGCCGCCGCCGGATCGTCCCCGACGCGCTGGGTCACCTTGTCAGCCTTGTCGAGCAAATGTTCCTGCCGCTCGGCGTCCAAGATCGCTTCACCGCGTTGCTTCCGCAGCTCGATCATGTGCCCGCGCTTGATGTCCTCGAGATTGGCCATAACCGACGGAGTTTCTACCTGCACCGTGACGCTGGGGTCGATCTCCATCCCCAGGATCTTCAACGGTCGTCGCGCCATGTACGCCCGGACATTCGCGGCCATCTCAGCGCGAACTTCGTTTATTTCCGTGGTCGTGTACTTCAAGCCGATTTCGAAGAGGTCGTGATAGTGCCTGAGGTGGGCCATGAGCGCCTCTGACGCGCTGACTTGACCGTTCTGCACCACCACAAGCGGATCCGTTACCGAGCAGATGAAGGTCACTTTGACCGTGAACTCGGACGCGTCCTTGGAGTCGATCCGGAACGATACCTGCACCTCAGTGTCTGGCCGGACGCTGACTACGCTCACGCTGGAGGCGCGCACCACGATGTCGTCGGATTCCCGCAACTGCCGCGGATCCGCGATGTACCGACCGCCGACCCGCCATACGAGGACTTCATGGGGCTTGATCTTCGGGATCTCGCTTCTGTCACGTCGCTTACTGAGTTTCAGCCGTCCCTGCCTAGCCGGCTCTTCCAGCTCATGCTGGGCGACGATCGGGTATGTGCTGCCTGCGGCCATGGCGGGTGTACCAGCCTCCTTACGGCGTCCGTGAGGCGCACTCTCGCGAGAAACAGTGTCAAGCGGGCGCGCGGCCGAAGGCGCGGGAACACGCCAGTCCTGCCTCAGCCTGCCCTGTCGTGCATTACCGTGCCGGTTAGGAGCCTCGGGCGACGGGGACCGCTGAGACGACCCGGATCGCTCGCGCGAGGAAGACCGCTCAGGCGACAGTGCATTCGGGGGTTTCCCGGGTGACTCAGCGCCGGCCGAGCCAAACCAGCCGAATTCGTTGTTCATGTGGCTGCTCTCTGGGTTGACTTAAGGTGTTCAATCGCGTTCAGCAATGCCTGAACAGCGCCCGCAGTCTCCGCTTGCGGGCGCTTGGAGTGCTTGTGAACGTTGGCGAAATCAGTCATCAAAGGCTGATGCTCGACGATGGGAAGTGCGGCGCTCAGGGCATCCCCGAGAGAGCGCGCCGCGCCCTCGGGGTCATCGCTGGCGTATTTGAACCCACGGACGGCCTCGAGTAGCGTTACGAGGGCACGGCGCCGGTACGGGCGGCTGCGCAGGACCTCGGCCCACAATTCCGCCACCAGTGGCAACTGCTCGGGCCTGGACTGCAGGAACGAAACGACCGCAGGCTGCCTTGTGACCGGATCCGTGCAGCCCAGGACACGGAGGATGGACAGCATCGCCCGTTCCCGGTTCCGGCGATCATCGCGCCAGCTGCGCGGTGGCCGCCCCAGCTTGTTGTCCTTGTCTTGGCCGACCGGACCGGCAGGGCGCAGTTGGTCCCGGAGCAACTCTAGGATCTGATAGGCGTCGTCGCCGTCCCCTTGCCTGGTGAGGATCGCGAAGAGGTTGCCCATAGCGACGATCGCCTCGGTGGGAATGTCTTTCCACTGGCCAATCAGGTGCAAGAGCCGGCGAGCCGCCTCAATAGGATAAACAGCGCCTAGCTGGCCGCTCAGGGCGAACGCGGCCGTCCACTGGCGCACCGGGTCACCGGCGTTCGCCCAGTTGGTCGCAATGCGCAAGGCAATGGGGGCAAGGGAGTCGTCCAGGGACATCCACCACAGCGCATACATCGCCGCCTGCTGGCCTGCCCACCCACGCTCTCCGGCTGCCCATGGATTCAGATAAGACTCCTCTACCTCGGCGAGCGCTCTAGGGGCGAGCAGTGCCAGGCCATGCGCCACCGAGACCTGGATGGCGGCATCCCGACGAGAAGTGACGGTCGTGTCTGCGATGAGCTCCGACAGCCACTCCCGCACCGGAATCCAGAACGTCATGTCGAAGTCATGCCATAGCCCCGCGAGGGCCTCCCGGTGCGAGGCTTCCCCGCGGAAGCTGACAACCTCCCAGCTCACCCCGCCCTCGGTCACGCTCTCCCGGCGGAGGAGCCCTTCCTTGTGGTTGCGGTTGATCCGGGCTTTTAGCAGCCCCGAGCGCGGATCGCCACTAGCGTCTCGAGGAGTCTCATCCTTGCCCTTGTCCTTGTCGGCACCCGCCTGCTCGGAACCGGGCAGCATGCCGACCGCCTGCAGTGTGCTCTCCAGTCGCTTGAGCATTACATCGAAGATGCGCTGGGTTTGCCCAACCGCGAAGGCAAGGGCGACGACCACGAGGAGATCCTGCTCAGTACGAGCTTCCGCCGAGAGCCAGTCACGGGTAAACCTCGCCGGGTCCTCGGACAGCTCATCCAGGATCGCCTGGACCTCTGCCCCGTCCGCGAGCCTGCGCCCAACTGATGCGACCTGGCCGATCTCGTAGTAGTCGGTAGCAGGAAGTCTCTCCGCCAACTGGCCGATGATGTCCTGGGCGTCAGTGCCCGCCAGGTAGGCGGCTAGCACTTGTGGTACCGAGGGTGCCTTCCAGGCGAAGGCTCGCACCGAGGACACGCCTTTCGCCACGACCGAAGTCGTGGTCGCAGTGATCACGAGGCGAGCCTTGCGATCCTCGACGTGATCGCTGAGCACCCGCCACATGAAGTCGCCAGCCGTGCTGGCCCGCTGAGCGTCCTGCCAGCCCTCGAGGAGATACCCGTGGCCTTCCTCGAATTCGTACTCTGCCAGGTTTTCTAGGGTGCTGGTGGGAGAGACGACTTCCAGCGGCCCGGGGAGCACCTCCCGAAGCAGTCGGATCGCGCTGGTTCGCTTACCGGTGCCGCCCGTCCCGACGAGGACGACGATGTGGTCGTGTTCCAGAGCCTCGGCGGCCGCCCAGAATTCTGGTGGCTCAGCAAAGGGCCCGCAGAGGTAACTGATCTCCTCGTCTGGGATCCGGCCGGTACGCGCCATCCGCACGCTTCCGTCTGCGCGTGTCCAGCCGCCGATGGCAGCACCGATCGTGCCGCCCATCATGTTGACCGAGCCGTTGATGGTGACATGACTGGCGCCTGACGTCCATCCGTTGACAGCGCCCGCCAGCTGGTCCCCTACTTGTGCCTCCGCCTCTTCTTCTAGCCCTGGGGAACGGCCAGACATGCCCGCGGACGGATTCTCCCCGGCAGGTGACTTCTCGCGTTCTGACTTCTCGGCAGAGGGCGGCTGATCGGCAACCGGCCTGGCCCCCTGGACTGGCTCCGCCTCGGGGGCCGGCGTGGCCTTGTCCTCGCTCACCGCGATCCGCCGTAGTTGTTCTGAGTGCCGATGCTGGTACCGATCACGGAGTCACGCCCGGCGTTCACCGACCCGTTAATCACGATGCTGGTATGTGCGATGGGAGGCACCCACTCCCCGCGATCCGGGCCGGCTTGCCCAGCTCCTGCGCTGGTGTCCCTGGTTGCCTGGCCCATGCTGCCCTCGTCTTGCTGGCCTCCGCCGTCCTCATGGGCACGCGGACCCGGGCGGCCCAGTACCCAGGCCCGCGTGCCAGCCTCACCAGTCGGGAAGCTCAGGGCTTCCGGCCGGAGGAGTTCCTCGTCGTGGCGGAGGATGCGCTCGTAAAGGTCCGCGAGGGCCTTCAGGCTCGCCGCCGCGATGGTCTTGTCCAAGTGGCTGGCCACCTCACGGCGGACCGCGAGCGCGTCCTCCTGGCGTCCAGCACGGTAAAGCGCGTGCATGAGCAGCCACGCGACCCACTCATCCTCAGGGCGCTCACGGTACAGCCTGTAGAGGCCAGGAAGCCGCTCGCGTGACTCGCCCTGCCTGATTGAGATCTCATAGAGCGCCAACTCCGCCGCGTGGCGCTCCTCCAACAGCGTGTGGCGGTAACTGTCCACCCAGCGGCCGCGCAGCCCGGCCAGGGGCTGACCGCGGTGCAGTCTTAGTGCCTCCTCGATCAGGTCGACTGCCCGCCGGTCGTCTGCCCCGGCAGCCTGGCGGGCACGCGACACCAACGCGTGGAACCTGTGGACATCCACCGACTGGACCGGAAGGCCTAGCCGGTAGGTGCCGTTAACGCCGGTGAGCACGCCCGCATATCCCACGGTTTCCAGGCGCCTGCGCAACCCGCGCGCCAGATGGTAGAGGGCGTCGAGCGCCCCGTCTGGTTGGTCATCCCAGATCGCTTCCATGAGCCGCCCGTGGGTGACGGGCGTCCCCATGGCAGCCAACAGCGCCACCAGCATGCGCTGCTCTTGCTCAGGTCCAAGCGCGCGCGGGTGCCCGCCGGCGATCAGCTGCAATGACCCGAGAAGCCGGAAGTCAAGGTGCTCTGGTCGTTCCGCTGAGACCGCTATCTCCGTGCTCATTCCTGCTCCTCCGCTCCGGGACAAGACCGCACCCAGGTCGCCACCCAAGTCTCGGTCCAGCTTGCCGACCATGAATCCGCCCAGTTCAGAGGCCGAATTTTGATCTCGCCGACGACACGACGCCGTCGGCCGAGCTGAAAGGACAGCCAGATGAACAAGTTCAGCCAGCCGGTCCCCGCGTTCCGGAAGAGTTCCTTCTCCGGGGCCGCGAACCCCGCCTGCGTGGAGGTGGGATCCGTGGTCGCCGAGGTGCTGCTCCGAGACTCCAAGGACCCCGAAGGCCCGGTGCTGCGGTTCACCAGCAATGAGTGGAACGCGTTCCTGGCCGGGGCGAAGGCCGGGGAATTCGACCTCGGCTGACCGGTACGGACGGCCCTGGCCGCCGGGCGGGTGCCGCGCTGCGCGAGCGCGGCACCCGGCCCCCGCCGGATGTCAGTTCGTAGTGGCCTGATCTTCAACGCTCAGGACCCTGCCGCGAGATCCTCGAGGAGCGCCCTAGACCCGCGAGCATCCAGAGCCTGCCTCGACGCGTGCTCGAAGGCATTCACGTAACGCGCTACCTCCTGGGGTCCTACCAGGAACTGGACCCGGTCGAGCAACTCAAGCTCGGCCATCCGCGGATCGTCGCCGCCGAACTCGTAGATATGGAAGCCGGCCCCCAGCGCATGAGGCGGCCCCGCGCGGAACGGAAGCACTTGCACGCTCAGCCCGGGCGCCCTCGCGGCGCTAGCCAGGCGGGCGTACTGTTCGCGCATCACGAACTTATCGCCCACTGGCCGCCGCAGGACTGCCTCATCGAGGATCACCGAGAAGCGCGGCGCGCCGTTCCGGCTCAGGACCTGTTGGCGCAGGGCACGCAGGCTCGCGTGCTGCCGGACCGACTCAAGTGGCAAGTCGGAGGCCGTGGTGATGAGTTCCCACGCATACCGTTGGGTCTGAAGCAGGCCGGGCACCAGGTTTGGCTGATACGTCCGGAGCGCTGTCGCCTCGTCCTCCAAGATCAACTGGGTCTCAAAGGACTCATCGATCACGTCCGAGTACGGGTACCACCAGCTACGGGCGCGCGCCTGCTGGACGTCGGCCAGCAGGCCAGCCCGCTCACCGACCGGAACCTCGTAAAGATCCAGCAGCAGGCGGACCTCTGCCATCCGGGCGGATGCCAGGCCATCCTCGATCCGCTGAACTCTTGATACGGGGCAGTCCAGTTGCTCAGCGGCCTCGCGCTCCGTCCGCCCCGACTCGCCGCGCAACCGGCGAAGGATAGCGCCGGTATCCCGCCTCCTCGCCACCCCGCCCCATTCACTTTGAGTAACCATACAGCTCCCGTAGGCCCACCCAGCCGCTCGGACAAACTTCCCGGGACTGATTATGCAATTTTCAGTCCGATAATCATGCGAAACCGGTAAACGATCTTGAACTTCACGCTGGTCCCGCATCCCAGGCATAACAACGTTCTCACCAGCACAGACCGTAATCATGCATCAATCGCCCATCCAGTTCGCAACTGTACACTTGCAATTTGCAGATTGCAAGCTCTATCGAGTATGATCTCGCTGTCCGCCCTCGTGCTGGCTGGATGCAGTTTCACTGGAGTGAGTCAAGATAGGTGCCATGACTGCAGGTGGCAGGAGCCCGTTGATGCGACGCCGACGGCTGGCGGCGGAGTTGCACCGGCTGCGCGTGGCCTCCCAGCTCACGCTGGAGGAAGTCGCGGGCCACCTCGAGTGCTCGCCGGCCAAGGTAAGCCGGATCGAGAACGGCCAGGTGGCCATCCGCATCCAGGATGCGCGAGACTTGCTGGACCTGTACGACGTCAATGAGGACCGTCGCGCGGAACTCCTGCAGATGGTCCGGCAGGCACGCGGCAAGGGCTGGTGGTCCAGTTTCACCGACCTGCTGGACGAGAGCGCGCAGGTCCTGCTGAGCCTAGAAGACGAGGCCTCGGCGATTTTGATCTACGAGACCAACGTGGTGACCCCGCTGCTGCAGACCCGCCGCTATGCGTGGGAGTTGCTCGCTTCACGACAAGACGCGCAGCTTGACCTGGTACAGCGCAAGACCGAGCTGCGGATGGCCCGCCAGCTGGTACTCGACCGGCCAGGTGCCCCGCTGCTCACCGTCGTCTTGGATGAGGCGTCCTTGCGGCGGGTTGTCGGTTCCGCGCAAGTCATGCGCGAGCAGTGCGATCATCTGATGGCGGCGGGCGGGAAACCAGGCATCAGCCTCCGGGTGCTCCCGTTCAGCGCGGGAGCCCACCAGGCGATGGGCTTTCCCTTCCAGATCTTCGAGTTCGCGAGCGACGAGCCGCACCTCGTGCACGTGGAGTTGCTCAGCAGCGGTCAGGTGATGGAAAGCGCGGAGGATGTAGGGCGCTATCGCGCGGCATTCAGCCAGGTGCACGATCATGCGCTGTCATCCGAGGAGTCACATGACTTTCTAGGGGACCTAGCCAAAGAGCACACTAGCGCACGGCCTGGCGGGTAACGGGACCACCAGCCGTTGACCGGAGCAGACTTTCCGGTTTGTCCTGCTCGCAACCGGGTGCGCAGCGGTGAGGGTCTCGTATCGTAGAGGAGGCAGAGAATAACCCTCCCGCCGGGAGCGTTAGCCAGGAGCGCCCGAGCACAACGCGAGCAACCCCCGAGGAGACGGATGCCTGAGCAGGCATGCGCAGCGCACCCACGCAGGATCGAGGCCGGCCAGTGACGGAGCTGACCTCGACTTTCACGCCGCGCGAGATCGCGGGCCAGGCAGCGGCCGCCATCCGCGCGCTCAACGAGGTGACGCACGGCGGCGGGGAGCTCACCAACGTGGCGGACGTTCGCGCGATCGTCACCAGCCTTGAGCTGATCGGCCAGGGGCTGCCGCAACTGTGCGAGCAACTGGCCCGGTTCGTCGTGATCCAGCACGAGGACGGGCAGGTTGCCCAGCTTGACGGGCAAGACACCGGCACCTGCGTGACCGAGGTGGTTGAGGCACTGGCCGCCGCCGGCCAGGCGGCCGACATGATGACCGCCGCCATCACCGAGGCCCGCGCCGCCACGGCGTCGCTGGACAGGCCCCGCTGAGGCGCCGCCCGCCGGCAAGCCCAGGCCCTCAGCGACGTCAGGCCGGGGCGCAACATAGGGAACCCGGACCCCGGATCTAGGGAGCGCCTCCGATGTTGGGCGGCGCCAGGGCTCTATAGAGTCTCCGTAAGCTTTCGGAGGGGGCTTCGCCGCATGAGACCGGGACCCAGCTGACGTGCCGCGCTCCGATCTCCTAAGGCGCCCGGGCGAGGTTGTGCCCATCCGGCAACCAGTCCAGCGCCCCTCGCATACGCCGCGCTACCAGGCAAGCGGGCATCCGGCCGGGCCGGAGAATCCCGCTTACACTAACTCTGTGAAGCTGCTGGAGCGTGAGTCCGCGCTGGCGGAGCTGGCCCGGCTGGCCGACCAGGCCCGCGATGGCGACGGACGGCTGGTCTTGGTGGCCGGGGAGGCCGGGGTCGGCAAGACCACGCTCGTCGAACGGTTCCAGCGGGACCTGAGGGACGCACGGTGGTCATGGAGCGCCTGTGACGGGCTATTCACGCCGCTGCCGCTCGGGCCGCTCTTTGACGTGGCCGGCCAGCTGGGCGGCAAGCTCGCCGAGCTGTGCGCGGCGGGCACCGATCGCGAGCGGCTCTTCGCCGCGCTGCTCAGCCAGCTCAGCGAGCCCGGCACGCTGGACATCGTCGTGGTGGAGGACGTGCACTGGGCCGATGAGGCGACCGTGGACCTGCTGCGGTTCCTCGGTCGTCGGCTCAAGGGCACGCAGGTCCTGGTCATCGCGACCTACCGCGACGAGGGCCTGTCGCCCGGCCACCCGCTGCGACTCGCGCTCGGCGACCTGGCCGGCGCGGTCCGCCGGCTATCCCTGGCGCCGCTCTCTGCGGACGCGGTACGGCAGCTGTCGGCCGGAGGCGAGATCGATCCGGTGCGGCTTTTCGAGCTCACCGGCGGGAACCCGTTCTTCGTCACTGAGGTCCTGGCGGCGGGCATGCACGAGGTGCCGCACGCCGCCCGCGACGCGGTGCTGGCGCGGGCGGCGCGGCTCAGCGCGCGGCCACGGGAACTGCTGGACTTCGCCGCGCTGCTCGGCGCGCGATTCGACCTGCTGGCGGTTGAGTCGCTGGAACCGGGCGCGGCGGGACTGCTCGATGAGGTCCTCGCCTCCGGCCTGCTTGCCGAGGATGGCATGCGGGTGCGGTTCCGGCATGAGATGGCCCGGCTCGCGGTCGAACAGGCCATCCCGGGCTACCGGCGTCAGGCCCTGCACGCGCGCATCATGGCGGGCCTGACCGCGCTGGGCTCCGCCGACGACGCCCGGATGGCGTTCCACGCAGAGGGCGCGGGCAACCCCCAGGCGGTGCTGCGCTATGCCGCCGTCGCCGCGAAGCGGGCGGCCGAGCTGGGCTCGCACCGCGAGGCGTACGCCCATTACGAGCGAGCGCTGCGCGCCGCCGACACCCTGCAGTCGCGGGCGATGGCGCGCGAGGCGGCGGCGGCCGGCCTCGGGCGTGGCGATGACGGCGATGACCTGGCCGGGACCGCGGACGCGGCGCCGCCCGCAGGGGCGGACGTGATCGACCGCGCGAAGCTGTATGACAGGCTGGCCCGCGAGGCCTCGCTGATCGACCGGTGGCAGGATGCCGCCGAGGCCACCTCCCGCGCGATCGGCCTGTGGCACCAGGCGGGCAACCGGCTGCGCGAGGGCGACGCGATGACCCGCCTGTCCACGGTGCTGCGCTGGCTGTGCCGGGGGGCCGACGCCAACGCCATGGCCGAGGCGGCGATCGAGGCCCTCATCCCCCTGGGCCCGAGCGCCGAGCTGGCCAGCGCCTACGCCGAGCGGGCCATGCAGCAGGCGGGCACGGGGCACTTCGGCGAGGCCCTGCACCTGGTCGACCGCGCCGCTGAGATGGCCGAGGCGCTCGGGCTCGACTCCGTGCTGAGCGATGTCCTCAACACCCGGGGCTGCGTGCACATCCTCGGCGGCGGGGACGCCGCCCCTCACCTGCGCGAGGCGCTGCGGATCGCGGTCGCGGCCACGCTGCAAAAGCAGGCCGGCCGCGCCTTCGGCAACCTGTACTGCAACTACTCCCGGCAGCGGATGTTCGCCGAGGCCGAGGAGGTCTTCGCCGAGGGCATCGCGTACTGCCAGGATCACGACATCCCGGCCTATGCCCGGTGCCTGCGCGGCGAGCGGGTGGTGGTCCTGGAGCGCAGCGGCCGGTGGGATGAGGCGGCGGCGCTCGGCGAGCGGCTGCTCGCCGCCACCGCCACGGCCGCCAACCGCCTGGACCCGCTGATGAGCGTGGGCCTGGTCCGCGCCCGGCGCGGCGACGAGCGGGCCTGGGAGTGCCTGGATGAGGCGATCGCCATTGCCGATGGGAGCTCCGAGCCGCAGTACATCATCAGCGTGAGCCTGGCCCGCGCGGAGGCTCACTGGCTGGCCGGAAAGCCGGACCTCGCCCGCCGCGAGGTCGAGCGCGCGGCCGCGGTCGCCGGGTCCGGCAGCCCCTGGGATCGCGGCGGCATCGCGGCCTGGCTGCGCCGGACTGGCTCCATGCGCCAGCCGCCCGCAGGCGGGTACGCGGCCCCGTTCCAGTGGGAGGCGGACGGCGCCCCCGAGCGGGCAGCCCAGGCGTGGAACGCCCTCGGCTGCCGTTATGAGGCCGCGCTGGCGCTCGCGGAGACCAAGGACGAGCGGCTACTGCGGGACGCGCTGGCGGCGTTCACTGATCTCGGCGCGGACGCCGCGGTGCGGGTCACCCGGCTGAAGATGCGACGGCTGGGCTTCAAGTCCATCCCGGCCGGCCCCCGGCCGACCACCAAGGCCGGCCCCTTTGGCCTGACCACGCGCGAGCAGGAGATCCTGGGGATGCTGCAGGCTGACTTGACCAACGCCGAGATCGCCGAGCGGCTGTTCATCTCGCCGAAGACGGTGGACCACCACGTCTCCGCGGTGCTGGGGAAGCTGGGCGTGCAGTCCCGCCGGGCCGCCGCGGCGCACGCCGCGCGGCTCGGCTTCACGATTCCAGCGTCTCCGGGCAGCCCCGCGACGTTATCAGTCGCCCCGGGCGCGGTCAGCGTAGGGAATCGCGACCTCAAAGTGGGGCGCGCTTCCCGATCCGCCGAAACGCGACACCTCATAGCGTCGAATACGACAGCAACGACTGGCCCCATGAGGGCCGAAACGGGGAGGCTCCTCCATGTTCATCACATCCTTGTGCTCCCGCGTGCGCCACCGCGTCCGGCGGACCTACGTGGTCGCCGCCGGTCTGGTCGCCGCGGTCGCCATGCTGACGCTCGAGGGCCCGGCGGCCCTGGCGGCCCCGCAGCACAACGTCACCCCGCCGGGCGGCGGCGCTATCGACCCGTCGGCGACCGTCATTCCGGCCGTCGTCCACATGACCACCAACGGGTTCGCGACCTGGCAGGTGGCCTGGATCGCGGCGGGCGCGGCGATCATGGCGGCGGTTACCGCGGTCCGCTATGACCGGTCCCGGGCCCGCCGCCTGGCCGCCATCCACTAGCCGCGCCGTCACCGGGTGAATGACGGCCACCCCGACAGGGGCATGGCGCCGCCGCAGGAGGCCTGCGGCGGCGTCATGTTGTTTCACAGGAGGGTCAGTTGCTGGGCGGCCGGCTTTCGCTTGCGGCGGGTCATCTCGCCGGACGTGTCGAGCAGGGCGCGGTCAACCGAGGCCAGGAACGGCGACGGCGAGCACTCGGTCAGCTCGCCGCGGATCATCCGGCGCTGCGCCCCGGTCAGGATCAGCCGCGTCGTCGCGCGGGTCATGCCGACGAACAACAGCCGGCGCTCCTCGGCGTAGTCGATCTCGGCGCCCGCCCACGGGCGCAGCGGCAACAGCCCCTCATCACACCCGACGATGAAGACGACCGGGAACTCCAGGCCCTTGCTGGCGTGCAGGGTCAGCATCGAGATCCGGTCGGCGCGCGGGTCCCACGTGTCCACCTCGGCCCCCATCGCGAGCTGGTCCAGGAACCGCGCGAGGTCATCTCCGCATTGCCCGGCCAAGGTCAACAGAGCTTCCCCGGCCCAACGAATCGGGGCTTCCTGGGAGTCGCAATCGCCATCCGCGGCAGTCGCCACCGCCTGCCGCAGCCGGTCGGCGACGCTAACGATGACACTCCGCCCGGCGGGATCGAGGACGTGGCCGCACGGAGTGTCGTCAAGGGCGGCGACGATCTCGGGGACGCCGGGCATGTCGGCCAGCTTGGCGTGCGATCGCTGCTGCACCGGGAACCCGCGCCGTCCGAGGGCCTCGACGACCGGGCCGCTTGCGCGGAGGTCCGGGCCAGGACCGCGAAGTCGGCGAACGACAGCTGGTGCTCGGCGCGGACCCGGCCGTCCACGGCGCCGCTGTCGAACGCGTGGAACGACGCCCCGCCGAGCATCGTCTCGATGGTCGCGGCGACCACCTCGGCCTCGGCCCGCTCATCCGCGCAGCGGCGCAGCACCACCGGAGCGTCCGGGATGTCCGCGCGGGCCGGGACGAGGCGCCGGCCGGGCACCAGCGTGCCCGGACGGATCAGCTGCATCGCCGCGTTCACGATCGACGGGGCCGACCGGTAGCTACGCTCCAGCCGGGCCTCCGGGGCCGGGCCCCGCGCGCCGGAGTAGTCGGCGCGGAACCTCAGGAAGTACCCGACGTCGCCGCCGCGGAACCCGTAGATCGCCTGGTCGGGGTCACCGATGGCCGTCACGCTGGATTCAGTGCCGTCCGGGCCTGCGCTGTCCGGGCCTGCATTGCCCGTGGCGTCGCTGGTCAGCAGGCGGAGCAGCTCGTACTGGGAGCCGTCCACGTCCTGGTACTCATCGACGAAGACGTCGCTCCACCGCTCCCGGTAGGCCCGCGCGAGCGCGGGATCGGCGGTCAGCAGCGTCACCGGGGTGGTGATCAGCTCGTCAAGGTTGTCGTCGGTGACCGGGAACTCGCCCAGCTGGTCACGGAGGATGAGCAGGCCCAGGCCGTGGAAGGTGGTGACGGTCACCCCGGCCGCCGCGCCGCCGATCCGGGCATCGAGGCGCTCGCGCAGCTCGGCGGTCGCCCGGCGGGTGAAGGTGACGGCCAGGCAGCGCCGCGGCGGGACGCCGAGGACGCCGATCCGGTGCGCGATCATGTCCACCAGCACCCGCGTCTTGCCCGCCCCCGGCCCAGCGACAACAAGCAACGGCCCCCGCTTCGCCGTCACCACCGCGAGCTGATCGGGGTCCAATCCCGGAGATGCTGAGACCGGCGGGGATCCCTTGGCTGGGCTTGATTGCGGGGCTGGGGTTGCCTGAGGAGAACCTGATACAGGAGTGGCGAGCGAGACGGAGACCTTATCGGGCCTGGGAAGTTCGAAGAGCGCGTGTGAGTTTCTTGAGGCCAGCTCGCCGGGGTCGAAGAGGCGGATCGTGCCGTATACGCCGTCATAGCCGGCGTCGCGGCGGACATCGCGGCGGCGCAGCCGGGAGATGGCCTCGGCGACGGTGGACGGCGCCTTAGCGGCGAGCTCGTCTAGCGGCACGTCGCCGAGAATGGACAGTTCCGGCCCGAAGCGCTCGACCAGCGCGGCGACCTGGGCGGTCACCGACTTCGACTTGGGGCCGACGCCGGCGATCTCGCCAATGATCTCCGGGAGCTGGATGAACGAGCGGAACCCGGCCGCGCCGTCGGGCTCGTATCCCTTGGGGCGGTCGGCGAGCGCGTCCACCCGGTGCAGGACGCCAACGGTTGGCGGTTTTCCGCAGACGGGGCACTTGCCGCCGGCGGCCCGGGTCTCCTCGGGCGTGGTCCGCACTCCGCAGGCGCGGTGGCCATCCAGGTGGTACTTGCCCTCTTCGGGATAGAACTCGATGGTGCCGCCGAACCCTTCCCCGGTCCGCAGCGCCTGCTCGATGGCCGTGTAGCTGAGGTCGGTGGCGAACAGCGTCGCCTCCCGGCCCAGCATCGGCGGCGAGTGCGCGTCGGAGTTGCTGACCAGGCGGTAACGGTCGAGGCTGGAAACTCGCCAGTTCATCTCGGGGTCGGACGAGAGCCCGGTTTCGATCGCGAAGATGTGCGCAGCGAGGTCGGCGTAACAGTCGCTGACCCGGTCGAAGCCGGACTGCGAGCCCAGCACCGCGAACCAGGGCGTCCAGGCGTGCGCCGGGATCAGGTATCCGCCGGCCTCCAGGGTGATCTCCAGGAGGTCACGGGAGTCCAGGCCGAGGATCGGGCGGCCGTCGGAGGCGAGGTTGCCGATCTTCGCCAGCGCCTTGGTGATGGCCCCGGCCGCGTCCATCGATGGCGCGTACAACAGGTGGTGCACTTTGCGGGTCCGGCCGTCGCGCTTGTAGATGGTCGAGATCTCGCTGGAGAGCAGGAACCGGGCCGGCTGGCCTTTACAGGTCGCCGGCAGCGTTTCCAGGACTCCTTTTTCCAGGTCAGGACGAAGCCGGAACAATCCGTGCCCCGCTGCTCCCGCTCCGTCGGCGGGGATCAGCTTGTCGCGCAATTCCGCGGACCACGCGGGGTGGGTGAAGTCACCGGTGCCGACTACCGTGATGCCCTTACGCCCGGCCCACCAGGTCAGGTGCTCCAGATCGCAGTCCCGGCTGCACGCACGGGAGTACCGGGAGTGAATATGCAGATCCGCGTAGAAGGAGGTTGGCACCCGGCAATCATCGCGAACGCCGCCGTGGCGCGGGCGGCGATTCCCGATTTAGCGCTTTACGGCGACGCCGCACAGCATCATCTGGCCGCCGAGGTCCAGCGGATAGGTCACGGCTTCATCCGGCCGCCACTGCGGGATGAAGACCACCCCGGGCGCGATGATCTCCAGCCCGTCGAAGAACGAGGTGATCTCCTCCCGGCTGCGCGCCTTGCCGCTGCCGAGGGCGTTCTGGAATACCTGCTCCATCGCGTGCGCCTCGGGGCTGGCGTTGGAGAAGTGCGTGAGCTGCATGTAGCTGCCGGGTGCGAGCGCGGCCTTGTAGACGCCGACGAGGGCGTACGGGTCTTCCTCGTCGGAAAGGTGGTGGATCACCGCGTTGAGGATCAGCCCGATCGGCCTGGTGAAGTCGAGGAACCCGGTGATCTCCGGCCGCCGCAAGATGGTGTCCGGCTGCCGGATGTCGGCCAGGACCACGATCGTGGAGGCATCGTCGGCGAGCAGGGCGTGGCCGTGGATGCGCACGCTCGGGTCGTTGTCCACGTAGACGACGCGGGCGGCGGGATTGGCCGCCTGGGCGATCTGGTGGGTGTTCTGAACCGTGGGCAAGCCCGAGCCGAGGTCGAGGAACTGGTTGATGCCCTGGCCGACCATGTACCGGACCGCGCGGCCGAGGACATCTCGGTTTAGCCGGGCGCCCCGGCCCTCATCACCCATGGCCGCCATGGACTCGGCGGCGACCGCACGGTCCACCGCGAAGTTGTCCTTACCGCCCAGGACGGCGTCATAGACACGGGCAACGCTGGGCTTGGTGGTGTCGACCTCCAGCGGCACATAGTCCGCGTCCGCCTTCGCCCAGTCCATGTCCTGGTCAGCCATACCCGATTCGCCCGCCTTAACCAAATGTTCACGCGACGCCCCTAGCGGCATAGTAGCCAGAAGACCCTTATAGGCTGCCCTTCTTCCGGTAAATGCCGTATGCGGGCATCAGGGCCGTTCAGGTCACTTCCTGGCCAGTCACCGGGTGGCGGTAGTGGAACGGGAACGTGGTGGTGTCCGGCCACAGCCGGGGTGCGTCTTGCAGCAGCTCATCGGGGCCGTAGGGGTCCTCGGGGTAGGTGACCGACGCGTTCGGGACGTAGTCCGGCGGGGTGTAGGCCCAGCCGTGCTCGATGGTGCCGTGCCAGAACGCCCGGTAGAACAGCTTCTTGATCTTCCACACGCCGTCCTCGCGGACGTAGTCGTTCTCGTACAGGCCGCCCTCGAACCACTGGCGGACCGGCGTCTGGGCCGTGGCGGCCAGCTGGTGGGTGCCGGCTTGCATCAGCACCCGGAATCGCGCCTTGGCGGTGACGCGGTCGTCGGCCACGGTGACCACGTCCTGCAAGATCGGGTGGTCCAGGAGCCGCCCGAATGTCGGGCCATTCTTCCCGCCCGCGAAGTTGTTGCGGAAGCGCCCGGCGTACAGCCGCGCCGCGCCTTTCTTGCCCTTGTAGATCCCGCCGATGAAGATGACCTCGCCCTCTTCGGCGAACAGGTCGACTACCTCGTCATAGAGGCACTTGTCGAGGTAGTAGCCGTAGGCGTGCTGCAGGTTGCGGATGGCGAGCAGGTCCTCGACCTTGCCGAGCCGCTGCTCTAGCTCGGCGATCCTGTCCTCTGCCGTCATTCGGCCCTCCTGGAGAGTTGTTTGTCAGTTACCCAGTTGCCGTGCAGGCCGCCGGGCATCCGGATCGGGATCCGCAGCGTCGCCACTGGGGTCGCGTCGATGTGCTGCGCGTCCAGGACCAGTAGCTCAGTCGTCCCCGTGGCGTGGCGGTCGATGAGCTGCAGGACGTAGCCGTGGCCATTCGGCGTGGAGGCGTCGGTGGCGGGCGGGACGAAGATCGCCTCCTGGACGGTGGCGTCCCGGCCGGCGAACCGGCGCTTCATGGCGCCCGTGGCGGGGTCGATCGAGGCCAGCCACCGGAACCCGCCGGGTATGCCGTCGTCGGGGACCTCGCCGGGGACGTGGGTGAGGTTGATGACGCCGTAGTTGTATCCGAGGCCCGCCCGCCGCTCATCGGTGCGGGGAAATTCACCGGCGCAGTCGGTCAGCTTCCGTTGCGTGAAGGTGGTCGTGCCGTGTCCCTGATCGGGGTCGGCGTGCGTGTCGACGGTCCAGCGGGACAGGTAGCCCTTGGTCTTTTCGGGGTCGAACGGCGCGCCGTCGATGTCGGGGAACCAGGGGAACGCGGACTTCTCGCCGACCGGCGTGTCGATGTGGATGTAGCGGCCGTCGTCGAAGGCGTTCATGATGTGGCTGGCGAACCGGTTGGTGCCGCGGTACCAGCGGACGTCCCCGCCCTTGCGGGGGACGACGCCCAGGTACACGTCTTCCGAGCCGTCCCATACGTAGTACGGCCCGCCTTGCTTGATGCGGTCCAGGCTGGCGGTGAGCGGGATGATCGGGAACACCACGAAGTTCTCGGTAACCGCCCAGTCGTGAACCATGGACGCGTACGGCGCGGTGAACCAGGCCTCATGGGTTACCCGGCCGGCCGCGTCGGCCTCGTAGTAGGCGATGTCGGGGGTCGTCTCCCCCCGGGCCATGTAGCCGAAAAAGACCAGCGAGCCGTCTTTGGGGTCGATCTTGGGATGCGCGGTGGCGGTTTGCGAGGACAGGTCGCCGTCCCAGTTGAACTCGCCGACGGTGTCCAGCGTGTCCGGGTCAAGCTGGATCGGCCAGCTGTCCTCCTTGGAGGCCAGCAGGCGGCCGCCGTGCCAGTACACGTTGGTGTTGGCCAGCCCGCGGCTCAGGCCCGCCACGGTGGGGTCGTCGGTGAACGGGTTGCGGTAGGCGCCGAACAGCGACCGCCGGGCTTCCCGCTCGGCTTTGAAGCGGGGCGTTCTCACGTACCGGGAGCGGAAGTCGACGTAGCCATTCTCGAACCGGAACATGGCGACCATGCCGTCGGCGTTGAAGTAGAAGTCGCGCGGGGTGGCGGGCGGCCAGGCGGGGTCGGCGCCCACCCGGTAGTACGTGCCGCGCAGCGACGCTGGCACTTCGCCCTGGATGACCTCCAGGCCCCGGATCTCGCCTTCCAACCGCATCGGGGCGAACCGGCCCTGGAACCCGGGCTCGTCGGGGAACCGCACGGTCATTGGGGGCCACCTCCCGGCTGGGGACACCAGATCCGGGCTGAGCCTAACTCCCCGCTAACGACGATTTGAAGGGGCACAAGCGCCCATTCGAGGTGGGCGAACTTGTGCCCGGCGGACAAAGAGGGGAGCTTAGAAGTCGCCGCCGCCGAAGTTGGAGTCGCCGCCGCCGAAGTCACCGCCCCCGAAGTCACCCCCTCCGAAGTCACCGCCACCGTAGTCGCCGCCACCGTAGTCGTCCCCGCCATAGCCGCCGTCGCCGTAGTACTCGGGGCTGCCGTAGTAGTTGTTCACGAAGGATGGCCCGGCCAGGGCCTCGCCGAGCAGGAAGCCGGTGAGCATGGATCCTCCGTAGCCGAAGCCGCCCCAGTACGACGGGGCGAACCCAGCGTTGACGTACTGGATCTGCCGGCCGGCCCTGTCTTGCACCATGCGCATCGACGGCTGGTCGCCCCGCTCGACGATCCGCTCGCAGTCGATGCAGGCGGCCACCGTGCGGCTGGGGCCGCCGTCCGGCGGCGCCCAGGACACGTCGGCCACCGACATGCCATGGCGCGGGTCGAAGAAGCACATCGGGCGGCGCCCCGGCTTTTGCTCACCACGCGCGAGGGCCTCGGCGCAGGCCAGGCGATACTGACCCTCGGCGATCGCCCGGCTGACGGCGCCCATGTCGGCGGGCTTGCGGGCCGCGTCCAGGGCCCGGGTGCCCCGCTCGTACGCGTCCAGGGCGGCGGCCTGCTCGGCGGCCGCCTCGGAGTTGCCCTGGATGGAGACGTCGTTGTCGTGGTCGGTGATCTTGGCGTTGAGCGCGATCAGGTCGTCTTGGGCCGCCAGCTTGGCTTCCTTGAGCTGCTGCTCCTGCTCCTGCCGCCGGCGCCTGCGGCGCGGGCGCAGGAACAGGAGGTAGCCGCCCGCGCCCAGCAGGACGAGGACGCCGAGGACGATCAGCCCGGTGGGCGCGCCGCCGGAGGACCCGGCTTCCGAGCCCGGCGATCCGCCCTGCTGCTTGACCTCGCGAACGAAGTCCTGCAGCGCCCCCACGATGTCCTGGTCCGCCTTGTGCTGGGCGACGACGCTGGTGGCGATGCTCGCCGCGCCGCCAGCGGCGAGGACCCCGCGGTTGTAGGCGCCGAAGTGCAGCCGCCCGGTGTCCAGGAAGCCGACGACGAACTGGTCGTGCCTGGCGCCCAGGTCGCTAATGAGCTGCCGCATTGACGAGTCGTAGCCGGAGGCGCCCGCCGGGGCGACGACCAGGAAGATGTCGCTGCCGCCGATCTGCTGCTCAAGCTGGGATTGCTGGTCCGGCGAGACCATGCTGCGCGCGTCGCTGCTGACGCAGACGTGCTTGCTGGCCAGGCAGTCCGGTAGCGTGGCGGCCCGCGCCCCGGCGCCGAGCGGAATGGCCAGGGCAAGCAGGCCGGTCATGATGGCCAGGATGGCGAGGACTCGTCGCACGGGACTGGCCTCCCCTCTGGAACGCAGGCTCACACCATTTCGAACGCCACGATGCCCGCCGCCGTTCCCGGGTACTTAAGAACTGGTTAAGCCAGGTGGTAACTGGGACGGTGGTCCCGGGCGAGGGGGTGCCGCGGGACCACCGCGTCGCGGGCGCGGGCCGCTACCTGATGGTGACCTCCACGCGGATCGTGGCGCCGGGGGCCGCGAACGGGATGACCGTGCCCTCGATG
Organism: Streptosporangiaceae bacterium; assembly: GCA_025934375.1. Taxonomy (GTDB): domain Bacteria; phylum Actinomycetota; class Actinomycetes; order Streptosporangiales; family Streptosporangiaceae; genus Trebonia. Next base: position 24,067 of record JAICYD010000026.1, on the reverse strand, counting down.
GGCTGGCCGTCCACGGTCACGCCGGTGACCTGGGATGCGCCTGGCCAAGGCGGCGGCGCGGGCGGGTTCGCCGGGGCAGCGCCGCGGCAGACCGTGATCTCGTAGGTGACGCCGCGGAACCGCCGGGTCGCGCTGAATCCCGGCCATGCCGAGGGCAGCACCGGCTCGACCCGCAGCCCGTCCAGCTCGGGCCGGATGCCGAGGATCCACTGGGTGATCGCCACGAAGTTCCAGGCGGCGGTGCCGGTCAGCCAGGAGTTCTTGGCCTCGCCGTGGGTGGCGGCGTCGGCGCCGGCGATCATCTGCGCGTAAACGTAGGGCTCGCAGCGGTGGACGTCGCTGATCGCCTCGCGGGCCGAGGGGTTGATCCGCTGGTAGTAGTCGAAGGCGGCGTCGCCGCGGCCGGTCATCGCCTCGGCGATCATCACCCACGGGTTGGTATGGCAGAAGACGCTGCCGTTCTCCTTATAGCCCGGCGGGTAGGAGGAGATCTCGCCGAGCTCGACGTGATACTCGCTGAAGGGCGGCTGGACCAGCATGATCCCGTGCGGCGTGGCCAGCCGCTGCCGGACGCTGGCGAGGGCGCGGGTGGCCAGGCCGTTGCCCGCACCGATGCCGCCCATGATGCACATGCCCTGCGGCTCGATGAAGACCTGGCCCTCGGCGTTGGCGGCGGAGCCGACCGGGTTGCCGTAGTGGTCGTAGGCCCGCAGGAACCAGTCGCCATCCCAGCCGTGCTCGGCGACGTTCAGGGTCATCTTCTCGGCGTCGGCGCGGAAGCTGTTCGCGTCGTCGGGGCGGCCGCAGTGGTGAGCGATCTCGGCGAACTCGCGGGCGGCGAGGGTGAACAGCCCGGCGATGAAGACCGACTCGGCGACGCCGCCGGACAGGTTCTCGGTGGTCTGGAAGGACTCGCCCGGAGTCTCGGAGAAGCAGTTGAGGTTCAGGCAGTCGTTCCAGTCCGCCCGGCCGATGAGCGGCAGGCCGTGCGGACCGAGCCGGTCCAGGGTGTAGCGCAGCGATCGTTCCAGGTGCCCGTAGAGGGTGGCCTCGCCGCCGTCGCTGAACGGCACCTGCTCGTTGAGGATGGTCGCGTCACCGGTTTCCTTGAGGTAGGCGGCGACGCCGAGGACGAGCCAGAGCGGGTCGTCGTTGAAGCCGGACCCGATCGCGTCGTTGCCCGTCTTGGTGAGCGGCTGGTACTGGTGGAAGGCGCCGCCGCTGGCGAACTGCGTCGCCGCCAGGTCGCGGATGCGTTCGCGGGCGCGGGCGGGGTCGAGCTGCACCGAGCCGAGCAGGTCCTGGCAGGAGTCCCGGAAGCCCATGCCGCGCCCGATGCCGGACTCATAAGACGACATCGAGCGGCTCATGTTGAACGTCACCAGGCACTGGTAGGCGTTCCAGACGTTGACCATCCGGTTGGTGTCGACGTCGGGGGTATCCACCTGGAGCGCGCTGAGCACGTCACCCGTGGCGGCCTGCAGCGCGGCGAAGCCGGCCTCGACGGCGGCCGGGTCCAGCCAGTGGTCGATCACCGGCTGTACGCGGGACTTGTTGATGACGCCGGGGGCGGAGAACTTGGCGTCGTGCGGGTTCTCCGAGTAGCCCAGCAGGAAGATGACCTCCCGGGTCTGGCCGGGCGCGAGGGTGAGCCGGACGTGGTGGCTGCCAACCGGCGCCCACCCGTGGGCGATGGAGTCGCCGCTGACTCCGCGCTGCACGGCGAGCGGCGCGTCGAAGCCGCGGTAGGCGCCCAGGAACGCCTCGCGCTGGGTGTCGAACCCGGCCACCGGCTCCGAGCAGGCGAAGTATGCGAAGTGATCGCGCCGCTCCCGGTACTCGGTCTTGTGATAGATGACCCCGCCGGAAGCGTCTACCTCGACCTCGCCGGTGGAGTAGTTGCGCTGGAAGTTCGTGGCGTCGTCCTGGGCGTCCCACAGCGCGAACTCCACGAAGGAGAAGGCGGAGATCTCGGCGGCCTCTGGCCGCTCGTTGGTGACCCGCAGCCGCCAGACCTCGAGCGTCTGGCCGGGCGGGACGAAGTACAGCGCCTGCGCGCTGATGCCGCCTAGCGATGAGCTGATCGCGGTGTACGACAGCCCGTGGCGGCACTCGTAGGCATCCAGGTCGCGGCGGACCGGCTGCCAGGTCGGCGACCAGTACTCGCCGGTGGCGTCGTCTCGCAGGTACAGGTAGCGCCCGCCGTAGTCGGGGGGGACGTTGTTGTACCGGTACCTGGTCAGCCGCCGCAATCGGGCATCGCGGTAGGCACTGTAGCCTCCCGCGGTGTTCGAGATGATCCCGAAGAACTCGTCCGTGCCCAGGTAGTTGATCCAAGGCACGGGCGTGTCCGGACGGGTGATGACGTATTCGCGGCGTTCGTCGTCGAAATGGCCGTAGCGCATGGTTATCCCCTCGGCAAAGGGTCGGACGAACCGTCACTTTACCGGTTAAGTCAGAGTTACACCATAGGCAGAGCCATCTCACAAAGACGTTGGCATGGCGCCGCCCGCCGGGCGGGCGGTGGTTCCGGTGGCGTCCCGGCCGCGGCGCGGGCGGCCCGCGGGCGCCCGCGCCGCGAGGGTCACCAGATCGAGTGGGCTACCTCCGCGACGAGCTCCAGCTTCCGTTCCTGCACGTCCTCGGTGGTGAGGTTGGCGCCCGGCAAGGTGGAGGAGAAGCCGCACTGGGTGGACAGGGCGAGCCGGTCCAGGCCGGTGTACTTGGCAGCCTCGTTCACCCGGGCGGTGACCTGGGCGGGCGATTCCAGCGTGGCGGTCTTGCTGGAGACCAGGCCAAGCACGATGGCCTTGTCGTCGGGCACGGCGGCCAGCGGCTCGAAGGAGCCGGAGCGCTCGTCGTCGTATTCCAGCAGGAAGACGCCGAAATTGGTCAGCCGGGTGAACATGGCCTGGGCGGTCGACTCATAACCGCCCGCGCTGATCCACTGGCTCATGTTGTTGCCCTTGCAGACGTGCACGGCGAAGGTCACCCCGGGGACGTCGGCGACGCTGTTGAAGATGTCCAGGCCCTCGGTGAGCGTGCGCTCGGTCGGCATGCCCAGTTCCTCACGCAGGTCCCGGTTCTCCGGGTCGACGATGCTGCCGATGTCCGGAGCGTCAATTTGGATGTATGTACACCCCAGGTCGGCGAGGGCGCGCGCCTCAGCGTGGACAATTGCCGCCGCGTCGATGAAAAGTTCATAGGGGTCCTTGTACGCCGCGGTGGACAGCGTCGGCGACCACGCTGTGTAGAACAGCAGCGGTGACGGCAGGGTGACCTTGACCGGCTTGGTCGCCCGGGCGCGGTTGTAGGCGAACTCCTCGATGGTCAGCTTGCGCCGCTGGCTGATCTTGCCGGTCACGGTGAACGGGTTGTGCCACACCCAGTCGTGGGTGGCGCTCTTGAAGTGGATCGGCGCAGCCTCGATCGGGGACACCCCGTCGATCTCGCCGACGATCTGGTCCAGGAAGCTGAACCGGCGCAGTTCACCGTCGGTGACGACGTCCAGCCCGACGCCCTCTTGCATCGCGATCGCCTGGTCGACCGCCCGGTCCTCGATCCGCTTGAACTCGGGCGCCGGGAGCTGCCCGGCGGCGTGCGCGTCGCGCGCCTGGGTTAGGTACCTTGGCCGCAGCAGCGACCCGATCACGTCCGCGCGGTATATCTGTGCCATCGCCAGCCTCCTTGCCGGGCACGGGACCTTCAGGTACTGGCGTACACGCATTTCACGCGGCTCGGAAGTGGCACGGGTCACACTTTGGCCCGGTGCGGTTAGGCGCGGGCCACAGTGCGCTCAGCCATCCCCGGGACGTCCGACGGACGCCACCGCGAAGGAAACAGCGGGCATCACGATGGCATCTGGGTGCGCCGTTATCTCTGGGGCGGATGCGAGCAGCAATACCGGAGTGATCGCACCTGGGCACAGCGGGATCCGGGCGGGGACGTCGGCCAGGTTCGCGGCTATCCGCAGCGCGCCCCGGTGGATCAAGAGCCAGCGGCCGTCCTCGTCGTAGTCCACCCGGATCCGGTCCAGGCGGGGGTCGGTGATCTCCGGGTGTGCCCGGCGCAGCGCGATGAGCTGGCGGTACCACTCCAGCGTGCTGGCGTAGGGCTCGCGCGATGACTGCGTCCAGTCCAGCTTCGACCGCAGGTAGGTCTGGGGATCCTGCGGGTCCGGCACGTCTTCCTTGGCCCAGCCGTGCCGGGTGAACTCGTCCCGGCGCCCGGTGCTGACCGCCTGCGCGAAGTACGGGTCGGTGTGGTCGGTGAAGAACTGGAACGGGGTATCGGCACCCCATTCCTCGCCCATGAACAGCATGGGCGTGAACGGGGCGGTGAGCACGATCCCCGCCGCGACGCGGAGCATCCCCGGCGACAGCGTGGCCGCGATCCGGTCCCCGGTCGCGCGGTTGCCGACCTGGTCGTGGTCTTGCAGGAACCCCACGAACTGGTAGGCCGGCGTCCGCTCCCGGTCGACCGGCCGGCCATGGGAACGGCCGCGAAAGGAAGACCAGCCCCCGTCGTGAAAGTAGGCGCTGGTCAGCGTCTTGGCCAGGGCTGCCAGTGACCCGAAGTCGGCGTAATACCCCTGTCGCTCGCCGGTCACCGCGGCGTGCACAGCGTGGTGGAAGTCGTCATTCCACTGGCCCGTCAGCCCGTAGCCGCCGGCCTGCCGGGACGTGATCAGCCGGGGATCATTGAGCTCGGACTCGGCGATCAAGGCGATCGAGCGCCCGGTCGCGGCGGCCAGCGCGTCCACCTCGGTGGCCAGTTCCTCCAGGAAGTGGACCGCCCGGTGGTCTTCGAGCGCGTGCACCGCGTCCAGCCGCAGCCCGTCCACGTGGTAATCGCGCAGCCAGCTGAGGGCGTTCTCGACGCAGAACGCCCGCACCTCGTCCGACCCGGCCTGGTCCAGGTTGACCGCCGGTCCCCACGGCGTGGCGTACGTCGTGGTGAAATACGGCCCGAAGTCAGCCAGCCGGTTCCCGGGACCGACATGGTTATAGACGACATCCAGCACAACGGCCAGGTGGTGGCGGTGGCAGGCGTCAACGAACCGCTTGAGCGCGGCCGGACCGCCGTACGGCTCATGCACCGCCCACAGGCTGATCCCGTCATACCCCCAGCCATGCTGCCCGGGGAACGCGGCCAGTGGCATCAGCTCCACGGCGGTCACTCCAAGGGCGGCCAGGTAGGCAAGCTTGCCGATGGCGGCGTCTAGCGTTCCCTCCTGCGTGAACGTCCCCACGTGCAGCTCGTAGATCACCGCCCCTGGCAGGGGCGTGCCCCGCCATTCGCCGTCGGTCCAGCGGAAGCTGGCGTGCGGGGGGATCGTCTGCGACGGCCCGGCCGGGCCCTGCGGCTGGCGGGGTGAGCGGGGGTCCGCCAGCGCCGGGCCCCCCGCGATCCGGAACGCGTAGCCAGCCTCCGGCGGGGCGTCGACCTCGGCCTCCCACCAGCCCGCCCGCCCGGTCGCGGTATTCCCGTCAGCCGGGCGCATCGGGTGGGGGGTGCCTGCGATCTCGACATCGACCCGCTCGACGTCGGGCGCCCACACTCGGAACACGCTCACCTGGGCACCCTCCTAAGCGGGGAACGAATCGAGCGGGACGAGGAGCGCGACCGGGAGCCGCCGCGTCAGGTCCGCCAGCGGGACCCGGCCCCCGTCGTGCACCTGGCCGGTCAGCACGTCACGCCAGCCGGGACCCGGGCCGGCGCCGGGGCGGGGCAGCTTGAGGACCGTGCCGTCCCAGCCGCCCCGGCGGCGAAGGCCGACCGGGAGCCGGGTCGCCACGGTGACGCAGGCGCCCGCAGGGCGCTGGAGGTCGCCGCGCGCGAACGCGATGACATGGTCGGTCGCGGGCCCGTCGGCGGCCAGCGGGTGGTATCCGGCCGCGTCCCCGATGAACCAGTCGCTATGGTCGCGACGCAGCCGCAGCCCGCCGGAGGTGACGAGGAGCTTGCGTCCGTCGCGCAGATTGAGGTCCAGGTCGCCGGAGTCGCGGGAGGCGAGCAGGTGCCGCCGCCGCGCGTAGTCCACCGGGCGCCGGTTGTCCGGGTCCACCAGCGACAGCCCGCCCAGCTCGCAGCCCTGGTAGACGTCGGCGACGCCGGGCATGGTGAGCTGAACCAACTTGGCGCCCAGCGAGTTGACCATCGCGTCGGGGGATATCTCATCGACGAACTGCCGGATATCGGTCACCAGGTCGGTGTCGGCGAGGATCCGCGCCGCGAGCCCGAGCACCGCCGCCTCGTACTCGGGGTTGGGGTCGGTCCACGAGGTCTGCCGCTTTGCCTCGCGGATCGCCTTCGTCAGGTACCCGGTCAGCCGGTACCCGGTCAGCGGCCAGGAGCCGACGAAGGTCTGCCAGAGGAAGTACTCGGTGTCGGGGTCCACGGCTGGGCCGGCCACGCCCCCGTGGGCGCGGGGCGGGACGGCCCGCGCGTGCCAGGACTGGACTCGCTCTCCCCACTCGCCAGGGATCTCGGCCAGCACCGACAGCCGGGCGCGGACGTCTTCCTGGCGCTTGGTGTCGTGCGTGGACAGCGTCGTCATCGCGTGCGGCCAGTCGGCTAGCAGCCGGATGGCCTCGGCGTGGAAGGCGGCGGGGGCGAGGCTGGGCCGGTCGGGGTCCCCGCCGACCTCGTTTCGCGAGATCAGCCGGGGCCACCGGTAGAACGCGGTGTCCTCGATGCCCTTGGCGAGCACCGGGCCGGTGGTCTGCTGAAACCGGGTGGTGAACTCCGCGTCCCCGTGCAGCGCCTCCGCCGCGATGGCCTCCGCGAGGGGGTGCAGCCGGCCAGGCAGCATTGCCTGGGCGGCGGTCAAGGCCGTCCGCATCTGATCAGCGGAGGCGACGGGCAGTTCCTCGCCCGGGTGCACGTACGCCCGGTACACCTCGAAGCCGGCGAGCAGCTCGGTGAGAACCAGGTGCCGGTCGCCCGGGGTCGCGGCCGCGATCGGGGGCTGCCGGTCCCGCGGGCCGTCGCCGCCTAGCAGCCGGGCCAGCCTGCTGACCTCGGAGCCGAAGGTGGCGGCGGTCACCTCTCGCTTGGCCGCCTCGGCGACGTTGAAGAACCGATCCGGCACCCAGGGCGCGCCCGCCTGGCTGGCGAACCGGCCATACTCCACGGTGAGCGCGTCCGTCCCCGCCCGGTCGATGAACAGCCCGGTGGCCATCCGCAGCGCGTCATAGCCGGTGGTCCCCGCCACCGGCCAGTCGCGGGGCAGGTGCTCGTCGAAGGTGAGGATCTTCTCGGCCACCACCCACGTCCCCCCGGTGGCCTCAGCCAGGCGGCGAAAGTAGCCGCGGGGGTCGGCCAGCCCGTCTGGATGGTCCACCCGCAAGCCGTCGATCAGACCTTCGCTGACAAGCCGCAGCACCAGCTCGTGGGTCGCGTCGAACACCTCCGGGTCCTCGACCCGGACCCCGATCAGCGAGCTGATGTCGAAGAAGCGCCGCCAGTTCAGCTCGGTCGCGGCGGTGCGCCAGTCGGCCAGCTTGTAGTGCTGCGACTCCAGCAGCCCGGCGAGCGGCAGCCGGGCGGTTCCCGGCCACAGCGGCAGCACGTGATCGAAGTAACGCAGCACGGGCGCGCCCTCGGGCCCGTCGGGGTCAACGACAAGGTCGTCATGGAACGGGTCGGGCGGCCCGGCCAGGATCGGCAGCAGCATGCGGCCCTCGTGGACCGTCCAGTCAATGTCGAACCAGTGCGCGAACGGCGACTCGCGGCCCGCGCACAGCACCGACCAGAGCGGACGGTTGAGGTTCTCCGGAGCCGGGATGGCCATGTGGTTCGGCACGATGTCGACGACAATGCCGATCCCGTGCTCGCGCAAGACGGCCGCCATGGCGCGAAACCCGTCCTCGCCGCCGAGCTCGGCCGCGATCCGCGAGTGGTCGGTCACGTCGTACCCGTGAGTGGATCCCGGCGTGGCCTGCAAGATCGGCGACAGGTAGGCGTGAGTCACCCCCAGGTCGGCCAGGTAGCCGGCGATCCCGGCGACCGCCGAGAACCCGAAGTCCGGGGTGAGCTGCAGCCGGTATGTCGAGACCGGCACCCGACAGGCACCGGCGCTCACCGCTGCGGGCGATGGCGCACGTTCAGGCAACTGACCCCCCGTCCTCGCGTTTGTCTCTCACATTTCCCGTGAGCGCGGGCTCTAACTTTCCGGGGGGTAAACACTCCCGGGACGACGCAAACCGGCGGGACCTGGGTGGGCCCCCCGCGCGGACCCCGGGGGAGCCGCACCTACGACGGCGTGTAGTCTCGATGGGGTGCCCGGCCTTCTAACGGGCCGGAAGGTGGTTTCATCCCAGGTGAGCGCGGTTAATGTCGAACGTCCGGTTAGCCCCGCGCGGTCGCGTCCCCAGACGCGGGCCCGGGTGGGCGCCGCCGTTCGCGCGTACGTGGCGCTGACCAAGCCTCGCATCGTCGAGCTGCTGCTGATCACGGCGGTCCCGACGCTGTTCCTGGCCTACCGGGGGCTGCCATCGCTGGAGGTCACGCTCGTGGTGGTCGTCGGGGGCGCGCTGGCGGCGGGCAGCGCCAACGCGCTCAACTGCTACATCGACCGTGACATTGACGAGATCATGCGGCGCACCAGCAGCCGGCCGCTCGTGCGGCACACGGTCGCGCCACGGTCGGCGCTCATCTTCGGCGTCGCCATCGGGGTGATCTCCGTCGCGCTGTTCGCGGCGACGACGAACCTGCTGGCGGCCGCCCTGACCCTGGGCGCGATCATCTACTACGTCTTCGTGTACACGCTGCTGCTGAAGCGGCACACCGCCCAGTCCACCCTCTGGGGCGGCATCTGCGGCGCGGCGCCGGTGCTCATCGCGTGGGCCGCCGCCACCGGGACGCTATCGTGGGCGGCCGCCGGGCTGTTCGCGGTGGTCTTCTTCTGGCAGCCTCCGCACTTTTGGGCGCTGGCCATCAAGTACCGCGACGACTACCGCAGCGCGGGCATCCCGATGCTCCCGGTGGTGGCGTCGATCCGGCGGGTGCTCGCGGAATCGATCGTGCACAGCTGGCTGATGGTCGCCGCGTCGCTGGCCGTGTGGCCGGCCCTCGGCCCGGTGTACGGCGCGGCCGCGCTGGTCCTGGGCGCGGGCTTCCTCTACGAGGTGCACCGCCTCTTCCTGCGGGCGCGCCGCGTCGCCGCCGAGCAACTGGTCACCATGCGGCTGTTCCACCTGTCGGTGCTGTACCTCACGTTGCTCTTCGCGGCCGTCGCCCTGGGCGCATTTATCCGTTAAAACCCGGTTGAACCGGACGGCCGTGGCGTACGTTCTTCACTGGTGAGGCTCGCGGGCACACTTAATGACGCTCCCAACGTTACGTCCGCGAGCCTTACCTATTGCAACTCCGCCGCCCGCCGCTTCGTTACTCTGCTTCCTGGGGGATAGAACCAATCCCCCAGACCCCCGGGCCGGCCGCCCCCAATCCAATCCCCCAGACCCCCTTCCCTGCGCGGCCTCCCTCCGTGCTCCCGGCTGCGCCGGCCGGAGGACCGAGGTAGGCCACCCGGATCCCGCTTCCGCATCCCGTAGACTGCGCGGCGTGATCGTCATCGTGGCGGGGGTCGCCGGCAGAGGGAAGACGACGGTGGGGGCACTGCTCGCCGGGCGGCTGGGCTGGCCGTTCGCCGACGCGGACACGTTCCACCCGCCCGCCAACGTCGAGAAGATGCGGCGTGGCGAGCCGCTCACCGACGAGGACCGGTTGCCCTGGCTGCGGGCCATCATCGCGTGGATGGACGAGCGCGCCAAGGCCGGGCAGTCCGGCGTCATCACCTGCTCGGCGCTCAAGCGCTCCTACCGGGCCATGCTGCTGGATGGCCGGCCGGCCGTCGTGATGGTGTTCTTGGAGGTCGACCCGGACGTCCTGCGACAGCGGATATCAGCCCGGCCGAACCACTTCTTCCCCCGCAAGCTGCTGGAAAGCCAGTTGGAGGCGCTGGAGCAGCCATCGGCCGCCGAGGAGCCGCGCGCGCGCGTCATCGCCGAAGACGGCGACGCCCAGGAACTGGCCGCCATGATCATCGCGCTGCTGGGGCCCGACGGCGCCCCTGGCGGCGGGCAGGGCATGCCCGCGCCGGAAAGCACGTAAGCCGGCCAGGCCGGGCAGGTCCCCACGAGCCGCCGGGCGCGGGGACGGCGGCGCGTACGCTGGGGTGGTGAAGCTGAAGCTGGACCTGCACGACATCTACAACCGTGGCGACGAGATCGACAAGGCGCTGAAGCGGGTCTTTGACGAGGCGATCGCCAAGAAGGCGCCGTTGATCGAGATCATTCCCGGCAAGGGCACCGGCCAGCTCAAGAAGCACGTGGCCCGGTTCCTGGAGAAGAACCGCCCGCCCGCTAGGCACTACCGGATCGAGAACGACTCCAAGAACTGGGGTCGCATCCTCGTCCACCTCCGCTGGTTACCGGTCGAAGCGGGCGGCGATGCCGTCCAGCAGGCAGTCCAAGCCGAACTCGAAGCGCTCGTCGCGGGTCTCCGGCGAGTCGGGGTCGACCCGCTCGGTCACGAGCCTGGCCATGTGCGGGTACTTCGCGGGGTCGTTGAGGTTCTCTTCCCACTGCCGGCGCAGCTTCTCGACCTCCTCCGGGGCCATGGCGGCCAGGGTCAGCTCGGCGTCCTTGTGCCAGCGGATCTCCTGGATCTCGCGAAGCACCGCGCCCGCCACGTAGGTCGCGATGGTCATCCCGACCCAGGCGGCCGTCTTGATGTCCAGGCTGAGTCCCTCCAGCGCGGCCAGGAGCTGGTCGGTGTTGCGGGTGTCGTTCGGGCCCACGGGCGGGCCGCTGATGAGGTAGTCGATGGCCCACGGGTGGCGCAGCATCCCCTGGCGGGCGATGCGCGCGAAGGCTGCTAGGTCGGCCCGCCAGTCTCCGGACAGCTCCGGCGCGGCCGGCTGCACCGCGTCGAGCATGAGCATCTGGAGCTCGTCCTTGGATGTGACGTGCCAGTACAGCGACATCGCGCCGACGCCGAGCTCGCGGGCGATCCGCCGCATGGTGACGGCCTCGGTGCCCTCGGCGTCGGCGACGGTGATCGCCGCGTTGACGATGTCCTCACGGGTCAGCCCGCGCGCCCGCAGCGGCGGCTGGGTGAGGCGGCGCTCCTTATCCCGGCTGACGTGCTCGGCGATCCGCCGCTCACGGGCGAGCTCGCGCTGCTCACGGGCACGCGTTCGCATCTCCCGGGCCTGCGCCCGGGCCTCGCGTGACAGCGCGCGGGTCTCCAGCGCCTGCTCGCGCCGGTCATGATCCTCCACGAAAAGCACCTCCTCGCGCTCTTTCGCGTACCGCTTATCGCGCCCGCCGCCGGCGGTCTCATCTTCAGGCGATAATCCGTTGCCTTCTCGTACACCGTACTGCTATCGTACGGCGTACGGCAATAGTACAACGTACGACAATCACTCGGGACGGGCAGTGACGAGGATCCCGGCCGGGGGATCAACGCCGACGGGGATAGCGGAAGGACGCGCGATGACCGACACGCCCGCCATACTGGCGGAGGGACTGATCAAGAACTACGGCAAGATCCGGGCACTCAACGGGCTTGACCTTGCTGTGGCACCGGGCACCGTCTACGGCCTGCTGGGGCCGAACGGCGCTGGCAAGACCACCGCGGTTCGCGTCCTGGCCACGTTGCTGTGGCCAGATGGCGGCCACGCCCGCGTCATGGGCCACGACGTGGTCACCCAGGCCGCCGCCGCCCGGCGGGTCATCGGGCTGACCGGCCAGTACGCGGCGCTCGATGAGTACCTGACGGGGCGGTCCAACCTCCTGATGATCGGCCAGCTCAGCCGGCTGACGACCCGGGCGGCCGCGCGCCGGGCCGATGAGCTGCTGGATCGGTTCGGCCTCACCGACGCGGCCGGGCGGGCGGTCAAGACCTACTCCGGCGGCATGCGCCGGCGGCTCGACCTCGCCGCCAGCTTGATCGCGCACCCGAGCGTCTTGTTCCTCGACGAGCCAACCACCGGGCTAGACCCCAGCGCCCGCGCGCTGATGTGGGACATCGTCCGCCAGCTGGTCGCCGACGGGACCACGCTGCTGCTCACGACCCAGTACCTGGACGAGGCCGACCAGCTCGCCGGGCGCATCGCGGTGATCGACGGCGGCAAGGTCATCGCCGAGGGTGCCCCGGCCGAGCTGAAGGCCTCGGTGGGCGGCCAGCGCGTGGTGCTCGAGCTCGCCGATCCCGAGGATGCCCTGGTCGCGGCGAAGGCGCTCGCCCCGTTCGCCACCACCGAGATCAGCCCGCCCGGCGCGCAAGGCTCGCTGGAGGTGCCCGTGGCCGCCGCGGACGGGCTGGCCACGCAGGTGCTGCGGGCGCTGGATGCGGTGGGCGTCTCGGTGAACGACATCGCCGTCCGCACCGCGTCGCTGGATGACGTGTTCTTGACGCTGACGGGCCACAAGGCTGAAGAAGCCGAGGAGGAAGCGAAATGACCGCGATAGCCCCGCCCCTGGCGGAGGGGGAGCTCGTCACCGGCACCCGGCTGGGGCAGCTCCTCAGCGACGTCTGGGTGCTCACCAAGCGAAGCCTGGCTCGCATCCGGCGCGAGCCGGAGACGCTGTCAGAGGTGACCATCCAGCCCGTCATGTTCGTGCTGATGTTCGCGTACGTGTTCGGCGGCGCGATCGGGATCGGTGGGAAGGGCAACTACCACGAGTACCTGATCGGCGGCATGATCGGCATGGGCCTGGCCCAGACCGCGCCCGGCACCGCGGTAGCGGTCGTCTCCGACATGTCCACCGGGCTGATCGACCGGTTCCGGTCGCTGCCGATGTCGCGCGCGGCCGTGCTCATGGCGCGGTCCCTGGCGGACATGCTGACCCAGATCATCGGGACGAGCGTGACCGCCGCGGTCGGGCTGGCGATCGGCTGGCGGATCCACGGGACGGCGCTGCAGGCCATCGAGGCGCTGGCGCTCGCCCTGCTGTTCGGCTACGCGTTCACCTGGGCCGGCATCTGCCTCGGCATGGTGCTGCGCAGCCCGGAGGCGGCGCAGCAGACCGGGTTCGTCATCTTCTTGCCGCTGACGTTCATCTCCAGCGCGTTCGTGCCGACCCAGAGCATGCCGGGCTGGCTGCAGCCGATCGCGGAGTGGAATCCGCTGTCGTCCCTGGCGGCCGCCTGCCGCGGCCTGTTCGGCAACCCGAACCCGGCCGCGAGCGTCGATGCCTGGCCCGCCCAGCATGCCGTGGCCGCGGTCATCTGCTGGTCGGTCGGGCTGATCGTGGTGTTCGCCCCGCTGGCGATCCACCTCTACCGCTCCAAGAACCGGTAAGTTCCTGACGTATAAAACACACCCAGATCACCTGACGCATGTGTCACAGTGGTCGCGAGAAAAATTGGCACCTGACGTGAGCGTCGGCGATCGCGGGCCGTCGTTTAGCAAGAAGTGCCCGCGGGGGAACACAATGCCTGTAAGCGGGGCAACGGACAGATCCGTCCCAGAACCTTCAGGAGGCGCGGCAAATGCGGTTCCAACCGGCAAGGAGCCTGGCGATAGCCGGGGCTATCGTGGCAGTGCTGGCGGCCGCGGCCTGCTCCAGCAGCTCTAGCAGTTCCACCTCGGCGGGGACGCAGATCCCGGTCACCAACTCGACCGCCTCGTCGGCGCCGGCCGGGGGCGCGAGCGCGTCGGCCAGCGGCGGCGGATCCGGGACGGGCACCTCGACCGGGGCGGCGGCGCTGATCAAGGCCAACTGGGAGAAGTTCTTCGCCGCCTCGACCCCGGAAAGCGAGCGGGTCAAGCTGCTGCAGAACGGCGACAAGTTCGCCACCGCGATCCACGACTTCGCCGGCAGCCCGCTGGCGCAGGGCGTCTCGTCGAAGGTGACGAACGTCTCCGGGATCACGGCCACCGACGCGACCGTCACCTACGACATCGACGCGGCGGGCCAGACGATGGCCAGCAAGCAATCGGGCAAGTCCGTGTACCAGGACGGCACCTGGAAGGTCGGCGACGCCAGCTTCTGCGGCCTGCTGAGCGCGGCTGCGCCGCTCATGAACATCACGGTGCCAGCGGCATGCAAGACAGTTTCCTGAGCCGCCGCAGACCTGGCGGCACCAGCCGAGAGGGCGTCCCGGCCACCCGGGTCGCCCTCGCGGCGTTGTGCACGATCTTGTTCCTGACCTTCCTTGACAACACCATCGTGAGCGTCGGCCTTGGCAGCATGCAGACCGACCTGAAGGCCAGCGTGGCCGACCTGCAGTGGGTGATCGGCGCCTACGCGCTCACGTTCGCCGCGATCATGCTGGCCTGCGGCATGATCGGCGACGAGCTCGGCCGCAAGAAGGTCATGCTCGTCGGGGTCGCCGTCTTCTGCGCCGGCTCGGTGCTGTGCGCCCGGGCGTGGAACCCGCAGGTCCTCATCGCCGGCCGGGCCATCATGGGCCTGGGCGCGGCGGCCAGCGAGCCGGGCACGCTGTCGGTGCTGCGGCAGATCTACACCGACGACCGGGCGCGGTCGCGCGCGGTCGGGATCTGGGCCGGCGTGTCCGGGCTGGCGCTGGCGCTCGGCCCCGTTGTCGGCGGACTGCTGGTGGGCGTCTGGAACTGGCGCGGCATCTTCTGGTTCAACCTCGCGTTCGGGCTGGCCGCGCTGGTCGTCGCCGCGCTCGTGGTGCCGGAGAGCTCCGATCCCCGGGCCGCGCGGGTCGACATCGCGGGCACTGTCCTCGGCGCGGGCGCGCTCGCGACGCTCATCAGCGCGGTCATCGACGCGGAGACGAACGGCTTCGGCGCCACCCGGGTCATCGCCTTCCTGTGCGCTGCCGCTGTCTTGGGCATCGCCTTCGTGCTGTGGGAGCGGCGCGCCGCCTACCCGCTGCTCGACTTGAAGTTCTTCCGGATCCCCCAGTTCACCACGCCCAACGTGGTGGCGCTGATCAGCTACTTCGCGACCTTCGCGATCTTCTTCTTCACCGCCTTGTACCTGGTGGAGGTGGTCAGCGCGTCCGGCTACCGGATCGCGCTGGTCTTCTTGCCGATGACGGTGCTGATGATCGTCGCCTCGGTGCTGGCCGGCCGGTGGACGGCCGGCACCGGCCCCCGGTGGCCCATCACCGCCGGGTGCGTCATCTTCGGGGGCGGGCTGCTGCTGGCGAACGCGTTCATCGGCGCGCACCCGGACTACCTCCCGCTGAGCATCTCCCTGGCGCTGGCCGGGGTCGGGATCGGCCTGACGGTAGTGCCGGTGACCACGGCGGTGCTGAACGCCGTCCCGGCCGAGCGGTCAGGGGTGGCGGCGTCGGCCGCTAACACCAGCCGGGAGATCGGCGCCGTGCTCGGCACCTCAGTGCTCGGCGCGCTGGTCTTCTCCCAGCTGAACGCGAACCTGACCGCCGAACTGCAGAAGAACAACGTCCCGCTGGTGCTGAAGTCGTTCATCGTCACCGCCCTGGAGACCGGGCAGACCAGCCTGGCTGGCCAGTACGCGCAGTACGGCCCGCTCATCGCGCACGCGGAGGCGGCGGCCTACGGGGCGTTCACCACCGGGCTGCACGCGGCGCTGTACCTGTCCGCGGGGCTGGTCCTGCTGGCCGCGATCCTGGCCGCGGTCACCCTTCGGGACGAGCGGCCCGCAGCACGGTAATCGAGCGCCCGCGGACGGTCACCCGGTCCCCCGCCGCTAGCTCCCTGGGGGTTGAACCGGGGTCGTAGGAGTCGAGCTCGGTGCCCCACGCCCGGGGCACCGGGCGCACCACAGGGACGGTGAAGTCCAGCGGCTCCCACCAGGCGTTGACCAGGACCAGGAAGTCGTCGTCGTACAGCGGCGAGCCGTCGTCAGCCTCGTCGGGGGCGTCGGAGCCGTCAAGGTAGATCGTCAGGCAGCGGGCGCCGTCGTCGCCCCACGACTGCGGTGTCATCGGCTCGGCGGCCGGGGTGAACCAGCCGAGCTCGCTGGCCTGCGCGCCGGTCAGGAACCGCTTACGGCGGAAGACCGGGTGCGCCATCCGCACGGCGATCACTCGCTTGACGTAACCGCGCAGGTCGCGGTCGGCGGCGTCCCAGTCGAACCAGGAGATCTCGTTGTCCTGGCAGTAGGCGTTGTTGTTGCCGCCCTGGGTGTGCCCGATCTCGTCGCCGCCGAGCAGTAGCGGCAAGCCGAAGGACAACAGCAGCGTGGTGAGCATCGCCCGCTGCTGGCGGGAGCGCAGCGCGTTGACGGCCGGGTCATCGGTCGGGCCCTCGGCTCCGCAGTTCCATGACCGGTTGTCGGTGGAGCCGTCCCGGTTGCCCTCGCCGTTGGCCTCGTTGTGCTTGTCGTCGTAGGAGACCAGGTCGCGCAGCGTGAAGCCGTCGTGGACGGTGATCAGGTTGACCGACGCCGTGGGACGGCGGCGGTCGGCCCCTGATCCCCCGTACAGGTCCGATGACCCGGTGAACCGGGTGGCGAACTCGGCGACGCCGCTGGCCGCGCTGCGCCAGAAGTCGCGCATCGAGTCGCGGTAGCGGCCGTTCCACTCCCCCCACCGCGCCGGGAACCGGCCCAGGTCGTAGCTGTCAAGCTGCCCGACGTCCCACGGCTCGGCGATCAGCTTGGTGCGGGAGACGACCGGGTCCTGGGCGACCAGGTCGAAGAACGACGCGAACGGGTCGAACGCCCCGTCCTCACGACCCAGCGTCGCGGCCAGGTCGAAGCGGAACCCGTCGACGTGCATCTCGGTGATCCAGTACCGCAGCGAGTCCATGATCAGCCGCAGCGCGACCGGGTTGTCGGCGTTCAGCGAGTTACCGGTGCCCGTGGTGTCGTAGTAATCGGCCAGGCTGCCCTCGACGAGCCGGTAGTACGCGGCGTTGTCCAGCCCGCGGAAGCTGAGCGTGGGCCCGCCCCAGCCGCCCTCGGCGGTGTGGTTGAAGACCACGTCGAGGATGACCTCCAGGCCAGCCCGGTGCAGCGCCTTGACCATGTCCTTGAACTCAGTCACCTGGCCGCCGGGCCTCCCGGCGGCGACGGCGGCGGAGTAGCCGGCGTGCGGGGCGAAGAAGCCGATCGAGTTGTAGCCCCAGTAGTTGGTCAGGCCGCGGCCGGTGAGGAACTGCTCGGGCACGTTGTGGTGGACGGGCAGCAGTTCGACGGCGGTGACGCCGAGGTCGGCCAGGTACCCGGTGGCGGCGTCGTGGGCCAGGCCCGCGTAGGTGCCGCGCAGCCGTGGGGGGATGTCCGGGTGGCGGGCGGTGAGCCCCTTGACGTGGGCCTCGTAGATGACCGTGTCGGCGACCGGGCGGGCCAGCGGGGCGTCGCCTTCCCAGTCGTAGCCGCTGGCGTCGATGACCAGCGAGCGGGGAACGTGGGTGGCCGAGTCGAGCGTGCTCGGCGCGTCGGGGTTGGCGGCGTCGTGGCCCTGCACCTGCGGGCCGTATCGCACCTTCCCGTGGTAGGCGCGCGCGTAGGGGTCAAGGAGCAGCTTGCTGGGGTTGAAGCGCTGGCCGCCGGCCGGGTCCCACGGGCCGCTCACCCGGTAGCCGTAGGCCTGGCCGGGCCCCACGCCGGGGATGAAGCCGTGCCAGACCCCGGCGTCGTAGTCGTCGAGCTCGTGGCGGGTTTCGGCGCCGGCGCCATCGGCCCCGCCGAACAGGCACAGCGTCACGGACTCGGCAGCGGCTGACGCGATCGCGAAGTTGGTGCCCGAACCGTCCGGCCGGGGGATCGCGCCGAGCTGGAACGAGTCGCCGGGCGCGGTCATCTGGCCTCCTCGTTGCCGTCCTGGAGCAGGTCGTCGACGACGTCGGCGACCGAGGGCACCGCGCCGTGGCGGCGCCGGATGATGTCCGCGATCAAGGCGGTCCACCCGGTCTGGTGCGCCGCGCCCAGGCCGGCCCCGTTGTCGCCGTGGAAGTACTCGTTGAAGGTGATGTTTTCCGACCATCGCGGGTCGTGCTGCAGCCGGTCCACCCAGCCGAAGCAGGGGCGCCGCCCGTCCGGCCCGCGGGTGAAGATCGACACCAGCCGGCCGCGCAGGTCGGCGGCGACGGCATCCAGCGACAGCTTGCGGCCCGAGCCGGTCGGGTACTCCACCAGGAAGTCCCCGCCCAGGAACCGGTGGTACTTCTCCAGGCCGGAGATGAACAGGTAGTTCAGCGGGAACCAGACGGGGCCGCGCCAGTTGGAGTTCCCGCCGAACATCGCCGTGGTGGACTCGGCCGGCTCATAGTCGATCGCCGCGGTGATGCCCTCGAAGTGCATCACGTACGGCTCGTCCCGGTGCGCCGCCGACAGGGACCGCAGCCCGTACGGGGACAGGAACTTGGACTCATCGAAGAGGTGACCGAGGATGGCCTGCAGCTGCCCGGCGTCCATGAGGGACAGCAACAGCCGCTCCCGGCCGACCGGGCCGGCCAGGACGCCCTGCTCGCGGAGCTTGCCGGCGTCGGCCAGCCCCTGGCTTTCCAGGAACTCGGCGAACTGCTTGCCGAACTTGAGCGCGTCGTCGAGCACCCGCCGCTCGGCGACGCTCACCGCCAGCAGCGGGATCATCCCGGCCATCGACTTGGCCTTGACCGGCAGGCGCTGGCCGGTCGGCAGGCACAGGTGGTCGTAGAACATGCAGTCCTCGGCGTCCCACATGCCCTGGTCGCGCAGGGCCTGGGCGATCGCGGCGTAGTGCTCGAGGAACTTCAGCACCAGGTCCGCGCCCGCCCGGCGGCCGCCGGCCCTCAGCAAGATGGTGGCCATGGTCGCCATCGACATCGCGTAGAAGGCCATCCACCCGGTCGCGTCGGACTGCTCCAAGATCGTGCCCTCGGGCAGGTGCGAGCGGTCGATCGGCCCGATGTTGTCCAGGCCCAGGAAACCGCCCTCGAACAGGTTGTTGCCCCAGACGTCTTCCCGGTTCACCCACCAGGTGAAGTTGACCAGCAGCTTGTCGAAGACGCGGGCCAGGAAGTCCAGGTCCCGGGCCCCGTCGAGGGCGAAGACCTCCAGCGCGGCCCAGGCCTGCACCGGCGGGTTGACGGCCCCGAAGTCCCACTCGTAGGCGGGCAGCGCCCCGTTGGGATGCTGGAACCACTCTCGGCACAGCAGCACCAGCTGGTACTTGGCGAAGCCAGGGTCGACGTGCGCCAGCGCCACCGTGTGGAAGGCCAGGTCCCAGGCCGCGAACCAGGGGTACTCCCACTTGTCGGGCATCGACATGATGTCGAAGGCGTTGAAGTTGCGCCACCGCGCGTTCCGTTGCCGGGCTCGCTCGGGCGGCGGGGGTGGCTGCGCGGGATCCCCGTCGAGCCAGCGCGCCACGTCGTAGGCGTAAAACTGCTTGGACCACAGCAGGCCCGCGAAGGCTTGCCGCATGATGAGGGCCTCGTCCGGGCTGGCCTCCTCGGGAGTCAGCTGCGCGTAGAACTCGTCCGCCTCCCGTTTCCGCTGGTCAAGAACCCGGTCAAAATCGTCGCGCCCGAACGGGTCGGTGGCGGCGGCGGCGTTCCCGGGGCGCAGGCGGAGGCGGATCTCGGCGCTGGCGTGCGGCTCCACGGTGAGCGTGTACCAGGCGGCGCACTTGGTGCCAGCCTGAGCCGGGTTCACCGTGGCCTGGCCGGAGACGACGTGATCGTTGATCCCGTCCTTGGGGTAGGGCGTCGTGGCCGGGGCATCCCACAGCCGCGGCGCGTTGGACTCGTTCTCGCAGAACAGCAGCGTGGGCGCGCTTGCGTCGGGTGCGGGCGCGGCGAGGAGCTCCAGCGTCCCCAGGAAGGGGTGCTCGATGCCGACGGCAGCGCTTCCAGGAGCAGCGCTTCCAGGGGCAGTGTTCGTTAGGGCGGTCATCGCAGGCCGGGGGGCGCCGTTGGCCCACGACCAGGTGTTGCGGAACCACGCGGTCGGCAGGACGTGGATGGTGTCGGCATCCGGCCCGGCGTTGGTCACCGTGATGGTGACCAGCAGGTCAGTGGGGTCAGCCTTGGCGTAGGTGACCTCGGTGACCCAGTAGCGGTCGTGGTCGAAGATCCCGGTGTCGAGGATCTCGTACTCGGGGCCGCGGCGGTCCCTGGCCGCGTTGACGGCCCGCAGCTTGTCATAGGGGAATTCGGCCTGTGGGTAGTGGTAGCGCCAGCGGTTCCAGGCGTGGCTGGGCACCGCGTCCAGGTACCACCAGTGCTCCTTGGCGTCCTCGCCGTGGTTGCCCTCCGGGCCGGTCAGCCCGAAGATCCGCTCCTTGAGGAACGGGTCGCGCCCGTTCCACAGCGCCAGCCCCAGGCACAACAGCTGCTCGACGTCGCTGAACCCGGCCAGCCCGTCTTCGCCCCACCGGTAGGCACGCGACCGGGCGTGGTCGTGCGGCAGGTAGCCCCAGGCATCCCCGTCGTCGCTGTAGTCCTCGCGGACGGTCCCCCACTGCCGCTCGCTGACATAGGGTCCCCACAGGTACCAGGGGCTGGACTGCCGAAGGCCGTCCTCCATCCGCCCGAACCCGCGAACCCGTTCCCGCTCGTTCGAAGCCGCGCCCATATTTCTCCCCCAGCAACCACCGCGACCCTGCCTGCCGGCAACCCTATCGCGGCCCCGCCCCCGCGACGTCTCGGCGAAATTAGCCGCGGGCGGCGGGGATTAGCCAGCGTTCCATGCAGTCGAGCAGTTCCTCCACGTCGATGGGCTTCGTGATGTAGTCGGTGGCGCCGGCGTCAATGCTCTTGTCCCGGTCCCCTTGCATGGCCCGCGCGGTGACGGCGATGACGGGCAGCGCGGCGAACTGGGGCATCTGGCGGATGGCGCGGGTGGTCTCGTACCCGTCCATCTGCGGCATCATCACGTCCATCAAGACCAGGTCGATGTCGCCCGACGCGAGCTCGGTGATGGCCCGGCGGCCGTCAGCGGCCTGGACGACGACCATGCTGTGCAGCTCGAGCACGTCGGTGAGGACGAAGGCGTTGCGCGGATCGTCGTCGACGACGAGGACCTTCTTACCCCGCAGGGCCTCGTGCCGCCCGGCCGGGGGCACCGGACGGAACGCGGGCGGCAGGTCAGCGCCCGCCGTGGCCAGCGGGCCGCCGGGCAGCCCGGCCTCGGCCGGGGCCGCGCTGGCGGAGGCGAGCGGGAGCCGGAGGGTGAAGGTGCTGCCAGCGCCGGGCTCGCTGTGCACGGTGACCTCGCCGCCGAGTTGCGCGGCGACCTCACGGGAGATGGCCAGGCCTAGCCCGGTGCCGCCGTAGCGGCGGCTGGTGGTGCCGTCGCCCTGCTGGAACGCGGAGAAGATGCCGATGAGGTTGTCACGGCTGATGCCGATCCCGGTGTCGGTCACCGAGAAGATGACCGCTGGCGGGGTGCCTGGCCGCTGCGTGCGGGCGGTCTCGATGCGCAGGCCTACATGCCCGCGCTCGGTGAACTTGACCGCGTTGGAGAGCAGGTTGTACAGGATCTGGCGGAGCCGTTGCTTGTCGGTGACCAGCTCGGAGGGGGCACCGGGGGCGGGCGTGATGGTGAACTGGAGCCGCTTCTCGGCGGTCAGCGGCTCGAACACCCCGCGCAGGTCCTCGATCAGCCCGGCCAGGGAGAACCGCTCGGGATGGACCTCCATCTTCCCGGACTCGACCTTGGTCAGGTCGAGGATGTCGTTGATCAGCTGCAGCAGGTCGGTGCCGGAGGAGTGGATGATGTTGGCGTACTCGACCTGCTTGGAGGTGAGGTTGCCCTCGCTGTTTTGGGCCAGCAGCCGGGCCAGCACGAGCAGGCTGTTCAGCGGAGTGCGCAGCTCGTGGGACATGTTGGCGAGGAACTGCGACTTGTAACGGGAGGCCTGGTCAAGCTGGCGGGCACGTTCTTCGATCTCCTGCCGGGCCTGCTCGATCTCGGCGTTCTTCGTCTCGATGTCGCGGTTTTGCGCGGCCAGCAGCGCGGCCTTGTCGGCCAGCTCGGCGTTGGAGCGCTGCAGTTCGTTCTGCCGGGCCTGGAGCTCGACGGTCAGCCGCTGCGACTGCTGGAGCAGCGCGTCGGTACGGGAGCTGGCGATCATGGTGTTGACGTTGACCCCTATGGTGTCCATGAGCTGTTCCAGGAAGTCGCGGTGCACCTGGGTGAACGGCCACAGCGACCCGGCCTCGATGACGCCGAGGACCTGGTCTTCGAACACGATCGGCACGATCATCACGCTGACTGGCCGCGCCGCGCCGACGGCGGAGAAGATCCGCGCGTACCCGGCCGGGATCTCCTCCAGCACGATCGGCTTCTTCGTCTTGGCGACCTGGCCGATCAGCGACTGGCCGAATAGCACCTCGCTCGGCACCCCACTGTCGTTGCGGTGAGGACTGTCGTTGCGGTGAGGACTGTCGTTGCGGTGAGGACTGTCGTTGCGGTGAGCACTGTCGTTGCGGTGAGCACTGTCGTTGCGGTGAGCACTGTCGCTGCCGTTGCTGTTGCCGGGGCGCAGCCCGTAGCCGGCGATCAGCCGCAGCCGGGGCTCGGGGTCACTGGTGTCGGCCAGGAAGAACGCGCCGTGCTGGGAGCCGACCAGCGGGATCAGCTCGTTCATGATCAGCTCGGCGACGGTGGCCAGGTCTCGCTGGCCCTGCATCAGCCCGGCGATCCGGGCGAGGTTGGTCTGCAGCCAGCTCTGCTGCTGGTTGGCCTCGGTGGTCTCGCGCAGCGAGCGCACCATGGTGTTGATGTTGTCCTTCAGCTCGGCGACCTCGCCTTGCGCCTCGACCGTGATGGACCGGGTCAGGTCACCGGTGGCGACGGCGCTGGTCACCCCGGCGATGGCGCGGACCTGGCGGGTCAGGTTGCCGGCGAGCTCGTTGACGTTCTCGGTCAGCCGCTTCCAGGTCCCGGAGACGCCCTCGACCTCGGCCTGCCCGCCCAGCCGGCCCTCACGGCCGACCTCGCGGGCGACGCGGGTGACCTCGGCGGCGAAGGAGGACAGCTGGTCAACCATCGTGTTGATCGTGGTCTTGAGCTCCAGGATCTCCCCGCGCGCGTCCACGTCAATCTTCTTGGTCAGGTCGCCCTGCGCGACGGCCGTGGTGACCTGAGCGATGTTGCGAACCTGACCGGTCAGGTTGTTGGCCATCGAGTTGACGTTGTCGGTGAGGTCCTTCCAGGTCCCGGCCACGTTCGGGACGCCGGCCTGCCCGCCGAGGCGCCCCTCGGGGCCGACCTCGCGGGCGACCCGGGTGACCTCGCCGGCGAACGCCGACAGCGTGTCGACCATCGTGTTGATGGTCTCGGCGAGCGCGGCGACCTCGCCCTTGGCCTCGACGGTGATCTTCTGGCTCAGGTCACCCTTGGCCACCGCCGTGGCGACCTGCGCGATCGACCGGACCTGGGCGGTCAGGTTCTCGGCCATGACGTTCACGTTGACGGTCAGGTCCTCCCAGGTCCCCGACACGCCCTGCACGATGGCCTGGCCGCCGAGCTTGCCCTGGGTGCCCACTTCCCGGGCGACGCGGGTTACCTCGCCGGCGAAGGAGGACAGCTGGTCAACCATCGTGTTGATGGTCTCCTTCAGCTCCAGGATCTCCCCGCGCGCGTCGACCCGGATCTTCTGGCTCAGGTCACCCTTGGCCACCGCCGTGGTCACCTGGGCGATCGAGCGGACCTGGGCGGTGAGGTTGGCCGCCATGACGTTCACCGACTCGGTCAGGTCCTTCCACGTGCCCGAGACTCCCTGCACGTCGGCCTGGCCGCCGAGTCGGCCCTCGGTGCCGACCTCGCGCGCCACCCGGGTCACCTCACCCGCGAAAGAGGACAGCTGGTCGACCATCGTGTTGATCGTCGACTTCAGCTCCAGGATCTCCCCGCGCGCGTCCACGGTGATCTTCTGGCTCAGGTCACCCTTCGCCACCGCCGTGGCGACCTGCGCGATCGACCGGACCTGGCTGGCCAGGTTCCCGGCCATGAAGTTCACCGACTCGGTCAGGTCCCGCCAGGTCCCGCCGACGCCCGGCACGTGGGCCTGGCCGCCGAGTCGGCCCTCCGTGCCGACCTCGCGCGCCACCCGGGTCACCTCGCCGGCGAAAGAGGACAGCTGGTCGACCATCGTGTTGATCGTGGTCTTTAGCTCCAGGATCTCCCCGCGCGCGTCCACGGTGATCTTCTGGCTCAGG
>JAICYD010000040.1 GCA_025934375.1 Streptosporangiaceae bacterium | reverse complement strand
GTCGGGCAGCCCCTCGCCGCCCCACCGCCTGGTGACCTCGAAGCCGAGCATGGTCCCGACGGTGCGGTTGACGTTGCGGATGGGCAATTCCAGGCGGACCGGCCGGCCCTCCTCGAGGGCGCCCTCGGCGAGCTGGATGAGCGTGTGGTCCAGCGCCTTGTCCAGCCCGTGGTCCTGGCCGGTCACGTGCCGCCGCGGTCCCTCGTAGGCCGGGACGTCGTGCAGCACCGGCGCCAGGTCCAGCCCGGAGGCCTTCCAGTGCGAGACGGCCATGGCGGTGTCGAGCAGGTCAACCCGCCCGATGGCTTCCTCCAGCGAGCGCAGCCCCAGCCTGGCGAGGTACTCGCGGACCTCCTCGGCGATGAACTCGAAGAAGTTCACCACGAACTCCGGCTTGCCCGAGAATCGCTTGCGCAGCTCGGGGTTTTGCGTGGCGACGCCGACCGGGCAGGTGTCGAGGTGGCACACGCGCATCATCACGCAGCCGGCCACGACCAGCGGCGCGGTCGCGAACCCGAACTCCTCGGCCCCCAGCAGCGCCGCGATGATCACGTCGCGGCCGGTCTTGAGCTGGCCGTCGACCTGCACGACGATGCGGTCGCGGAGCTTGTTGCGCAGCAGCGTCTGCTGCGTCTCGGCCAGGCCCAGCTCCCACGGGGCACCCGCGTGCTTGAGCGAGGTCAGCGGCGCGGCGCCAGTGCCGCCGTCGTGGCCGGAGATGAGCACCACGTCCGCGTGGGCCTTCGACACCCCGGCCGCCACGGTGCCGACGCCCACCTCGGCGACCAGCTTGACGTGGACCCGGGCGGCGGGGTTGGCGTTCTTCAGGTCGTGGATGAGCTGCGCCAGGTCCTCGATCGAGTAGATGTCGTGGTGTGGTGGCGGCGAGATCAGCCCGACGCCGGGGGTTGAGTGCCGGGTCTTGGCGATCCACGGGTACACCTTGTGCCCGGGCAGCTGGCCGCCCTCGCCCGGCTTGGCGCCCTGTGCCATCTTGATCTGCAGGTCATCGGCGTTGACGAGGTACTCGCTGGTCACCCCGAACCGCCCGCTGGCCACCTGCTTGACCGCCGAGCGGCGCAGGTCCCCGTTGCCGTCGGGGCTGAACCGCTCCGGGTCCTCGCCGCCTTCGCCAGTGTTGGACCGGCCGCCGATCCGGTTCATCGCGATCGCCAGGGTCTCGTGCGCCTCGGCGGAGATCGACCCGTACGACATGGCGCCGGTCGCGAACCGCCGCACGATGGCCGAGACGGGCTCGACCTCCTCCAGGGAGAGGCCGCCGGTGCCCTGCCCGTCGACGTCGTGATCGTCGGCGGCCTGCCCGTCGATCCCCCGGATGCGCATCAGGCCGCGCAGCGTCTTCAGCTTGGCGGACTGGTCGTCGATGAGGGACGTGTACTCCTTGAAGATCTCATACCGGCGGCTGCGCGTGGCGTGCTGCAGCTTGAACACAGTCTGCGGGTTGAACAGGTGCGGCTCACCCTCGCGCCGCCACTGGTATTCCCCGCCGACCTCCAGCTGCCGGTGCGCGAGCCCCGCCGAGCCGTCCCCGCCCATGCCCGCCCGGGCCACCGCGGCACGGCGCGTGGCCTCCTCGGCGAGCACGTCGAAGCCGACGCCGCCCAGCCGCGAGGACGTCCCCGCGAAGCAGGTGGCGATCACCTCGTCGCCCAGGCCGATCGCCTCGAAGATCTGCGCGCCGGTATAAGAGGCGATGGTTGACACGCCCATCTTGGACATGATCTTCAGGACGCCCTTGCCGAGCGCCTTGATGAGGTTGGCCTCCGCCTTGTCGGCCAGCACTGCTTTGTCGGCCAGCACTGCTTTATCGGCCAGCACCGGCCCGAGCTCACCGCGGTCGGCCAGGTCGCGGACGGTTTCGATGGCCAGGTACGGGCAGACGGCCGCCGCGCCGTAGCCGGTGAGCAGCGCGATGTGGTGACACTCGCGGGCGTCACCGGACTCGACGATCAAGCCGACGCGGGTCCGGGTCTTCTCCCGGATCAGGTGATGGTGCACCGCGCCGGTGAGCAGTAGCGACGGGATCGGGATCCTCCCGTCCAGCCGCGCCAGGGCCCGGTCGGACAAGATGATGAGCCGCGCGCCGCCGGCGATGGCGTCGTTCACCTCGGCGCAGATCTCGGCGATCCGCGCCCGGAGCGCGTCGCCGCTGCGGGCATGGACGGGATCCAGGGCCGCGAACCGTCCGTCCACCACGTGCGCCGCCAGGCCCGGCAGGTTGCCATCATCGTTGATGTGCACGATCTTGGCCAGGTCCTGCTCGCCGATCACCGGGAACGGCAAGGTGATCTGGCGGCAGGAGGCGGGGCTGGGCTCCAGCAGGTTCCCCTCCGGGCCGGTCGTCAGCGCCAGCGAGGTGACCAGTTCCTCGCGGATGGCATCCAGCGGCGGATTGGTGACCTGGGCGAACAGCTGGGCGAAGTAGTCGAAGACCAGCCGTGGCTTATCTGACAGGGCGGCGACCGGGGTGTCGGTGCCCATCGAGCCGATCGGCTCGGCGCCGGTCCGCGCCATCGGCGCGAGGATGACCCGCAGTTCCTCCTCGGTGTAGCCATAACCCCGCTGGAGGGTGAGCAGGTCAGCGGCCGTCGGCACCTCGCGGACCCGCTCGGGCAGCTCGTCGAGGTGGATCAGGCCGGCGTGCAGCCAGTCCTCGTAAGGGTTCTGCACCGCGAGCTCGGACTTGACCTCCTCGTCCTCGACGATCCGGCCGGAGGCGGTGTCGGCCAGGAAGATCCGGCCGGGCTGCAGCCTGCCCCGGCGGATCACCCGGGCGGGCTCGATGTCCAGGACGCCGACCTCGCTGGCCAGCACGACGAGGCCGTCGCTGGTCACCCAGTACCGGCCCGGTCGCAGTCCGTTGCGGTCGAGCACGGCGCCGATCACGGACCCGTCGGTGAAGGCGATCAGCGCCGGGCCGTCCCAGGGCTCCATGAGGGTGGAGTGGAACTGGTAGAACGCCCGCCGCTTGGGGTCCATCTCCTCATGGTTCTCCCAGGGCTCGGGGATCATCATGAGCAGCGCGTGCGGCAGGGACCGGCCACCGAGGTGCAGCAGTTCCAGGCACTCGTCGAAGGACTGGGAGTCGGCTCCGTCCGGGGAGATGACCGGGAACAGCCGCTCGATGCCCAGCCCGCTCTGGGAGTCCGGGATCAGCGGGCTGGCCAGCATCGCCTCCCGGGCGCGCATCCAGTTGCGGTTTCCCATAACGGTATTGATCTCGCCGTTGTGCGCGACGAACCGGAACGGGTGCGCCCGCGGCCAAGACGGGAACGTGTTCGTGGAGAACCGGGAGTGCACGAGCGCCAGGTTGGAGGCGTAGCGCTCATCGGACAGGTCCGGGAAGAACGCCTCGACCTGCGGCGCGGCGAGCATGCCCTTGTAGACGATGGTGCGCGAGGACAGGCTGGCGAAGTAGACGCCTCCTTCAACGCCCCCGGCCTGGTTTCCCGCGTTGCCGGTAAATAGAGCATGCTCGACGCGCTTGCGCAGGCAGAACGCCAGCCGGTCGAGGGTCAGGCCCTGTTCGTCGCCGGCGCCGGCGACGAACAGCTGAGCCAGGTGCGGCAGCACCTCGCGGGCCCCCACGCCGCACGCGCCGGGGTTGACCGGCACGTCGCGCCACCCGATCACGACCAGGCCCTCATCGCGGGCCAGGGTGTCCACCGCGGAGAGCACCCGGCGTCGTTCGGTGGCATCAAGAGGGAGGAAGGCCAGGCCAACGGCGTAAGCCCCCGGCTCTGGGAGCGCGAGCCCGCTGACCGCGCGGAAGAACGCGTCCGGGATCTGGGTGATGATGCCCGCTCCGTCACCCGTATCGGGGTCGGCGCCCGCCGCGCCCCGGTGCTCCAGGTTGCACAGGACGCGAAGCGCGCTCGCCACTACCCCGTGGCCACCCCGGGCCGAGAGATCCGCCACGAATCCCACGCCACATGCATCGTGCTCGAACCGGCTGTCGTAGAGTCCGTCCGTCACGGCAGGCACCATCAAAACTCCTGTCGCCAATTATCCGCTGTGCTGCTATGCGGCCTTGGGGACGACGCTGGCCCTGCTGCTACATGTAGGTTACGTTGACATTACAGTACTGGTCGAGACCTTTCTAGCGGCACCTTGCCTGTCAGCTGGGCAGATGTCCCTCGGGCGCGCCGCGTTCTGGCCAGGTAGATGATGGCGGCGACGAGCAGCAGGGTGTCCCCTAGGCTTACCGCCCGCAGCCCCAAAACAGCAGGTGAATGCGCGATACCCAGCCAAAACAGCGCGAAACCCGAGGTTGCGTACAGAGCCGCCGCCAGGGCGAGCGCCCGCGTCCCGGACAGGGCGAGGCGGCGCGCCACCCAGATCACAGCAACGCCAGCAGCAACATCCCACACCGCTTGGTATGTGAACATCGGTTGGAATGTGGCGAAATTCTCAAGTCCCGGCGCTCGGTGCGCCGGCGATATCTTTACCGCCCAGGGGAGCGTGGTGGGCTTGCCGTAGCCGCGCTGGGCCAGCCACTGGCCGACCATGGCGATCGCGTGCCCGAACAGCAGCGCGGGGGCGGCGGCGCCCGTTATCGCGGCGAACTCGACCCGGGCACGGGCCCGCGCATTGTTGGAGCGAGCACGGCTGGAGCGGGCACGGCTGGAGCGGGCACGGCTGGAGCGAACAGGGCTGGAGCGGGCACGGCGGGATCCAGCCCGGCCGATGCCAGCCCGGCCGGGCGGGTCACTCAGCGCCCGCCCCGGCGGGTCACTCAGCGCCCGGCCCGGCGGGACGCGCATCCGCTGGCAGCCGGCCCACGCCCCCGCCACCCCGAAGGCGACCGCACCGGGGAAGCCGGCTAGCTCATCCCAGGTCCGCACGGCGTGCAGCACACCGGGGTGGGCGGCGCCGAGCAGGACGTCGCAGGCGGCGGGGATCAGCCCGGCGGGAACCGCCCAGGCAGCTACGTCGGCGATCACGCCCGCGCCCCCGCCGGCCGCCCGGTAGCGCCGGGCCGTGATCACGAGCGCGATCACGATGCCCGCGACGACGCACAGCGCCTGCGCTCGCAGCGGGACCGGCCCGAGATGCCAGGCAGACCGCGCCGGGCTCGGCAGGAACGCAAGGGGCATACATGGACGTTACCGCCCTTTCACCATCTCGCGCCCGCCCGAATCACCAGCTCACAGACAACGCGAGGGCCAGCCTCACGGTCCCCCGCCACACGCGATCGGCACCCCCGGCCTCGCACGTCGACGCCCTGGCCGCGTACCCGCCGCGCCCGGCATCACGCCCCCGGCCCCGCGCGGCGCGCGCCCCCCTCTCACCACCTCACCACGCGGCGCCACCCTCTCACCACCTCACCACGCGCGGCGCGCCCCCTCTCACCACGCGCGGCGCGCCCCCTCTCACCACGCGCGGCGCGCCCCCTCTCACCACGCGCGGCGCGCCCCCTCTCACCACGCGCGGCGCCTCTTGCTGTTATCAGATCCTCCTGGGCCCGGCAATTCGTGGTGGAAGGGCCAGTGGCCCGGAATCGATTCGGGGTGGAAGGGCCAGCGACCCGCTCTAACCGTGTCACAGGGGCCATCGTCCGCTGGGCGTTCCGTGCCGCGATGGCCATTGCCCCGGATCTTGCCGGGGCTGGAGGGCAATCGCCCCGCCCCGGTCGGGGTCCCCGCCCGGGGCGCTGGCGCCACCGCCCTGCTAACGATTTCGTGCCCGTTGGCGTCATCACCATCACGCCGCGCGGCCGCGCCGCTCGGCCTAGCCGCGGCGGACGCCGACGGCGAGGGCCTCGGTTAGCTCGCGGACGGCGGCGATGCCGTCCTGCGGGGTCGGCGCGGCCGCCAGGCGGCGGACGAAGGCGGAGCCGACGATGACGCCGTCAGCGAAGCCGGCTACCTCGTGCGCCTGCTCGGGGGTGCTGACGCCCAGGCCGACCGCGACCGGGAGAGTGGTGTGCTCGCGGGTACGCGCGACCAGGCCGGCGGCGCCGGCGCTGACCGAGTCCCGGGTACCGGTGATGCCCATCAGGCTGGCGGCGTAGACGAAGCCGCGGCACAGGCGGGTGATCGCCGCGATGCGCGCATGGGGTGAGCTGGGGGCGACCAGGTACACCCGGTCCAGGTCGTGCTCATCCGATACCCGCGGCCAGTCGCCGGATTCCTCTGGCGTGAGGTCGGGGGTGATCAGGCCCGAGCCGCCGGCGCTGGCGAGGTCGCGGGCGAAGGCGGCCACCCCGTAATGATCGACCGGGTTCCAGTAGGTCATCACCAGGGCGGCGGTGCCCGCGGTGGAGATCGCGGCGACGGTGTCAAGGACGTCCTTGACCCGGGTGCCGCCCTTCAGCGACCGGTAGACGGCATCGGCGATGACCGGGCCGTCCATCAGCGGGTCGGAGTAGGGCAGGCCGACCTCGATGACGTCGGCGCCGGCCCGCGCCATCGCGAGGGCCGCCTTGATGCCCGTGTCCTTGTCCGGGAACCCGGCCGGCAGGTAGCCGACCAGCGCGGCCCGGTTCTCCGCGGCGGCCTTGGCGAACGCCGTCGTCACTGCGCTGCTGCTCATCGCGTCAGACTCCGAACCACGCAGAAGCGGTCGCCACGTCCTTGTCGCCGCGGCCGGACAGGTTAACCAGGATCAGGCCTTCCGGGCCGAGCTCGCGGCCCACCCGCATCGCGCCGGCCAGCGCGTGCGAGGACTCGATGGCCGGGATGATGCCCTCGGTGCGGCACAGCGCCGCGAACCCCTCCATCGCCTCGGCGTCGGAGACCGACCGGTACTCGGCGCGGCCGGTGTCCTTCAGCCACGAGTGCTCGGGGCCGACGCCCGGGTAGTCCAGGCCGGCCGAGATGGAGTGCGTGTCCAGCGTCTGGCCCTCGTCGTCTTGCAGCACGTAGGTGCGCATGCCATGCAGCACGCCGGTCGACCCGTAGGTCAGCGTGGCGGCGTTGCGGCCCGGGGCGTCGCCGTCCCCGCCGGCCTCGCACCCGACCAGCCGGACGCCGCCGTCGGGGATGAAGGCGTGAAAGACGCCGATGGCGTTGGATCCGCCGCCCACGCAGGCCACCACCGCGTCGGGCAGCCGCCCGGTCAGGCTCAGGACCTGCTCGCGGGCCTCCACGCCGATGATCCGCTGAAAGTCCCGCACCATCATGGGGAAGGGGTGCGGGCCGCCGACCGAGCCGATGCAGTAGTGCGTGTAGTCCACGGTGGTGACCCAGTCGCGGAACGCCTCGTTCATGGCGTCCTTGAGCGTCCGGGTGCCGGCGGTGACCGGGATGACCTCGGCGCCGAGCATCCGCATCCGGGACACGTTCAGCGCCTGCCGGCGGGTGTCCTCCTCGCCCATGTAGACCGCACACTCCAGGCCGAGGAGCGCGCAGGCGGTCGCGGTGGCGACGCCGTGCTGGCCGGCCCCGGTCTCGGCGATCACGCGGGTCTTGCTCATCCGCTTGGTGAGCAACACCTGACCGAGCACGTTGTTGATCTTGTGCGACCCGGTGTGCGCCAGGTCCTCGCGCTTGAGCAGTACCCGGCAGCCGCCGGCGTGCTCGGCGCCGAACCGCTTCGCCTCGGTCACCCGGGTGGGCCGGCTGGCGTAGTCGCGCAGCAGATCGTCCAGCTCGGCGCGGAAGCGCGGGTCGTGCCGGGCCGCCTCGTACTCCTTGGCCAGTTGCTCCAGGGCCGCCATCAGCGACTCAGGGGCGAACAGCCCGCCGAACTCGCCGAAGTGGCCCGTGCCGTCCGGGACGGGGGCGATGTCAGGCTCAGCGGGACGCCGGGCGGGAGGCGAGGTCTTGTCCACGAGGGACACCCTACCGGGGAGGGCCGGCCTATCCGCGCTCGGTGCGCAGGGCCGGGTGAGACCCGGCGGTGACCAGGTCAGCGACCGCGGCCCGGGGGTCCTTCTCGGTGACCAGCGACTCACCGACCAAGACCGCGTCGGCCCCGGCGGCGGCGTAGGCCAGCAGGTCATGCGGCCCGCGCACGCCGGACTCGGCGATCTTCACGACGTTGTCGGGGATACGGGGCGCTAGCCGGGCGAAGACCGCGCGATCGACCTCGAGCGTGCCCAGGTTGCGGGCGTTCACGCCGATGACGGTGGCGCCCGCCTCCAGCGCGCGGTCGAGTTCTTCGTCGGTGTGCACCTCGACGAGCGGCAGCAGGCCGATCGACAGGGCGCGCTCGATTAGCGAGACCAGGACGGTCTGCTCCAGCGCGGCGACGATCAGCAGCGCTAGGTCCGCACCGTAGGCGCGCGCCTCCCACAGCTGGTAGGAACTGACCACGAAGTCCTTGCGCAGCAACGGCACCTGGACCGCCCGGCGGACCGCGACCAGGTCATCGAGGGACCCGCCGAACCGGCGCTGCTCGGTCAGCACGCTGATCACCCGCGCGCCGCCTGCCTCATAGTCGCCGGCCAGCGCGGCCGGGTCGTCGATCGCGGCCATCGAACCCTTGGACGGGCTGGCCCGCTTCACCTCGGCGATGACGCTGACGCCCTTGGCTTTCAGCGCGCCGAGCGCGTCAAGCGGTGATGGCGCCCTGCGCGCCAGGCCCTTGAGCTGCTCTAGCGAGACGCGACTCTGCCGCTCGGCGAGATCGGCACGTACGCCTTCGAGGATCTCGTCGAGTACGCTCACGGCGATTCGGTCGTCCCCTCAAATCGGAAATGTTGCGCCACTGATGCTAGCCGCAGCGGCCGCGACTGCCATCAGATGCCCCCGCGAGTTTGCCTGCGCAATACGTTCGCATTGCTTATCTGGGGGATACAAACCAGTCCCCCAGACTCCCTGACCTGCTGCAGCCTCCGGCCGCAGAATCCTAGGTCCGTACCCTCAGCCCTAGGCAGGACGATCCGGGGGCGCAGCCTCCGGCGAGGGGGGGACGGGGGGAGGGCATCCCCCCGCGCGGGGGGACGGAGTAATCACCGGGGGGTTGGCTCCCTGGGGCAGTAGGGCGTAGCCGAGGCCGTGGACGGTGCGGATCGCGCCGGGGCCTAGCTTGGCGCGCAGCTGGGTGACGTAGACGTCGATGGCCCGGCTGCCCGGGCGCTTGCCGCGGTCGGCTTCCAGCGCGGCCAGCAGCTCGGCCCTGCTCAGCACCCGGCCGGGCTGCCCGGCGAGCGCCGCCAGGATGGCCCGCTCGGTGCGGGTCAGGTCCACCTCGCGGCCGGCGATGGTGACGGGGTGACCCCGCCTGCCTGCCCGGGCGGCGGGAGAGCTGGCGGGAACGGGGCGCAGCAAGGCGGTCACCGCGTCCACGAGCGCCCGCGGGCTGAACGGCCGTGACAGCCACGCGCGAGTCGCCGCAGAGCCAGCCGACGCCCCGCCGCTGAGGCCCCGCGGCCGGATGCCGAACCGGTCGAGCAGGAAGACCGCGGGCGGGCGGTCCCCGGCGGCCAGCGCACGGCTGACGGCGGCCACCTCCAGGCCCGGCATCGTCAGGTCGAGCACGAACAGGTCCGCCTCCCGGCCGGCCAGCGCGACCAGCGCCTCACCGGGGGTGGCGACCACCGTCGGGCTCAGGCCCGCGCGGGCCAGGTACCGGCGCGACATCTCCCCGACCTCCGGCTCATGGTCGGCGATGAGGACGTCCGCGCCGCTCACCACTGGCCCGCTAGGGAGTGTCCGTGGATGAGTACTCCGTAGATGGATACTCCGTAGGTGAACACTCCGTGGGATCGGCCCCGGCGCTGAGCGACTCCCACATCGACGCGGAATCGCGGGCGGCCGCCGGGGCGCCCCGGGCGACACCGTCCCGATGCCGCTCGGGCGCGTCGAAGCGGGCCGACATGACCGGCCAGCGCGGGCCGCGCCCCGCGGTCGCGACCCCCGCCGCCACCACGAGGAGCGCCCCGAGGAACACGGCCGCCCGCCAGGGGGTCCCGGACATGATGGCGTGGCCGGCTGTGCCGATCAGCGACACGCCCGGGCTGCCCGCGCCGCCGGGGACCGTCCCGCCGGTCGTGGACCCGGCGGCACCGGAGACGGCCGCCGCCCCGGGCGCCCCGGCGTGGCTGGCGGCGACGCTCAGCACGGAGGCGGCGTTCACCGCGACCCCGGCCGCGACCGCGGCCCCGATCCCGAACGCCGCCAGCAGCACCCCGGATGCCCGGCGCACCCAGCCGCGGGTAGCGATCACCGCGGCCAGGCAGGCCAGCGCGGCGATCCCCAGCGCCCCGGCCAGCGGGACGAGGTCGGCGCCGGTCACGCTGATCGTCTGCGCCGACAGTGGCCTGGGCGGTGTGAAGACCGCCAGCGCCCAGCGCTGGCGCACTGAGGCCAGGATCAGTACCCCGCCGAACGCGCCCGCCAGCAGGACCAGTGCGTACTCGCGCTTGCTAGCCATCAAGGTCAGGCCCCGGGACGCTCGCCGATCACCGGCTCTAGGACGTCGGTGTCCCAG
This sequence comes from Streptosporangiaceae bacterium, assembly GCA_025934375.1. Taxonomy (GTDB): domain Bacteria; phylum Actinomycetota; class Actinomycetes; order Streptosporangiales; family Streptosporangiaceae; genus Trebonia. The sequence continues at coordinate 39,997 of JAICYD010000040.1, read as the reverse complement.
CACGTCCGGTCGCCGGTGTGGCAGGCCGCGCCCACCTGGTCCACCTTGACCAAGACCGCGTCACCGTCGCAGTCCAGCGCGACCGACTTGACCCACTGCTGGTGGCCGGAGGTGTCGCCCTTGACCCAGTACTCCTGGCGGCTGCGCGACCAGTAGGTGCAGCGGCCCGTGGTCAGCGTGCGGTGCAGCGCCTCGTCGTCCATCCAGCCGAGCATCAGCACCTCGCCGGTGTCGTACTGCTGGGCGATCGCCGCGAACAGCCCGCTGGCGTCCCGCTTGAGCCGCTCGGAGATCTTCGGGTCCAGTTGCGTCGGCCGCACCGCTTCCCTCATCGCTTGAACCCTCCGCAATTGTCATACCCCGCTCCACAGGGGGCGCGCTAACAGCCTACGATCTCCTGCGTGACCCATTCACGGGATGAGCGCCTCGCCCTGGCCGCCTTGCTGGAGGAGAAGGGACCGCAGGCTCCCACGCTATGCGAGGGGTGGACCACCGGTGACCTGGCCGCGCACCTGGTGCTGCGCGAGAGCCGCCCGGATGCGGCCGCGGGGGTGATGGGCGGGCCGCTGGCCCCCTACACCGCCCGGATGCAGCAGCGGCTGGCCGCCTCGAAGTCCTACGCCGAGCTGGTGGCGGCGTTCCGGGACGGCCCGCCGAGGCTGTCGGTGTTCGCCATCCCCCGCGCTGATGAGGCCGCGAACACGGTTGAGTACTTCGTGCACCACGAGGACGTCCGCCGCGGCGGTGCGGACTGGGAGCCGCGCGACCTCAGCGCCGACCTGACGGAGGCGCTGTGGAAGCGGCTCAAGGGCGCCCGGCTGTTCCTGCGCAAGCTCCCCGTCGGCGTCGAGCTGACCAGGCAAGACGTTGCCAGCGCGGCCCCCTACCGGATCATCAGGAAGGGATCCCCGCACATCGTGACGGTCACCGGCACGCCAGCGGAGCTCACGCTGTGGTCGATGGGCCGCGTCACGGCCTCCCGGGTCCGGTTCGACGGGCCCAAGGCGGCTATCAACGCCTTGCAGGCGTGGGGGCGCGGCTAGCCGCCGCTGCTAGTGACCCATCTCACGCTTGAGGCGGGCGAGCTCGTCATCGACGTTGCCGCTCGCCGGGCGTGGCGGTGGGGGCGGGGCGTACCCGGCGTCCCGGAGGTTGTCCCGCAGGTCATCGTGGTGGTCGTCGCGGATCTCGCGCCTGCGCCGCTTGCCGCGCACCTCGCCGCCACCGCGGTTGGTGGCGATCTTGTACACGATGTACCCACCGCCCGCGACGAGCGCGGCGACCAGGACGTAGCCGAGCACCGTCATGATCAGGTGGATGACACTGCCGACGACCAGGAAGGCAATCAACGCGCCGACCGCGACGGCTGCGATCTTGAGCCAGTTCATTCCGGCGCCCCTTTCTCCTCACCTTCGATCATAATCAGGGATGAGCGCGGCTTGGTTGTGAAGCGGGCGCCGCTTGGCTTGCGGCCGCGCGGAGGGTACCGTGCGGCGCGGGCGAGCACAGTCGGACGGGCACGGCCTCAGACGGGCAGCCCTCAGAGCAGATCCCCCCACAGCAGATCCCCAGAGCAGAGCAAAGGACCAGTTCATGCAGGCATTCGGCATTGACATCGGCGGCACGGGCATCAAAGGAGCGCCGGTGGACGTGGCGACCGGGAAGCTGCTGGCTGAGCGCAAGAAGATCGACACCCCGCAGCCGTCCACGCCGGAGGCGGTGACCGAGGTCGTGCGGGAGCTGGTGAGGTCCTTCTCCTGGAGCGGGCCGGTCGGGGCAACCTTTCCCGGCGTGGTCACCGACGGGACCGTGCGGACGGCCGCCAACGTTGACAAGTCGTGGATCGGCACGGACGCGGCCGGGATGTTCTCCCGGGCGCTGTCCGGCAAGGCGCTGGGCGGCACGGTGACGGTCTTGAACGATGCCGACGCGGCGGGCGTCGCAGAGATGACCTTCGGCGCCGGGGCCGGCGTCGGCGGGACGGTGCTGATGCTGACGTTCGGCACCGGGATCGGCAGCGCCCTGTTCACTCAGGGCACGCTGGTGGCCAACACCGAGTTCGGCCACGTGGAGATCGACGGCAAGGACGCGGAGAAGCGAGCCTCCGAGCGGGCCAAGGTCCTGCACGACATGTCCTGGTCCAAGTGGGCCGGCCGGGTTGATGAGTACATGCAGCACATGGAGGCGCTCCTGTCACCGGGCTTGATCATCGTCGGCGGCGGCATCAGCAAGGAGTCCCACAAGTGGGTGCCGCTGCTGACCGGCGTCCGCGCCACGATCGTGCCCGCCGCCTTGCTCAACGACGCCGGCATCGTCGGCGCGGCCATGTCCGCCTCCGGCGTCGGCGTCGGCGTCGGCGTCGGCTAGCGAGCGTACTTCACCAGGCTCCCTGTCCCGCTAGCTCGGTGGCGGCTTGCGCGACGACATCGGCCACATGGGCGAGGTGGGCGGGCATCGGCGCCTCGCTCGGGCTGGCTTGGCCTTCCTGCTCGCCGTAGATGAACCAGGTCGGCTTGCCCTGCCAGGTCCAGGCCGGGCCAGCCGCCGACGAGTCGTCGGGCTCCGTGGCGTCGCCCACGACCGGGAATTCATTCAGCCACTCGCCGAGCGACAGCTCGGTGTCCGGACCGCCGGCGATGTAAATGGCCCCGCGTGCCCGGGGATGCCCGCAGGCCTCGGTGATCACCGCGCCGTCCCAGGAGTGAGCGACGAGCAAGGCGTCCCCGGCCTGCTGATCGAGGATGCTCCTGACCGCCGCCACATCGGCGGAGGGGGAAGTCAGCGGGCACCGGGCGACGACGACCGGCAAGCCCCTGTCCTCCAGCAACGGAATGAACTCAGACCAATGGGCGGCATCACCGAACGGCCCGTAGACCAGGACAACGCTCAGTCGAAGCCCGAGAGGGAGGGTCATGGCGGCTAGCGTGGCAGCGGGCAGGGCCGGATAGCGTCAGCAATATCACTTCATTCCGCGCCTTTCGGCACGCCGGAAGGGCGTGAGGGAGCCCGGCTCTACGGCTCCCCGCACCCCGGATTCAAGCGCGTCGCGCAACCGGGCGCGCGATGTCACGCCCAGCTTCGGGAACGCCCGGTGCAGATGAGCGGCGACCGTCCGCTCGGACAGGACCAGCTTCTCGGCGATCTGCTTGTTCCGCAGGCCGCTGGCCGCGAGCGCCGCGATCTGGTGCTCGCGAGCCGTCAGACGGGGGGCGCCACTCGGCATGGCCAGCAGGCTCGTCTGCCCAGTGGCGCGGAGCTCCTGCCGGGCACGCGCGATCCACGGCCGGGCACCCAGCCACTGGAATCTCTCGAGCGCGGCCTGCAGTTGTGCCCGCGCCTCCCCGGCGGCGCCCGCGCGCCGCAGCCGCTCACCGTAGAGGAGCTGGATCCGGGCGAGGTCAAACGGCCACCGCTCGGCCTCCGCGATGGCTAGCGCCCTGGGGAACCGGTCGATCGCCACCTGCTCGTCTTCAGCGACGATGGCCGCGCAGCCAGTTACCACGAGCCGGAGCCGCGGTGAGATAGCCGCGATGCCGGCCGCTTCCATCGCCGCCACGTGCGCGGCCGCCGCTGCCTGCCGGTGCGTGCGCGTGCAGGCCTCCACTGGGACCTGGCCGCGGAGCAGGCGGCCGAAAGCCTCCGGCTATGCCAGGAGCACGGCTACGCCCTGCTCGCGTGGCCTGCGAGGTGCGTCCAGGCGGCGGTCGCGGCGGTGCGCGGCGATTACGCGGCTGCCCAGGCGCTGACCGATGAGATGTTGAAGTGGGCCGGGCCTCGGATGATGCGGTCAATCCAGTGCTATGCCTGGCACGCGCGCTCCCTGGCGGCGATCGGGAGCGGCGACTTCGAGAACGCCTACCGGTCCCTGATTCAGATGAGCCCGCCCGGGCAACTCCCGTCCCGGGCACCGAACGCCCTGTACGTTGACTCTTCCCTGGTGAAGGCGTGCATGCGCACGAACCGGCGCGCTGAGGCGGCCGCGCACGTGGCGGCGATGAAGGCCTCGGGCATCGCGGAAATCTCGCCGAGGCTCCGGCTCGTGGTGACGGGCTGCGCGGCCATCGCGACAGCTGACTTCGCCGCCGCCAGCGACCTGTTCGCTGAGGCACTCGCGACCCCCGGCGCCGAGCGATGGCCTTTTGACCTCGCCCGGGTCCGGCTGCTCTACGGTGAGCGGCTACGGCGCGCGGGCCTGACCAGCCAGTCGCGGGCGCAGTTGACCGCCGCGCTGGAGGCCTTCCAGAGCCTCGGAGCCCCACCCTGGATCGCCCGTTCACGAGATGAGCTCCGCGCGACCGGGCAGAGCCGGACGCGCGGGGCCACGACCACGGTCAGCCACCTCACGCCCCAGGAACACCGCGTCGCGACGCTCGCGGCGCGGGGGCTTCGGAACAAGGAGATCGCCGAGCGGCTATCCCTGTCCGAGCGGACCGTGGCCACTCACCTTCATCGCGCGTTCCCGAAGCTGGGGGTGTCCTCCAGGGCCGGGCTGAGGGATGCGCTGGCCGCATTGCCGGACGCCAGCGCTCACCGGACTGGGTGACCAGCCTCCCGCAGGGCTTGCTTGACGTCCGCGATAGTCAGCGTGCCGAAGTGGAAGACGCTGGCGGCGAGGACCGCGTCGGCGCCGGCACTGATCGCCGGCGGGAAGTGCGCGGGCGCCCCGGCGCCGCCGCTGGCGATCACGGGGACGGTGACGGCCTCGCGGACCAGGCCGATGAGCTCGGTGTCGAACCCGGCCTGGGTGCCGTCGGCGTCCATGGAGTTGAGCAGGATCTCCCCGGCGCCGAGGCCCACCGCCCGGCGGGACCAGTCGATCGCGTCGATGCCGGTGCCGCGCCGGCCGCCGTGCGTGGTGACCTCGAAGCCGCTAGGGGTCGGCGGTGACCCCGGCGGCACCCGCCGGGCGTCGACCGACAGCACGATGCACTGGCAGCCGAACTGGTGCGCCGCCTCGCGCAGCAGTTCCGGCCGGGCGATCGCGGCGGTGTTCAGGCCGACCTTGTCCGCCCCGGCGCGCAGCAGCGCGTCCACGTCGGCGGTCGAGCGGACCCCGCCGCCGACGGTGAGCGGGATGAAGACCTGGTCGGCGGTGCGGCGGACCACGTCGTACATGGTCTCCCGGCCGCCGCTGGAGGCGGTGATGTCCAAGAAGGTGAGCTCGTCGGCGCCTTCGGCGTCATACCGGGCGGCGAGCTCGACCGGGTCCCCGGCGTCGCGCAGGTTCCGGAAGTTGACGCCCTTGACGACCCGGCCGCCGTCCACGTCCAGGCAGGGGATCACCCGGACCGCGACGGTCTGCTGTCCCTGGGGGGGACGACCCCGCGGAGCATCATCCGTGCCCCCGGTCACGTCGACTCGCCTACGCCGGGCTCGTCATCGATGCGGAACTCATCCGGGCGGCCCTGCGCGTCCGGGTCGCCCAGATCGACGTTGGGGCCGCCCTCGCGGTGCGCCACGACCTCGACCTCGACCAGCAGGCGGGGATCGATCAGCGCCGCGACCTGCACCATCGTCGCAGCCGGTGCGACGTCGCCGAACGCCAGCCGGTGAGCCTCGGCCGCCTCGCGCCACCGCGTGATGTCGGTGACATAGATCCGGGTCTGCACGACGTCGGCGAGGCTCGCGCCCAGCCCGGCCAGCGCCTGGCCGGCGATGAGGATCGCCTGCTCGGCCTGCTTGGTCAGGTCGCCCTCGTGGGCCACCTCGCCGTCGACGATCGACGTGCAGCCGCTGACGAAGATGAAGTCCCCGGCCGCGACCGCCCGGCTGTACCCGACGATCTCCTCGAACGGCCCGCCCGAGGAGACCTTGCGGCGGCGGGTCATGGAGCCTCCTCAGATACGACCGTGCTCACTACGACGCTAAGCGCCTCCTGCAAGGTGAAGGCACCGGCGTACAGGGCCTTGCCGACGATGGCGCCCTCCACCCCGGCCGGCACCAGCGAGGCCAGAGCGCGCAGGTCATCGAGGGACGACACTCCCCCGCTGGCCACGACCGGGCGGTCGGTCGCCGCGCAGACGCCGCGCAGCAGGCCGAGGTTCGGCCCGCGCAGCATGCCGTCCTTCAGCACGTCGGTCACCACGTACCGGGCGCAGCCCACAGCGTCCAGCCGCTGAAGGGTCTCATACAGCTCGCCGCCCTCGGACGTCCAGCCGCGCGCCGCGAGCGTCGTGCCCCGCACGTCCAGGCCGACCGCGATCTTGTCGCCGTACTTGGCGATGATCCCCGCGACCCAGCCGGGGTTCTCCAGCGCTGCCGTCCCGATGTTCACCCGTTCGCAGCCGGTGGCCAGCGCCCGCTCCAGCGACGCGTCGTCGCGGATGCCGCCGGACATCTCGACCCGCATGCTGACCTTGGCGACGACCTCGGCCAGCAGGGGCGCGTTGGATCCGCGCCCGAACGCGGCGTCCAGGTCCACCAGGTGCAGCCATTCGGCGCCGGCCTGCTGCCAGGCGAGCGCGGCCTCCACCGGGTCGCCATAGGACGTCTGCGAGCCGGCCGCCCCTTGCACGAGGCGCACCGCCTGCCCGTCCGCGACGTCGACGGCGGGCAAGAGGGTCAGGTAACTCACGGCGTCTCCTGTCACGGGTGCGCAATCATAGGGAACAGCCATCGGGAGCGGTCACAGAGAACACAGCCAGTTAGACAGCACGGCCGCGCCCGCGTCGCCGGATTTCTCCGGGTGGAACTGCGTCGCGCGGACGACGCCCAGTTCGACGGCCGCGGCAAACGGCTCGCCGTGCGTAGTCACGGTGACCTCCGCCCCCCGGCCGGACAACTGCCCGGCGTCTCGCATCCGCAGCGCATAGGAGTGCACGAAGTAGAACCGCGTCCCGTCCGGAACGCCGGCGAACAGCACCGAGCCGGCCGGCGGCGTCACGGTGTTCCAGCCCATGTGCGGCAGCACCGGGGCGTCCAGCCGGTCCACAACCCCGGGGAAGACGCCGCAGCCCTCAGTGCGCAGCCCGTGCTCGACGCCCGCGCCGAACAGCACCTGCATGCCGACGCAGATGCCGAGGACCGGGCGGCCGCGCTCGATCCGATCGGCGATCGCCTTCTCGCCGCCGACCCGGCGGATCCCGGCCATGCACGCCGCGAACGCGCCGACCCCGGGCACCACGAGCCCGTCGCAGTCGCGCGCGGCGGCCAGGTCGGCGGTTACCGACACCGAGGCGCCCGCCCGGGCCAAGGCTCGCTCGGCGGAGCGCAGGTTCCCGGATCCGTAGTCGAGGACCACCACCTCGGCGGGCATACTAGAGGACGCCCTTCGTGGAGGGGATAGCTCCCGCCGCCCGCGGGTCATGCGCGGCGGCGCCCCGCAAGGCCCGGCCGACCGCCTTGAACTGGGCCTCGACGATGTGGTGGGGGTTGCGGCCGTAGAGCACGTGGACGTGCAGGCAGGCCCCGGCGGAGAACGCCAGCGACTCCCACACGTGCCTGGTCAGCGTGGTGTCGTAGCTGCCGATCATCGGGGACATGCCCGCGGGCTCCTCGTGCACGACGTAAGGGCGGCCGGACAAGTCGACGACCGCGCGGACCAGGGTCTCATCCAGCGGGACGAGCGCGTCACCGAACCGCTGGATGCCGGCCTTGTCGCCCAGGGCCTCACGCAGCGCGGTCCCCAGGGCGATCGAGGTGTCCTCGACGGTGTGGTGGGCGTCGATCTCGATGTCGCCATCGGCCTGCACGGTGAGGCCGAGCTGCCCGTGCTTGCCGAGCTGGGCCAGCATGTGGTCGAAGAACGGCACACCGGTCTCGACCGCGACCGATGCTGGCCCGTCGAGGTTGACCTCGACGAGGACCTTGGTCTCCTTCGTCTCGCGGGTTACCCGCCCGATACGGCTCACTGGCCGAGCACCTCCCCTAGGGCGGCGCGGAAGGCCGCCATCTCCTGCGGCGTCCCCACCGTCACCCGGAGCCATCCCGCCGGGCCGGTCTCGCGGATCAGCACGCCGCGATCCAGTAGCGCCTGCCACACCTTGTGCCGGTCCGGGAACGTGCCGAACAGCACGAAGTTCGCGTCGCTGTCGGCCACCCGCAGGCCGCGGTCCTCGCGCAGCCAGGCCACCAGCGCGTCCCGCTCTTTGCGCAGAGCCTCGACGGTGGCCAGGGGCTCGGCGGAGTGCGCCAGCGCCGCCCGCGCCACCGCCTGGGTGACCGTGGACAGGTGGTAGGGCAGCCGCACCAGCAGCAGCGCCTCGATGACGGCGGGGTCGGCGGCGAGGTAGCCGAGCCGGGTCCCGGCCGCGGCGAACGCCTTCGACATCGTCCGGGTGACCACCAGCCGGGGCCGCCCGGGCAGCAGGGTCAGCGCCGACGGCGTGCCGTCGCGCCCGAACTCCGCGTACGCCTCATCGACGATGACCATCCCGGGCGCGGCGTCGTAGGTGGCCTCAATGAGGCCGAGGGGGACCGACGTGCCGGTCGGGTTGTTCGGCGAGGTGATGAACACGATGTCTGGCCGCGCCGCCGTGACCTGCACGGCGGCCGTCGACATGCCATAGTCATCATCGCGTCGCGCGGAGCGCCAGGCCGTGCACGTCACCTGGGCGATCAGGGGGTGCATCGCGTACGAGGGCTCGAAGCCCATCGCCGTCCGCCCCGGGCCCCCGAACGCCTGCAGCAGCTGCTGGATGATCTCATTCGATCCGTTCGCGGCCCAGACTTCAGCGCCGGTGAGGCCGTGGCCGAGGTAGCGGGCCAGGTCGGCCCGCAGCTGGGCGGCGTCCCGGTCGGGGTAGCGGTTGAGCGTCCCGGCGACCCCGGCGACCGCGTCCGCGATGGCTCGCTGCAGGGCGGGGCTGGCTGGATAGGGGTTCTCGTTGGTATTCAGCTGGTACGGCACGTCCAGCTGGGGCGCGCCGTACGGATCAAGGCCCCTCAGGTCATCCCTAACGGGCAGTGGCTTCGCGCTGGTTGTCACCGCTGCCCCGCCTCGCTTCCCGAAGGCACGCTCTGCTCACCCAGGGGGGACGACCCCCCTGCACCCCCCGAAGGCACGCTCTGCTCACCCAGGGGGGACGACCCCCCTGCACCCCCCGAAGGCACGCGTATGCGCACCGCGGCCACGTGGGCGGCCAGGTCCTCGGCGCCGCCGAGGGCGTCGACGTGCGGGGCGACGGCGCTGAGGGAGCCCCGGTCGCACTCGATGACGTTGACGACCCGCAGGTACGGGTGGACCGAAAGGCCGCTGGTGTGCCGGGCGGTACCGCCGGTCGGCAGCACGTGGTTGGACCCGGCGAGGTAGTCGCCGAGGCTCACCGGCGTGTACGAGCCGACGAAGATGGCCCCCGCGTTACGGACCTTGAGCGCGATCTTCGCGGCATCCTGGGCCTGGATCTCCAGGTGCTCGGGCGCCCAGGCGTCGCCGATGGCGACGGCGGCGTCGATGCCGTCGGCGAAGACGTAGCCGGCCTGGCCGCGCAGGGCCGTCTTCACGCGGTCCTGGTGCCTGGTCAGCGGGATCTGGCGGGCAAGTTCGGCGTCCACCTTGTCCGCGAGGGCCGGGTCGGTGGTGATGAGCAGGCAGCCGGCGTTCTCGTCGTGCTCAGCCTGGCCGATCAGGTCGGCGGCGACGAACTTCGGGTCGGCGGTGTGGTCGGCGATGATGGCGATCTCGGTCGGGCCGTTCTCCCCGTCGATGCCGACGATCCCCTGCAGGACCCGCTTGGCGGCGGCCACGTAGATGTTGCCGGGGCCGGTGATCACGTCCACCGCGGCGCACTCCTCGGTGCCATAGGCGAGCATCGCCAGGGCCTGCGCCCCGCCGGCCGCGTGCACCTCGGTGATCCCGAGCAGCCCGCACGCGGCGAGGATCACCGGGTGCGGCAGGCCGTGGTTGTCGGCTTGCGGCGGAGAGGCGACGGTGATCGACTCCACGCCGGCCGCCTGCGCCGGCACGACGTTCATCACCACGGAGCTGGGGTAGGCGACGAGACCGCCCGGCACGTAGACGCCGGCCCGGGCGACCGGGACGTGGCGGGTCGACACGGCCAGCCCGGGCGCTGGGCTGGTGTCGGACTGGACGGGCAACTGCGCCTCGTGCACCACGCGGGCCCGCCTGATCGCCTCGTTGAGGGCGGCCTTCACGTCGGGGTCGAGCGCCTGGAGGGCGTGGTGGATCGCCTCCCGCGGCACCCGGGTGGCGGGCAGGTCGACGCCATCGAACCGCTGCGTGTACTCCCTGACAGCCGCGCCGCCCCGGTGGCGTACGTCCTCACAGATGGGCCGGACCAGCTCGACGGCGGCCGAGACGTCGAAGGCCGCACGCGGCAACACGCTGCCGAGGACGGCCCGGGTCAGGTCGGCGGCCGCGCGACCGCGCAGGTCAGTGCGAGAAATGAGGACAGGCTCGGAAGTCACGGGGCCAGTCTACGGAGCGCCGCCGCTGCCCCGCGGGTCCGTCCACATGCTGGACATCGGGTCCAGCTCCGGGCCTGGTTCCCGGCGGCGGCGGCCGACCTCGGCCAAGACGATCACCAGCGAGGTGAACAGCGGCCAGAAGACGAGCGCGGTCTTGGCCCCGAGCGTGAGCGAGGCGCTGAACGTGGCGCCCGCCGCCGCGTGCGCAAGCTGGTGCTGGTAAGCCTGGTTGCCAGACTGCTCGCCGAGCCAGCGCATCACGAAGGCGGCCGCGACCGCGCCGAGGATCAGCCCGACCGTCACGGCCGCCTGGGTCCCGTTTCCCCGGCGGCGGATGCCGAGCAGGTAACCGCAGGTTCCGGTCACCGCGCCGCCGACGGCGGCGATCAGGCAGAACCATCCGTCGGCTCCGATGAACGCCCGCGTCTCCGCGTTCACTACCTGCGCCACGCCTGCGCTGACCTCCTGCAGTTGCGCCCGCGGCGCGACCTGCCCCCAGATCAGCCCGGCGGCCACGCCGAGCGCCGCGGTCGCCGCCAGGGAAACCACTAGGCCGGTGATCGCCGCGCGCCGTTCCATGGCCCCTCACTCCGTCCTGCCGTGTGCTGTCACCGCGTGGCAGCGTGCCACTCCCGACGATCGTATGCGGGCCGGGGACCGTGCGCCGTTTGAAGCGTTTCGGGCAGGGAAGCTGGCAGTCGCCCGTGCAGAGTGACAGCTCTCGTCGTTTCGGAGGTAGTCATGTCCACCTGGGCCCTTATCGCGGTCATCATCGTGTGCGTGCTGATTGCCGTGGCCGTCGTGGCGGTGCTGGCGGCCAGGCAGGCCATGCTGCGACGACAGTTCGGACCCGAGTACGAGCGGCTGGCCCGCCAGTCCGGGCATGGCCCGGCTCGCGCCGAACTGACGGCGCGCAGGCGCCGGGTGGCCGGGCTCGGCATCCGCCCGCTGAGCGTCGAGCAGCGCTCCCAGTACGCCAGCGAGTGGACCGCCGCCCAGGAACTGTTCGTCGAGCGGCCCGCCCAGGCCCTGGCGTCCGCGGCGACCCTGGTCAAGCGCGTGGCCGCCGATCGCGGCTACCGGACCGACGATCGCGGGCAGGTGATGGCCGACCTGTCGGTGGGCCACGCGCGGCGGCTAGACGGCTACCGGCGGGCCGAAGACACCGTCGACCAGGCCGGCACCGCCTCCACCGAGGACCTGCGCCAGGCCATGCTGTGGTATCGCGCGATGTTCCGCGACCTCGCCGGGGCTTCCGGTGGCGAGCCGGGCGGCCCGGACGAGGAGTCACCGCCATCCCGGATTCCCCGGCCGCGCCCGCCGGTACCTCGGGTGGTACTGCCCCGGGTGCCCGTGGCCCGCTCTAGTTCCCCCTCTCCGGACGCACCGCCCACCCCGAGCCAGGAAACGAGTGCGAAATGACACAGGATCAGACCAACGGCCGCGAGCCGGTTCCTTCGTTCACCCCGATCAGCGCCACGAAGGTGGACAACCCCAAGCAGACCGAGTTCCGGCTCGTCTCGCCCGCGCCCGCGCAGACGGAGCCGGGCACGGACCCCGCGGCAGCCTCGCCGGCGACGCCCGTCCCGGCCGTTCCCAGCCAGTCCCGGCGGGGTGCCGCCGGCGAGATTCCCGACAGCGCCGCCGACACCAACCCCAATCCGGTCGTGGACACCGCCCCCGACCGGGCCGTGGACACTCCCGCTGACAGCAGTGCCACCGTCAACAATGCGGCGGACAGGGGCGGCCGGCTGGCCGAGGGTGAAGAGCTGATACCCGGCGCGGACGACGACGAGCCGCTGCCGTTCAGTGCGGACGACCACCAGCCGCCAGCGGATGCCCGCGCGGACGAGGAACTGCTGCCCTCCGGCGCGGACGACGACGAGCCGCTGACGCACGGCGGTCCGGACGACGAGCCGTTGCTGGCCGGCGTGGAGGAACTGCGCGCCGGCTGGCAGCGCGTGCGGATCGCCTTCGTCGACAACCCCCGCGGCGCGGTCGCGGAGGCGGCCGGCCTCACCGATGAGGCGGCTGAGGCGCTCGCCGCCGCGCTGCGCGAGCAGCGGCACCGGATCCGCACCTCCTGGGACGGCAACGGGTCCGGCCGGGACACCGAGGCCCTGCGCCTCGCGCTGCTGCGCTACCAGGCGCTGTTCAGCAAAATCGTCGGTGGCTTAGCCCATGGCGCGCGTGTCGGGTGCTTCCATTTCCGGCGACTGATTGCTTAGGTGAGGCTCACCTAAGTAAGCCCGACTGGCGCGGCTCCTATTTCGCTGGCCTCGGCGGCCAGCGGAAGAGCGATCTCGAAGTCGCTGCCGCGGCCGGCCACGCTGCGCGCACTGACCGATCCGCCGTGCGCGTCCGCGACGGCGCGCACGAGGGCCAGCCCGAGCCCGGTGCCCCGGGTGGCGCGGTCGCCGCCAGTGCGGAATCGCTCGAAGACGTGCGGGAGCTCGGCGGCGCTCACGTCGCTTCCGGTGTCGCTGACCCGGAGGCTCGCCTCGCGGCCCGCGTCGCTGGTGACGGACAGCTCTATGGCGTCACCGGCGTACCCCCACGCCGAAGCCAGGAGCTGCCCTTGGAGACCGACCGGCCGGGGTGCTCCATGAGCTGCTTGAGGACCAGGAACTCCAGCCGGGTCAGCGCCAGCGGCCCTCGGCCGATGTCGGCCTCCATGCGCCCCAGGTGCAGCCTGAGGTTCCCGGCCCTGATCACCTGGCCGGATGGGTCGCAGCGGAGCTGGTTGCGGACCCGGGCGACTAGCTCGGCGAGTGAGAACCGCTTGGTCAGGTAGTCGCGGGCACCCAGGTTGAAGCAATCCACCTTGAACCGCACCTCGGCGAGGCAAGACAGCACCAGGACAGCCTGCCCGGGCCGGTCGCGCAGCAGCTGCCGGAGTACGTCACGGCCGTCCATGCCGGGCATCAGCAGGTCCAGGATGACCAGGTCGTAGGCATCCGCGAGCGCTCCCCGCAATCCGTCTGGGCCGCTGCGCGCCAGCTCGACCGCCAGGCCCTCCGCCGCCACGCGGCTCAGGCCCGCGCGTATCGCCTCCTCCTCATCGTCGATGAGCAGGACACGCGGGCAGGCGGCATCGCCGTGAAGTACAACGCCCATACCAGTGACACGGCTCAGCTGACGGCCGGTTCAACGACAGGAGGTGACAAATATGCCCCCGTCCCCGCCAGCCCGCTAACGCCCTGATGGGCGGGGGCGGGCGACGTAGTAGCCGAATCCCGGGTAGCGGACGAGCAGGCCCTCGTCGGCCAGGACGCGCAGGGCCTTGGCCGCGGTCTGCACGGGGGTCTGCGCTGGCCATGCCGGTCTCCCTGGCTTTCGTTATCAGTCGTTAGTGGTCGATGATACCCGTTCGCCTCCGTGAGATGCGCGCCGTGAGCGGTCGGCACGGCCGGAAGACCGATCCGCGAGACGCCGGCGCGGGACCGCCACCGCGAGGCCGTGAGCCGTTAAGGTAGGGATCACTCGTTGAGCCACCCTGGCCGCCCCGCCCGCCCGGCTTGCCCGCCCGGGGGTGCGGTGGCGCGGAGCGTGCTCACGGTCGGGCGAGGCAGCGGTATCCAGCAGGAGGCGATTGAAGAGTGAGCGAGTCCCCGTACGCCCACCTGCACGTGCACACCGAGTACTCGATGCTCGACGGGGCGGCCCGGCTCAAGGAGCTCTTCAAGGAGGTCAAGGCCCAGGGCATGACGCACGTGGCCATGACCGACCACGGCAACATGTTCGGCGCGGCCGAGTTCCACAAGCAGGCCAAGGACGCGGAGATTACCCCGGTCATCGGGATCGAGGCGTACGTCGCCCCGGAGTCGCGGCGCAATTCCAACCGGATCCTGTGGGGCCAGCCGCACCAGAAGAAGGACGACGTGTCCGCTTCTGGCGCCTACCTGCACAAGACGCTGTGGGCGCGGGACGTCCAGGGCCTGCACAACCTCTTCAAGCTCACCTCGCGGTCCTACGCCGAGGGCTGGATGGTCAAGTGGCCCCGGATGGACAAGGAGATCATCGCCGAGCACGCGGCGGGACTCATGGCCTCTACCGGCTGCCCGTCCGGTGAGCTGCAGACCCGGCTGCGGCTGGGCCAGGAGGCGGAGGCGCTGAAGTCCGCCGCGGAGTACCAGGACATCTTCGGCAAGGAGAACTACTTCCTGGAACTGATGGACCACGGCCTGGACATCGAGACCCGGGTCCGCGACGGGCTGATCGAGATCGCCCGCAAGCTGGGCATCCCCCCGGTGGTCACCAACGACTCGCACTACTCCCGTGAGGGCGACGCGCAGGCGCATGACCTGCTGCTGTGCATCCAGACAGGCAAGACCCTGGCCGACGCCGACCGGTTCAAGTTCGACGGCTCCGGCTACTACATCAAGTCACCCGCGGAGATGTACTCGGTCAACAACAGCGACATCTGGCTTGAGGGCTGCCGCAACTCCCAGCTGCTGATCGCCGACCGGGTCGACACGGCCGGGATGTTCGAGTTCGTCAACCTGATGCCCCGGTTCCCGATCCCCGAGGGGTTCGACTCCGAGGACGCGCTGTTCGCCGACGCGGTCTGGAAGGGCATGGACCGCCGGTACCCCAACGGCTTTGACGAGACCCGCCGCAAGCAGGCGGAGTACGAGCTGTCGATCATCTGCCAGATGGGTTTCCCCGCTTACTTCCTGGTCGTCGCCGACTTCATCAACTGGGCCAAGGACAACGGCGTCGCCGTCGGCCCGGGGCGGGGCAGCGCCGCCGGCAGCATCGTCGCCTACGCCATGGGCATCACCGACCTGGACCCGCTGCACCATGGGCTGATCTTCGAGCGGTTCCTGAACCCCGAGCGAATCTCGATGCCCGACATCGACATCGACTTCGACGAGCGCGGCCGGGCCGACGTCATCCGGTACGTGACGCAAAAGTGGGGCAGCGACAAGGTCGCGCAGATCATCACCTACGGCACGATCAAGGCGAAGGCCGCCATCAAGGACTCGACGCGGGTCCTCGGGTTCCCCTACGCGGTCGGCGACCGGATCACCAAGGCGTTCCCCCCGCCCGTACTCGGCAAGGACGTGCCGCTGGCCGTCGTCTCCGACACCGAGCACCCCCGGTACGGCGAGGCCGGCGAGCTGCGGGCGATGTATGAGAACGAGGCCGACGTCAAGCAGATCATCGACACCGCCAAGGGGATCGAGGGGCTGATCCGCCAGCCGGGCGTGCACGCGGCCGGCGTGATCATGTCCGCCGAGCCGCTCACCGACCACATCCCCGTGTGGGTGCGGCACCAAGACGGCGCGGTCATCACGCAGTTCGACTATCCGACGTGCGAGGGCCTCGGCCTGCTGAAGATGGACTTCCTGGGCCTGCGCAACCTCACGATCATGAGCGACGCGGTCAAAGCGGTGCAGGCCAACCGCGGCATCAAGATCAACCTGCTCGCGCTGACCCTGGACGACAAGCCCACCTATGAACTGCTGACCCGGGGCGAGACGCTGGGCGTGTTCCAGTTCGATGGCAGCGGCTACCGGACCCTGCTGCGGCAGATGAAGCCGGACAACTTCGAGGACATCTCGGCGCTCGGCGCGCTGTACCGGCCCGGCCCGATGGGCGTCAACAGCCACACGAACTACGCCTTGCGCAAGAACGGGCAGCAGGACATCACCCCGATCCACCCTGAGCTGGCGGAGCCGCTGCGCGAGGTGCTGGAGCCGACCTACGGCCTGGTCGTCTACCAGGAGCAGGTGCAAAAGGCCGCGCAGGTGCTGGCCGGTTACTCCCTGGGACAGGCCGACCTGCTGCGCCGCGCCATGGGCAAGAAGAAGAAGGAGATCCTGGACAAGGAGTTCGTCCCGTTCCAGAAGGGCTGCCGGGAGCGCGGCTACTCCGACAAGGCGATCCAGGCGGTATGGGACGTCCTGGTGCCGTTCGCCGGGTACGCGTTCAACAAGGCCCACTCGGCCGCCTACGGGCTGGTGTCCTACTGGACCGCGTACCTGAAGGCGAACTACGCGCCCGAGTACATGGCCGCGCTGCTCACCTCCGTCGGCGATGACAAGGACAAGTCGGCGCTGTACCTGTCGGAGTCCCGGCGGATGGGCGTGACGGTGCTGCCGCCGGACGTGAACGCCTCCATCGCGACCTTCGCGGCGGTCGGCAAGGACGTCCGGTTCGGGCTGGCGGCCATCCGGAACGTGGGGGCCAACGTCGTGGAGGCCATCATCGCCGCGCGCAAGTCCAAGGGCGAGTTCACGACCTTCGCTGACTTCCTGCGCAAGGTGCCGCAGGTGGCCTGCAACAAGAGGGTCATCGAGTCGCTGATCAAGGCGGGCGCGTTCGACTCGCTCGGCCACCCGCGCAAGGGCCTGCTCCTGATCCACGAGCAGGCGGTCGACTCCGTCATCGACATCAAGCGGAACGAGGCCATCGGCCAGGACTCGCTGTTCGGCGGGGACGAGCAGGCGGAGGCGGCGTTCGAGGTGGCCATCCCGGACGCCGAGTGGGACAAGAAGACCCGCCTCAACTTCGAGCGGGAGATGCTCGGCCTGTACGTCTCCGACCACCCGCTGCTGGGCGTGGAGCACATCATCGCCCGCGACGCCGACATCTCGCTGGCCGAGTTGATGGGGTCGGCCGCCGGTGACGAGGACGAGGACGAGGACGGCGGCCGGCCGGTCATCGCGGCCCCGTCGGGCGGCCGCAACGACGGGCAGATCGTGAAGATCGGCGGCATCTTGTCCGGCGTCACCCGCAAGGTCACCAAGCAGGGCAACCAGTGGGCCACCGCGACGCTGGAGGACCTCGGCGGCGCGATCGAGGTCTTGTTCTTCCCGCAGAGCTACCAGCTGTACTCGACGGCGATCGCCGAGGACGCCATCGTCGTCGTCAAGGGCAAGGTCGACCGCCGCGACGACGTGCCGAAGCTGATCGCCATGGACATGGCGATCCCTGACCTCACGGTGGCCGACGGCGCCCCTTTCGTGGTATCAATGCCGCTGGCCAGGTGCGTCCCTCCGGTGGTGGAGCAACTGCGCGAGGTGCTGCGCACTCACCCGGGGCCGACCGAGGTGCACCTGCGGCTGCGCGGCCAGTCCAAGACGACCGTGGTGCGCCTGGATGACAAGCTGCGGGTCGCGGCGTCCCCGGCGCTGCACGCCGACCTCAAGCAGCTCCTCGGGCCGACCTGCATCGCGAGCTGACGTTAGCGGAACGCGCGGAACCCGGCGCGCACCTCGCGGACGAAGATTTCCGGCTGCTCGAAGGCGGCGAAGTGGCCGCCCTTGTCCGGCTCGTTCCAGTAGCGCAGGTCCGGGAACTGCGGCTGCACCCAGCGGCGGGACGGCCGGAAGATCTCCCGGGGGAAGATCGAGCAAGCGGCCGGCGCAAGGACAGGGTCGAGGTTGCGGGGCGCGTAGCTCTCCCAGTACAGGCGGGCGGAAGACGCGCCGGCGGCAGGCAGCCAGTACATCATGATGTTATCCAGCATCTCCTCCCGGCTGAACACGCTGGCCGGATCACCGTCACTGTCGCTCCACGCCCAGTACTTCTCGGTGATCCACGCGGCCAGCGCGGCCGGGGAGTCGACGAGGCCGTAGCCGATGCTCTGCGGGCGGGTTGACTGGATCTGCGCGTACCCGATGCCCCGGGCGAGCAGCTCATCCAGTGCGGCCAGGCTCGCCCGCTCCCGGTCGGTGAGGTCGGCGGTGATGTCTGGGCGCCGGAAGGCGACGAAGTTCAGGTGCACGCCGATGAGGTTGCCGGAATGCCGACGGCCGAGGGCGCTGGTGACGCGAGAGCCCCAGTCCCCGCCCTGGGCGCCGTACCGCGGGTAGCCGAGCCGCGCCATCAGCTGGTCCCAGCCGTCGGCGATGCGGTCGACGTTCCATCCGGCCCGAGCGGGCTTTCCGCTGAACCCGAAGCCGGGCAGCGTCGGGCACACCACGTGGAAGGCGTCTTCCGGGCTCCCGCCGTGACTGGCCGGGTCGGTGAGCGGCGCGATGACCTTGTGGAACTCCACGACGGAGCCCGGCCAGCCGTGCGTCATGACCAGCGGCGTGGCATCCGGGTGCGGGGAGCGGACGTGGATGAAGTGGATGTCGAGGCCGTCGATGGCGGTGATGAACTGCGGGAACTGGTTCAGCCGGGCCTGCGCGGCCGGCCAGTCGTAGTCCTCCATCCAGGACCGGCACAGCTCACGGGCGTAGGCCAGGGGCGTGCCCTGCGACCAGTCATCGACCGTCTCCGGCTCCGGCCAGCGGGTCCGCCGCAGCCGGTCGCGCAGGTCATCGATGACCGACTGCGGGATCTCGATCCGGAACGGCCTGACGTCATCATCCATTAGTGGCCCCCTGTGTACATGTGCGCGATCCACGAGACGATGGGCTGCCCTTCGGTAGCGAAGATCATCAGCGCCACTAGGAGCAGGGGCCACAGCCACAGCGCGGTGGCGGGGCGCAGCCGGGGCCGCAGCCATCCAGGTCCGCCATCCGGGTGATGACGGGCCCAGTATTCGAGAACCCAGCGCACCCGCCCTCCTCGCCCTGCGCGATCTGTCCTCCTACGCTACCCGGGCGCCCTTGACTGGCGGAACCGCATGACTGGCGAACCGCGGCAAAAAGGGCATCCTTCGGCGGACGATCCCCCACAAGCCCGGGCATGGTTATTCTATAGCGGGAATATTCGGCTGATCATTGACGATAATGGAATCGCTCCGTAGCGTCCTGGTAAAGACTCCGGCAGGAAAGGCAAGAACGATGGAGCTGACCAAGATCGCGGGGACGGGGGATTGCAAGGATGGCGACTGCCCGACCGTGTACCGCACGGTTCGCGGCACTATCGCCGTCCAGGGCTACCGGCTCGCTCATCCCACGCCTGACCATGAGGCCGTTGTGGAGATTCCGCTCGAACTGCTCGCTGAGGCCGCCCGTGCGCTTGGATGGTGACGCCTGGTCGCGGTGCTTCCGGGATTTCGCCAGCTCAGCATTCCGACTGGAGCTCCGCCAGGTCTATACGATGCCCGGCGAGCAAGACGAGCTGGCGCGATTCCGGGCGGGCGGGAGGCCGCCAGCCGGCTACCACTACGGATGGCTCGACACGGTGGCGGAGGCTCGCCGCCAGGGCAAGGTCATGCGGCGCGTCCGCGTCGTGTACCGGCCGCTCACGGACTATACCGAGTACGAATTCACCTGGGGCTTCGCCTGGAACGTGGCGGCCGGGGAGGACATCCGCGTCCTTGACATGACCGAACGGGACGAGCCGTCATTGCCAGATCACGATTTCTGGCTGTTTGATGAGACCACGGTCGTGCAGCTTCGCTACCGGCCAGACGGAACGCAGATCGGGCGCGAGCTCCTCCACGACCCGGACCTGAGCGTGTATCTCGGCTGGCGCGATGCCGCGTGGAAGCCCGCCATCCCATTCCGCGACTACTGGCACGGCGTGGCGAGGTCAGGTGTTTGAACCCGAGGAGCTTGGCCAGCGCAAGGAAGAGCTGGCTACCAGCCTGCGGGAGGCCCGCAGGGCCGCCGGGCTGACCGGCGAGCGGCTGTCGGCCCGCTGCGGCATATCGCAGAGCAAGATTTCCAAGATCGAGACGGGCAAGGTGCTGGCGACCGCGACGGACGTCGAGCGCATCCTGACGGCGCTCGGAACCGGCCAGGAGCGGGCTAGCCAGCTCCTGGCCCTCGCCCGCCTGGCCAACACCGAATTCCAGGGCGTGCGGGCCTCCCTTCGCCGGGGACTGCATCAAAAGCAGCGGGAGCTGTCCGCGCTCGAGGCCGAGACCCAGCACATGCGGTTCTTCTTGCCGCTCATGATCACCGGCCTCCTCCAGACCCCGGAGTACGCGATGGCGAGCGTGGCGAACTTCCCCGGTGACCACGCCCAGGCCATCGCCAAGCGCCTTGACCGGCAGGCCGCCCTCTACAACCCCGCCAAGCACTTTTCCTTCATCTTGACCGAGGCCGCCGTCCGCTGGCAGCTGTGCGAGTCCCGGGCCATGGCCGTCCAGATGGCCCGCCTCGCATCGCTGTCGGAGCTGCCGAATGTCACCATCGGAGTCATACCGCTTGATTCCTACGTGCCCGACGGTGCGCTCAATACCTTCACCATTTACGATGAGCGCATAGCCACCGCCGAAACGTTCGGCGGGGTCATAATGATGCGCGATCCTCGCGACGTCGCAGATCACCTTGAACTTTTTGCTTTCTTCAAGAAGTACGCGGTGACGGATGACCGCGTTCGCGAGCTCCTTGATTCTATCGCTCGGCGCTTCTGGAAGCTTTCGTCGTGATGTCAATTATTCCAGCACCGGAATTATTCCATGACGGAAATCCCCCGATTATCGGGGCGCACGGCGATTATCGTTCAAAGCGTGCCTATCCAAACGGCGCGCCCCCGGCCACGTTGCGGCCCACTGACCGGGGGCGCGCCCATTTCCTGGCGGGAGACAAGGATGCGCGGTACCGAGCGGGACGACATCCAGGCCGCCCTGACGCGCTTTGACCCGGACGCGAAGGTCGAGGCGACTGCGGAGGCGGACGGGTCGCGCATCGTCGTGGAGGTCAACGGGCACACGCACCGGTTCTCGGTCGGCAGCGGCGAGTCGGCGCTGCTGAAGTACCTCCTGACCGGCTCCGTGGGCCTGGGCGGCAGGCCGCCGGAGCGGCTGTCCCTGGAGGAGAAGGTGGACCGCGCGATGGCGAACCTCAGCGCCTTCCTCGCCAAGGTCACCGCCTAGCTGCAAATCCGTCGCGCACCCAGGCGGCGGCGAGACGAGCCGGAATGTCGGCGGCGGGTGGTTTGATGGGCGCATGACGGGGACGAGCGACCTTGACAGTGTCGGTGACCGCGCCGGGCAGCTTCGCGAGCAGGCGGAGCGGTGCCTGCGCGCCCTGGCGGGCGAGCGGGCACGGCTGCGCGAGGACCAGTGGACGGCCATCAGCGCCCTGGTCGCCGACCGCCGCCGCGCGCTGGTCGTGCAGCGCACGGGCTGGGGGAAGTCGGCGGTGTACTTCATCGCGACCGCGCTGCTGCGCGCCCGGGGGGCGGGCCCGACCGTGATCGTGTCCCCGCTGCTAGCGCTGATGCGCAACCAGGTCGAGTCCGCCGCGCGGGCGGGCATCAACGCGCGGACGATCAACTCGGCCAACACCGGGGACTGGGAGCAGGTCTACAAGGAAGTCGCGGCGGGCGCGGTGGACGTCTTGCTGGTCAGCCCCGAGCGGCTGAACAACCCCGGCTTCCGCGACCAGGTACTTCCCCGCCTCACCGCGGCGGCCGGGCTGATCGTGATCGACGAGGCGCACTGCATCTCGGACTGGGGACATGACTTCCGGCCGGACTACCGGCGGATCCGGACCTTGCTAGAGGCGCTGCCGGCGGCCATCCCGGTGCTGGCCACCACGGCGACGGCCAACGAGCGGGTGACCCGCGACGTCGCTGAGCAGCTCGGGACCGGGCTCGGGGACGCCGGCGTGCTCGTGTTGCGCGGGCCGCTGGACCGGGAGTCACTGCGGCTGGCCGTGGTGAGCCTGCCGACCGCGCACCAGCGGCTCGGCTGGCTGGCTGCCCGGCTCGCCCGCGGTGAGCTGCCCGGCTCGGGGATCATCTACACGCTCACGGTCGCGGCGGCCTACGAGACGGCCGCGTTCCTGCGCGAGCAGGGCATCGAGGTGGCCGCCTACAGCGGCAAGGACGACCAGGCCCAGCGGCTGCAAGCCGAGGAGGACCTGCTGGGGAACCGGGTCAAGGCGCTCGTGGCGACGAGCGCGCTCGGCATGGGCTTCGACAAGCCGGACCTCGGCTTCGTCGTCCACCTCGGCGCGCCGCAATCACCGGTGGCCTACTACCAGCAGATCGGGCGGGCTGGGCGAGGGGTCGAGCGGGCGGAGGTCATCTTGCTGCCCGGCCGGGAGGATCGCGACATCTGGGCGTACTTCGCCTCGCTGGCGTTCCCGCCTGAGCAGCAGGTCCGGGCGACGCTGGCCGTGCTCGCCGAAGCCGGCCGCCCGGTGTCCACCGCCGCGCTGGAGACCAGGGTCGACCTGTCGCGCGGCCGTCTGGAGGCGATGCTCAAGGTGCTCGACGTGGACGGCGCGGTTCGCCGGGTCGCCGGCGGCTGGGAGGCGACCGGGCTGCCGTGGGCCTACGACGGCGACCGGTACGCGCGCGTCGCGCAAACGCGCGCCCGCGAGCAGCAGGCGATGCTCGGCTACGCGTCCACGGACGGGTGCCGCATGGAGTACCTGCGGCGCGAGCTGGACGATCCCGGGGCGACCGAGTGCGGGCGGTGCGACAATTGCGCGCGCGAAGACCGGACCGCGCGGCCACCCGAGGCAGCGCAGGCCGAGGAAGCGCAGGCCGAGGCAGCGCAGGCCGAGGCAGCGCAGGCCGAGGCAGCGCGGACGCGGCTGCTGCGCCCCGGCGTCGAGGTCGAGCCGCGCAAGATGTGGCCATCGGGCATGAAGGACCTTGGCATCGGCGAGGCATCCGGCAAGATTCCGGCCGGGCTTCTCGCCGGGACCGGCCGCGCGCTGGGCAGGCTCAGCGACATCGGCTGGGGCACCACGCTTCGCGGGCTGCTGGCGCCGTCCGCGCCCGATGAGCCGGCCACCGACGATGTGGTCAGCGCCATCATCGCGGTGCTGGCCGCCTGGGACTGGGACGAGCGGCCGACCTGCGTCGCGGCGCTGCCGTCGATGTCGCGTCCGGTGCTCATCGCCAGCCTCGCCGAGCGGATTGCCCGCGTCGGCCGGCTCGCGTACCTGGGATCGCTCGGCTATGCCAATCCCGGCGGGGCCGGGCCGCGCCGGCACAACAGCGCGCAACGGCTGTCGTCGGTGTGGTCGGCGCTGACCGTTCCGGGCACGGTATGCGCCGCGCTGGGCGACAGCAAGCCCGGCCCGGTCCTGCTCATCGATGACCGGATCGAGACAGGGTGGACCATGACCGTCGCGGCGAAGCTGCTGCGCGAGGCGGGCGCGCCGTCGGTGCTCCCGCTGGCCCTGGCGGTCACGACCGGGTGAGACGGGCGCACGCGGAACTTTCATGGCCGCCCACACGGCAGAGCGCACTGACCTGCGGCGCCGCCTAGCAGTGGTCGACTGGGATGGCCGCCGACGGCGTTCGGGCGGCACCCTGGCCACTGACGGCAGGGCTTCGTGTCCGCGGAGGTGGATCATGCGTAGGCGATGGTTGGCTCTTATCACGGTGATGGCGGCGTGCATGGCGGTAGTACTCGGCCAGCTCCCGGCCCACGCGATCGATCCGGGCAACACGCCCACCCCGGTCACCGGGAACGCGACCTGGTTCACCGGGCTCGGGTCGCCCTTCGGGGGCTGCGGCCTGCCGCAGTCGGCGCTGGACTCGCAGGACTTCCTTGCGCTGAACGTGCAGAACTCGCCGGGCAACTACTCGAACGTGCCCCGGCCGATCTCCGCGGCCAACGCGGCCTTGCTCGGCATGTTCGACAACGGCCTGAACTGCGGCCGCTGGGTGAAGGTCACCATCGGCCCCAACTGCAACGGCACCAACGACGGGGCGCCCAACCAGCCGTTCTGCCGGGGCGGGTCGGGGTACGTCGCCGACCAGTTCAACGGCGCCACGCTAGACATGATCGTCGCCGACAGCTGCGACGACGGCAACGCGTGGTGCAAGGACGACCCGTTCCATGTCGACCTCGCGCAGGCATCGCTGAACAAGTTCGTGCTGAACGGGGCGCCCGTCGCCACCATGTTCCCCGGCAGCTGGAATAACCGGCACGTGACCTGGCAGTTCGAGGCGGCACCCAACTACTCGGGCGACATCAAGATCGGAGCCATCCAGGGCGCCCAGCCGTTCTTCCCGGCGATCGCGATCTCGCACCTGGCCAACGGCATACACGGAGTGCAGTACTTCGCGAACGGCACCTGGACGAATGCCGCGATGGATTCCGACATGGGAGACGACTACATCGTCGCGCCGACAACAGGGTCCGGCACCGGGGGCTCGCAGTTTGAGATCCGGGTCATCGACGCGTCGGGCAACCTGATCAACAACGGCGAGCAGTACAACTTCTCCCTGCCGTCCTCGTGCCTGCCGAACGGCTGTACGCCCGCATACACCCCGATCAGCTTTACCACCTCGGCCGGCGGGACCACGCCGCCGCCCCCGCCGCCCCCGCCGGCCGGCTCATGCACGCTGACCTCGACGATCACCAACTCGTGGAGCACCGGCTTCCAGCTGCAGCTCACCGTCACCAACAATGGCTCGGCACCGACCACCACCTGGACGACGGGGTTCATGTTCGGCGACACGGCCGAGACCATCTCCAACGGCAACAACTTCTGGAACGCCGCCGTAACGCAAAAGGGACAGCAGATCACCGCGTCCAACCTGGGCTACAACGGCGCGATCCCCGCGAACGGGTCGACCACCTACGGGATGGTGATCAACGGCACCAACCATACGCTGTCCGGGCTCACGTGCTCGGCGACCTGAGCGGTCAGGGGGCGCCTCCCCCTTAGCGGGCGGCGCCCCTGGTGCCGGCCGGGGAAGGCGCCTCGGGCTGGGAGCAAGGAATCACGCTCCCGGACGGGCTAGCTCTCGGCGCGCAAGACGTCCAGGGCGTGCCGGAGGTCTTCGGCGTAGTCGCTGTCGAAGGTGACCGCGCGGCCCCGGGCGGGGTGCTCGAAGGACAGCCGGACGGCGTGCAGCCACTGCCTGGTCAGGCCGAGGCGGGCGGCGAGGACGGGATCCGCGCCGTAGAGCAGGTCGCCGCAGCAGGGGTGGCGCAGCGCGGACATGTGCACGCGGATCTGGTGCGTGCGGCCGGTTTCCAGGCCAACGCTGACCAGGCTCGCGGCCCGGAAAGCCTCCAGCGTGTCGTAGTGCGTCACGCTGGGCCGCCCGCCGGTGACCACGGCGAACCGCCCGTCGCCGGAGGGATGCCGCGCGATGGGGGCGTCGATGGTACCGCGCAGGGGATCCGGGTGCCCCTGCACGAGGGCGTGGTAGGTCTTGCTCACCTCGCGGTCGCGGAACGCCTGCTTGAGCACGCTGTAGGCGCGCTCGCTCTTGGCGACCACCATCAGGCCGGTGGTGTTGGCGTCCAGCCGGTGCACGATGCCCTGCCGCTCGGCCGCTCCCGACGTGGCGACCCGGACCCCGGCGGCCAGCAGCCCGCCGATCACGGTCGGGCCGTTCCAGCCCGGCGTGGGATGCGCCGCCACCCCGCGCGGCTTGTCCACGACGACGATGTCGTCGTCCTGGTAGGCGATCGCCAGGCCCGGGACAGGGTCCCGGGCGACCTCCGTCATGGGAACCGGTGGCGGCGGCAGCGTGACGGCCAGCGGTGCCCCGGCCAGCACCCGGTCGGACTTGCTGGCCGGGTGCCCGTCGACGAGCACGTTGCCCGCCGAGATGAGGTCGGCGGCGGCGCTGCGGGACAGGCCGAACAGCCGGGCCAGCGCCGCGTCCAGCCGCTCCCCGTCCAGCCCCTCGGGGACCTCGACGAACCGCGTCCCCGAGCTCACGACCGCCTCACCGCTCCGGGGACGGCGCGGGGGACGCAGTGCCGGGGGCGGCGACGGCGGAGTCACTGGCTTCGTCCGGGGCAGCGGCGGCGGAGTCCGGGGACGCCTCCCCGGGCCCTTCGGGCCCGGCTGGGGCCTTATCCCCACGGGTGCCGTCCATGCGTATGCCGAGCAGGGCCAGCACGACGAACGTGGCGCCGGCGATGCAGATGGCTGAGTCGGCGATGTTGAACACCGGGTAGTAGTGCGGGACCACGCCGATCCAGTCGACGACGTTCCCGCGGAAGAGCCCCGGCGCGCGGAAGATGCGGTCGCCCAGGTTCCCGGACGCGCCGCCGAGCAGCAGCCCGAACGCCACCGCGTAGCCCGTGCTGCGCAGCTTCCTGGCGACCCGCACGACGAAGGCGATGACGCCGACGGCCAGCACGGTGAACACGGCGGTGTAGCCGGTGCCGAGGTTCCACGCCGCGCCGGGGTTGCGCAGCAGCGTGAACTCGAAGATGTCCCCGAGGAGGTGAACCGGCTCCCCCTCAGTCAGGTGCGCGACCACCAGGGCCTTGGACAGCACGTCAAGGCCCAGCACGAGCGCCGCGATGGCGGCGAGCACCGCGACCTTGGGCCTGGCCCGGCCGGGGGCCGCTACCTCTACCGGCGGCACCCGGACTCCCTTGGCCTTCCAGGGGCTAGCGGCATCAGCGACGTTCCTGGCGCTGCTTGCACTCCACGCACAGGGTTGCCCGGGGGAAGGCCAGCAGCCTGGCCTTGCCCACCGGCTTGCCGCACGACTCGCACACACCGTAGGACCCGGCGGCGATCCTGACCAGCGCGTGCTCGGTCTGCTCCAGCAACTCGCGGGCGTTGTTGCTGATCGCCAGCTCGTGCTCGCGCTCGTAGACCTTGCTGCTGGCGTCGGCCTCGTCGTCGCCGGCCTCGGTCACCGAGCCCCCGAGCAGCCCGGCGATGGCCGCGCTGGCCTGGTCGGTCTCGGCGCGCAACTCGGTCGCCTCGGCCTCGAGCTCGGCTTGTACCTCAGCGAGCTCGGTCACGGTCCACGGCTCCTCGCCTGGCCGCACCGGCAGGCCAGTCGCGGCGGTTTCCGCGGTGGTCATATCAGGTTCACCACTCTTGCAGTTCATCCGATTCTGGGCAGTCAACGGAGGATACAACAGCCCGGCGAGTTCGTTGATGCCCCGCGCCGGCCACCAATCCGCTCGCGCGCCCAGGCCGCGCATCACGATTCGGAATCTGCCACTAAAGCCGACGATATCCCACATGCGGCAAAGGGTAGGCTCCGTGATTACTTGAGGAAGACGGGCAGCGACGCACCGTGTTTCAGGAGCGACTCCAGACATGGCAGGCAGCACAGGGGACCCCGGCGAAAGAAAGCCGGAGGGCTTCACGACGCAATTGTTCATCCTGGCCGCCACCGTCGCCACAACCATCGCCTCAGGCGTCGGA
Organism: Streptosporangiaceae bacterium; assembly: GCA_025934375.1. Lineage (GTDB taxonomy): Bacteria > Actinomycetota > Actinomycetes > Streptosporangiales > Streptosporangiaceae > Trebonia. The sequence goes on along the minus strand of JAICYD010000040.1, from coordinate 12,671 downwards.
AACATCATCGCCAGCGATTTCCAGCACCGGCAGCCACTCATGTTCGCGTTGCTGGCCGCGCTCGTGGTGGTGCTGAGCGGCTGGTACGTCCTGCGCCAGCGCAGGTCTCGCCGGGCCGCCCTGGCCGCCAAGGCCACCTCCGGGGCAACGACGGAGCAGGCGCCGCCGCGGACGCCTCGCATCCTGTCCCCGACCGGCGACGCGATAGCAACGGCCAGCCCGGCCCCGGCCCCGGCGACCACCGCCCCCGCCGCCCGCACCTGGGTGATCGCGATCATGTGCGCCCTCGTCGCGGCTGCGTTCTTCACCGGCTACTGGACAATCGGGAACGGGTTCGCGCACAGCGATGCCCTGGGCTACCTCGCGCTCGCGGGCGTGCTGGCCTGCCTCGCGGGCGCCATGACCGTCGCCTGGTTTTTTCGCCGGCGGCGCTGGGCGGCCTGGCTGCTGCCCGGGTCGCGGCTGGCGATGGCCTGCACGGTAGCGGCGCTCGGGCTGTCGGCCGGGGGAACCCTGGGCAACCTGGACCTGGTGCCATCCTGCCCGGTGCCGGTGGAACTGCCCGTGCTGTCGTCAGCTGAGGGCCTGCCCGGCGTGCTGAAAGCGATCAACGAGTTTGAGCAGGACGAGCGGGCCATCTCGCCCCAGGCCTGTTACGCGGTCGACCTGACGGCCTACGCGGCGCCCTCCGACGCCGCCGCCGAGACCGCGCTGGAGTCAGGATGGGGCACCGGCACGCTGAGCGCCTCCGGACCCCGGCCCGCCATCTGGATCCCCGCCTCCTCGCTGGAGGTGGACACCGTCATGACCGCGCTGGCCAACGCGGGCAGCCCGGTCCCGCCGCCGCACGCCGTCGGCTCGATCGCGACCTCTCGCCTGGTCATCGCGGTGCCCACCACCCTCGTCGGCGGCCAGCTCTACGGGACCGCCGCGTCTGACTCAATGAGCACCGTGTACAAGGTGCTCTCCAGTAACCACATCAGCCTGGAGCTGCCCAGCCCCCTGCAATCGGAAACGGCCCGGCTCGGCATCGCCCAGCTCTACCCTCGCCTCACGCTGGCGGACGAGCGCGCGATCGAGGCGTCTGGCGACTTTCCCGCCGACAGCGCCACCTTGCTGTGCGCGGCCGCGCAGGCCGCGCAGCAGGCGCACGCCGCCGGCCGGCCTCCGCCGGCTACCGCCTACCTGGTATCGGGCGCGGCGGCGGCGATGATCGACGCCGGGCAACTGACCGGAGACGCCTGCCCGGCCGTCACGCCGGGGGCGCCGCCGTTGCCGCTGACCGCCCTTCCCCCGTCGGACGCGCCGTCCCTCGACTTCCCGTTCACCACGCTGGACTGGGGCGGTGACCCGGCCGCGCAGCAGGCCCGCCAGCGCTATGAGATGGACTTCTACAACTGGCTCACCGGCCCCGCCGGGCGGGCCGCGTTGACAGCCGGCGGGCTGGACGCGCCGGGTTCCGGCACGAGCTCGCAGCCGTCGGACAGCGAGATGGGAAGCGCGCTGGCAAGCTTCAAGGCGGCCCAGGCACCAGCGCACGTCCTGGTTGCGATCGACGACTCCGGCCCCATGGAGCCCTACCTGCCGCAGATCGAGGCGGCGACCGCCGACGCCCTGGTCACCGGAGCGCCCGCCCGGACATCACCCGCTTCGACCGGCAGCCCCCTGGGTCCCCGCGACGGCTTCGGGGTGTGGGCGTTCCCCGGCCCCGGGGCCGCGACGCACGCGGAGCCGGTCCCGTTCGGCAGCGCCACCGCCGCCCGCCTCGCCTCGGTCGCCGCCAGCGTCAGCGGGCTGCGCGCGCACGATCATTCAGCCCAGTTCGACCTGCTGGCCGACGCCGCCGACGTCCTTCTGAACCAGCGGCCAGGCGGCAACGGCGACAAGCCGATCAACTCGGTGATCTTGCTCACCGACGGCGACAGCCAGGCCGAGGATCCCCGCTCCTCCGATTTCGGCAACGTGACGCGCATCTCGCTGCGCCCGCCGGGGCTGCCCGCGCAGTCCCGCGTCAAGGTGTTCGTCATCGCCTTCGGGCCCGCCGGGTGCGCGCAGACCCCCACCACCGCCGCACAGTCACTCGCGGCGCTCGCGACAACGACCGGAGGCACCTGCGTGAACGCCAGCGGGGACCTGACCCGGCAGCTCAGCCTCCTGATCAGCCAGGTGGCAGGCGGATGACCGGCAAGCGCCGCCGGGTGGCGGCCCTGATCGCCGCGGTCGTGGCCTGCGCGGCGGGGACCGCCGGGTGCGCGCCGGCGCCCGGCACCGGGCCGTGGCCGGCGCCAGCGACGGGGCCGGTCACCGTCACGATCTTGACCGGGACGGACACCAGCATCAGCGCGGGCGACACGCCGGTGCGCAGCGGCGACACCGGCATGTACAGCGAGCTGGCCGACTGGTGGAATGCCCGCGAGGCCCGGATCACCGGCATCCGGATACGGCTGGCCGTGGTCGACGGCGGCGCTACGCTGGCGCACAGCCAGATGCTCGCCGCCGCCCAGGCTGGCGACGCCCAGTACGACATCTACAACCTGGACGGCCAGTGGGTGCCCGAGTTCGCGGCGGCCGGCTACGTCAGGTCGCTCGAGGGCCACCTGGCCACTAACGGGTTCCTCCCCCAGCCACTGGCCTCCGGCAAGGACGGCTCGGGGCGGCTGTACGCGGCGCCGTTCACCACCGACGTGGGCCTGCTCTACCACCGCACCGACCTCGTTGACCCCGCGTCCCCGCTGGGCACGTTCGACCAGGTGATGCGGGCCGCCCTGCAGGCCCGGCAAAAGGACCCGGCCATTAGGGACGGGTACACCGGGCAGTTCGCCGAGTACGAGGGCCTGACCGTCAACTTGCTGGAGATCATCCGCGGCTACCGGCCGGACGCGATCGGCGCCGATGGCACCATCCGGGACCCGGCGGCGGTAGCCGCCGGGCTGGAGCAGCTCGTGAGCCAGATCGGCCTGCAGATTCCCGGCTCGGAGCTGTCGGCGTCCGAAGCCCAGTCGTTCACCGCTTTCGCCACCGGCCAAGCGGTGTTCATGCGGAACTGGCCGATCTACTACAACCAGATCGCCACGGCCACGCTGCCCGGCTCCAGCGAGGTCGCCCGCAACTTCACCGTCTCCCCGCTGCCCTTCCCCTCGGTGCTCGGCGGGCAGGACCTGGCGATCTCGGCGAGCAGCCCGCACCCGGAGGCCGCCTTGAAGGTCATCTCCTTCCTGACCTCCGAGCAAGCCGAGCGGTGCCTGTTCGCGGTCGGCGGGTTCCCCGCCACCAGGACGGCCGCCTACGCCGCCAACGCCCCGCTGCCCGCGGGGTACACGGCACACGGCTACGCGGCGGTTACCGGCAGCCCGCTGTGCGGCGACAAGCCCGGCCGCCAGCTGCGGATCGGCTCGACAATCCTCAAGGCGATCGGCAAGGCGATCCCGCGCCCGGTGACCCCGTACTACACCGAGTTCAGCGCGCTGATCCAGGGTCAGGTGTGGCCGCTGCTGGACGCGGCGCGGCAGGGCCACAGCATCGACCTGCACGGCTCGGTCGCCGCGCTCGCGGCCGACATCCAGTACGCCGTCTCCGGCCACGCGCCTATTTCTCCGGGGGGTACACTCCAACCCCCTAGCACCCCCGCTTCTACGGGATCGTCACCGTAGCGGAGGCGGCACGGACCCCCCGCCATAGGATGGCCTTCATGCCGAAGATGCCACCGCTCCCGGCCCAGGTTGACCTTCCGGCGGTCGACCACGAGATGCTCGCCCGGTGGAGGCGGACGGGAGCCTTCGCGGCGTCGCTGGCGCGCACCAGCAACGGGCCGCGCTGGACGTTCTACGAGGGGCCGCCGACGGCCAACGGGATGCCGGGCATCCACCATGTGGAGGCGCGGGTCTTCAAGGACATGTTCCCTCGGTTCAAGACCATGCAGGGCTTCCACGTGCCGCGCAAGGCCGGCTGGGACTGCCACGGGCTGCCGGTCGAGGTCGCGGTGGAAAAGGAGCTCGGGCTGTCGGGCAAGAAGGACATCGAGACCTACGGGGTGGCCGAGTTCAACAAGCGCTGCCGGGAATCGGTGCTGCGGCACGTCGACGCGTTCTCGGCGGTGACCGAGCGGATGGGCTACTGGATCGACCTGTCGGACGCCTACCGCACGATGGACGCGCCCTACGTCGAGTCAGTCTGGTGGGCGCTGAAGACGATCTACGAGGCGGGCCTGCTGGTCCGCGACTTCCGGATCAGCCCGTACTGCCCGCGGTGCGGCACGGCGCTGTCGGACCACGAGATGGGCCAGCCCGACGTGTACCGGGACGTCACCGACCCGTCGGTCATCGTCCGGTTCAAGGTCACCCAGGCTCCCGCCGGCCTGCCCGCCAAGACCGCCCGGCACCTGGCGGGGGCGGACCTCCTGGTGTGGACGACGACCCCGTGGACGCTGGTTTCCAACACCGCGATCGCCGTCCATCCCGAGGTGAACTACGTCGTCGCGCGCAAGTCGCGCGATGGCGATAAGGTCGTCGTCGCGGAGTCGCTTTACGCGCGCGTGCTTGGCGAGGGATGGCACGTTGCCGCTGACATTCCCGGAGCGGAATTGATCGGGACGAGGTACCAGCCTCCATTTCAGCTAGTCGATATTGATCCTGGGCACGTCGTCGTAGCCGCGGAATTCGTCACGACCGAGGACGGCACCGGGCTCGTGCACCTGGCGCCGGCGTTCGGCGCCGATGACATGGAGGCGGGGCGCGCCCACGGACTGCCCGTTGTGAACCCGGTGCGCCCGGACGGGCGCTTTGAGGAGCACCTGCCGCTAGTCGGCGGGCTATTCTTCAAGGACGCGGACAAGCCGCTGATGGCAGACCTGGCCGAGCGGGGGCTGCTATTCCACTCCGCGCCGCACAGCCACAGCTACCCGCACTGCTGGCGGTGCGGCACCGTCTTGCTGTACTACGCGCTGCCGTCGTGGTTCATCAAGACCACCGCGATCAAGGATCAGCTGCTCGCGGAGAACGAGAAGACCAACTGGCAGCCGGCCACCATCAAGGACGGCCGGTTCGGCGAGTGGCTGCGCGGCAATATCGACTGGGCGCTGTCGCGGACCCGTTACTGGGGCACTCCGCTACCGCTGTGGGAATGCGACGCCGGGCACCTGACCTGCGTTGGGTCGCTGGCCGAACTGGGATCGCTGGCCGGCGCTGATCTGGCCGCGCTCGACCCGCACCGGCCGTACGTGGACGAGGTGACGCTGGCGTGCCCGTCGTGCGGCGGGGTGGCGCGGCGGGTGCCGGAGGTAATCGACGCCTGGTTCGATTCCGGGTCGATGCCGTTCGCGCAGCATGGGGCTCCGTGGCGGAACTCCGGCCAGTTCGAGGCGGCCTACCCGGCGCAGTTCATCTGCGAGGCGATCGACCAGACCCGGGGCTGGTTCTACTCGCTGATGGCGGTCGGGACGCTGGCGTTCGGCCGGTCCTCCTATGAGAACGTCGTCTGCCTCGGGCACGTGGTGGACGAGCAGGGCCGCAAGATGTCCAAGCACCTGGGCAACGTCCTAGAGCCGATGGGGGTGCTGAACTCCCATGGCGCCGACGCGGTGCGCTGGTTCTTCGCCGCCTCCGGATCGCCCTGGGGACAGCGCCGGATCGGGCCGGGCGTGCTTGATGAGATCGTCCGCAAGGTGCTCCTCACCTACTGGAACACCGCCTCGTTCCTGGTGCTGTACGCGAACGCGCCCGGGGCGGGGGCGGCCGTGTGGACGCCGGAGTCGGTGGCCGGGGCTTACGCGCCACCCGAGCCCGCGGACCGGCCGCTACTGGACCGGTGGCTGCTGTCGGAGGCACAGGCATGCGTGCGTGACGTGACCGCTTCCCTGGAAGCGTTCGACTCCGCCGCCGCCGGGCGGCGGCTGGCGGCGCTGATCGACGACCTGTCGAACTGGTACGTGCGGCGGTCACGGCGGCGGTTCTGGGCCGGCCCGTCAAGCGCGGACGGGGCGTCGGCGTTCGCCACGCTGCACTCGGCCCTGGTGACCGTGACGAAGCTGATGGCGCCGATGACGCCGTTCCTGACCGATTACCTGTGGGAGGTGCTGCGGGAAGCCGAGGCACCGGAGTCGGTGCACCTGGCGCAGTGGCCGGCCGCTGACGCATCGCTGATCGACCCGTCGCTGGCGGCCCAGATGGCGCTGGCGCGGCGCGTGGTGGAACTGGGACGCTCGGCTCGGTCGGCGGCGGGGGTGGGCATCCGCCAGCCGCTGGAGCGGGCGCTGGTGGGGGCCAGCGGGTTCGCGTCGCTGCCCGCTGAGCTGCGGTCCCTGGTGGCCGAGGAGCTGAACGTGCACTCCGTGGCGCCGCTGGATTCCGGCGCTGAAGACGGCGAACTTGTGCGATACAGCGTGAAGCCGGAGTTCCGGGCGCTCGGCAAGCGGTTCGGGGCAGGTACCCAGCCGGTCGCCGCGGCGATCCGGGCCGCCGACCCGGCGGCGGTCGCGACCGCGGTCGCCGGAAGTGGCTCGCTGCGCCTTGACGTGCCCGGTGCTGGCCCGGTGGAGATCACCGCACAGGACGTGATCGTGACGCAGACGCCCGCTGAAGGCTGGGGCGTCGCCCTCGCTGACGGTGAGACGGTGGCGCTCGACCTGGCGGTAACGCCGGCGCTGCGCGCCGAGGGACTGGCGCGGGAGGTCGTCCGCCGCATTCAGGAGGCGCGCAAGGCAGCCGGGCTGGCGGTCACCGACCGGATCTCGCTGCGCTGGTCGGCGACCGAAGGCGACCTGACCGACGCGCTGACCGCGCACGGCGCGCTGATCGCCGAGGAAGTTCTCGCGGAGACGTTCGAGCCTGCCGAGCCGCCCGGGCCGGCTGGCTGGCACGACCACGCAGACGCCGACCTAGGCCTGCACTTCTGGCTGGCCATCGCCCGCTAGCTGATTCCTGCGCCTGCCCCGGCGCAGGCACCCGGGCTGAGTCCACAGGAGGAGGCGTGCCCCGCCTGGATTCAGGGTGCGCGCTAGTCCTCGGGCTGGCAGGCACGGCAGGGGGTGCAGCCTGCCTTCTTGGCTTCCGAGACCGTCATTCGCTGAACGTCCTCATCGGCCATGAAGCGGATCAGGATGCAGTCCCCGTTGTGGTAACGAGGTACGCCGGGTACGACGGTGACCTGCCCGGTACCCGACGCCGGCTCGGCCGCGGTAGTCTCCGGCGCGATGGTCTCATTGGCGGCGGTAGGCGCTAGGTCGTCTTCATCGGGTGCGCCAGGGAGTTCCTCGTCTTGGGCGGGATCTGCGTGCAGGTCAACGTCCGCGTCCGGGTCCGGGTCAGCGTCCAGGTCGGCCCAGGCATGGTTGGCGTCGGCGTCCACTTCCGGTCCCGGGTCGGCCTCGGCGTCCACGTCGGGGCCGGGCAGGACGCCCATGGCTACCGTGGCGTTCAGGTCCTCGTGGGTGCCCGGGTCCGGGCCGGGTTGGATGGGCATGGCCGCGGTGGCGTCCAGGTCGACGTCGTCGCCGGTGTCCGCCGGCACCTCGATATCGTGGGCCACCGCATGGGCCGGCGCCTCGCCGACCGGGAACGACAAGTGGTCGTCGCGTCCGGGCTGGCCGAGCGACAGGGTGGCATCGCTGGCGTCATCGACGTCATCAAACCAGCTGGGCGTGCCCGCGCTCGCCGGCGGAACCGCGCTCGCCGGCGGCGGTGTGCTCGCCAATGGGGCGATGCGCACGGTCGCGGCCGTCGGGTCGGTCTCTTCCTCACCGCCGTCGCGCTCGCCGCTGTCCCGCTCGCCCGCGCGAGGCTTGTCGCCGGCGCTGTCGTCCCAGGTGATATCGCGCCAGGCGAACTTCCCACCCGGAAGCAGCCCGTTCGCGGGAAGTCCAGCCGAAGGCCCGGACGACGATGAGGATCCAGAGGGCGAGGAACCCGTATCCGCGCCCGGCGTGCGCGGGGTGCCGCTGATGTCGACGCGGGTAGGCAGCGAGTCCGCCCACGGGAGCACCGGATCGGCTCGAGTCGGTGGCGCCGGGGGCCGCCGGAAGGACGCCGGCGGGATCGGCTCGGGCGTCCCGGAAAGCGCGTCCCCGGCGGCCGGGACGCCGGGGACCGACGGGAGCCATGTTCCGGGAGACACTGCCCCTGCCCGCCCCGGCGTGCCATCGTGTGCTTGCTGGACGGGAGCCGGCTGGGCATACCGGGTCGATGCCCAATCCCCGAAGGGGGCATCCCCGGAAAAGGCGGTGTCGCCGGAAAGGGCGGTGTCGCCGGAAAGGGCGGTGCCACTGGAAAGGGCGGTGCCACTGGAAAGGGCGGTGTCCCCGGACATCGTGCTCCCGGAGACACTGCCACCGACCCCGGCCGCGACTCGCGGCTGGCCCGCTCCCCCGACGTACGCTGCCGCCGCGGGTGCGCCCTCGGCCGCGGGCTGCACCCCCACGGCCGGCTGTGCTCCCGCGACGGGCGTTCCCGCCGTCGCCTGTGCTGCCTCGTCGAATAGCTCGTCGCGCTTAAGCACCACACCCGCGGCCAGCACGAGCAGCGCGACCGCACTCACGCCGATCGCCACGTACACGAACGGCAGGCTGCTGAGGGCTACGCCCCCGACGAGCACCCCGATCGCGACCACGACCAGTGCGGCGCTAAACCGGATCACCCTTCATCTCCTCGTGTGCCCGGGCGCGCCGCCCGAAGTCGTAGGGTCGCAGGAACTAGCGGCGGTCGTGAACCGACGAGCCGCCACCAACCGGGAAGCCTGCCACGTGCTGCACCGCAGTCTCCGGGCCACCAGAGAACTGGCCGGGAGCCGACGGGGCACCGTTGCGGAGGGCGGGCTGTCCAAGGCCAGCGGGCAGCTGCGGCGGGGCGGGAGGCCCCGGCGGAACCACGGGGAACGTGCCGCTGTCGCTCACGCCCGCCTCCAGGTCGCGCAGTTGTCCCTCAAGGTAGGCCTTCAGGCGGCTGCGGTACTCGCGCTCGAACGCCCGCAGGTCATCGACCCGGCGCTCAAGCTCCTCGCGCTGCTGCACCAGCGAGCCCATCGCCTGGCGGTGCCTCTCCTGGGCGTCCCGCTCCAGGCTCTCGGCGCGGGCGCGGGCGTCACCAGTGATCTGCTCGGCCTGGCGGCGTGCCTTGGTAAGCACGTCATCAGCCTCGCGGCGGGCCCGGTTGAGCGTCTCGTCCGCCTCGCGGCGGGCGTCGGCGATCGCCTGGTCGGCCGTTTGCTGGGCCAGCGACAGGACCCGGGCCGCGGTGTCCATGTTGTCCTCGACCGAGGAGTGGCTCATCCGCTCGCCCATCATCATGGGCTCGGGGCGGCGCTGCTCCATCATCGGCATGGACGTCTCAGCCGTTAGGTCCGTCCTGGTCTGGTCGGACAGCGGCGAGCTCAGCGCGGGGATACCCTGCTTCCCGCCACCACGCAGGACCTCTGCCAGCTTGGCCCGGAGCTCCTCGTTCTCCTGGATCAGGCGGTCGAGCTCAGCCTCGACCTCGTCGAGGAAGGCATCGACCTCTTCCTCGTCGTAGCCGGGCCTGAGCCTGGTCGTACTGAACTGCTTGTTCCGCACATCCGCGGGCGTCAGCGGCATCTCGTCTCCTCGGCGCGGTTGGCTGCGTTCCTCAGCACCGTGTTCGTTCCTTGGCACCGTCCTTGTCACAGCACGGTACACGATCAGAGCAGCGGGACGACCACTTGCAGCAAAATCAGTACCACAATGAACAGGACCATGAAGCTGAGGTCAAGTGCTACTGTACCGAGCCGGAGGGGCGGTATGTAGCGACGTAGGAATTTCAGCGGGGGATCTGTCACTGTGAGGATGGACTCACAGATCACCAAGACGACGCCCGTCGGGTGCCAGTCACGCGCGAACGCCCTGATCCAGCTGATGATCATCGTTCCGATGAGCAGGAGCAGGAAGAACTCAAGCAGGTAGGTGAGAACTACCTTGACGATGCCCACTGTGGCCCACCACCTACTACTGTCGGCTAGCCACTGGGACGACTAGCTCTGGTTGAAGAAGCCCCGTTCCGCGATGCGCGCCTTGTCCTCGGCGGTAACCTCGACGTTCGCTGGTGAGAGCAGGAACACCTTATTGGTCACCTTGTCGATGGACCCGCGCAGGCCGAAGATCAGCCCCGCCGCGAAGTCGACCAGACGCCGGGCGTCGCTGTCGACCATCTCGGTCAGGTTCATGATCACCGGAGTGCCCTCGCGGAAGTGCTCACCGATGGTACGAGCCTCATTGTAAGTGCGCGGATGGAGCGTCGTGATACGGGCGAGCTCAACCTGCTGCGGCGCGTGCGCCACCGGGTGCTCGTTCACCGGGTAGCCGTAGTCAGCGCGCGCGGGCGTGGCCTCCACGTCGTCCGCCGGCTCGTCGTACTCGTCGTAGTCCTCGTACGCGTCGTACTTGTCCTGATAGCGACGATCGTCGTCCTCCACGAGGCCAAGGTAGACCGCCATCTTGCGCATCGCGCTGGCCATCCTTCAGTCCTCCGTCGTGCACAACGCGTCGCCGCGTATCCGACCACATCTATGCGACGGACATTACCGGACCGGAGGCTTTCTATCGCCGAGCAACGCCGTACCAATTCTGAGGTGTGTCGCCCCGGCCGCGACGGCATCCTCCAGGTCGCTGCTCATTCCGGCGGAAATGATGCCCGCCGCGGCCCGAATGGCACGGACGGTGCCAGCGATGTCGCGCAGCGCGGCGAAGGCGGCCGCGGGGTTCATCCCCATCGGCGCGACCGCCATGACCCCGCCGAGCACCAGACTCGGCTCGGCCTCGATCGCCTCCGCCACCGCCGTGACGCCGCCGGCGGGCACCCCGCCCCGCTCCGGGTCCCCGTCAATGCTCACCTGGACCAGGCAGGTTATCTCGCGGCCAGCCGCGCTGGCCGCGGTGCCGAGGTGGCTGACGAGCCGCGCCCGGTCGACGGAGTGCACGTAATCGGCGTACCGCGCCACGCTGCTGGCCTTTCGGGTCTGCAGCTGGCCGATGAAATGCCAGGCGATATCGAGCTCAACGGACTGAGCCGCCTTCACCTTGCCCTCTTGATCGCGGTTTTCCCCGAAATCGTGAACGCCGAGCTCGCGCAGCAGCCGGACATCCTCGGCCGGGTAGGTCTTGGTGACGGCGATCAGCGTGACCTCCGACAGGTCCCGCCCGGCCATGGCGCATGCCTTCTCAATCCGGGCGGTGACCTCCGCCAGCCGGGCCGCTAGCTCCGACCGGCGGGCAACGTCGGCGTCACTTGAGGAAGTCGGGCACATCCAGGTCGTCTTCCTCCTCGAAGACCACCGGGCGGCGGCGGGGCGCGGCGCTGTCGAATGACTTCTCCGGCACCGCTCGCGGCACCTCGGGCCGCGTGGCCGCGCCGGAGATGCCCGCCGAGGTCAGCGGCCCGGCAGTGTCTCCCAGGGCATGGCCATCGTCACCGGCGTACCCCGTCCCGTCGGCCGACGAGTAGTCATCGTCGCCATCGCCGGACACGAACGCGACCGGGGCGGGCACGTAGCTCGCCGGCACCGTGCCCGGCGACCCCGTGCTTGGCGACCCCGTGGCGGCCGACACCGCGTTCGACGACGTCCCCGCGCTTGGCGACGTAAGGCCGTCCGACGATAGATGGGGCGCCGGCCGCGCCGCGTGATCAGCGGCCGGCGCTAGCGGCGCACTGCCGCTGGCGCTCCCGGAGCCGGCCGTGGTGCCCGCCCGGGAGTTCGCCCAGTTCGACGTAACGGGCGGCCGGGACGCCGCGCTTGGCCCGCTGCCGGAGGTTCCGCTCGCTCCTGAACCGCCTGTCCCGGCGCTGGGCCCGCCCAGCGGGCCGCCGGTCGCCAAGCCCCCGTAACCCGAGCCGCTAGCGGTCGCGGCCGTCGTGGGCCGGGACGGCCGCTGCTCATCGAAGCCGGCCGCGATCACGGTGACGCGGACCTCGTCGCCGAGAGCGTCGTCGATGACGGCGCCGAAGATGATGTTCGCGTCGACCGCGGCGGAGTTGGAGACGAGCTGCGCGGCCTCGTTGATCTCGAACAGCCCGAGATCCGACCCGCCCTGGATGGACAGCAGGACTCCGTGCGCGCCGTCAATGGACGCCTCGAGCAGCGGTGAGGAAATGGCCATCTCGGCGGCGGCCACGGCCCGGTCGTCGCCGCGCGAGGACCCGATGCCCATCAGCGCGGACCCGGCCCCGGACATGACCGACTTGACGTCGGCGAAGTCAAGGTTGATCAGGCCGGGCGTGGTGATGAGGTCGGTGATGCCCTGGACACCGGACAGCAGCACCTGGTCGGCGGCCTTGAACGCGTCCAGGACGCTGACATGCCGGTCGGAGATGGACAGCAGCCGGTCATTCGGGATGACGATCAGGGTGTCGACCTCGGCCCGGAGCCGCTCGATGCCCGTCTCGGCCTGGACCGCGCGCCGCTTGCCCTCAAAGCCGAACGGCCGGGTCACCACGCCGATGGTCAGCGCGCCGAGCGAGCGGGCCACGCTGGCGACGACGGGAGCGCCGCCGGTGCCGGTGCCGCCGCCCTCGCCCGCGGTGACGAAGACCATGTCGGCGCCCTTGATGACCTCTTCGATCTCCTCGGCGTGGTCCTCGGCCGCCTTGCGGCCGACATCCGGGTCGGCCCCGGCGCCGAGGCCGCGGGTAAGCTCGCGGCCGACGTCGAGCTTGACGTCCGCATCGCTCATCAGC
>JAICYD010000133.1 GCA_025934375.1 Streptosporangiaceae bacterium | reverse complement strand
GATCACGATGCAGTCCGCGTTCTGCAGGTCCTGCTGGAACGTGGTCGCGCCGCCCCGGCCGAAGCTAGTCCCCAAACTGGGGACGGTGGCGGAGTGTCAAATGCGCGCCTGGTTCTCGATCTGTATCGCGCCGAGTGCCGTGAACAGCTTCTTGATGAGGTAGTTTTCCTCGTTGTCGAGCGTCGCCCCGCCCAGCGAGGCGAACCCGAGCGTCCGCCGGGTGCGCTTGCCGTCGACCTCCCACTGCCAGCTGTCCCGCCGGGTCGCGATCACCCGGTCGGCGATCATGTCCATGGCCGTCTCGAGGGGCAGGACTTCCCATTCGGTGCCGTGCGGGCGCCGGTACAGCACCTCGTAGCGCCGGGCGCCGCCGGTGGTGAGCTGGAGGCTGGCCGACCCCTTCGGGCACAGCCGTCCCCGGCTGATCGGGGAGTCAGGGTCGCCCTCGATCTGGATGACCTTCTCGTCCTTGACGTAGACGTTCTGGGCGCAGCCCACGGCACAGTACGGGCAGATGGACTTGACTACCCTGTCCGCGGTCCGGGTGCGCGGCGCGAGGCTGGATGTGACCTTGCTCTTGGCCGCCGCGCCGCGGCCCAGCGGGTCCGCGTCCTTCAGCTGCCGGTACGCCGGCCACGCGTCGATCCAGGTCCTGACGCCCATCAGCTGGCCCCTCCTTCGGCGGTCCGCCTGAGCATGGCCGCGCGCATCTGCTCATCCGCCGCGACCCGCGCCTTCAGCCAGGCGACCACGGAATCCTTACTCGTCGGGTTCTCATGCGGCGGATTGGCCAGGTGCTGGCTACTCGCCAGGAAGCCCGGGCGTCGCGCCTCGTCATCGGTGACCGTGTCGCTGCCGTCGGCGGCCATGCCGGTGGCGATCAGATACGCCTGCCCCGCAGGGATGCCCAGTTGCCGGCCCGCCGCCTGGTAATCCAGGCCGTCGTCAAGTAGCCGCCGTACCTGTTCCCTGGTAGCCACTCCACCTCCCGCTCACTGTCGTAGGTCGTGACGCGACCTTCCCGTTACCCGCGCGCCCGCGCGGTAAACCGCCACGTCAGGGGCTGGTGCGGGGATAGACCTCAAGGACAAGGGCGACCAGGAGCGGGGCGGCCGCCATGTAGGCCGCCCACGGGCCGACCGCGAGGGCGATCCACGCCATCGCCACGGCCAGGGCGAGCATGACCGCGGTGGCGGGACGGGGCGGCTGCTTCAGCCCCCGCAGCCTGCGCCGGCCGGCCCAGACCGCCAGCGCGATCAGGAACACGAGCGTGGCCGACGCGGCGTAGATGGCGAACGCCAGGGCCCCCGCCGGGCCCGCGCCGCCTACCCTCCCGGCGGCGGTGAAGCCGGCCAGCACCGCGGCCAGGATGGTGTTGAGCGCGCCCCAGATGAGGACGACGCTCGTGCCGGAAAGCCACCGTTCCATCGTTACGCCTCCCGCCGTTCCTGCTGAGCGGCCAGGGCGCGCTCCCGCAGGTTGAGGAGCGGCGCGTAGCTGTGCACCCGAATGACGGGGTAGGTGAGGTTGAAGTTGAACCGGGGCGGCGGTGAGGAGGTCGACCATTCCAGCGTGTGGGCCAGCCACGGGTTCGGGCCGGCTGGGACCTTGGCCCGGGCGGACTCATAGAGGTTCAGGGCGAACACGCACATCCCCAGGCCGATGATCCCGGCGCCGATGCTGGAGATCAGGCTGAGCGTGGTGAATCCCGCGCCGGCCGGATAGGTCGCCATCCAGCGCGGCATGCCGTCGTAGCCCAGGAAGAACATCGGGATGAACGCGGTATTCGCCCCGATCGTCAGCAGCAGGAAGTGCAACTTGCCGAGCCGCTCGTTCAGCATGATCCCGGTGGCCTTGGGGAACCACAGGTAAAACCCCGCGAAGAAGCCGAAGACGCTGCCGGCGAAGAGCGTGTAGTGGAAGTGCCCCAGGATGAAGTAGCTGTTGTTGACGTGGTAGTCGATCGCCGGGTTGGCTACCAGGATGCCGGTCAGGCCCCCGATGAGGAACTGCGGGATGAACGCCAGCGCGAACAGCATCGAGGTGGTGTACCGGAACCGGCCGCCCCACAGCGTCCCCAGGAAGCCGAAGTACTCGACCCCGGCCGGGATCGTCAAGAAGATGGAGGTGAGCGAGAAGTAGTCGTTGACGTTCTGGCCGCTGGCGAACAGGTGGTGCCCCCACACCGACATTGACCCGGCCGCGAAGACCAGCAGCGACAGCACGGTCCCCTTGTAACCGAAGAAGCGCCGTCCGGTGAAGGTCGCCAGGGATTCCGCCACGCAGCCGACGAACGGGAAGAACATGACGTACACCACCGGGTGCCCGTAGAACCAGAACAGGTTCTGGTAGGCGATGTTCCAGCCGTTGGTGGTGAAGCGCGCCGGATCGACCCGGCTCGCCGCGACGATTCCCAGGCCCAGCAGCAAGGACGGGAACCCGGACAAGACCATCAGGCAGGTCACGATCTCGGTCCAGGTGAAGACCGGCATCCGCGGCAGCGTCACGTGCGGTGCTCGCATCCGCAGGGCCGTCCACAGCATGGTGGCGCTCATCAACAGCATGCCGACGGCCGCCAGGAACGTCCCCGCGGTCCACAACGACATCCCTTCCCCCTGTGAGTAGGCGCCGCTGGACAGCGGCGTGTATCCCCACCAGCCGTCTTGCGAGCCGCCCGTCGGCGTCACGAACCCCCAGATCAGCGCGAGCGAGCCGAAAACGTAGAGCCAGTACCCCAGCAGCGCCGCGCGCGGCGCCGCCATCCGCGGCGCCCCCACCTGGAGCGGGACCAGGTACACGCCGAGGCCGATCGCCAGCGGCGTGATCGTGAGCGCGATCATCCCGGTCCCGTGCTGGGTCATGAACTGCAGGTAGGCCTGCGGGCTGAGGATGTGCAGGTTCGGCTGCGCGAGCTGCGCTCGCATGGTCAGGGCCAGCGCCCCGTTGAGGAAGAACAGGAACAGCGCGGTGCCGATCGTCAAGATCCCGATCCGCTTGTGGTCGGTGGTCAGCAGCCACTGCGGCAGCCCGTCGCGCTCCTCCTCAGCCGGGGAGGGGAAGGGCACCACCTTCACCGGGGCGGTCATGGCCGTCCCGTCCGCAGGAAGCGCTGGAAGGTCGCGGGCGGGACCGCCCGGAGCCAGAAGTCCATCTCATAGTGGTAGACCCCGCACAGCTGAGCGCAGCGCGCGATCCACCGTCCGGCCCGCGGGATGGTGATCGTGATGCTGTTCACGTGGCCGGGGTAGGCGTACAGCTTGAACCGCCACTGCGGCACCCAGACAGCGTGCAGGACGTCGGTCGCCGTCACGTTGAGCCGGACCGGCTGCCCGATCGGCACCTCGAGGACGGGCAGGTCTCGCAGGCCCTGGCACTGCCCGCTGCTCGTCACCGGCGTGCCCTCGTAGTGGAAGCGCCAGCACCACTGGTAGCCGGTCACGGTCACGGTCACCGCGGGCTTGGGCGGGTCGGGATAGTCCTTGGCGTTCGCCGCGAAGCTGGAGATCACCAGGAACACGACCATCCCGATCAGCGCCCCCGCGTAGCCGAGCTCCAGCCGGTTCGCCTCGGCCGCCTTGAGCGGTCCCATCCCTTTCCTGCCGCGATACCAGCTGTAGCCCATCGCACCGGTCATGGCCACGATGACCAGGCCGAAGACCACCCAGGCGATGATCGTGTCCTGCGTGAACAGCTGGGAGAAGGCACTTCGGAACGGCACGCTCACCCCCTGGTGGCTCGGCTGGGCCGCGACCGACTACCCGCGAAACGGCCCGCAAACGCCGCGGCCACAGTTCCGCGTGAAAAGGTCGCCCCGCGATCAGTTAGCGGGCCGTTCCCCGGGTAGCGCGGTGGCACCGCGAGCTGAGGGAGAACCAGGGTGAAGGTCGAGCGAGCCTTGCGCAAGACCGGCGGAGCCGTTGATGACCGGTTCCACGCTGCCGGGTATGGCCGTAAGGCCCTGAAGAAGGCATTTCCCGACCAGTGGTCGTTCTTCCTGGGCGAGGTCGCCCTGTACTCGTTCATCATCTTGCTGTTGACCGGGACATTCCTGGCGCTGTTCTTCCACCCCAGCGAGCACGAGATCATCTATCACGGCTCGTACGCCAAGTTGAACGGCCTGTCGGCCAGCGAGGCCTACGCCTCCACGATCCACATCTCCTTCGACGTCCGCGGCGGCCTGCTCATGCGGCAGATCCACCACTGGGCGGCCCTGATCTTCGTCGGCGCCATCGCGATGCACGCGCTGCGCATCTTCTTCACCGGCGCGTTCCGCAAGCCCCGCGAGGTCAACTGGGTCATCGGCACCACGATGTTCGCGATGGCCGCCGCCGAGGGGTTCGCCGGCTACTCGCTGCCCGACGACATGCTCTCCGGGACCGGGGTCCGGATCGCCGAGGGCATCATGCAATCGATCCCGGTGGTCGGCACGTACGTGACCTTCTTCGTCTTCGGCGGCCAGTATCCCGGCGAGGACTTCATCCCCCGGCTCTACATCGTGCACGTGCTGCTGATTCCCGGGCTGCTCCTCGCGCTGGTCACCGCGCACCTGATGATCTTGTGGCATCAGGGCCACACCCAGTGGCCGGGCAAGAAGGAGCGCGAGCACGTCGAGGTGGGCGCCCCCCTGTTCCCGGTCTTCATGATGAAGACCACGGCGCTGTTCATGTTCGTCTTCGGTGCCCTGGTGATCCTCGCCACGGTCGCGCAGATCAACCCCATCTGGCTGTACGGCCCCTACAACCCGCTCAACGTCAGCAACGGCGCCCAGCCCGACTGGTACATCGGCTTCCTTGAGGGGGCGCTGCGGCTGATGCCCGGCGTGGAAACCAACGTGCGCGGCCATACCATCATGTGGAATGTCTTCATCCCCGCGGTGCTGCTGCCCATCTTGTTCTTCATGGGCATGTACGCCTACCCGTTCTTCGAACGGTGGGTGATCGGTGACGCCCGGCCGCACAACGTCCTCGACCGGCCGCGGAACACCCCGACGCGGACCGGCATCGGGGTGGCGGTGATCGTCAGCGCGATGGTCATCCAGATCGCCGGGGGCGACGACGTGCTCTCCTACCAGCTCGGCATGGCCCTGGAAGACCTGGTGTGGGTGCTGCGGGCGAGCTTCTTCATCCTCCCCGTGGCGGCGTTCTTCCTGACCAGGCGGGTCTGCGTGGCGCTGCAGCGCGCCGACCGGCGCCGGCTCCGGGCTGGCGTCCCGTTCGGGATCGCCCGGCAATCACTGGACGGTGCCTCCCCGGACGGTGCCTCCCCGGACGGTGCCTCCCCGGACGGTGCCTCCCCGGACGGTGCTACCCCAGACGGTGCCTCCCCGGACGGTGCCTCCGCGCGCAGCGCCTCCTCAGAGGCGGCCTCCCCGGACGGGGAGGCCGCCCGCCCGGAGCTGAGCTACGCCTCCGTCAGCCGTCCGCTGTCTGACGATGAGAAGGCCAGGATGGTGGCCCACCGCCCTGACGAGCTCATCAGGCCCATTCCCCGGCACCTGGTGCCGCTGCCGACGCCCCGCCGGGCCCTGGCCCAGGTACGCAGCCGGCTCAACCACCATTACCTGGTGCCCTGGCTGGAGGCGCCGTACCGGGACGGCCCCGGCGACGGCCAGGACGGCGAAAACGGCACCGCAGAATAACTTTTCTGGTTTTCCTCCGCGCGGCCGTGTTAGCCCGGCAGGCGCGGGTACAGGACCGGCTCACCGCCCGCAGGGCAGGCGCCCGGAAGCTCACAGGAGGAAGCAACGGAATGTCCGACTCCGCGAAGAACCATCCCATCCCGGGACGGCCGAGTAGCCGGCCGCCGTCGCTAGAGGAGCCGACCGAGCCGCGCGACCCGCTGGCCCCCAAGCCCGACCAGGGACCACCAGAGTCCTATTCGCCTACCGGGCAGCCCACCGGGGCGCCGCTGGAGGCCCGCGCGCAGGGCGGCCCGTTCCTGACCAGCGCGCAGGGCGCCCGGCTGCCGGATAGCGACCACTCACTGAAGGCCGGGCCGCGCGGCCCGGTTCTGCTGCAGGATCACCACCTGCGGGAGAAGATCACCCACTTCGACCATGAGCGGATCCCGGAACGCGTCGTGCACGCCCGCGGGGCCGGGGCACACGGCATCTTCCGCGGCTACGGTACCGCGACACAGGTGACGAAGGCCGCGTTCCTGGCCGAAGGCGCGGAAACACCCGTGTTCACGCGGTTCTCCCCGGTCCTGGGATCTCGCGGCTCGGCCGACACGGTCCGCGACACCCGCGGGTTCGCGGTCAAGTTCTACACCGGCGAGGGCGTATTCGACCTCGTCGGCAACAACATCCCGGTGTTCTTCATCCAGGACGCGATCAAGTTCCCCGACGTGGTCCACGCCGGCAAGCCGCACCCGGACCGGGAGATCCCGCAGGCGCAAAGCGCGCACGACACGTTCTGGGACTTCGTCTCCCTGCACACCGAGGCGACCCACCACACGATCTGGAACATGTCCGACCGCGGCATCCCCAGTTCGTACCGGACGATGGAGGGCTTCGGCGTCCACACCTTCCGGCTGGTCAGCGCCGACGGGCAGACCACGCTGGTCAAGTTCCACTGGAAGCCCAAGGCGGGAATCCACTCGCTGCTGTGGGAGGAAGCGCAGCTGATTAACGGGATCGACCCGGACTTCCACCGCCGTGACCTGTTCGACTCGATCGAGGCCGGCGCCTACCCGGAGTGGGAGCTGGGCATCCAGGTCTTTCCCGATACCCCAGAGCAAGCCTTCGAGGGCATCGACCTGCTCGACCCCACCAAGATCGTCCCCGAGGAGCTCGCGCCCGTGCGACCTGTCGGGCTGATGGTCCTCAACCGCAACCCGGGCAACTTCTTCGAGGAAGTTGAGCAGGTCGCCTTCCACCCCGGGCACCTGGTCCCGGGGATCGACATCACCGACGACCCGCTGCTGGCCGGCCGGCTGTTCTCGTACCTGGACACCCAGATCAGCCGCCTGGCTGGGCCGAACTTCGAGCAGATCCCGATCAACCGGCCGCACGCCCCCGTCAACAGCATGCACCGGGACGGCTTCCACCAGTCCGCCGCGCACGCCGGCGTCGCCCCGTACAAGCCGAACTCGCTCGACGGCGGCTGCCCGTTCTTCGCGGGCACCGAGGAGCACGCGTTCATCGAGGTTCCCGTCCCGGTCCCCGCCGCCCGCAAGGTGCGCGAGGCTCCCGCGTCGTTCGCCGACCACTTCACCCAGCCGCGGATGTTCTGGCTGAGCCTGAGCGCGGTCGAGCGCGAGCACGTGATCGCGGCCTATGCCTTCGAGCTCGGCAAGTGCTTCGAGCAGGCCATCAAGGAACGCAACCTGATGGTGCTCGCCCAGGTCGACTCCTACCTGTGCGAGCAGGTTGCCGCCAGCCTCGGCCTGCCCGCCCCGAAGGGGCCGGCGCTTCCCGACGTGCAGCCCAGCCCCGCGCTGTCCCAGGTGGGACAGACCTGGCCGGTCAAGGGCCGGATCATCGGCATCATCGCCGGGCGCGACAGCGACCTGAAGGCACTGGAGACCGTCCGCCGGGCGGTCCTCGACGCTGACATGGTCCCGCTGGTCATCGCCCCGGCCGGTGGCGTCCTCGGCAACGGCGGGAGCGCGGTCACCGTGCAGCGCACCTTCGCCACCGCCCGGTCGGTGGAATTCGACGCGCTGCTGCTGGCCGGCGCGCCCGGCACCGGGGCCGATGCCTTCGGCGCCCGCGACGCCAAGGCCGGCAACGGCACCCCGGACGCGGCCGTCGCCGACCCGCGCGTCCTGCTCATGCTGGCCGAGGCCTACCGGCACGCCAAGCCCATCGCCGGCTGGGACGGGGCCCGGCACGTCCTGTCGGCGGCCGGGATCCCGGCTCAGTCACCGGGCGTGCTAGCCGGCGAGGACGCCTCCCGGGTCCTCGCCACCACCATCGGGCTGCTCGGCCAGCACCGCGTCTGGGACCGCTTCCCGGTGCCCGCCCAGGACTTACCGGAAAACCACCAGGAGAGGAGAACACAAGATGACGGACGCATTCGAAGTCCTCGCCCACGACCACGCCGAGGTGAAGCAGATGCTCACCCAGCTTGAGATGAGCGCTGTACGGCAAGGCGCGGCCACCGACGATCAGCTGACCCAGCGCAAGAAGCTGGCCGAGCAGCTCGTCATCGAGGAGTCGCGGCACGAGGCCGTCGAGGAGATGTACTTCTGGCCCGCGGTCCGCCAGCACCTGCCCAACGGCGACGAACTGGCCGACACCGCGCTCGGCCAGGAGCAGGAGGGCAAGGAGGTGCTCGCCAAGCTCGACAAGCTCGACGCCGGCGATCCCGAATTCGAGAAGCTGCTGGCCGAGTTCATCCGGGCCGGCCGCGAGCACATCGACTACGAGGAGAGCCACGTGTGGCCGGCGCTGCGCGTCGCCCTGACCGCCCAGCAGGCGCAGGAGCTGGGCGGCAAGCTGGAGGCGGCCAAGAAGACCGCGCCAACTCGCCCGCACCCGCACACTCCGGCCAGCCCGGGGGCGCTCAAGACCGCGGGACCGGTCGCCGCCGCCGCCGACAAGGCCCGCGACGCGATGACCAACCGCGGCACCGACTGACCCTTTCAGTTCCCGGCCTGGCCAGGAGGCAGCGGTACCCATGGATACTGAGCCGCCGCGGGTAGCGCATCCGGTGATGCGTCACCGGTGGGACACGATCACGTTCCTGCACTGGCGCTACCCGCCTGAGGTGGTGCAGTCGTTCCTCCCGGCCGGGCTGACCGCCGATACCCGCGACGGGACGGCCTGGGTGGGACTAACGCCGTTCCTGATGAAGGGCGTCCGGCCACCGGGACTGCCGGCGCTGCCCTGGCTGTCGAGGTTCGGGGAAGTCAACGTCCGCACCTACGTGCGCGACTCCCAGGGGAACCCGGGGATCTGGTTCCTTTCCCTGGACGCGGCCCGCCTGCCCGCCGTCCTGGCCGCCCGGGGCGGCTTCCGGCTGCCGTACTTCTGGTCCGACATCCGTGTGCGGGTCACCGGCGACCGCATCGGCTACCACTGTCGCCGTCGGCCCCCCGGCCGCAGCGCCCGCTGTGTCGCCGAGGTGGAACTAGGGGCGCGGCTGGAGACCGCGCACGATGAGCTGGCGGACTTCCTGACCGCCCGGTACCGCCTGTTCACAGTGATCGGGGGCAGGCTCGCGGCGGCCGAGGCCGAGCACCCCCCGTGGCCACTGCATCAGGCCAGGGTCATCGGCCTCGACCAGGACCTGCTGACCGCCGCGGGACTGCCGGCCCCGGCCCACGGCCCGCTGGCGCACGCGTCCCCGGGAGTGCCGGTAAGGGTCGGAATGTGGCACCACCTCAGCGGACCAGGTCCGCAGGGTCGGCTTCGCGGCGCCGGACGGTGAGGGTCCGGCTTCGCGACCGCCCAAAGCGCGGTGTGCGCTGGCCTGCCGTGGGTAGGGGCGGCGCCATGAGTGAGACAACACAGGAAGCGCAGGAGGGCGTGGCCGACGCCGTGCAGGGACTATCCGATAACACTCGCGCCCTGGTCCGGCACGAGATCGTGGCGGCCCAGAAGGAGATGCTAGGCAAGGTCAAGCAAGCCCTGCCGGCTGCCGGGCTGCTCGGCGCGGCGGCCTTCTTCGGCGTGCTGTCCGCCGCCGCCTCCTACCGGCTGAGCATCCGATTGCTGGAGAAGGGCCTGTCGCCGGCTACCGCCGCCCTCACCGCGACGGCCGGGTACGCGATGGCCGCCGGCGCCGCCGGCGCCATGGGCATCCAACAGCTGCGGGCGGCCCCGCCCGTTCTTCCCACCGAGACCGTTAAGGCCGCCGCCGCTAAGGCGAAAACGACCGCCACTAAAGCTAAGGCGGCCGCCACCAAGGCGAAGACGGCCGCCGGCAAGCCGACGGCCACCAGGGCGAAGGCGACCGCGAGTAAGGCGGCAGCCAGTAGGGCGACCGCCAGTAGGGCGAAGCCGACTAACGCCGGCTAACACTGCCGGCAACACCGCTGGCTTGCCCGCGGTATGCCTTTACCGGCGCATCTCGGCCGCCGGGCGGGTGTTGATCACCCGCTCCGGGGCGATGCCGAGCTCGGTCGCCCGCGCGGTGCCGTTACCCTGCCAGCTCAGCTGGCCCGGCGCGTGCGCGTCGGTGTCGATGGCGAACAGGCAGCCCGTCTCGGCGGCCAGCCGCAGCAGCCGGTCCGGCGGGTCCATGCGCTCTGGCCGGCAGTTGATCTCGACCGCCACGCCGTGCTCGCGGCACGCGCCGAAGACCTCGTCGGCGTCGAAGGCCGATTCTGGCCGGCCCCGGCCGGTGATCAGCCGCCCGGTGCAGTGGCCCAGCACGTCGACGTGCGGGTTGCGCACCGCGGCCACCATCCGCTTGGTCATCGGCCCGGCGGGCATCCGCAGCTTGGAGTGCACGCTGGCGACCACGACATCGAGTTGCCCGAGCAGGTCCGGGTCCTGGTCGAGCGACCCGTCCTCGAGGATGTCGACCTCGATCCCGGTCAGGATGCGAAACGGCGCCAGCTGGGCGTTCAGCTCGCTGATGAGCTCCAGCTGGGCGCGCAGCCGCTGCGCGGACAGCCCGCTCGCCACGGTCAGCCGCGGCGAGTGGTCGGTCAGCGCCATCCACTCGTGGCCCAGGTCGCGCGCGGCCTCGGCCATCTCCAGCGGCGGGCTGCCGCCATCGGACCAGTCCGAATGGGCATGGCAGTCGCCGCGCAGCGCGGCCCGCAGGTCATCGGCCGGCCGGGCCGGCTGCTGGCCGAGCAGCCGGGTCAGGTAGGAAGGCTCCGCGCCACCCAGGGCCTCGGCGATCACCTGGGCGGTGACCGGCCCGATGCCGGGCAGCGCGGCCAGCGTGCCGTCACCGCAGCGGCGGGCGAGCTCCTCGGCGGACAGGCCCTCGACCACGCCGGCGGCGCGGCGGAACGCCCGCACCCGGTACGTCGGCTCCCCGGCCCGCTCCAACTGGAACGCGATCTGCCGCAGCGCCCACAGCGGATCCACCACGGCTGACCTCCCTGCTGCCATGACTGTCCGATCGCCTCACAATGGCATACCCGAGCGCCGGCCGGAACGAGCCAGCCGTCGTCGCAACTGTCATGTCAGCTAGTTCGGGGCGGCCAGCGGATCGCGGTGTCGCACATGATCGCGGCCGAACGTGGGTGCGCGGGCTCAGGGGGGCAGGCCCGCGCACTCACAGTTCAAGCGTGGCTGCCTGCCGTGGAGCCAGATACGCCGAAGACGAACCAAACCGGCGCCGATGCATGGAAAACGAAGCTCCGGTCCCGCCCCCCGCGATGTCGAGGAACCGACCTTGGCTACGACTACCTCGTGATACCGATGAGCGAAGCTTCTACAGGAGGTCTACCTGCCATGTCACTCGTTCGCATTCACAACCTGACCATCTCGCTCGACGGCTTCGGCACCGGCGCGGATCAGAGCCTGGAATCGCCGTTCGGCCATGCCGGAGACCGGCTGATGCAGTGGTTCCTCACCACCCGCACGTTCCGCGCGATGATCGGACAGCCCGACGGGAGCACGGCCACCGACGACACCTTCGCGCGCGCCTGGGGCCCGGGCATCGGCGCGGAGATCATGGGCCGCAACAAGTTCGGCCCGCAGCGCGGCCCCTGGACCGATGAGGAGTGGAAGGGCTGGTGGGGGGAGGAGCCGCCGTTCCACACCCCCGTCTTCGTGCTGACCCATTACCCCCGGCCCTCGATCGAGATGAAGGGCGGCACGACCTTCCACTTCATCGACGCCAGCCCAGCCGACGCGCTCGCGGCCGCCCGGGACGCCGCGGGCGGGCTCGACGTCCGCATTGGCGGCGGCCCCACCACCGTCCGGCAGTTCCTCGCCGCCGACCTGGTCGACCACATGCACATCGTGCAGGTGCCCATCCTCCTCGGCCGCGGCGAGTCGGTGTGGGCTGGCCTGGAGGGCGTGGAGCAGCGCTTCGCCGTCGAGTCGGTGAGCTCCCCCAGCAGCGGAGTCACCCACGTCACCTTCACCCGCCGTCCTCAGCCGTAACGCCGCCGGGGCATACTCCCGTGATGTCACCCGCGCAGCGGGCGGACCGGCTGGCTCGCCACCGGTGACGAACTCGCGGCGGGGGTCTTGCGCCGCCGCCAGCGAGACGATGTCGCGGCCAGTCGCCGCCGCGTCGTCGCCGGCGCCCCAGGCGTCCGGCACCGGTTCGCTGTCGGTGCCGGCCCGCAGGTCGGCCCGCACGATCAGCATTCCGCGCCGGTCGACCGGCAGGTCGGTGTGGTTGCGCACTACGGGGGTCGCGTCGTTGCCGACCGTCCACACGATCAGGTCGCAGTCGTAATCCTCGCCGCTGGACAAGACCACGTGCCCGTCCTGTGCGGAGCTCACCTGGGTGTTGAGGTGCACGCGCGCCCCGCGCTTCTCCAGCGACCGCACCACCCACCGGCCGGGCCGGTCGGATACCTCGGGCAGGATCCGATCGCGGGCTTCCACGAGGTGGAACCTAAGCTCGGCCGGGCTCAGCTCGGGGTACCTGCGGATCAGCGAGGTCGCCAGGGACAGCAGCTCACCGAAGCCCTCGACGCCGGAGAACCCGCCGCCCGCGAACGTCACCGTGAGCAGGCGCTGGCGCCGCGGCCCGGGCGGGAGCGCCGCCGCCCGGTCGAAGGCGGTCAGCATCCGGTCCCGGATCGCCACCGCCTCCTCGACGTGCTTGAGCCCGATCGCCTGCTCGGCCACGCCGGGCACGGCCAGCTTGCGCCGCCCACCACCACGATCGTTCGCATGGGCTCCTCTGTTCTCTGGCAGTCACCCCTGAGGACCAGATAGCCCTCGTGCTTGTGACGCCGCGTTTGTGGCACCGCCCCTCTCTGCGCAGTGCCGTCAGGCTGGCCGGCTGATCGCCCGCCAGCAGGCGGCGGCGATCTCCTCCAGCTGTTCATCGGTCAGCTCGGTCTTGCTGGCGGCGAGCCGCACGGCGGGGCTGAGCCCCAGCTCGTAGATGACCTCCAGCGGCAGTGGCAGCAGCAGGATGGCGACGGCGGCCGCCGCCGCGTGCGCGACCAGCGGGTCGCCGGCCGCGATCGCGGCCGCGTGGGCGTCGCCGCGATAGGGGGAGTGGTCGACCTGCAGCAGGAAGCGGGCGTGATCGGGGTTCGCGGTCAGGTGGCGGTACATGGCCAGCCAGGTGCCGCGAAACTGGGCGCCCGGCTCCGCGCCCGCGTCCAGGTCGGCCAGGGCGGCCGTGCCGAGCCGGGCCTTCGTCTCGCAGTAGGCCGCCAGCACCAGCTCGTCCTTCGACGCGTAGTGGGTATAGGCGGTACCGGTCGCCACGCCGGCCTCGCTGGCGACGGCGCTCATCGACGCGCCGTGAAACCCGTTGCGCGCCACCAGCGTGCGCAGCGCGTCGCGCACCGCGGCGGCCCGGTCCAGCGGGATCGTCATGCCGCCGTCGCGCGTAGGTCGATCGCCACGCCGGTCTCGCGCTCGGAGACCCGCCACAGCGCGGCGATCGCCTTGTCCATGTCCATCTTGCGCAGGATCGGCTTGCGCACGGGCGGCCCGCTGCTGACGTACAGCGGGCCGTAGAACTCGCCGTTCTTCGCGGCCGGGTCGGTCGCCGCCCGCAGCTGCGACAGGGCGCCGTCGGCGGCGGTCATCCCCGTGCGGCGGGCGAGCATGTGGAAGAACCGCTGGCTGGCGCCCCCACCGCTTTGCCGCACGCTGACCGCCTGCAAGTCGGTGTTCGAGAGCCCGGGGTGCGCGATCAGGCTCGCCGTGCCCGCGCCGGCCTTCTCCAGCTCGCCCGCCAGGCCCAGGCCGAAGTGGAAGTTAGCGAGCTTGGCCTGGCCGTAGGCGCGCCATGGCCGGTAGCGCCCGTCCAGGTGCGGGTTGGCCGGGTCGACGGCGCGCCCCATGTGATGGGCGGTGCTGGTCACGGTCACGATCCGCGCGGCCGGCGCCCGCCGCAGCGCCGGCAGCAGCAGCGCGGTCAGCGTCCAGTGCCCCAGGTGGTCCACGCCGAATTGCATCTCGAAGCCGTCGACGGTCTTGGCCTGGGAGATCCCCATGACCCCGGCGTTGTTGACCAGCAGGTCGACGCTCGGGTGCGCGGCCGCGATCTGCCCGGCCGCCTCGCGCACCGACGCCTGCGATGCGAGGTCCAGTGCCACCAGCTCCAGCGCGGCATCCGGCACGCGGGCGCGGATCGCCTCGACCGCGGCCGCCGCCTTCTGCTGGTTGCGGACCGCCATGACGACGTGCGCGCCGCTGGCGGCGAGCTGCCGGGCGGTCTCCAGCCCGAGCCCGCCGTTGGCCCCGGTCACGACGGCCACCCGGCCGTGCTGGCCGGGGATGTCCGCTGCGCTCCAGCTCACGATGACCCCCTGAGTGAATGTTCATTCGGGCGTTTCGACGGTACCACGCCACCCCACCGCGGAGCAGGGCCGCGTTACCGCGGCGGCGCGAAAAGGCATCGCGCCCGTGATCATGGGTCAGGACCGCTAGCAGGCTAGCGGTCCTGACCCACCGATCATGCGGGCATCACTCATGCGGCGAGGCTTGCTGGCCGGTATCGCAGGCGTGGGGGCCCGTTACGTGGTCACTGTGTCGTGGCTGAGCCAGGGGTCGCCGGCCTTGAAGGCCCGGATGTCGGGGATGCGGTGGCCGGTCACCTTCGCGACCCACTCGGGGTCGCCGATCTGGCTGCGGCCGACCGAGACCAGGTCGAAGTCGCCGCGGTCGAAGCGGCGGACCAGCTCGGCGATCCGGCTCGCGCCGGTCGGGTTGCCCTCCTGGCCGTCCAGCGAGGCCATCACGTCGATGTCGAGGCCCACGCTGCCCACCGCGATGACGGGCGCGTCGGTGAACGACTTCACCCAGCCGGCCAGGCCGAGGTCCGAGCCTTCCCACTCGGGCAGCCAGAAGCGCCGCGTCGACGCGTGGAAGATGTCGGCGCCCGCCGCGCGCAGCATGGGGATCAGCTGCCCGAGCTCGTCCGGCTGGCTGACGATCTTCGCGTCGTAGTCAGATTCCTTCCACTGCGAGATGCGCACGGAGATGACGAAGTCGGGCCCGGTCGCCGCGCGCACCGCCTGCGCCACCTCGGCCACGAACGTCGCCCGGTCGGTGATCGAAGGGCCGCCGTAGCGGTCGGTGCGCAGGTTGGTACCCGGCCACAGGAACTGGTCGAGCAGGAAGCCGTGGGCCGAGTGCAGCTCCACGCCGTCGGTGCCGATCTCCTGGGCGTCCAGCGCGCCCTGGACGAACGCGCGCTTGAGGCTGTCCAGCTCCGCCTGCGTCGCGGACCGGCCGAACATCTCACCCGGATGCGACAGGCCCGACGGGCTGAGCGCGACGAAGTCGGGGTTGCTTTCCGCGTCCCCGCCGTAGTTGACCGCGCCCTGGTGCCACAGCTGCAGGAACATGGCGCCGCCGGCCTCGTGGACGCCGGCCACGCAGGCCCGCCACGCCTCGCGCGTGTCGGGCGAGATTCGCGCGAACGTGGGGTTCTTGGTGGCGCTCGGGTGATCGACGGCGCAGGATTCGGAGATGACCAGCGAAACGCCGCCCTGCACCCGGCGGCGGTAATACTCGCGCAGCCGCTCGTCCGGCGCGCCGTCCGCGCACCAGTAGCGCTGCATGCCCGGCATGACGAACCGGTTCCGCAGCGTTAGGCCGCGGACCTGGAGCGGCTGAAGAAGCGGCGTTATGTCGTAGTCGACTGCCTCAGTCGTGGACTCATCAAGCTCGGTCACGTGCCTCTCCCTCTGCCACCCACTGCCGGACCGGTGCGGATTCAAGTATCTGCTGGTGAGTGGCTGGCCGCCATGCCGTCCTACTCCAGGCTTGCCGCCCCATTCTTGGTTGCGGCACCAAAGCTGCCAGCGCGGATCCGGCTGAGCCGGCCGTCACTGCCGATGTCGTCGTGCACGAAGCTGGCCAGCCGCACGCCCTCGCGTCCGGCGGCACGACGGCGGCGGAGCTGATCCGGCTCGCGGTCGAGAACACGTCCGGCTGCTGCGCGGCGACGCCGCCCACTGCCAGCGCGCGCGCAGCAACCGGGGGCGCGAAGTAACGGCTGCGGCCCCGGATGCCGATGGGGCGCATGAGGTAAGCGGCAGTGGCCATGATCCCGGCCAGCCCCCTTGAGGCGCGGAATTTGACGCGAAGAGATTTTGATCCTGGAAGGATTTTTACCGTATAGGTGCAAAAAGCCTTCGCGACGCGCGAACTCTTCGCGATAAATCGCGTGCTCTGGCGAGGGGCGGGCGTGATCGCATAACGCTCGTCACGCGAGCACCGCAGTCCCCGGTGCCCCCGCGTTCCAGCGTGATCACCTGCGAGTGCCCGTTAGTTATGCCGCGAATCGCGGCATAACTAACGGCACACGGCCTCGGAGGGCATTCTGCGGTAACGGGGCGAAATGCCACATTCACTTAGCTCGGTGCCTCTGATACTGGTGGGGCCCGTGAGGTTAGGAATTTGTTAATGGCATGATGCCTGTGACACGTGCCTCACCCACGCGGTAGCCCGCGCCGCAGAAAGAAGTCACAATGAGCATTTCCGGAAAGTCCGTTGCGGCGTGCCTTCGTCGCCGTGGGCGGCTCGCGCTGCCGGTGGCCCTCGCGGCGATTGCCCTCACGATTTCGGCCACGTCGGCCGACGCCGCGACCGGCCCGCAAGTCATCGCGACCGCCTCGGTCGGCAGCGGGCCCCTCGCGGTGGACGTCAACCCGGTGACCAACACCATCTACGTCGCCAACAGCGGCGACAACACGGTGTCGGTCATCAACGGGCGGACCAGCGCGGTGACCACGACGATCCCGGTCGGTGCCGCCCCGCACGGCGTGGCGGCCGACGTGGTCAACAACACCATCTACGTCGCGAACGTCCTCAGCAACACGGTGTCGGCGATCAACGGGGGGACCAACGCTGTCACCGCCACCATCCCGGTCGGCGGTAACCCGGCCAGCGTGGCCGTCAACGAGCTATTCGATACGATATACGTCACCAATTTCGCCGATGACTCGGTATCGGTGATCAACGCCCTTACGAACCACGTCACTGCGACCATCCCGATTGGCACCACCGTGAGCGGGGTAGTGGCTGACCCGCTAACGGGGGCTGTGTATGTAGCCCTCCCGGCCGCCAACGCGGTGGCGATGATTAACGGCCTTACGAACCACGTCACCGCGACCATCCCGGCCGGAAACGCGCCCTTTGAGGTAGCGATTAATCCGGCGACAAACACAATCTACGCTTCCAACAACGGCGACAGCACGGTGACGGTGATCAACGCATTTACGAACCACGTCACCGCGACCATCCCGGTCGGCTTCAGCCCATTCGGGGTAGCGGCCAACTCGGTGACCGGCAATGTCTATGTCGCCAACATCGCCGCGGACACGGTGTCGGTGATCGACGGGCGGACCAACCAGGTCACCGCCATCGTCGCGACCGGCATCCGCCCGTTCGGGATGGCGGTGAACACGCTGACCGGACGCGCCTACGTCAGCAATTCCGTCGATAACACAGTGCAGGTCATCGCCTTACGCCCGCCCGCCGTCGCCCGCCGCCGTCGCCCGCTGGTGACGGCGGCCGCCGGGTCAGCCAGTTGCCTGATCGTGACGGCGGCCGCCATGCGGATCCATGCCATGGTCGACCCGGGCAACATCCCCACCCCCTATGACGCCTGGGCCACCCCGCTGTTCTTCATCGCCGTTTTCTCCGTGCTCATCGCGCTGGGCTTCCTGGCCTACGGGGTGGTCACCTCGGCGGAGCAACGACGCGACCGCAGGCAGTCGCCGCCCCCGCCGGGCCCGGACGGCCGTGGTGCTCGCGCAGCCGACCGGCTCCGCACGGTCGCCCCGAATCCCGAACTACCTGGTCGCCGCCCTGACCAGGACCGTACCGATGTGCGTGCTCACCAGCCACGGCGGCGGTCCATTCCCGCTCGCAGGAGTCAGCCCTGGGGCGTCCGGGCGGCGCCAGGCGCGGCCTAACGCTGAGGAACAGCCTCGGAACGGTCTTTCCTAGGCCCGGATCTCGGCCAGCAGAGCGCGCCAGGCGGCGGCTGGGATAGCGAGCATGGCACCCGTGCGGTCCGTGGTGTCGCGCACCAGGACGCTAGGCGCGGCGCCGCCAACCTCTACACATGCTGCACCGTTGGAGGCGCTGTGCGTGCTCTTACGCCACGTGCCGACTTCTACACACGTTCCGCCGCCGGACCCACTGTAAGTGCTCGTACGCCAGTCGGCGCTGATCCCGTCCATAGTTCTTCAGCCATCCTCGCCATCAGGGCCCGTGAGGCGCGCGCGTTCAGTGCCTCGGTCTGCACCGCCCTGAAGCGTAGCCGGACCTGAGTCACTATGGCCGGATCTTCGCTGGGTCGGCCATCCGTTATGTCGTCAAGGTACACGGCGCTCGTCTGCCCCTGCCGCTCGGCGATCCAGAAGGCACCCGACAGACCCACATGCCCATCCATGCCCTCGATCACCTGGATTTTCACCCTCGGTCGATCGGCCAAATCGGCTAGGCGCATGAGTTGCTCGTGCATGACCGAGGCGTCCCCGATCCGGCGGCGCAGCGTGACCTCATCCAGCACCGCCCAGACATACGGCGGAGGCGGTACCTCCCGGGTGAGGATCTCCTGGCGCGCGAGCCGTCCCGCCACCCGCTCCCGCACCGTCGCCTCGCTGGTGTTCGGGTGCGTCTGGAGGATCGCCTCGGCGTAGCGCTCGGTCTGGAAGATGCCGGGAATGAGTGAATGCTCGAATATAAATAGGTCCGTCGCCTTCTTCTCCTCCTCGGCGAACGAACGGAACGCGGGCGGATACGCCTCGCCCGGGATCTCGCGGGCGGCCTTGGCGAAGACGTCCCTCAGGCCGAATGCGGTGTCGAAGGCTCTCCCGTGCTCCTCCAGCGGGGAGCGGGCGAACGACTCGATCATGGCCACCACCGTGCAGTGAGATTCGGCGGCTAGTACTACAACGGTGACCTGTGATCTTTGAGTCTTCGGGCGTAGTGGGATTTGCGCGCGGCGGCCTGGCGTCGTCGCCGCCAGGCTGACCAGCGCTCGTGGAAATCGGGCGGGCGGGTGACCCGGGTGCGGAGGTTG
>JAICYD010000204.1 GCA_025934375.1 Streptosporangiaceae bacterium | reverse complement strand
TCCCGGTGGCGACGATGACCGACGCTCCGCCGCGCAGCGCGCTGGCGATCGTGTCCTTCAGCGAGATGGCCGCGCAGCTGTCGGAGGAGCCGGAGGCGCTCGATACCGGCGCGGCCCGGGGACTGGAATCGGTGCCACGGTTCTCCTGCGAGCCTCCGGCCGCCGCCGGGCCCTTGCCCGCGTTGCCCGTGCCGCTCGCGGCGGCCGGGGCCGAGGCCTGGGGCTGAGCGGCCGCATTGCCGCCGGCCGAGGCCCCTGAGGACGACGAACTGCTCGAGGACGGCCCGCGCCCGAGCACGCCGATGCCCACGATGAGGACGACCACGACGGCCAGGCCGCCGCCGGCGGCCAGCATTCGCTGCATCCGCTGGTGCCCCTGCATCCGCTTGCGCTCGATCATGGCGCGCACGGCGTGCGGGTCCGGGTCGCTGGACGACAAGGCATCGTTTAGCTCATCGAGGTTCATGCCGACACCCCCTCTCCGTCGGCGACGAGCCGGAGCGTCGCCCGGGCCCGCGACAGGTGCGAGCGGACGGTTCCCGTCGAGCAGCCCAGCGCCTCGGCGATCCGCTCGTCCGGCTCATCGAGCAGGTAGCGCAGCACGACCGCGGCCTTCTGCTGGGCAGGCAGCGCGCCGAGCAGCCGGATGACCTCCTCACGCTCGACCACCGCGTCGGCGGGGTCGGCGACGGGCCGGTCGAGCAGCGCGACGTCGTCGCTGGGCGCGGTGCGCCGCCGCTGGGCCTTGCGCCGGTCATCGATGAACGTGGTGACCACGACGCGGCGGACGTAGGCGGCCGGGTCGTCCAGCGTCGAGATCCGCCGCCAGCGGCGCGCCACCTTCAACAGCGCGTCAGACAGCATGTCCTCGGCCAGGTAGCGGTCGCCCGCCAGGGCGCCTGCGAACCTGGACAGCGTGCCCATCTCGGCACGGAGGAACTCATCAAACGTCACCGCGCCTTCCTTCCCCGCCGGCTCCGGGAGCACCGCTTCGGAAAACACTGCCTCGATAACACTGCCTCGGAAAACACTGCCTCGGAAACACCGCTTCGGAAACACCGCCTCGGGAGCTCATATTTGCTGCCTAACCATAGAGACGACACACGGCCCCCGTGGTGTTGATCGCCGGGGTCACGGTTTGGAAACAGCAGCGGGGAGGGCTCGTTGGGCGGGGGAGGCCCTTAGAGCTTGCTGCGGGCCGCCAGCTGGACCAGCTCGGGAAGCTTCCCCTCGGCCGCGCTGGCCGCGATGGCCACCCCGGCCGCGCTCAGCGCGAAGCCCCACAGCGCCCCGGCGGCCAGCAGGGCTGGCATCCGGATGGCGGAGGCGGCCGAGCCGGTCAGCGCGACGCCGACGACCACCGGGCTGACGAGGATGGCGACGCCGATCATGCTGCCGAGCGTGCCGACCAGCGCCTGCCCCGTGTACCCGCCGACGGCGCGCGGCGTCGGGCTGCCGGCCCGCTTTTCCACCGGGTAGGGCAGCCAGGCGGAGAACAGGTTCGACAGCGCCAGGCCGGCGCCGACCGCGGCGAGGCCGACCGCCACGCCGAGGAAGCCGTTCAGCGGGTGCCCGGTGATCGCGGCCAGCAGGAAGGGGATGACGATCACCAGGGGCACGCCGATCAGGGCGAGCGCCTGGTCCTGGCCGGCGAACCAGGCGCGCAGCGCGCGGCGGTCCGGCAGGGCCAGGGCCTCGAAGAGGAAGGCGGGGCCGGTGATCCCGACCGCATTGGAGTGGAAGACGCCCACGAACGCGCCGCCGAAGCCCGCCGACAGCAGGACCCCGCCCAGCGGGTTGCCCTGCCCGCGCAGCGAGCTGACCGAGACCACCACGCTGACGATCACGGTGATCGCCCACACGATCAGCGCGCTGGGGTCGCGCCGCTGGTAGACCCAGAACCGGGCGGCGACCGTGCCGCGCAGCCCCGAGCGGGGGAACGGCAGCGTCCCGGCGCCGCGCACCGCCGCCGACTGGGTGGAGGTGTCGGCGGTCACCAGGGCGCGGCCCAGCGACCGCGCCCACAGCGCGGCCAGCACGACGATGACCGCCGCGACGATGGCCAGCCGGGCGATCGCCGTGGCCGGGTGCCCGGTGGAGGCGTCGACGACGGAGTGCGCGGCCAGCCCCGGCGGCAGCCAGCGCAGCCACTGGTCGATCCCGGTGAAGCTGGCGGCGGTGAGCGAGCCCTTCTCGGCCATGTTCGGGATGACCTGCGCGAAGGTCTCATACAGCGCGAAGAGCGGGATCAGGGCGAGCGCGGCCAGGTCGCGGCCGCGGCGCGAGCGCAGCAGCCCGGCCAGCGCCGTGGTGACCAGCCGGGCCAGCGTGATGCAGAACAGCACCTGCAGCCCGACGGCGATGACCGCGATGAAGACGGCGAACGCGCCGTGCGCGAGCCCGACGGTGATGCCCAGGTCGCCGATGACGTTGGCGGCCGGCCAGGCGCCGGCCGCGCTGGCCGCGAGCAGCCCGGTGGCCAGTGGCCGGGTGCGCAGCGGGTACAGCGCGAGCGTGGCCGGGTCCAGCGTGGCGTCCAGCCCGAAGGTCAGCAGCGGCAGGATCAGCCAGCCGAACGCGAACGTGGTGAACGTGACGGCGGTCAGGTCCACCGCGGCGCCGTTGTGCCGGAGCGTGGCCAGGCTGATGAACAGGCCGACGGCGACGGCCGCGGCGAAGATCGTGGAGAGGATGAACGACACCTTCGCGCCCGTGGTCGAGCGCAGCGCGTTGCCCAGCAGGCGCAACTTCAGCCGGACGAGGAGCCAAGCCACGACAGTCCCTCCCCGTCATTGCCGCGCGCGCCGACCAGGTCGATGAACGCCTGCTGCAGCGTCTTGCCGCCGCGGACCTCATCGGTGGTGCCGGTGACCACGATCCGGCCGGCGTTGATGATGGAGACGTGGTCGCAGACCTGCTCGACCAGTTCCATCACGTGGCTGGAGAACAGCACGGTGGAGCCGGAGGCCGCGAACCGGGCCAGCAGTCGGCGGATCACGTCAGCCGACACCGGGTCGACGCCCTCAAGGGGCTCATCCAGGAACAGCACCTGGGGGTTGTGGATGAGCGCGCACCCGAGGGCGGCCTTCTTCCGCATGCCCGTGGAGTAGTCGGCCACCAGCCGCTTGGCGTCGTCCTTGAGGTCCAGCACGTCCAGGAGCTGCTGGGTCCGGGCGCGGGCGTCCGTGGCCGGCAGGCCGTGCAGCCGCCCGGAGTACTCCAGCAGTTCCTCGCCGGACAAGCGGTCGAACAGCCGGACCTCGGCGGGGACCACCCCGATGATCGCCTTCGCGCTGACCGGGTCGGTCCACACGCTGACCCCGTTGATCGTCACCGTCCCCATGTCGGGGCGCAGCAGCCCGGTCATCATGGACAGGGACGTGGTCTTGCCGGCGCCGTTCGGCCCGACCAGGCCAGCCAGGGAGCCGCGCGCGATGTCGAGGTCAATCCCGGCGACCGCCTCCTTGCTGCCAAAGCTCTTGCGCAAGCCCCGCACCGCGATCGCCGGCTGCGCCTGAGCCTGTGCTGGCGCTGTGGGCGGTGGTCCGGCTGCTGGCTCGACCATCACTTCGTCCTCCTGCTCCTGTGGTCAGCTCCCGGGCAAGCCTAGGGGCAACCTATGCCCACATGCCGAACGACTCCGCGCGGCGCGTTAGTTCCCGCGGTTGCCATCGCCGTGCGCCTTCGCAGTGCGGGGCGCGGCGGGGCCATGGACTGGCGGCTTACCGCGAAGAGTTTTCGAGTGAGGAAGACTTTTCATCGCATGCGATGAAAAGTCTTCCGGGTGCGCGAAGTCTTCGGGACCTTCCGTGAGCAAGGTGACGCCGGGGCCGCAGGGGGCAGGAGATGTCAGGGCGTCGGCCGTAATGCTGCCTGCGCCGTGACGGGATCCAGGCGAGGGCCCCGGGAGATCGCCGCTAAGGGCGAGTACCGGTCTGGCTCAGCAGTTGCAGTCGCAGCAGTCGCAGCCGTCGCAGCAGCTGTCGCACTCCCCGCAGCCCTCGCAGCAGCCCTCGCAGCAGCAGTCGCAGCAGCCGTCGCGGCAGCATCCGCCGCACGGGCGCCGGCGGAAGGGGATCGGCGGCCCGTAGGGGTCCTCGACCCGGCACAGCCCGGCGATCCCGATCAGCCCGGCCGTCGCCGCCAGGCCCGCGGCGGCCAGCGCGGGCACGCCGCGCGGCCGGGCCCGGCCCTGCCCGGCGGCGGGCTCGCTGATGGCGAGGCCTTGGCCGGCGTGCGCGCGGGTGGCGTGCTGGCGGGTGACGCAGCGGCCCGGTCGCGGATCCCCGAACGCCCGGCGCACCGAGCGGCGAAGCTCGCCGGACAGCAGCGCATCAACGAGCCGGCGGTCGGTGAACTCCACGTCGGCGAGGGCGAGCCGGATGCCGGCCACGGCGTCCGCGCACAGCCGCCGGGCTTCCTGGACGTCAGCGCCGGTAGCGGTCAGCGGGTTCCAGGCGCCGTTGCGGGTGTCGTCGGGCAGGTCCTCGACCGCGTCGAGCAGGTGGGCGATCCGGCCGAACAGCCGGCCAGCCTCCGTGAGGGCCGCCTCGTTGCCTGGCCGGCCGGCGAGCACGGCGGTGTAGCCGAACGCGGCCCCGGTCGCCGTCTCCGTCGGCTCGGTGATCGCCAGCAGGGAGGTGCCCGGCCCGGCCTGCGCCTCCAGCACCTCCTGGCGGGCGACCGCGGCGGTGAGCACCGAGGTGTCAAAGCCCAGTTGCCCGCCCGCCCGGGCGCCACCCGCTTCCCAGCTGCGCGCGAGCGCCGTGGCCGCGCGCCGCAGCCCCGGCCGGCCCGCCGGCCCGTCGCCGTCGGCGGCGTGGTCGCGGACCTTGGCCGCCGCCAGCACCAGCGATACGGTGGCCGCCAGCCGGGCGTGCTCGCCGGTGGTGACGCTCGCCCGGCGCATCCCGCGCAGCGGGCACGGCCCGGCCTGCCGCCGGCTGGCCGCCTCGCCGGCCGGCGCCTGCGCCTCGGCGAGGACGGAGATGATGAGGCCGTCGTAGTTCGTGGCCAGCCGGGCGAGCTGCCCGTGGTCGTCGCGCAGCGACAGGCACATCCCGCACAGGTGCGCCCGCCACGCCTCCCGCAGTTCCCCGCCAAGCCGGGCGCACATGGCCGGATGATCCCGAACACGCATGCCCCCATCGTTGTTTAGCTAGCCAGCCGGCAGGACGTCGCCGGACCCCGTCGCGCCAAAGGTATTTCCCGCCGTGGCCGTGGTCCAGCAAATGCCCGTAAATTGGGCAATTGGGCATGCCCCTACCGGGGGTCGTTCCTGGCCATCTGCTCCTCGCGCAATCCGGCGTGCATCTCCCAGGGGGCGCGCGGCAGCACGTGGCCGGTCTCCAGGAGGGACTTGAGGTTGGCCATCACGGCCGGCCAGCCGGCCGAGATCGCGCGGTAGTCCTCGTCGGTCGCCACGTTCTCGTGGGTGACGGTGACCTTGACGATCTCGTGGTACGCCACGATGTCGAAGGTCACCATCGACGGCGAGCCGCTGGCGGGGCTGGCGCCGGGCGCGTCGAACGTGACCTTCAGCCGCGTCGGGGCGATGGCCTCCACGACGGTGCCGGCGACGTCGGCGATGCCCGAGCCGTCCACGCGGACATGCTCCCACGGCGAGCCGGGGCGCCAGTCCGAGACGTTGGCGTGCCCCCAGTACGCGGCGGTCAGGTCCGCGTCGGTCAGGGCCTGCCAGACGCGCTCGGCGCTGGCCTGGATGTAGGTAACGTACACGTAGCCAGGCTTGCTGGTCATTGGCGAGACTCCCGTTTCGTCGGCTTGTCGCGTGCTCTCGGCGAGCGTCTTTATCTCGGCAAGGGCCGCCACCCGGGGCAGCTCGAACTTGCCGATCCAGCGGCGCTGGATCTCGTGCAGCGGGACTGGGTTGAGGTAGTGCAGCTTTTCCCGGCCCCGGCGGACGGTGACGACCAGGCAGGCGGCCTCCAGCAGCGCCAGGTGCTGGGTCACCGACTGGCGCGCCATGTCCAGCGGCGCGCACAACTGGCCCAGCGTCTGGCCGCCTTCGGCATGCAGCAGGTCGAGCAGCCGCCGCCGCGTCGGGTCACCGAGCGCCTTGAAGACCAGGTCCATCTGGTCAGTCCCATCCGGCACGTCTCCATTATGCAGGTAATTACCTGCATAATGTCAAGTGCGGCCCGCGGCGTCAGGGGTCAAGGTAAGCGCCGCGGCGGGCGCCAGCGCGCGGTTACCGGTCCGCCCGCGAGCGCGCGGGCGCCCGTGGGACAGTGTCGTCATGCGCTACATGGTGATCGAGCGGTACCGCCAGGGGCCGGGCCCGGTGTACGAGCGGTTGGCGGCCCAGGGGCGGATGCTGCCCGATGGGCTGGCCTACCTGGACAGCTGGATCGTGGATGAACCGTCAATGGACCGGTGCTTCCAGCTCATGGAGACCAGCGACCCGTCCCTGTTCGAGGCGTGGTTCCAGCGCTGGAGCGACCTCGTCAGCTTCGAGTTGTTCCCGCTGACCACCTCAGCCGAGGCGTCCGCCCGGGTGGCGGGAAGCGCGCGGTGACCGGGGACCCCGGCGACCCGTACCGGCTGGAGCGGTTCGTGGCGGCGCAGGACCGGGGCGGGACGTACCCGCGTGCGCTGGCCGAACTGCGCGCGGGGCGGAAGGCGGGCCACTGGATATGGTTCGTCTTCCCGCAGGTCGCGGGGCTGGGCTTTAGCGCGATGACCCGCGAGTACGCGATCTCGTCGCTGGCCGAGGCGCGCGCTTACCTGGCGCACCCGGTGCTGGGCGGGCGGCTGGCCGAGTGCGCGGGCGCGCTGCTCGCCGTGGAGGGCAAGGACGCGGAGGACATCCTCGGTCCGGTGGACGCGATGAAGGTGCGCTCGTCGATGACGCTCTTCGCGGCCGCCGCGGCCGCCGCGCCCGCCGACGCGGTCTTCGCGCAGGTGCTGGACAGGTACTACGGCGGGATCCCGGACGAGGCCACCGTCGCCCGCCTGCGCTAGCGCCGGGAATCCCGGCGGGCGTCCTTACCGCGCCGCCAGGTTCTCCCGGTGCGCCCACGCGGTAATGTCGCCGCCGTCGATCGCCAGCGCGAGCAGGTCGGGGAACGCGTCCGGGGTGCAGGCGAACGCCGGGATGCCCAGGTCGGCGAGGGCGGCGGCGTGCTCGTGATCGTAGGACGGGGCGCCCTCGTCCGACAGCGCGAGCAGCGCCACGACCGTCACGCCCGAGGCGGTGAGAGAGGCCATCCGGGCCAGCATCTCATCGCGCAGCCCGCCTTCGTACAGGTCGGAGATCAGCACGAAGATGGAGTCCCTGGGCCTGGTGATCAGGCCCTGGCAGTAGGCGATCGCCCGGTTGATGTCGGTGCCGCCGCCGAGCTGCGTGCCGAACAGCACGTCGACGGGGTCGCTCAGCTTGTCGGTGAGGTCGACCACCGCGGTGTCGAACACGACCAGTGACGTGCGCAGCGAGCGCATCGAGGCCAGCACCGCGCCAAACACTGAGGCGAAGACCACCGAGGACGCCATCGACCCCGACTGGTCGATCGCCAGCACCACGTCCCGGGCCACCACCTGCTGGCGCCGTCCGTAGCCGACGAGCCGCTGGGGGATGACCGTCTTGTGCGCCGGCTGGTAGCGGGTCAGGTTCGCCGCGATCGTGCGGTTCCAGTCGATGTCCCTTGGCTTGGGCCGGCGGCTGCGCGCGGCGCGGTTCAGCGCCCCGGACACCGCGGCGCGGGTCCGGGTCGCGACCCGGCGCTCGACCTCGGCGACCACCCTCGCCACCACGGCGCGCGCGGTGGCCTTGGTCGTCTCGGGCATGAGGTGGTTGAGGCTGAGCAGCGTCCCCACCAGGTGCACGTCCGGCTGGACCGACTCCAGCATCTCCTTTTCCAGCAGGAGCCGCCGCAGGCCGAGCCGGTCGATCGCGTCGCGCTGCATGACCTGCACGACCGTTGAGGGGAAGTAGGCCCGGATGTCGCCGAGCCACCGGGCGACGCTCGGCGCGGACGCGCCCAGGCCAGCGGACCGACGGCCATCGCGGCCGGGCCGCTGCGGCGGCGCGTCGTACACCGCGGCCAGGGCGGCGTCAACCCCCTGGTCGGTACCCGTCAGGACGCCGCCGACCAGGCCGCTGGCCAGCGCGGAGTCAGCGGGCGCGCCGAGCAGCAGCCGCCAGCGCCGCAAGCGTTCGGCCTCCGCGGGGCTGGACGCACTCACCGGGCACCTCCCAGGATCAGCTCCACCGTGGCCAGCGCCGCCGCCGCCCGGTCATGGTCAACGTCGCCGGCGGCCACCGCGTCCGGGCCTTCCCGGCCGTCGTGCCCGCCGGGCAGTTGCCGCACGGCGGTGCCGATCGAGGCGCGCTCCGGCGCCGAGAACTCGCCGAACACCCGCCGCAGCAGCGGCGCCACGTCAAGGAACTCCTCCTCCCCGAGCGAGGCGACCCACGCGTCCACAGTGGCGAGCAGGTCCCGGTCATGCACCAGCAGCAGCCCGCCGCCGGACAAGAACCCCTCCGCCCATGCCGCCTTGCCCGCCGCCGGGACGCCCGCCGACAAGGCGGCGCGCAACCGCGTCGCCGCCTCCGGCCAGGCCAGCGCCCCCGCGTCGGCCAGCAGGCGGGTGACCCGGCCGGCGATCAGGCCGTGCACGTCACGACGGTTGGCGACCGAGGCGAGCACCCCCAGCCACCGCTGCCGGAGGTTCGGCCTGGGGACGGAGGCCGACAGGGGGGATACCCCATTCGTCCCCGGCCCGGCAGGCGGGAGGCCCAGGGGATACTCCGTCCCGCGATCTGTGCGGGTTCCCCTGGGGAGGGGGGTGGCAGGGGGGTCTTCCCCCCTGTGCCGGGGGGTCGACAGGGGGGTCGTCCCCCCGGGG
>JAICYD010000201.1 GCA_025934375.1 Streptosporangiaceae bacterium | reverse complement strand
CGAGGCGCGCCCACCGGTCGTGACGGTCATGGGTCACGTCGATCACGGCAAGACCTCACTGCTCGATTACATCCGCCGCACCAAAGTGGCCGCGGGCGAAGCCGGTGGCATCACGCAGCACATCGGCGCCTACCAGGTGGCCGCCGAGGTCGACGGCAACGAGCGCCGGATCACCTTCATCGACACCCCCGGTCACGAGGCGTTCACCGCCATGCGTGCCCGTGGCGCGAAGACCACGGACCTCGCGGTCCTGGTCGTCGCGGCCGATGATGGCGTGAAGCCGCAGACCACCGAGGCGCTGAACCACGCGCAGGCGGCCGGCGTGCCGATCGTCGTGGCGGTCAACAAGATCGACAAGGAAGGCGCCGACCCCAACCGGGTGCGTGCGCAGCTCACCGAGTACGGCCTGGTGGCCGAGGAGTTCGGTGGCGACACCCAGTTCGTGGACGTGTCCGCGACGAAGGGGATCGGCATCGACAGCCTCCTGGAGGCGATCGTCCTCACCGCCGACGCGACGCTCGACCTGCGGGCGAACGCCACTCAGGACGCGCAGGGCGTCGCGATCGAGGCCCAGCTCGACAAGGGCCGCGGCCCCGTGGCGACGGTACTCGTCCAGCGGGGCACGCTCCACGTCGGCGACTCGATCGTCTGCGGCGACGCTTACGGCCGAGTCCGCGCGATGCTCGATGAGAACGGGGGCCAGCTGAGCGAGGCGCCGCCATCGCGCCCCGTGCAGGTGCTCGGCCTTACCGCTGTCCCCGACGCCGGGGACAATTTCCTGGTCGTCTCCGATGACCGGATCGCCCGGCAGATCGCCGAGCGGCGTGAGGCCCGCGAGCGGACCGCCCAGTTCGCCCAGCGGCGGCGCCGGGTCACGCTTGAGGACCTGGACTCGGTGCTGAAGGCCGGCGAGCGCGAAGAGCTGCTGCTGATCATCAAGGGCGACGTGTCCGGCTCGGTGGAAGCCCTGGAGGACGCGCTGCTCAAGATCGACGTCGGCGAGGAAGTATCGCTGCGCGTCATCGGCCGCGGCGTCGGCGCGATCACGCAGGACGACGTGAACCTGGCCATCGCGTCCGACGCGGTGATCATCGGCTTCAACGTTCG
The DNA here is from genome assembly GCA_025934375.1 of Streptosporangiaceae bacterium. Taxonomy (GTDB): domain Bacteria; phylum Actinomycetota; class Actinomycetes; order Streptosporangiales; family Streptosporangiaceae; genus Trebonia. Next base: position 8,422 of record JAICYD010000201.1, on the reverse strand, counting down.
CCCGGCGGGCCGGGCCGGCGAGCTCGCTCAGCGCGAGGGCGTCGACATCCGCTACTACTCGATCATCTACCAAGCGATCGAGGAAGTGGAAGCCGCGCTCAAGGGCATGCTCAAGCCCGAGTTCGAGGAAGTCCAGCTCGGCACGGCGGAGATCCGCGAGATCTTCCGCGTGCCGCGAGTCGGCAACATCGCCGGCTGCATCGTCCGCTCCGGCACGATCACCCGCAACGGCAAGGCGCGGCTGATCCGGGACGGCGTGGTGATCTCGGACAACCTCACCGTCGACTCGCTGCGCCGGTTCAAGGAGGACGCGACCGAGGTCCGCGAGGGCTACGAGTGCGGTATCGGCATCGGCTACAACGACCTCAAGCTCGAGGACGTCATCGAGACGTTCGAGATGCGCGAGAAGCCGCGATCCTGAACAACCCCTACTGCGAAGTCCTGTCCTGACAGGCACCCAAACCGTGTACGTAGGAGCACTAACGATGGACGTGCTGCTGGGCGACGTTCACTCTCTGAAGCAGAAGAGGGGCGTCGTCCGGCCGCTCGTGGCTGAACTGCGCCGCCGGTATCCCGGCGTCGCGGTGGCCGAGACGGGGCACCTTGACCTGCACCGGCGTGCCGAAATCGGCGTGGCGGTCGTTTCCGCGACCGCCGCCAACGTCTCCGGGCTGCTCGACGAGTGCGAGCGCATGGTCGCGGCACGCCCGGAGCTAGAGCTGCTGTCCGCGCGGCAGCGGCTGTTTACCGAAGAGGAGTGACCGACGATGGACGCTGCTCGGGCTCGCCGCCTGGCGGAGCGGATCTCCAAGATCGTGGCCGAGATGCTCGAGCGCCGGGTCAAGGACCCCCGCTTGGGCTTCGTCACCGTGACGGAGACAAAGCTGACCGCGGACCTGCGCGAGGCGACGGTCTTCTACACCGTCTACGGGTCGCCAGAGGAGCGGGAGCAGACCGCGGCCGCGTTGCACAGCGCGACGGGGATCATCCGCACCGAGGTTGGCCGGCAGCTCGGCCTGCGGCACACGCCGTCGGTGACGTTCGTCGCCGACGCCCTGCCCGACAGCGCCCGCCGCATTGATGACCTGGTGGCGGCGGCCAAGAGCGCGGACGCCGAGCTCGCCCGGGCCCGCGAGGGCGCCGAGTGGGCCGGCGATCCCGACCCGTACCGCAAGCCCGCCGAAGACGGCGACTGGGACGGCGAAGACGACGAGGATGACGACCAGTAATCCGTCTTCCGGGCTGGTCATCGTGGACAAGCCCGCCGGCCTGACCTCCCATGACGTCGTCGCGCGGATCCGTCGGCTGGCCGGCACCCGCCGGGTCGGGCACGCTGGCACCCTCGACCCGATGGCGACCGGCGTTCTCGTCGTCGGGGTCGAGCAGGCCACCCGCCTGCTCGGTCACCTGATGCTGACCGCCAAGGAGTACTCGGCGACGATCCGCCTGGGCCAGTGGACCAGCACCGATGACGCCGAGGGGGAGCCGGTCGGCGGCGCGCCGGCCACTGGTGTCACCCGCGAGGCGCTGCAGGCCGCGGTCGCCGAACTCACCGGCGAGATCATGCAGGTCCCGCCGGGCGTCAGCGCGATCAAGGTCAACGGTCAGCGCGCCTACAAGCTGACCAGGGCGGGGGCCGCCCCGGAGCTGAAGTCCCGCCCGGTGACCGTCTACGAGTTCGCCGTCGCCGGCGTCCGCCCGTCGGGTGACCACCTTGACGTCGATGCGACCGTCCGCTGCTCCAGCGGCACCTATATCCGCGCGCTGGCCCGCGACCTCGGCGCCGCCCTCGGGACCGGCGGCCACCTGACCGCCCTGCGCCGGACCGCGGTCGGCGGCTACGACATCGCTCACGCCCGCACCCTTGACCAGCTCGCCGAGAAGTTCACGGTCACGCCCATGGCCGAGGCGGCCGCCGCGGCGTTCCCGCGCGTCGACCTCACCGACGAGCAGGCCCGGCGCCTGTCCCACGGCGCGCAGCTCCCCGTCCGCGAGATAAGCCTTCCCAAGGACCTCCCGGCCGAGGCATCCCTGCCTGGACCCTTCCTTCCCGAGGCCTCCCTTCCCGCGGGCATCCTCCACGGGGAGGCAGCGCTCGCCCCGTCAGTAAGCTCAGACGTCCCGCTGGCCGCCTTCGCCCCTGACGCCACCCTCGTCGCCCTTGTCGCGGTCAGCTCCGGCCGCCTCCGCTCCCTGGCCGTCTTCACGGTCTAGCCTCGCCCCGGCCCGCGCGCTGTTGGTCCCCATCCCAATTGTGACCGGCTGCGCCATTGCGAGGATATGCCCGAATCCGGTAAAACGAGCGAAATGATCGAGGTTCCGACTCCCGGGCAGCCGGCGGCGGCAGGCAGCCAGAGCAGCCAGCAGGCCCCGGCGGTCTACGTCGCCGGCCTCCGGAAGTCCTATGGCGACGTCACGGCCTTGAACAGCGTCGAGCTGGCCGTGGCGGCCGGGGAGTTCTTCACGCTCCTGGGCCCTTCTGGATCGGGCAAGACGACCCTGCTGCGGCTGATCGCGGGCTTCGAGCGCCCGGACGCGGGGACGATCGAGCTCACCGGCGCGGACGTCACCGGCACCCCGCCCCATGCCCGCGACGTCAACACGGTGTTCCAGGACTACGCGCTCTTCCCGCACATGACGGTCGCCGAGAACATCGAGTACGGCCTCCGGGTCAAGCGCGTCCCCAAGCAGGAGCGCAACCAGCAGGTCGCGCAGGCGCTGGAGATGGTCCGCCTGCCTGGCCTCGGCGGCCGGAAGCCATCCCAGCTCTCCGGCGGCCAGCGCCAGCGCGTCGCGCTGGCCCGGGCGATCGTCAACCGGCCACAGGTCCTCCTGCTCGATGAGCCGCTCGGCGCGCTTGACCTGAAGCTGCGCCAGGAGATGCAGCTGGAGTTGCTCCGCGTCCAGCGCGAGGTCGGCATCACGTTCATCTACGTGACGCACGACCAGGAGGAGGCGCTGACGATGAGCGACCGCATCGCGGTCATGAGCAACGGCGGCATCGAGCAGATCGGCACCCCTGTCGAGGTCTACGAGCACCCGCGGACGCCGTTCGTGGCCGGCTTCATCGGCGTATCCAACCTCATCGAGCGCGACGGCGACCAGATCACCGTCCGGCCGGAGAAGATCACCCTCCTCACCGGGCACGACCAGGCACCACCGGGCACGCACGTGGAAGGCGGCCAGGTCACCGACGTCATCTACGTGGGCGTGCTCACCCGCTACGTCGTCGCGCTGGACGCCGGCGGCGAGCTGGTCGTCAGCCGCCAGAACGCCGACGACAGCGGCGCCACGGTCACCAAGGGCAATCAGGTCCGCGTCGCATGGCGGGCCGCGCAGGCATTCACGATTCCGCGATAGGGCCCTGGCCAGCAATGGAGCGACCAGGGTTTTCAGGGGAGGTAGCCAGGCAATGACCACCACCAGCAAGCGAAGAGGCACCCGCTCGGCGATCGCGATCAGCGTCGCCGCGCTATCGGTCGCGCTGGCCGCCTGCAGCAGCGGCAGCAGCGGCCCGGCCAGCCAGCCGGGCCAGGCCGGCAGCCCGAGCTCGGCGGCCTCCGGCGGCGGGGGCACCACCCAGCAGCCCGGCACCGCCGGGCTGACCGTACCCACCGCGAACCTGCCGGTCCTCACGAGCGTCGGCCCCGGCGAGGGCAAGCTCAACCTCATCGCCTGGGAGGGTTACCTCGACAAGTCCTGGGTCCAGCCGTTCCAGAAGCAGACCGGCTGCATCATCAACGCCAAGTACGCAGGCAGCTCCGATGAGATGGTCTCGCTGATGAAGGACGGCGGGGGCGGCCAGTACGACATGGTCTCCTCATCCGGGGACGCGGACCTGCGCATCTTGTACGCCGGCGACGCGCACCCGGTCAACATGGACCTGATCCAAGCCGTCAAGGACTTCTACCCGGCCTTCCAGGCACCGTCGTTCAATACCGTCAACGGCGTCCACTACGGCGTCTCCCTGCAGTGGGGTCCCAACGTCCTCATGTACAACACCAAGGACTTCCCCGCCGCCCCGACCTCGTGGAGCGTCCTGTACGATGCCACGAACAAGGGCAAGGTCACTGTCCCGGACAACCCCATCCAGATCGCCGACGCCGCGCTGTACCTGAAGACCACGAAGCCGTCACTGGGCATCACCGACCCCTACGAGCTGACCCAGCCGCAGTTCCAGGCCGCGGTCGCCCTGCTCGCGCAGCAGCGCCCGCTGGTCAAGAAGTACTGGGCGCTGGCCTCCGATGAGATCTTCGACTTCAAGAACGGCAACGTGACCGTCGGCGCCGGCTGGCCCTACCAGGTCAGCACGCTGAAGGCGGACAAGTTCTCGATCGGGTCCACCGTCCCCAGCGAGGGCGCCACCGGCTGGGCCGACACCTGGATGCTGGCCGCCAAGGCACCCCACCCGAACTGCGCCTACCTGTGGATGCAGTACATCAGCACCCCGCAGGTCCAGGCTCAGCAGGCCGTCACCTACGGCGAGACCCCGGACAACGTGAAGGCCTGCGCCTACATGGACAAGCTGCAGGCCGGCTCGTGCGCGGAGTACCACGCGAACGCCCCGACCAGCTACCTGGACTCGATCAGCCTCTGGAAGACGCCGCTGGCGACCTGCGACGACGGCAAGAATGTCTGCGTTCCCTATGCCCAGTGGGTGAGTGCCTGGAACACCCAGGTCAAATGACCAATTCCGTCAGCAACGAAAGGTGGCTCCGCGTCCGTTCCGCCCTGTGGAAGCGGCCGTGGGCGCGGGCCACCCTTCTGCTCTCCCCGCCGCTGGCGTGGTTCCTGCTGGTTTACATCGCCTCGCTGCTCGTCCTCCTGATCACGGCGTTCTGGCAGGTCAACCCGTTCACATCCAACATCGAGCGGATCTGGTCGCTGGGCAACCTCCAGACGATCTTCACCACGCCGGCGTACCTGTCCATCATCGGCAAGACGGTCGGGATGGCGGCGGCCGTCACCGTGACCGACGCGGTCGTCGCGGTGCCGTTCGCCTACTTCATGGCGCGGATCGCCGCCCCGCGCACCCGCACGGCCCTGTTCGTGGCGATCTTGCTGCCGCTGTGGGCCAGCTACCTGGCGAAGGTGTACTCCTGGCTGCTGATCTTCACCAACAACGGGTTCCTGGACTGGACCCTGGGCCTGGTCGGCATCGGCAAGTCGAACCTGATCTACACGAACGCAGCCGTGTTCATCGTCTTTTGCTACCTCTGGCTGCCGTACATGATCATCCCGGTGTACTCGGCGTTCGAGCGCGTCCCGGCCTCGCTGATCGAGGCCTCGCAGGATCTCGGCGGGCGCACCTGGCGCACCACCCGCAGGGTACTGCTGCCACTGGCCCTCCCGGGGATCGTGGCCGGGTCGATCTTCACGTTCTCGCTGACCCTGGGCGACTACATCACCCCGCTGCTGGTCGGCGGGACTAGCGCGAACTTCATGGGCAACGTGATCTACACGAACATCGGCATCGCCAACAACGTCCCGTTCGCGGCGGCGATGGCCCTGGTGCCCATCGTGATCATGGGCATCTACCTGCTCGGCGCGCGAGCCCTCGGCGCATTCGAAGCTATATAGGAGTCCGATGGAATCCACTGGCCTGCGAGTGGCGTTGCGGATCTGGGTCACGCTGGTCTTGCTGTTCCTGTTCGTCCCAGTGCTCCTGATCATCTTGTATGCCTTCAACAGTTCCACCATTGAAAGCTGGCCCATCCGGGGATTCACCGGGCACTGGTTTTCCGTCGCCTGGCACGACTCCCAGGTGCGCGAGGCGCTGTGGCTGTCGGTCCGGGTGGGGTTGTTCGCTACCGGGCTGGCGCTGGTCCTGGGCTCGATGGTCGCGTACGCGCTGCACCAGTTCCGGTTCTTCGGCCGGGACGGCATCTCGCTGCTGCTCGTGCTGCCGATCGCGCTGCCCGGCATCATCACCGGCATCGCGCTGAACTCGTTCTTCTCCTTCACCGGGATCGAGTTCGGCACGCTGACCGTGGTGGCCGGGCACGCCACGTTCTGCATCGTGGTGGTGTTCAACAACCTGATCGCCCGGCTGCGCCGCATGCCGGGATCGCTGGGCGAGGCGTCCATGGACCTGGGGGCGCGCGGCTGGCAGACGCTCCGCTTCGTGACGATCCCGCTGGCGGCGACCGCCTTGGTATCGGGGGCGCTGCTCGCCTTCGCCCTGTCCTTCGACGAGGTCATCGTCACCGTGTTCACCGCCGGCGCCCAGAACACCCTGCCACTGTGGATCTTCGGCGCCATCCGCCTAGGCCAGCAGTTGCCCGAGGTTAACGTGGTGGTGACCATCGTCATCGCCCTCACGCTCATCCCCGTCATCCTCGCCGCGAGGATCGCGGGCTCTGGCGCCGTCACGCGCTCGCGCTGAGTTTCCCGGGGTCCCAAAGCCGCGCTTTCCGCGCATCGGCCGCTCTCGCCTTCGTCGCACGCCTCCTCGGTCGGCAAGGAGTAACCCGGCATCGCTAGTCTTGACTGCGTCGGCCGAAGGAGGGACGAGCACACGTGTACCGCTGGTACGGCCTCGACGAAGTGCCCGAAGGATGGGGCCAGTCCGTCGTCACGATCGGCGTCTTCGACGGAGTGCACCGCGGGCACCAGCGCGACCTCGCGCGCGCGGCCGAGATCGGCAGGCAGCTGTCGCTGCCGGTGGTCGCGGTCACGTTCGACCCGCACCCCGATGAGGTGGTCAGGCCCGGATCGCATCCCGCGGTGCTGTGCCCCGCGCGCCGCCGCGCCGAGCTACTGGGCGGCTTCGGCGTCGATGCCGTGTGCGTGCTGCCGTTCACCCTGGAGTTCTCCCGGCTGGACCCCGACGAGTTCGTCCGCACCGTCCTGGTTGACCGGCTGCACGCGGCCGCCGTCGTGGTGGGGGAGGATTTCCGGTTCGGCCACAAGGCGGCCGGGGACGTGCATCTCCTCGTCAAGCTGGGCGAGAAGTACGACTTCGTCGCCGAGGGGCTGCCGCTGCTGGTAGCCGATGGTCACACGATCTCCTCCAGTGCCATCCGGAACATGCTCGGCGACGGCGACGTGGCCGCCGCCGCCAAGGCGCTGGGCCGCCCGCACCGCGTCGAGGGAACGGTGGTCCGCGGGCACCAGCGCGGCCGGGAGCTGGGATTCCCGACGGCCAACCTGCAGACGCTGCCGCACACCGCCATCCCCGCCGACGGCGTGTACGCGGGGTGGCTGACGCGCCTGGATCCCGAAGGGCTGGTCGCCGAGCGCTGGCCCGCCGCGATCTCGATTGGCACCAACCCGACCTTCGGCGAGGGCGCCCGGACCGTGGAGGCCTACGCGCTCGACCGCGACGACCTCGACCTGTACGGGGTGCAGGCGGCGATCGACTTCCTCGCGCGGCTGCGCGGCACGCTGCGCTTCGAGTCAGTTGAAGCGCTCGTCGCGCAGATGCACCTCGACGTGGCGCGGGCCCGCGAGCTCACCGCCCCCGCGCAGACGGGTGAATAAGCCGCCTGGCTGTCCGCACGCGGTGTCGTTGAACGCGCACAGCTCCGGCGTCAGCTCCGCCCCATGGCCCCCGAGCCGGTCTGGCCAAGACAATAAGGAACCCGTAATACCGGGCGATCTCGCCGCCGCTCCCGCATGGATCCCCGGTGTCGGCCGCGCATGGTAACGATGATCGGGCGTAAGCGCCACTAGCCACGTGGTACCGTGGAACGCTACCGGTAGAGTACCGGCTGGGATGTGCTGCACCCTCAAGGCGGCACCCCACGGGGACTGTTGATATCACACAGTTTCCGCCCGCGCATCACATGTTAAGGAGCCAAGTGCCGCTCGACGCTGAAGTCAAGAAGCAGATCTTTGCGGATTACGCGACCACTGAGGGTGACACCGGTTCGCCGGAGGTCCAGATCGCGCTCATGACCCGCAGGATCAATGACCTGAACGAACACCTCAAGTTGCACCAGCACGACCACCACAGCCGCCGGGGCTTGCTGCTCCTGGTTGGCCGTCGTCGTCGCCTGCTGACTTACCTGCGCAACACCGACATCGCCCGCTACCGCGCGCTCATCGAGCGCCTCGGGCTGCGTCGCTAGCCTTACAGGTAAGCCAATGCCCGCCACACCGGGTCCGGGAATGCTGGACCCGGTGGCACAGGGTCGGTAACGTTAGTCAGGCCCATCGATAACAGAATAAGAGCGAAAGAACACATCCCGTAGCCCCCGGCCCCAAGCGCCGGGCCGGTCCTCGGTAGTGGTCCCCGGGTCTCCCGCTTGACGGCGGTATTGATGTGCCTGAAGCACTGACGTACCTGAAACACATGCGCCGTAGCGACCCGAGGGCTTCGATCGAAGACCGGCCGACGCCCCGCTGGACTCAGTTCACGCACGAGCGTGCTCTATGCCGCGTCGTCTCTATACGGTGCCGTCTCAACGCGGTGCCGTAT
>JAICYD010000197.1 GCA_025934375.1 Streptosporangiaceae bacterium | reverse complement strand
GGTGAAGGACCGCTGGTAGCGGCCCGACATCATCGCCGTTGGCTGCAGTGCTCTCGGCCGCGGGGTTTCCAGCTGCGGCGTTTCCGGATGCGGTGTTTCCGGCTGCCCGGTTGCCGGCTGCCCGGTTGCCGGACGCACGGCGGTCATGCCGGCCAGCTCACGGTGACGGTGGTGCCCTCGCCGGGGCGGCTGGCGATCAAGGCCCGGCCGCCGACCGCCAGCATCCGGCCGCTGATCGACTCGCGGATGCCACGGCGGGATGGCGGGATGGCGGCCGGGTCGAACCCGCGGCCGCGGTCCGCGACCTTGACGACCGCCCAGCCCGCGCCACCGGTGACGATCACTTCCGCCTGGCCGGTTCCGGCGTGCCGCTCGACGTTGCGCAGCGCCTCGCCGACGGAGGCGACGAGCTGGTCCGCGACTCCAGACGGCAGCGTGACGGGGGCGAGCTTCAGCCGCACGGCCAGGTCGTGGGGGCCGGCCGCGACCCGCTCCAGCTTCGGGCCCAGGTCGGTCAGCGGCGCCAGCCCGACCGGCCCGACGGGGGCGCTGGCCAGCTCTGTGAGCACCCGCAGGTCCCGGCCCGCCTGCGCGGTCAGCGCCGGGGACGGTTCCGCGAAGGCACCCGCCGCGACCATGGTCAGGGTCGACAAGATGGTGTCGTGCAGCTGGCGGTGCTGCTCTCGCTCGTCAGCCCGCCGCGCCTCCTCGGCCCGAATCCGCCGCTCGGTCGCCAGGCCGGCCGCGACAACCGCGTCCGCTTGCCGGGCGCCGCCGCGGATCACCGCCACCAGGCCGGCCACGACGATCGTCTCCACCCCCAGCAGCCAGCCATCGGCCAGGTTCCCGGCGCCCAGCCCGTAGGCGATGGCCACGGCCGCGGCACCGGGCAACGCCAGCCGCGGCCGCAGTGCGATCTGCAGGATGTACACCGACGTGCAGGCCAGCGGGAGCATCCAGGTCGTGCTGTCCTTGATGAGCACGGCCGGGACCATGTGCTGCTGCGCCAGCGCCACCGCCGAGATGACCGCGGCGTCGGCCAAGACCACCGTCGGAGTCAGCCCGCAGCGCCGCACCCGCCAGGCGAAGAAGGCCGACCACAGGCACAGCGCGGCCAGCGGCAAGCCCAGCCACCAGCCAGAAGTCTGCTCGGTGGCGGCCAGCACGGCAACCGCGGTGAACAAGGCCGCGCCGCCCAGGCGCAGGGCGATCGCATACCAGCCGGCCAGCCAGTGCAAGGCCTGGTCCGAAGGCCCCGCCCACCCCGGCCGGCGGGCATTCCCGCGCCGGCCCGCGAAGAACTGAATCTGCCTCCCGACTGAATCAGCTGCCGGTTCCACCGGACCAGTATGCGCCAGGACCATGTCCGTAAAAATAGGTGAAATTGCCTATCGTCTCGGGAGAGGCAGCGACCGCACGTCGCGGCGGTCATCGGCACGCCCTGCCCGGGGCCCGGGTCCAGAGGTTTACAGGCGCATCCGCGCCCCGGGCCGCCTGCGGCCCCGGGGATGCGACGATACCTCGCGTTCTTCTGGCCACGGCTGCCGATGCGCGCGGTCCCCGACCCTGACGCCAGGCGCCCGCATCCCGTAGCACGGAGAGTTTTCTCATCGCGAAGACTTTTCATCGCATGCGATGAAAAGTCTTCGACGTGAAAAAAGCCTTCGCGTTACATGACTGGCCTGGGCATCATCAGTAACCAAACTAACCGAACGGCCGCTTGTTCCCGGGCGGCCCGGTAACTTCGCGCGACCGCCCGCTCGCCCGGGCAAGCGGCGAGCGGGCAACCGGGTGACCCCGACCTGGTTGGATGAGGGCATGAGCTTGCCGCTGGACTTCCACCCTGCCCTGTCCCGCCCCGACCTGCTGGCCGCGCCGGTCGCCGCGGCGTTGCGCGACATGCCAGGCGCCAGCCAGATGCGGGTCGCGCAGATCGACCCGGCGCTCGTCGACACCGCCGCGTTCTGCGAGAGGTACGGCGTCTCCCCCGAGGAGTCCGCGAACTGCGTGGTCATCGCGGCCAAGCGAGGCGGCGAGACGACCTACGCCGCGTGCGTGGTCGCCGCGACCACCCGGGCGGACGTCAATGGCCTGGTCCGGCGGCACCTGGGCGCGCGCAAGGCGTCGTTCGGCTCCGTCGATGCCGTCACCGCCGCGACCGCGATGGAATACGGCGGGATCACGCCGATCGGCCTGCCCGCGCACTGGCCGGTCCTCATCGACGCCGCGGTGGCCAGGCTGGGCAGCGCCGTGATCGGGGCCGGCATCCGCGGCGCCAAGCTGTGGCTGCCCGGCAGCGTGCTCGCCGGGGTCCCGGGGGCGGAGATGATCGAGGGGCTCGGCGTTCCCGCGGGCGTGCCTGTTTGACATGCGGGAATGAAACCGGGCATTCTTGGACTTGATCAAGCCAGGACACCTCGTTCGGTGAGGCGTCTTCACGGACACAGGCCACTGATCCCAACCGTCGAGAGACGCTCCGGATCAGGACACCTCTCCCCGGCCTAAGGGGAAAGGCCAAGTGGCTACAGGGATACGGGCCTGCCAAGGCACATGCGCATGCTGGGGCACGGGCCGTGGCAGGAGCAGTCCCAATACGCCGTGGAGTGCCAAAGCTCTAACGAGAGAGGTGCCCGCAGCCCGCCCTGGTGAGGTCGGACAGGTGGATTGCCCTCGTTCAGGCACGCGTGCCAGAACACGGCGTTCCCGGATCCGGCGCCCCAGCGCGCCACGGACGAAGGGAGGCATGCGATGGACTCTGATAGTCCGGGCCGAAGTATGGCCCCGCCACAGTATGACGCTGCCTCGCAGCTTTCCTTTCCCGTCCCTGGCACACGCTGACGGCTAGGCTCTCCCCCGCGCGGCGCCCCCGGTAGTCCGGGCAGGCCCGAACGCGGAGATACTGCGCCCGCGCCTGCGAAGCGCCCCCGCGCGTACATCCCGCGAGGGCAGCGAAGCACGCACACGCGTGTGCCCAAATCCCGCTTGAGTGTCAAGCGTGAAAGGGGTGTTTACTGTGACCGTCCTTGACGAGCCGCGCGCGCACGCCGGCGACATCCATGGCGCCTTCGGCACGATCCGGCTTGGCGACACCGCCGCCCGCTCCTCGTTCCCGGCCCGGCTGAAGACGCTCCTGGCCGTCGTCGGCCCCGGCCTCATCGTCATGATCGGCGACAACGACGCCGGGGCGTTCTCCACCTACGGGCAGGCCGGGCAGGACTACGGCACCAAGCTGCTGTGGACCCTCCTGCTCCTGGTCCCCGTCATCTACGTGAACCAGGAGATGGTGCTGCGCCTGGGCGCCGTCACCGGCGCGGGCCACGCGCGGCTGATCCTGGCCAGGTTCGGCAACTTCTGGGGCGCCTTCGAGATCGGCGGCCTGTTCCTGCTCAACGCGCTGACGATCGTCACCGAGTTCATCGGCATCACGCTGGCGGCCGGCTACCTCGGCGTCCCGAAGCTCATCGCCGTCCTGCTCGCGGCGGCGGTGATCATCTCGACCGCGTTCACCGGCAGCTTCCGCCGGTTCGAGCGGGTCGCGATGACGCTGTGCGCCGGGTCGCTGCTGCTGCTGCCCTTGTACCTGCTGTCCCACCCGTCCGGGGCGCGGATGGCGGCCGGGTTCGCCGTGCCCGAGTTGCCCGGGACCGGCCCGGGCGGGATGGCCGCCGTGATGCTGCTGGTCATCGGCATAGTGGGCACCACCATCGCGCCGTGGCAGCTATTCTTTCAGCAGTCCTACGTGATCGACAAGCGCATCACCCCGCGCTTCATCCGCTACGAGAAGGCCGACCTGTGGATCGGCATCGTGATCGTGGTCCTCGGCGCCGCCGCCATCATGGGCGCCGTCGCCGCCGCGGTCGCCGGGACCGGCCGGTACGGGCACTTCACCGACGCGGCCGGGATCTCCCACGCCATCGCCGCCCACTCGGGCCAGGTCGCCGGGGCGCTGTTCGCCATCGCGCTGCTGGACGCCTCCATCATCGGCGCGTTCGCCGTCTCGCTGGCCACCGCCTACGCCGTCAGCGACGTCACCGGCATGAACCACTCTCTGCACGGGGGCGTCGGCCACGCCAAGGGCTTCTACGCCCTGTACGCGGCGCTGATCGGCGGCGCGGCGGCCATCGTGTTGATCCCCCGCTCCCCGCTCGGCCTGATCACCGAGGGCGTGCAGGTCCTGTGCGGGATGCTGCTGCCGGTGGCGACCGTGTTCCTGCTCCTGCTGTGCAACGACCGCGCCGTGCTGGGCCCGTGGGCCAACGGCCGCAAGACCAACGTGTTCACCGGCGCGGTCATCGCGCTGCTGATCATCTTGTCCGTGGTCTTGACCGCCTCGGTGCTGTTCCCAGGCATCACCGCCGCCCAGATCGAGATGATCATGGCCGGGTGCACCCTCGGCGCTGCGGCAACTGGCGCGGTCCTGCTCACCAGGAATCATCGCCGCAACGCACCGGTGGTTCCCGCGCCAGTCATCCCCCACAGCGCGGCGGAGAAGCTGGCCTGGCGAATGCCGCCGGTGGCCGACCTGCCCGCGCCCGTGATCTCCGGCGGCCGCAAGTGGGGCCTGATGGCGCTGCAGGCCTACCTGGCCCTGGCCATGGTCGGCGTCATCGTCAAGATCGTCTTCCTGGCCATCCACTGACCCGAGGGCCGGCCGGGCGCGTCCCGGCCGGCCGTTCTTCTACACGGCTATAGAAGTTCTTAGCGAAGTCGTTGCCGAACTGGGAGGCAGCGACCAGGGCATTTCGGATCAAGGACATGGACGTGCGTGACATCCTTGCCGCTATGGCAGAGGGTCGTCACCGTCAGGGCATGCCGGGAGCAGGAAGCATTCGCGCGAGCGACACTCGCGCCAGCGGCATCCGCGAGGTCATCGTCAAGGTCCCCGAGGTCACCGTCTACTTCTGGATCGTCAAGCTGCTGACGACGGCCATGGGCGAGGCGGTCTCTGACTACCTGGTGAACGACGTCAACAAGTACCTCGGCGTCCTGCTCGGGTTCATCGCGTTCGCCATCGCTATCTTCTTCCAGTTCCGCAGCAAGGCCTACAGCACCTGGCTGTACTGGACCGCCGTGTCGATGGTCGCCGTGTTCGGGACGATGTGCGCCGACGTGCTGCACGTGGTGGTGGGGCTGCCGTACACGGTGTCGTTCACCTTGTACGCGGTACTGCTGGCGGCCACGTTCCTCACCTGGTACCGCAGCGAGCGGACGCTGGACATTCACACGATCACCACCCGTCGCCGTGAGGTCTTCTACTGGCTGGCGGTCATCTTCACCTTCGCGATGGGCACCGCGGTCGGCGACCTGACCGCGATCACGGTCCACCTCGGGTACCTGAGCTCGGCGCTGCTGTTCCTGGCCGCGATCTGCGTCCCGCTGATCGCCTGGCGGCTCGGCGCGAACCCGGTCGCCACCTTCTGGGTCGCCTACGTCCTGACCCGGCCGATCGGGGCCTCGTTCGCCGACTACTTCGGCATGCCCAAGGCCATCAGCGGCCTCGGCCTCGGGCACGGCCCGGTTAGCGTCGTCCTGATCGTCATCGTCGCCGCCTGCGTCTGGTTCCTGAAGGCCTCCGGCCAGGACGGGCAGCGGCCGTCCGCCACGGGGTACGCGGCGACTCCCCCGGCCCCCCAGTATCGCTGACCCGATCGCGCGGCCACGCATCACCCCCAATCACGCCGTGCGCCAAACACCATTGGCTGCCGGGCGGGACATAGTTATGCTTTCCTGGAGCTTTCTGAGGGAGATAGCGCATGTCCCGGGAAGAATGGGGGCTAGTCCTCACATTCGTTTTGGCCTGTATATCGGCCGCTTTCTTCCTAGTCCTGAGATTCGAGGGAAAGGGCCGCCCGTTCGGGCCGCGAAGCCGCCGCTGGGCGCTGGCCGTCGCCGGCGCCACCGGGGCCGTCTCCACCCTGGCGGCGCTCGGCCTGGCCGCGGTCGGCCATTACATGCCCAGCGCGCTCGTGGGCCTGGGGATCGTCGCCCCCAGCACCCTGTGCCTGGACCGGATCCGCGACGACAAGGACGACCACCCCAGCCTGCTCGGCTCGGCGGCCACGCTATGGCTCGGCTGGCTGCTGCGCCAGGTCGCGGAGGCGATGGCGCAGGACAAGGCGGAGTGGTGCGAGGACCGGGTCAATCCGGAATGGCTGGACGACGAGCTGATCCTGGCCGCGCATTCCTATCATGATTTCGTCCGCGAGCGCCTATCCCCTGATGAGTTCGAGCGTCATCACCTGCAGGTCATCGTGGCCGACGTCGAGGAGCGGCTGCATGTCGCGCGGCTCATCGACTCCCATGCCCCCCGCGACGTGATCGCCGACGCGCTGCGATCCCCCCGGCTATCGGACCAGGCGTGGTACGAGCGAAACCTCGACGACCTGACCCGGCTCGGCAACCGGCTGCAGTTCGACGCGCGCCGCGACGTGCGGCACTTGCTGGTGATCGCCTATAACGCCCGCCTGTACCGGCTGCGGCCCTATCACCCGCCGCCGTGGGCGGCCGTCCCCCGCCCGCCGGCCATGGTGGCCAGCCAGCGCGCCACGCCCAGCGAGGCGCCGGCGGCGCCCGTTCGCTCTGCCCCCCGCGCGGTCACGCGGCGAGCCGCGTTCAGGGATGCGCAGGACTCAGACTGAGCTCGAAGTTCGCGCCCAGGGCGCCCAGCACGCTGGACAGGGTTCGCAATGTCAGGTTCTCATCGCCGGACAGGATCTGGCTCACCCGGCCGGGCGACACGCCCATCGACTGGGCCAGGTCGGCCCGGGAGATCTTATGCTCGGTCATGTACCAGGACACCTCATCGACGACCGACCGCACGAGGTCGCGTCCGGGTGGCTCGGCTGATCTACGTGCCATGCCGTTCTCCCGCTTGAGCTAGGCGCCTGGCTACTAGCCACAGGTTAGCTCTACCTAAACGTTTAGGCAAGGCTAAACCCCAGCCCGCCCCCCGGCGCTCCGCAGTATCCCGCGCTCCGCAGTATCCCGCGCTCCGCGCCTCTTGCTGTTATCCGGCCGACTCTCATCTTCGTGGGTCAAAACCGGCCGACTAGACGCTGAACTCGACGCCCTGGGCGAGCGGGAGCTCACCGGAGTAGTTGACGGTGGTGGTCGCGCGGCGCATGTAAGCGCGCCACGCGTCGGAGCCCGATTCCCGGCCGCCGCCGGTTTCCTTCTCGCCGCCGAACGCCCCGCCGATCTCCGCGCCCGACGTCCCGATGTTCACGTTGACGATGCCGCAGTCGGACCCGGCCGCCGAGGTGAAAATCTCCGCCTCAGCCTGATCGCGGGTGAAGATGGCCGACGACAGGCCCTGGGCGACGCCGTTGTTGATGGCGATCGCGTCCTCCAGCGACTGGTAGGGCAGCAGGTACAGGATCGGCGCGAAGGTCTCTTCCCTGGCGATCGCCGTCTGCCCGGGCAGGCGCACCAGCGCCGGCTCGGCGTAGAACGCCCCGGGCGCCTCCTCGGCGAGGCGGCGCCCGCCGCCGGCGATGACGGCGCCGCCCTGGGATCGCGCGGCGTCCAGCGCGTCCTGCATGGACTTGAACGCCCGGTCGTGGATCAGCGGCCCGACCAGCGTCCCGGCCGCCAGCGGGTTGCCGATGGGCAGCCGCTGATAGGCCCCGGCGATCCGCCCGGCCAGCTCGTCGATCACCGACTCGTGCGCGATGACGCGACGCAGCGTGGTGCAGCGCTGCCCGGCGGTCCCGGCCGCTGCGAACACGATCCCGCGCACCGCGAGGTCCAGGTCCGCCGACGGCGCGACGATCGCGGCGTTGTTGCCGCCCAGCTCCAGCAGGCTGCGGCCGAAGCGCGCGGCGACCCGCGGGCCGACCGACCGGCCCATCCGGGTCGAGCCGGTGGCGCTGACCAGGGCGACCCCCGGATGATCGGCCAGCGCCAGGCCGATGTCCGCGCCGCCGAGGATGACCTGGCTGAGGTGCTCGGGCGCGCCGAGCTCCCGGCTGGCCTCCTCCAGCAAGGCGGCGCAGGCCAGGGCGGTCAGCGGGGCCGCTTCCGACGGCTTCCAGATGACGGGATCGCCGCACGCCAGCGCGATCGCGGTGTTCCACGACCAGACCGCGACCGGGAAGTTGAACGCGGTGATCACCCCGACCACGCCGAGCGGGTGCCAGGTCTCGGCCAGGCGGTGGCCGGGGCGCTCGGACGGCATCGTGCGCCCGTAGAGCTGGCGGGACAGGCCGACGGCGAAGTCGCAGATGTCGATCATCTCCTGGACCTCGCCCCGCGCCTCGGAGGTGACCTTGCCGACCTCCACGCTGACCAGCGTGGCCACCTCGTCCTGGTGCCGCGCCAGGAACTCGCCAAGCCTGCGCACCAGCGCCCCGCGCGACGGCGCCGGGGTGAGCCGCCAGGCGCTGAACGCCGCCTGCGCGCGGGTGACCGCGGCGTCCACGTCGGCGGCGGCGGCCCAGCTGACGCCCGCGACCGGTTCGCCATTGACCGGCGAGGTCACCGTGCGCGGGCCGGCCAGCTGGGCCGGGCTGACGCCGCAGCGGATCGCGGCCTCGCGGGCCAGGCTCGCGAGCTCGGCTTGCGCCGGCAGGGTCATCGGCGGGGTCATGAAGCGTGTCCTCCTCAGACGATGGCCTGCTCTGGCCGCGGCCCGGTGGTGGCGAACCGCCGCGCGTCCAGGCCGGTGATGTCGGTGAACGGCTGCCGCTCAAGGTACAGATCGCGGACGACCTCACCAAGCGCCGGGCTCATCAAGAACCCGTGGCCGGAAAAGCCGGTCGCGTAGATGAACCGGTCGATGCCGTCGGCGGCGCCGATGAGCCCGTTGTGGTCCGGGGTCACCTCGTACAGTCCCGCCCACCCGGCGGCGATGCCCACGCCGGCCAGGGCCGGGGCGCGCCGCTCGATGGCCGCGCCCAGCCGGGGCAACCAGGCGTCGTCGCGGCCCAGCTTGAAGCCGGGCGTCTCGTCCGGGTCAGACATGCCCAGCAGGATGCCCGGCCCCTCGCGGTGAAAGTAGAAGGTGGTGCCGAAGTCGATCGTGAACGGCGTGGCGTCCGCCCGGCCGCCGGCCAGCGGCTCCTTCAGGGGCTCGGTGACCAGGATCTGCCTGCGCAGCGGGGTGACCGGCAAGTCCACGCGGGCCCACTGCGCCACGCGGGCCGACCAGGCCCCCGCCGCGCAGATGACCGCGGGCGTCTGGATGGGCCCGGCGTCGGTGGTAACCGCCGTGATCTGGCGGCCTTCGGTCATGATCCCGGTGGCGGCCCGGCGCGGGATGAGCCGCGCGCCGAGCCGACGGGCGGCGGTGGCGTAGCCGAGGACGACCGACTCCGGGGAGCAGTACCCGCCCGACGGCGAGTAGGCGCCGGCCAGCAGGCCCTCGGTCGCGATCAGCGGCGACATCCGCCGCGCCTCGGCGACCGCCAGCATCCGGCTCTCCACGCCCAGGGCGCGCAGCAGCCCGGTGCTTGCTTCGAAATCGGCGACGTCGCGCGGGTTGTCGAGCAGGAACAGGTATCCGGGCTGGCGCAGGTCGATGTCCTGGCCCAGCCGCTGCGCGAAGTGCTCGAACGTCTCCAGGCTGCGGACGGCCAGCTCGATGTTGACCCGGTCGTAGAACTGGGCCCGCACTCCCCCGGCCGCCTTCGACGTCGACCCGCCGCCCAGTGGCCCGGAATCGATGAGCACCACGTCCGGCACCCCGGCGGCCGCCAGCTCATAGGCGGCGGCCACCCCGACCGCCCCGCCCCCGATAATCACCACGGACGCGCGCTCCTGCATCCCCCCATGCTGGCAGACGGGGTGAGAAACGGGCAGCGGGGGTTAGCCCCAATGCCGGGGAGTTAAGGTCCTCCGGCGTTTGTCACGGATCTCGGGCGGCGTGTCACGCGCTCGTGGTCGGCGGGGATGGCCCTGCTGGTGATGTTGGTGATGTTCTTGCTGGTGGTGGGCTTGCCGGGCGGGTGCTTG
>JAICYD010000223.1 GCA_025934375.1 Streptosporangiaceae bacterium | reverse complement strand
CCGGCATGCAGACCTCCAAGACGATCATCGCCGTCAACAAGGACGCCGAGGCCCCCATCTTCGAGATCGCCGACTTCGGCGTCGTCGGCGACCTGTTCACCGTCGTCCCCCAGCTCATCGACGAAATCGCCAAGCGCAAGGGGTAACGGCCGTCACCGCGAGGAGGTGCGGCGAGCGCTCGCGGCGCAGCGGGAGTGCCTCAAGGTACTCAACGCGAAGATCGACACCTACTCGCGCCTCGCCCGCGAGGCGCGATCGCAAGCCTCGCCCTGCTTATTCCGCTACATCACACAACGTAGGCAAGGAGTTGCCCAATGGAACTTGGCTTGCACATCGCGGACTTCACCTGGAATGGCGGGGCGACGCAGCTTGGCCCCCGGCTCGCCCGGCACGCGAAGAGCGCCGAGGACGCCGGCATCACCCGGGTCACCGTGATGGACCACTTCTGGCAGATCCGGGGGGTGGGGCCCGAGGAGCACGAGATGCTCGAGGCCTACACTGCGCTCGGCTTCCTGGCCGCGCACACCACCACGGTGAAGCTGCACACCCTCGTCACCGGCGTCACCTACCGCGAGCCGGGCCTGCTCGCCAAGGCGGTGACGACGCTGGACGTGCTGTCGGGCGGGCGCGCGGGGCTGGGCATCGGCGCCGCGTGGAACGGCGATGAGTCGGTCGGCCTAGGCTTTAACTTCCCGCCGGTCTCTGAGCGATTCGAGCGGCTGGAGGAGGCCGTCCAGATCTGCCTGCAGATGTGGTCGCAGTCCGAGGCGCCCTACGAGGGCAAGCACTATCAGCTGGGCCGGACGCTGAACTCCCCGCAGAGCGTGTCCCGGCCGCGCCCGTTCCTGATGATCGGCGGCGGCGGCGAGAAGAAGACCCTGCGCCTGGTCGCCCAGTACGCGGACGCGTGCAACTTCTTTGGCGGCCCCGACGCCCCCCACAAGCTTGAGGTCCTCAAGGGGCACTGCGACACGGTCGGCCGCGACTACGAGCAGATCGAGAAGACCACGATGCTGGCCATCGACCCGTCGACGACGAAGGACGACTTCGTCCGGGAGGCGGCCGCCATGCGGGACGCCGGCTTCGTCGCCGCGTACGTCTTCGCCAGGGACATCACCGAGCCGGAGAAGGTCATCGACCTCCTCGGCTCAGCGGCCCCCGAACTCAGGTAGGTCCCTCGCGGCTGTGGTGGGCTCTGGCGGCTAACGCGACCGCGTCAGACCTTCTCGAAGACGGCGGCCAGGCCTTGGCCGCCGCCGATGCACATGGTCTCCAGCAGGTAGCGGCCGTCACGGCGGTGCAGTTCGCGCAGGCCGGTGGCCAGGATGCGGGCGCCGGTGGCGCCGACCGGATGGCCCAGCGAGATGCCGGAGCCGTTGACGTTGAGCCGGCCGAAGTCCTTGTCCCCGAAGTCCCACGCGCGGGTGACGGCCAGAACCTGAGCCGCGAACGCCTCGTTGAGCTCGATCAAGTCGATGTCGGCCAGGGTGAGTCCCGCCCTGGCCAGGGCCTTAGCCGTCGATGGGACCGGGCCGATGCCCATGCGGGCCGGCTCGACCCCGGCGACGGCCCAGCTGACCAGCCGGGCCAGCGGCCGCAGGCCAAGCTCGGCGGCCTTGTCCGCGGTGGTGACCAGGCAGGCGGCGGCCGCATCGTTCTGGCCGCTGGAGTTGCCGGCGGTCACGGTGGACTCCGGGTCCTGCCGCAGCCGCACCGGCCGGAGCCGGGCGAGAACCTCTACGGACGTGTCCGCCCGCGGGTGCTCGTCGACCTCGAAGACGGTCTCCCCGCGCTTGTCGGTGATCGTCACGGGGACGATCTCGTCCTTGAAGCGGCCCTCGGCCTGGGCGGCGACGGCGCGCTGGTGGGAGCGCACCGAGTACTCGTCTTGCTCCGCGCGCGCGATGGCGTACTCGCGGCGCAGGTTCTCGGCGGTCTCCAGCATGCCACCGGGGACCGGGTAGCTGGCGCCGCCCGCGGTCTCCCGCGCCCGGTTGAGCCGGTCGTGCAGCGTGGCGTCGGATCCCCGCGCGCCCCAGCGGATGGCTTGCGAGTAGTACTCGACCTGGCTCATGGACTCCGCGCCGCCGGCGATGACGACGTCGGCGACGCCGGTCTGCACCCGCATCGCGGCGTCGAGCACCGCCTGCAGGCCGGAGCCGCAACGCCGGTCGAGCTGGAGGCCGGGCACCTCGATCGGAAGGCCGGCGTCGAGGGCGGCCACCCGGCCGGTGGCGGGGGCCTCGCCGTTCGGATAGCACTGGCCGAAGATGACGTCATCGACGACGGCGGGGTCGAGCCTCGTGCGTTCGATCAGCGCCTTGATGACGGTGGCACCGAGCGTGGCCGGCGTCACGTCCTTCAGCGCTCCCCCGTATCGGCCGACCGCGGTGCGGACCGGCTCGCAGATCACAGCGTCGTTCATGGTGGTTCCTCTGCTTCCGTGCGGCTAGCCCTCACAGGTTAACGTCCGGGCCCGGCGGCTACGCTCGGAGCGTGCCGGCCCCGCGGTCTAGGCCCAGCTGAGGAAAGGACTCGATCCCCGATGGACAACGCCGACCTCGAAGACATCCTCGACACCGTCCGCTCCCTCGTCAGGGACCGGGTCGTCCCCCGGGAGGCGGAGATCGACGAGACCGACGAGATGCCCGCCGGGCTGCGCGAGGAAGCGGCGCGGATGGGATTGTTCGGCTTCGCGATCCCCGAGGAGTACGGCGGCCTCGGCTTGTCGATGTCCCAGGAGGTCCGGCTGGTCATGGAGCTCGGGTACACCACGCCGGCGTTCCGGTCGATGTTCGGGACCAACAACGGGATCGCCGGGCACGTGCTGCTGGAAGGCGGTACGCGAGAGCAGAAGAAGCAGTTCCTGCCCAGGCTGGCCGCCGGCGAGTGGACCGCGTCGTTCGCGCTGACGGAGGAGGAGGCCGGGTCGGACCCCGCCGGGCTGGCCACGTCGGTGACCGCCGACGGCGATGAGTGGGTGATCAGCGGGCTGAAGCGGTTCATCACCAACGCGCCCGTCGCGGACGTGTTCATGGTGTTCGCGCGGCATGCCGACGGGCCGGCGGCGGGCAAGATCTCGGTGCTGATGGTCGAGGCGGGCAGGCCCGGGGTGACCGTCGGCCCGAAGGACGGCAAGATGGGCCAGCAGGGGGCGTGGACGTCGGAGGTCCGCTTCGATGAGGCTCGCGTTCCCGCCGGGGCGCTGATCGGCACGCCCGGGGAAGGGTACCTGACCGCGATGCGCTGCCTGGCGCACGGGCGGCTGCACATCGCCGCGGTGTGCGTGGGCCTCGCGCAGCGGGCGCTGGATGAGACCGTCGCGTACGCGCTCGGCCGCAAGCAGGGCGGCCACGTGATCGCCGACTACCAGCTCATCCAGGGCCTGATCGCCGACTCGCAGACCGACGTGCTGGCCGGCCGCGCGCTCGTGGTGTCGGCGGCGGCTGACTTCGATTCCGGCGCCGATCGCCGGCTCGGCCCGTCGTGCGCGAAGTACTTCTGCTCGGAGATGGTGGGCCGGGTCGCCGACCGCGCCGTCCAGGTCCACGGCGGGGTCGGCTACATGCGGGGCGTCACCGTCGAGCGGATCTACCGCGACGCCCGCCTGTTCCGCATCTACGAAGGCACCAGCCAGATCCAGCAGCTCGTCATCGCTAAGCAAGCGCTGCGGGCGGCCGCCCCCTCCCGCTAGCCGCCACGGCGGGCGGCGAGCCGGGCCACGGGCCGGGCTTTCAGGAACTCGGCGATGAGCAACGCGATGAGCGCGGCGCCGCCGGCCATGACGAAGATCACCGCGGCGGGGCATATGCCCCTGATTCGCCCGCCCTCGCGGCGGGCATGCCCGGGGGAGGGAATCCCTGGGAGCCTTCCTTACTGAGGAGCCTTGTGAGCGCAGTACCACCTGGGATCATCGTGAGCGGCACGCTGCAGCGGCAGGCGTGGCTGGATCGCGTGCTGCCCCCGGTCGAGATGGTCCGACCCGGAATGTGGTCCATCCCGACCCCGTTCCCCGGCAGCCCACTGCGTTACGTGCTGTCTTACGCCATCGAGCACGATGGCGGGGTGGCGCTGGTGGACACCGGGTGGCCGTCGGAGGAATCGTGGGATGGCCTGGTGTCCGGCCTCGGCGAGGCCGGGTGGGACGTTAGCGACGTCAAGGCGATCCTCATCACCCACGGGCACGGTGACCATATGGGGCTGGCCCGGCGGCTGCGCGAGCGCACGGGCGCGTGGGCGGCCATGCATGAGGCCGACGCCCGCCTGGCAGTCCGCTTTACCAGCCACGACGACTTCGAGCGAGCCGGCGATGAGGCGCTGCGCAGGCGCGGTGGCCTGGCCGCCGACTTCGCGGCGGTCCGCAGCCGGGGCGGCGCGCGACCCGACAACTTCGGCGAGTTCTCCCTGGAACCGGACCGGTTCCTGGTCGACGGCGAGCGGCCGCTGGGCCCGGGCAGCGGCCTGACGAACGTGTGGACGCCGGGTCACACCCCCGGCCACGTGTGCTTCTTCGACGACGCCCGCAACGTGCTGCTGACCGGGGATCACATCCTGCCGCGGATCACGCCGAACATCAGCCACGCGCCCCGGCAGACCGGTGACATCCTCGGTCAGTACCTGGCCTCGTTGCAGGGCATGTCGGGCCTGGTGGCCGAGGAGGTCCTGCCGGCCCACGAGTACCGCTTCATCGGCCTCACGGAGCGCATCCACGGCTTGCTGGCCCACCACGAGGAGCGGCTCGGCGAGGTCATGGCCACGCTGCACGCCCAGCCGGGCTGCTCCACCGTCGTGGTGGCCGAGGCGCTGCACTGGAGCAGGCCCTGGGACCAGATGCTGGGGATGCAGCGCAAGTTCGCGATCGGCGAGGCCTACTCCCACCTCGTGCACCTCGAGGCGACCGGCTACATTACCAACAAGGGCACCGACGTGGATTCCTGGCTCGCGCTGCGCGACGCCGGCCCCAAGCTCACCTGACCGTATCGACCGAGGGCTCAGCGTGCCCAGGTACCGCTGTCAACCGATCACCTCCGGCGCGGTGGCCGGATACCCTCCTTAGCGAAGACGGGTGAGGAGCGGGCTTTTGCGGACAGCGTGGCTGGTACTGATAGCCGCTTTCGTGGCGGTGGCGGGAGTGGCGGCACTCATCGGCCGGCAGGCCACCCGGCCGCTGCCAGCCCTGTCGCTGACCGCCGACCTGGTCAGCG
Source organism: Streptosporangiaceae bacterium (assembly GCA_025934375.1). Lineage (GTDB taxonomy): Bacteria > Actinomycetota > Actinomycetes > Streptosporangiales > Streptosporangiaceae > Trebonia. The sequence goes on along the minus strand of JAICYD010000223.1, from coordinate 1,258 downwards.
TCCAGAAGGCCAGCGGGGCGAGCTTCTCCTGGCCGCAGGCGAGGGAAGCCGCCGTAACGGTCAGCGGGCTGTCCGCGAAATGGAGCACCAGCCAGCAGCCGGTCGTGCCGATCGCCAGCGTCACCAAGATCATGACCGCCTACATCGTGCTGCACGATCACCCGCTGGCCGGGGACGCGCAGGGGCCGTCCATCACGGTCACCCAGGCGGACTTCCAGGACTACCAGTCGGACGTGGCCAACGGCAACTCCAACGCCGCGGTGGCCGCCGGCGAGAAGCTGACCGAGCGGGAGGCCCTGGAGGCCCTGCTGCTCCCGTCGGCCGACAATGTCGCGAGGATGCTGGCCAACTGGGACGCGGGCAGCCGGACGGCGTTCGTAGCCAAGATGAACGCGCTCGCCAAGTCCCTGGGCATGGCGCACACCACGTACACCGACCCGTCGGGCCTGGACGCGGCCACCGTGAGCACGGCGCGCGACCAGCTGATCCTGGTCGACAAGGCCATGGCGGTCCCGGCCTTCGCCGACATCGTCTCGATGCCGTCCGCCGTGATCCCGGTGGCGGGCACCGTCCGCAACTACGCCCAGGTCGTGGGCACCAACGGGATCATCGGGGTGAAGACCGGCTCGGACTCGGCCGCGCAGGCGTGCTGGGCGTTCGCGGCGCGGCGCCTCGTCGCCGGGCAGGAGCGCATCGTCTACGGCGTGGTCCTCGGCGCCCCGCTCTATCCGCCCAGCCCGGTGGCCAACGCGCTGACCGGCGGCGTCTCGCTGGCCGACCAGGCGCACAAGATGTTCCAGCAGCTGACGGTGCTCCCGGCGGGCACCGTGGTCGGCCGGATCAAGGTGCCATGGAGCAAGGCGGAGATCCCGGTGGTGACGGCGCGGCCCCTGGCTGGCCTCGCGCCCTCGGGCGCCACGATCGGCCTGCAGGTGCGCATCCAGCCGCCGTCCTCCTCTTTCCTGGCCGGGCAGCAGGTTGGCAGCGTCTCGGTCGGTGGCCTGGTGACGACGAGCACCGCCGGCCTCGTGGCCCAGGGGGCGTCCGGCAGTCCCAGCCTCACCTGGCGCATCTTCCACCCCTGACACATGTCCCTTCGCGAGGCGGGCGCCATCGCCTGACCGTGAGAATCAGCAACCAAGTTCGGGCGTGGTTTGACGGCCCGTGGCGCTGGGGCGGCGGGCCTGGTCACGGGGTTGGGTTTAGGCGGCGGTGGTGAGGGTGACGTCGAGGCCTAGGGCTTGGAGTTGCTGGACGT
>JAICYD010000123.1 GCA_025934375.1 Streptosporangiaceae bacterium | reverse complement strand
GCTCGCCCATAAGGACGGCATAAGCGCGCTGCTCACCGGAGAGTTACCGGCTTTTCCGTAGACCAGTACCGTGCGAGCCCGCCTGCCGCTCATCGCGGTGACCGTTGCCCTTGCCACGCATGACCTGGTTTCGCTGGGCCGTGACCGGATCGGATTGAGCCCTTACCGGATCGACCTGGACGTGTACCGCATCGGCAGCATGGTATGGCTGCGCGGCGGGAGCCTGTACGGCGCGCTGCCCAGGGCCAGTGCCGGGATCGGGCTTCCGTTCAGCTACCCGCCGGCCGCCGCGGTGATGCTGTCGCCGCTGGCCGTGGTGCCGATGGCCGTCGCCGGCTTCGCGCTTACGCTCGCCAGCATCGCGTTGACCGGGGTCGTGCTGCGGGTGTTCACCCGCTCCCTGTCATCCGGGCTTGACGTGTGGTGGCTGCTGCCGGCCGCGCTGGTGCTGGAGCCGGTGCGCGCCACGCTGAGCTTCGGCCAGGTCAACATCGCGCTGATGGCCTTGGTGGCGGCGGACTGCCTGCACCCCGGGCCGCGCTGGCCGCGCGGCGCCCTGGTCGGCGTGGCCGCCGCGGTCAAGCTGACCCCCGCCGCCTTCATCCTGTTCTTCCTGATCCGCGGCGACTGGCGCGCCGCCAGGACCACAGCCGTCTCGTTCGCGGCGGTAACGGGCGGCGGGCTCATCCTGGACTGGCATGACTCGACGCGGTACTGGACGAGCGTCGTCTTCAGCACCAGCAGGCCGGGCAGCCCGGCATACGTCGGTAACCAGGCGATCTCGGGGGTCCTGGCGCGGGCCGGGCTGGACCCGCACAGCCAGGGTGGCTCAGCCACGTGGCTGGCCCTGTCGGCTGCCGTCGCGGTGGTCGCGGCCTTCGGCATGCGCCGGGCGCTCGCCGCCGGCGAGCCCGCCTGGGCGCTGTCGGTGAACGCGCTCGCCGCGCTGCTGATCTCGCCGATCTCATGGTCGCACCACTGGGTGTGGGTGGCTCCGGTGCTGATGTGCCTGGCGGTCACGGGCAGGCGGCACGCGTGGCGAGGCGGGGTCGCGGCCACGGGGGCGGGCCTGGTGCTCTTCGCGGTATCGCCGATGTGGCTGCTGCCGCGCTCCGGTATTGGCGAAGCGCCCGGCTTGGCCTGCTGCGAGCAGGTGATCGGGGACGCGTACGTGATCTTCGCTGTCGTCGTGCTGGTGCTGGCCGCGCGGTTCACAGGGAGGCGATCATGTGTCGCTGGCGACCAGCTCGACCTCGAAGCCGTCAGTGTTGGCGAGGTAGGCCGCATAGTGGTCAGGCCCGCCAGCGTACGGATGCGCCTGCGGGAATAGCAGCGTCCAGCCGTGGGCGGGCCCCTGCGCGGCGAGGGCGTCGACGCGCTGGCGGGGGCCGGCGTGGAACGCGAGGTGGTTCATCCCCGGTCGCCGCCGGTCGTGATCGCGCCCGGTCAGCGCGGGTGACTGCTCGATGACCAGGTAGGTGGCGCCGAGGCGCCAGCTGCGCCCGGCTGGCCAGTCCTGGAACCGCGCGTAGCCGAGCTGGCCGAGCAGCCATCCCCACTGCGTGATGGCGCGGGCCAGGTCAGGGACCCACAGTTCGACGTGGTGGAGGCTTCCGATGCCGGGGTGGTTCATGCCGGCTGCTGCTGACCCTCGGCGAGTCGCTTGAGGTTCAGCAGCTGCCGCCGGGCCATGATCAGGTCGCCGACCGACAGCCCCGGGGCCGTCAGCCTGCTGGCCCGGCTGACGACCTTCAGGAGCAGGCGCGTCCGGTCCTGGCCGGCGGGCACGAGGACATACGACATGTAGGAGCCCATGATGGTGGCGGTTAGCTGCTCACCCGGCTTGACCGAGACGATCCGGCCGAGCTGACGGCCGCCGGCGGTGGTGAACCGTTCCCCGGCCTTCGGCTCCGGGAGGCCGGCCAGCTCCCGGGGCGAGCGGCGGCCCCGGTTGTCGATCCAGTCATAGGAATAGGGCGCGAGCCGCACCTGCGCGACCCACGGCCACACCGCCTCAGCCGGCGCCTGGACGGTGACGCCCCGCCAGGCTTGCAACGTGGGGGCGGCGACGAAGTCGTCGCACGGGTAGGAGCGCGAGGCCTCCTCGGCGGTCACGCCCCACCGGTCACCGATCATGCATCCATCTTCGGCTACGCGGCGAAGCGGCCTTCGGCGAGGGGCCGTCCCGCGGCGCTCAGCGGTTAGCCGAAGGTGTAGTGCTGGGCGACGTGCTCCGAGGCGAGCCTGCTGCGGCTGGTCACCATCTTGCGCGAGCGCAGGGTGACCTGGGCGCGCATCGGCGCCGCCCTCCAGATCACCCGCCAGTCCGCATGGGAGCGCTTCTCCGGCGAGGAGTAGCGCTACTGGCCTGCGTGCAGCTCGGTGCTAAGCCGCCCCCAGGTGCCCGGCCGGGCGATGGCCTCAACGGACCCGCTGAGGCTGTTGCGGCGAAACAGCAGCCCGGATTGCCCGCTCAGGTCGCGGGCCTTGGCGCGCTGGCCATCGGGAAGGGTGACGATCGTCCCGGCCGTCAGGTAGAGCCCCGCCTCGATGACGCAGTCATCGCCGAGGGAGATCCCCAGCCCCGAGTTGGCGCCCAGCAGGCACCGCTGCCCGACCGAGATGACCTGGGTACCCCCGCCGGACAAGGTGCCCATGATGGACGCCCCGCCGCCGACGTCGGTCCCGGCGCCGACGACCACGCCCTGGCTGATGCGGCCCTCGACCATCGCCGGGCCCAGCGTGCCGGCGTTGAAGTTGACGAACCCCTCGTGCATGACGGTGGTCCCCTCCGCCAGGTACGCGCCCAGCCGGACCCGGTCGGCGTCGGCCACCCGCACGCCGCTGGGGGTGACGTAGTCCAGCATCGGCGGGAACTTGTCCAGGGAGCGGACCCCCAGGTGGACGCCGCGGGCCAGCGCCCGCTCCCGCGCGGCGCCGATCTCGCTGACGGCCACCGGCCCGAGCGAGGTCCATCCCACGTTGGGCAAGACCGTGAAGACCCCGTCCAGGTTCACGGTGTTCGGGCGGACCAGGCGATGGGACAGCAGGTGCAGCCGCAGGTAGGCATCACCAGGGCCGGCCGGCGGCTCGTCCAGGTCAGCGACGACGCACCGCTCGCCGGCGATCCGCACGCCGCGAACCGGATCTTCCCGCTGCCCGGGCCCGGCCACGCCCGCGCCGCCGCCGGTCCCCGGCGTCCCCAGCCGCGGGGCCGGGTAGTAGAAGCTAAGCGGAGCACCGTCCCCCGCGACCGTGACGATCGCGTCTCCCCATGCTGGCTCACCCACGCAGGTAAGTTACCGCAGCCGCGCCCGTGTCCCCGCCGGTGGCCGGCGCTCAGCCCCGGGCCCGGGTCCCGGACTGGGCGCCGGCCGGCTCGGCCTCGTCGAAGATCAGCACCGTCTGAGTCGCGCGGACCTCGGGGATCTCCTGCAGCCGGGTCAAGACGACGTCGCGCAGGGAGACCGCGTCGCGGGCGCGGACGCGCAGCAGGATGTCGTGCGCGCCGGAGACCAGCGCCACGTGATCGACCTCCGGCATCCGCAGGAGCTGGCCGCGCACCGACTTCCACGAGCGCTGGGCGATGTCGAGGTAGACGTAGGCCGACAGCGCGTACCCGTAGCGCACGGGGTCGATGAGCGCGGCGTACCCGATGATCACCCCCTCGCGCTCCAGGCGGGCGACGCGGGAGTAGGCGTTGGCGCGGGAGATGTGCAGCCGCTCGGCGAGCGCGCGCATGGACAGCCGCCCGTTGGCGCGCAGCGCCTCGACGATGAGCCGGTCGGTGTCGTCCATCGATGCCATATGTCCACCCGGCGGCGGCGCCGGGTTGTCGTCAGGGGCCATATGGGCTGACTACCCACCTTGTCATGGCAATATTTCTCTGATTCGCGGCGCTGCCTGGATATCTGGCCTCCACGGGGAAGATGCTCTGGAAAAGAGCGCATTTGGAGAGAGTGCGCCGCAGGGAGGTACCGTGACGCTCCTCGCCGATACATTTCCGTCCGCGTCGCGCCAGACGGCCCAGCCCGGCGATCCTGGGCTGGCCGCGACGCCGCTGCGGCTGATCGACGCCGACGGCCATCCCGGCGCCGACCCCGGCCGCCTGGAGCTGCCGCCGGCGCCGGTCCTGCGCGAGCTGCACCGGCGCATGGTCCTCGGGCGATCGTTCGACGTCCAGGCCACCGCGCTGGCCAAGCAGGGCCGCCTGGCGGTCTACCCGTCCTCCCGGGGCCAGGACGCGTGCCAGGTCGGGGCGGTGCTGGCGCTGCGCGACCAGGACTGGCTGTTCCCCACCTACCGTGACTCGGTCGCCATCCTCACCCGCGGCGTGGACGCCCCCGAGGCACTGGCGCTGCTGCGCGGCGACTGGCACTGCGGCTATGACCCGTACCAGTACCGCGTCGCGCCGCACTGCACCCCGCTGGCCACCAGCGCCCTGCACGCGGTGGGATTCGCGCACGCCGCCACGCTCAAGGGCGAGGACCTCGTCGCGCTGGCCATGCTCGGGGATGGCGCGACCAGCGAGGGCGACACCCACGAGGCGCTCAACTTCGCGGCGGTCTGGAAGGCGCCCGTGGTGTTCCTGGTGCAGAACAACGGCTACGCGATCAGCGTGCCGCTGGCGAAGCAGACCGCCGCACCGTCGCTCGCCGCGAAGGGCATCGGCTACGGGATGCCGGCCCTGCTCATCGACGGCAACGACGCGGCGGCCGTCTACGCGGCCGTACGGGCCGGGGTCGAGCGGGCCGCCAGCGGCGCCGGGCCGCTGCTGATCGAGGCGGTCACCTACCGGGCCGAGCCACACACCAACGCCGATGACGACACCCGGTACCGGGACCGGGCCGAGGTCGCGGCGTGGCGGGCACGGGACCCGATCGCCCGGCTGGCGGCGTACCTGTCTGCGCGGGGGCTGCTCGACGAGGCAGGCTCCGCCGGGCTCGCCGAGGAGGCGCAGCGGCTGGCCGCGAGCGTGCGCGAGCGCCTCAGCCATGACGTCAGCGTCGATCCCGGCGAGCTGTTCGACCACGTGTACGCCCGCCCGACGGCGGCCCTGCGACGGCAACGGGCGGCGCTGCTGGCCGAGGTGGCGGACACCGAGCCCGGGGAGGACGCGAGATGACGACCGCGCTGCACTCCCCCGCTGCCGCCGGCAGCGTCCTCGCAGGCACGGCCCCCGCAGGTACGGTCCTCGCAGACACGGCCCCCGCAGACGCGGCGCCCGGCCCCGATGCCGCCAGCCCCGCGCCGGTCACCATGGCGGCCGCGCTCAACCGGGCGCTGGCCGAAAGCCTGGCCGCCGACGAGCGCGTGGTGGTCTTCGGCGAGGACGTCGCCACGCTCGGCGGGGTTTTCCGCGTCACCGACGGCCTCGCCGCCCGCTTCGGGCCGGCCCGCGTCTTCGACACGCCGCTGGCTGAGTCCGGCATCGTCGGCACCGCCATCGGCATGGCGATGAACGGCCTTGTCCCGGTGGTCGAGATGCAGTTCGACGCCTTCGCCTACCCGGCCTTCGAGCAGGTCACCAGCCACCTGGCGAAGCTGCGCAACCGGACCCGGGGCCGCGTGTCGCTGCCGGTGGTGGTCCGGGTGCCGTTCGGCGGCGGGATCGGCGGCGTGGAGCACCACAGCGATTCCTCGGAGGCGTACTACGCTCACACCCCGGGGCTGCGGGTGGTCTCGCCTGGGACCCCGGCGGATGCCTACCGGCTGCTGCGCCAGTCGATCGAGTGCCCAGACCCGGTCATCTTCCTGGAGCCGAAGCGCCGTTACTGGGGCAAGGAGACCGTCGCCCTGACGACGGACGGCCCGCCGATTGAGCAGGCCCTTATCCGGCGGCCCGGCACGAACGTCACCCTCATCGCCTACGGCGGGATGGTCAGCACCGCCGTCGAGGCCGCCGAGGCGGCCGCCGGGGAGGGCTGGGACGTTGAGGTGGTCGACCTGCGCTCGCTGTCGCCCCTCGACGAGGCGACGCTGACCGAGTCGGTGCGCCGCACCGGGCGCGCCGTGGTGGTCCATGAGGCGCAGGGCTTCGCCGGGTACGGCGCCGAGATCGCGGCGCGGCTGACCGAGCAGTGCTTCTACCACCTGGAGGCGCCCGTCCTGAGGGTCACCGGCCTGGACATCCCCTATCCCCCGCCGTACCTGGAGCACTTCCACCTGCCCAGCGTCGACCGCATCCTCGACGCCATCGCCAGCCTGGAATGGGAATAGCGGTAGCAGCAACGGGCCTGGGCCGACGGCGCCGTCCAGGCAGCGCTCGCGGATTACGCGCGCTCGCGCAGGTCGCGCAGGCGCTGCAGCTTGCCGGCCGAGCGGGGCAGGGTCTCCGGGTCGACGATGAGGACCTCGACGCTGACGCCGATGCTGTCCTTGATCGCCGCGGCGACCTCGGCGGCGGCTTCGGCCCGCCGCGCGGGCGGGCAGTCGGGCCGGGCCTCGGCCTTGACGATGAGGTGGTCCAGCCGGCCGCGGGTGGTCAGGTCGAGGGCGAAGTGCGGCGACAGCCCGGGGGCGCGCAGCACGACCTCCTCGACCTGGGTGGGGAACAGGTTCACCCCGCGCACGATGATCATGTCGTCGGTCCGCCCGGTGACCCGGGCCATCCGCCGCATCGCGGGCCGCGCGGTGCCGGGCAGCAGCCGGGTGAGGTCCCGGGTCCGGTAGCGGATGACCGGCATCGCCTGCTTCGTCAGCGAGGTGAAGACTAGCTCGCCTGGTGACCCGTCGGGCAGCGCCTGCCCGGTGACCGGGTCGATGACCTCGGGGTAGAAGTGGTCCTCCCAGATGTGCAGCCCGTCCTTGGCCTCCACGCACTCTTGCGCGACGCCCGGGCCGATCACCTCCGACAGGCCGTAGATGTCGACCGCCTCGATGCCCGCGCGCTCCTCGATCTCCCCGCGCATTCCCTCGGTCCACGGCTCGGCCCCGAAGATCCCGATCTCCAGTGAGCTCTCCCTCGGGTCCAGTCCCTGCTTCTCGAACTCGTCGAGGATGGTCAGCATGTAGCTGGGGGTCACGGTGATGACGCGCGGCCGCAGCTCCCCGATGAGCCGCACCTGCCGGGCGGTCGCGCCGCCGGAGACCGGGATCACCGTGCAGCCGAGCTGCTCCCCGCCGTAGTGGATGCCCAGCCCGCCGGTGAACAGCCCGTAGCCGTAGGCGTTGTGCACCAGGTCGCCGGGGCGCCCGCCGGCCGCGCGCAGGGAGCGGGCCACGACGGCCGCCCAGGTCGCGAGGTCGTCGGCCGTGTAGCCGACCACGGTCGAGCGACCGGTCGTGCCGGAGGAGGCGTGGATCCGCCGGACCTCGCCCATCGGGACGGCGAACATCCCGTACGGCAGGTTGTCGCGCAGGTCCGCCTTGGTCGTCAGCGGGAACTTCGCCAGGTCGGCGAGCTCCCGGCAGTCCTGCGGGCGCAGCCCGGCGGCGTCGAACGCGCGGCGGTAGTGCCCGACGTTCTCATACGCGTGCCGCAGCGTCTCCCGCAGCCGGGCTAGTTGCAGGTCGCGGAGCTCACCGGCGCTCATCCGCTCGGCCGGGTCCAGCAGCCCCGCGTCAGGTATCCATCGCGCTCGGAGGTCCATAACGCTCAATGACGTCACCAGCGGCGCGCCCTTGTCAAGAAGCCTTCCCCGTGCTGGATCGCGATGCGATGTATGCGTCTCCGCTCATTGCACGACCCATCCCCGCGGCATATTATTACAGAACGATCGGTCAGTAAATCCAAGGGGGAGGCAGTGCCCGGGAAGACAGTGCCCGAGGAAGCAGCGCCCGGGAAGACAGTGCCCGAGGAAGCAGTGCCCGGGAAGACAGTGCCCGGGAAGACAGTGCCCGAGGAGACAACAGTGCCCGAGGAAACACAGGCGGCCGCTCCGGGCGACCTCCAGGAGCACTTCGAGGCGACGATCGCGCGGGGCGCGCGGATCGAGCCGCGCGACTGGATGCCGGATGCCTACCGGGCCACGCTGGTCCGCCAGATCGCCCAGCACGCGCACTCGGAGATCATCGGCATGCAGCCGGAGGGCAACTGGATCACCCGGGCGCCCTCGCTGCGGCGCAAGGCGATCCTGCTTGCCAAGGTGCAAGACGAGGCCGGGCACGGCCTGTACCTGTACTCCGCGTGCGAGACCCTCGGCGCCTCCCGCGAGGAGCTCACCTCGCTGTTGCTGGCAGGCCGGCAGAAGTACTCCTCGATCTTCAACTACCCCGCGCTCAGCTACGCCGACGTGGGGACGATCGGGTGGCTGGTGGACGGCGCCGCCATCTGCAACCAGGTGCCGCTGTGCCGGACGTCGTACGGCCCGTACGGGCGGGCGATGATCCGCATCTGCAAGGAGGAGTCGTTCCACCAGCGCCAGGGGTATGAGCTGCTGATGACCATGATGCGCGGCACCGGCGAGCAGCGGGCCATGGTGCAGGAGTCGGTGAACCGGTTCTGGTGGCCGTCGCTGATGATGTTCGGGCCGCCGGACGCGGACTCGCCGAACTCCGCGCGGTCAATGGCCTGGGGCATCAAGCGCAACGGCAACGACGAGCTGCGGCAGCGCTTCGTCGACATGACCGTCCCCCAGGCCGAGGCGCTCGGGGTCACCCTCCCCGACCCCGGCCTGCGCTGGAATGCCGAGCGCGAGTCCTACGACTTCGGCGAGCCGGACTGGTCGGAGTTCACGGCGGTGCTGCGGGGCGAGGGACCGTGCAACGCCCAGCGGCTGGCGCACCGGCGGCGGGCGCACGCGGACGGCGCGTGGGTCCGCGAGGCCGCGCTGGCCTTCGCCGGCAAGACGGCCCTCGCGACGGCGGGAGCTGACCATGACTGAGTGGCCGCTGTATGAGGTGTTCGTGCGCGGCAAGCGCGGCCTCAACCACGTCCACGTCGGGTCGCTGCACGCGTCCGACGACCAGATGGCGATCCGCAACGCCCGCGACGTGTACACCCGCCGCAACGAGGGCGTGAGCATCTGGGTGGTCCGCTCGGACGCCATCACCGCGTCCAGCCCGGACGAGAAGGACCCGCTGTTCGCGCCGAGCGGCGATAAGGTCTACCGGCACCCGACGTTCTATGAGATCCCCGACAACGTCCCCCACATGTGAGGGCGTGCGCCATGAGCTACGAGGCACCGGCCAGCGATCACGGCGATCATGACTCGCCGTATGAGGGGCTGTTCGGCGGCGACAGCGACCACTGGGCGTTCGGCACGGACTTCGATGACCCGCTGGCCGGCATCGAGGCCGCCATCCCGGACGGCGCCGACCCGCGCGCGCTGGCCCAGTACTGCCTGATGCTCGGCGACGACGCGCTCGTGCTGTCGCACCGGCTGTCCCAGTGGTGCGGCCGCGCGCCCGAGCTTGAGCTGGACATCGCCCTGGCCAACATCGCGCTGGACCTGCTCGGCCAGGCGCGGCTGCTGCTGGCCCGGGCGGCCAGCGCCGACCCGTCGGTGGTGCCGCCGCTCCCCGGCTCCTCGGACGGCCTGCCCTCTCCGGTGCCCGCCGAGGACGCGCTGGCGTTCTTCCGCGACGACCGCGCCTACCGCAACGCCTGGCTGGCGGAGGCCCCCAACGGGGACTTCGGGCAGACCGTGGCCAGGATCTTGCTGTTCGCGACCGCGCGGCTGGCGCTGCTGGAGCGGCTGCGCGCCAGCCGCGACGCGGTGCTCGCCGCCGTCGCCGCCAAGGGCGTCCGGGAACTGGCCTACCACCGCGACTTCGCGGCCCGCTGGTTCGTGACCCTCGCCCAGGGAACCGAGGAGTCGCGCGGCCGGGTCACCGCGGGGCTGGCCGAGGTCTGGCGGCACCACGACGAGCTGTTCCGCGCCCACCCGGTGGAGCGCGAGCTCGCCGGGGCCGGCGTGGCCGTCGACCCGGCCGACGTCGCCGGCGAGGCCGACGCGGCGCTCGCCACGGTGCTCGCCGCCAGTGACCTCCCGTGGCCGCGAGTCCCGCAGGCCGGGCAGCTGGGCGGGCGCTCCGGCCGGGACGGGGCGCACACGGAGGCCCTCAGCCCGCTGCTGGCCGAGATGCAGTCCGTCGCCCGCGCGCATCCCCGGGGGCGCTGGTGAAAGCAGGCCCGATGACCGGCGCTTACGCCATCGCCGCGGCCGTCACCGACCCCGAACTGCCCGTGCTGACGCTGGCCGACCTCGGCGTCCTGCGGCGGGTGGAGGAGAAGGCCGGGTCGGTGACGGTGGTGATCACGCCGACGTATTCCGGCTGCCCGGCGCTGGCGGCGATCCGCGATGACCTGGTCCGCGTCCTCACCCGGGCCGGCTACGGCGATGTCCGGGTGCGGGTGGAGCTGAGCCCCGCGTGGTCCAGCGACTGGATCAGCCAGCGCGGCCGGCAGGCGCTGGCCGCGGCGGGGGTCTCACCGCCCGGGCCGGCGCCGTCGCGGCAGGGCGGCCCGGTCCCGCTGACGCTCCTGCCCGCGCGCCGCGACCTGCGCTGCCCGCGCTGCGGGTCGGCGGCGGCGGAGCTGGTCTCGGAGTTCGGCGCCACCGCCTGCAAGGCGCTGTACCGGTGCGCCGGCTGCCGGGAGCCGTTCGAGCACGTGAAGGAGATCTGACGGTGCCCGCCGCGGTGTTCCACCCGCTGCGGGTGGCCGGCGTTGACCAGCTCACCGACGACTCGGCGGCGGTCACCTTCGACGTCCCCCCGCACCTGGCCGGCGAGTACGCGTTCGCGGCCGGCCAGTCCCTGACGCTGCGGCGGGTGATCGACGGGGCCGAGCACCGCCGCTCGTACTCGATCTGCGCGCCCGCGGGCGCCCGGCCCCGGATCGGCGTCCGCGAGATCCCCGGCGGCCTGTTCTCCTCCTGGCTGGTCCGCGAGGTGCGGCCCGGCACCGAGATCGAGGTGCAGGTCCCGGCGGGCAGCCTGCGCGCCGACCCCGCAGGGGGCGGGCGGCACCTGATGATCGCGGCCGGCTCCGGGATCACCCCGATGCTGTCGATCGCGGCGACCGTGCTGCGCCATCCCGAGGCCGAGGTGCGGCTGCTGTACGGCAACCGCACCAGCAGGTCGGTGATGTTCGCCGAGGAGCTCGGCGACCTGAAGAACCGGTACTGCGCCCGGTTCCAGGTCGTGCACGTCTTGTCCCGGGAGCCGCGCGACGTCGAGCTGCTGTCCGGCCGGCTCGACGCCAGCCGGCTGCGGCGGCTGCTGACGTCGCTGACGCCGGTCCATGACGTGGACCACGCGTGGCTGTGCGGCCCGCTACCGATGATCACCAGTGCCCGCGACGTGCTGGCCGACCTCGGCCTGCCCCGGGACAAGGTGCACATCGAGCTGTTCTACTCCGGCGAGCCGCCCCCGCCGCCGCGCCGCGCGCAGCCAGCCGCCATGGGCGAGACCAGCGAGGTGACCGTCGTCCTCGATGGCCGCCTGGCCACCAGCTCCATGCCGCGCGACCAGGCGATCCTCGACTCGGCCCAGGCCACCCGGGCCGACCTGCCGTTCGCGTGCAAGGGCGGGGTCTGCGGCACCTGCCGCGCTAGGCTGACCGAGGGTGAGGTCGAGATGGCGCGCAACTACGCGCTGGAGCCCGCCGAGCTCGCGGCCGGGTTCGTGCTCACCTGCCAGTCCCGCCCCGTCACTCCCAAAGTCACCGTCGACTTCGACGCCTGAGCATGAGGAGCAGAAATTGGCTGACGTGACCACCGAGCGGGACGGCGCGGTCGCCACCGTCACCCTCCCCGGCCCGGCCCTGAGCCTCGTAACGAAGCAGGGGCTGCTGCGGGACCTGCACGCGGCGGCGGCCGATGAGCAGGTGCGGGCCGTCGTGCTGACCGGGACGGGCAAGGCCTTCTGCGTCGGGCAGGACCTGGCCGAGCACGCCGCCGCCCTCGCGGCGGACGCCCCCAGCGCGATGAACACCGTCGATGAGCACTACAACCCAATCGCGACACTGCTCGCCACCATGCCCAAGCCCGTGGTCGCGGCGGTCAACGGCACCTGCGTGGGGGCCGGCCTGGGCTTCGCGCTCGCCTGCGACCTGGTGGTCATGGCGGCCGGGGCGACCCTCGGCACGGCGTTCACCGGCATTGGCCTGACCTGCGACTCCGGGCTGTCGGTGACGCTGGCGCGGTCACTGGGGGCCTCCCGGGCGCGGGCCTTGCTGCTGCGGCCGGCGACCTTCACCGCCGAGGAGGCGGTCTCCTGGGGGCTGGCCGCCGACCTGGTCCCGGCGGCGGAGGTGCGCGCGACGGCGGCGGCCCTGGCCGCCCGGCTGGCGGCGGGGCCGACCGCCGCCTTCGCCGAGACCAAGCGGCTGCTCGCGGACGCCCCGTCGCGCCCGCTCGCGCTGTCCCTGGCCGCCGAGGCCGCCGCCCAGCGCCGGCTGAGCCTGACCGTCGACCACGCGGGCGCCGTGCGGGCGTTCCTGGCCAAGGAGAAGCCCACGTTCCAGGGGGCTTAGGCAAGGCGGCGCCTAGCGCGCGGGCGGGCTAGCCGCGGGCAGGCCGGTCCAGGCCGTCGAACGCGATCGCGGTGATGGCGTCGGCCACCGCCGCGGCCGTCATCTCGCCATCGGGGCGGAACCACTCGACCAGCGAGTTGACCATGCCGAAGATCAGCCGGCTGACCAGCTCCGGCGGCAGGTCATCGCGGATCGCTCCCTCGGCGGCCGCCGCGCGGACCAGCTGGGCCAGCTGCGCGTCGATCCAGCGGCGGCGGGCGAGCGCCTCCTTCTCGACCGCGCTGTTGCCGCGCACCCGCAGCAGCAAGGTCACCGCCGGCTGGTGAGCGGCCAGGACCACGGCGCTGCGGCGCACCACCGACCGCAGCCGCGCGTACGCCCTACCGTCGGCAACGCTGCCGCCGCCGTCATCCAGCGCGTCGCGGACCACGGCGGTGAGCTCGTCGAGCGCCTCGTCGAGGGCCTGGGCGAGCAGGTGCTCCTTGCTGGGCACGTGGTGGTAGATCGCCGACTTGCTGAACCCGAGCTCGGCCGCGAGGTCGGCGACGCTCGTGCCCTCATAGCCCTTGCGGTTGAACAAGTCGATCGCCCGGCGCAGCACGGTCGCCTGGTCATGCCCCGGCCGTCCCCGTCCGCGGCGCGGCACGCTGGCAGGCTCGGGCATGCGCCCATGATCTCACGGGCCGGGTCCGGCCCCGGGCAGTCCTGTCCCCCAACAGGTCACCAGTCAGCCGCATCGCGCCGAACCCGAGGCGGTTGACCTAAATGTTTGGGTTTCGCGGTGCGATCACACCGCGAAACCCAAACATTAGGAGCGAGCAGCGAACCTTGAGCACCCCGAAACGGTCACTCCGGGCGGTATGGCGCAGCCCGCTAACGCCGGGCGCGCCAGCCCGCGCGGACCCGCCACCTGCCCGCGACGGTGCGCGACTCGCGGGGTGCCTGGTAATCCTGAGGCTGTAACCCACAGGGGGCGCGGACCCCGAGGCGCTCCAGGCGATCGTTGCTGAAGCGCCCGCGCGGGTCGAGCCGCCCGAACAGCGCCCGGGCGTCCGCCAGCCGGGGGAACAGCCGGCCGAGCTGGCCCGCGGTGACGTGGGAGACCTTGCCCCAGTGCGGCCGGGCGCCGAACGGGGCCAGCGCCGCCTCGACGCGCGGCAGCACGGCGTCGACCGGCCCGGGCGCGTTGCGCCAGGTGAAGTGGATCGCCAGCGTGTCGCGGCCGTAAGCCCCGCTCAGCCACAGCTCGTCGGCGGCGACGGCGCGGATCTCCGAGACCAGCAGCAGCGGGGCGACCTCGGGGGCGAGCCGCCGGACGGCGGCCAGGGCGGCCGGCCCGTCGGAGCGGGCGACGAAGTACTCCGACTGGATCTCATCGCCGTTGCTCGGATTGGCGTCGAAGCGGAAGTGCGGCAGGCGCTGCGACCACGGGCCGGCGACGCCGAGCGGGGTGAGGTTGTCCTCGGGCGCGTCGATCAGCCGCACCGGGCCGGTGGCCCTGGGTGCCCCGAACAGCTGCCCGGGCACCGCCTCGTCGGCGCGGGCGACCCGGCGCTTGACCCACGCCGATTGCAGCTTGTCCCCGGTCCAGTCGGTGAACAGGCTCACGCTGTAGGCGGCGGCCATGACCTCCTCCAGCCCACTGAGCACCCGGTCCCAGGACAGGCCGAGGTAGGCGTCCTGGCGGACCAGGTAGCCCGGCTGGACGTCGAGGGTGACGCGCACCACGATCCCGAACGCGCCCAGCCCGACGGGCAGTCCGTTGAAGTCCGGGTCGCCGCGGCGGGCGTGGCGCAGCTCGCCGTCGGCGTCCACGTACTCCAGCGCGGCGACCGCCGCCGACAGCACCTGGTTGCCGGTGCCGGAGCCGTGGGTCGCGGTGGCGGTGGCCCCGGCGATGGAGATGTGCGGCAGCGACCCCATGGCACCCAGCGCCCAGCCGCGCTCGGTGAGCCACGCCGCGAGGGTCCCGTAGGAGGTCCCGGCGCCGACGGTCACCGTGCGGGCCGTCTCGTCGAGGACCGGTTCGGGCGCGATCCCGGTCACCGAGACGAGCGTGGCCCCGTTGTCGGCGAGGTCGTGGAAGGAGTGCCGGGTGCCGACCGCCCGCACCCGGCCCCCGTCAGTGCTGGCAGTGCCGTCAGTGCCGTCAGTGCCGTCAGTGCCGTCAGTGCCGGCGACCGCGCGGCGGACGTCGTCGACCGTGCGGGCGGCGATCACCTCGCGCGCGGTGAACGCGTAGGTGCCCGACCAGTTCCGAAGCTCAGGTTTCACCTGACTTGTTCTACCGCCCGCCCCCGCTCCCCCGCGCCCCGCCCCGCCATCCCGCTGCCACCCTGGACGAGCTAGAGGCGGGCAGCCTGCCCTAAGCGCGCTGCGCGCCGCCTCAACCCCCGGCGCGCAGCGCGGCGAGCAGCGGGATCGCCGCGATCTTCTCCTCGGTCAGGTCCGCCCACTCGATGCCGTCGACGGGGCGCGGGCGGCCGCCGCCCCGGCAGTCGATGACCCGCTCCGGCGTGACGATCAGGTCCACGGGAACGTCGTGGCCGGTCACCGGGATGTCCCCGGCGGCGCGGACCTGGATCTCGTGCACCGTGGTGACCAAGATGGTCTCCGGGCCGATCAGGCCGGCCGCGGTGGCCAGGGCGAACTCCAGGTCGGCGAAGCCGCCGCCCTTGCCCAGCCGCGCCCCGTCGGCGGCCGCCGCGACGCTGCCCATGACGACGAGGTCGACCGGGGACAGCTCGCTGACGGTGACCCGGCGCGCCGAGCGGGTCGCGCCGCTGATAGAGGCGGCCTTGCGCGGCGGCTGGTCCAGGTGGTCGGGGTCGAGGGCGAAGAACGGCTCCGGCTCGGCCAGCCGGGGAACCGCCATGTACAGCGTCTTGCCGTCTTCGAGGGCCCGCTGCCGGACCGGGAGCTGCGGGGAGTCCGGGTTGGCCTTCACCGTCGCCGCCCGCTGCCACGCGGGCAGCCCGGCCAGCCGCCGCGCGGCCGCCTCGGCGCCGGTGAAGTTCGGGATGCGGCCGACCGCGCCGGGGAACCGGGCCACCTTGGCGGCGCGCAGCGCCTCCCACACCTGCGCGCGCAGCGCGGCCTTGGCGGCCAGCAGGTCAGCCGGGCCGCCGGCGTCGTGATCATGGCTGGGCGGGCGGCGCTGGGCGGAGCGGGGCATCCCCCTATAGTGCCCCAACGACCAGTCAGCCGGCCTCGCCTACGGCGGTGAGCACCGCGGCGAGCGGCCACGGTACCTGGTCCCGGCTGATCGCCTCGGTCAGCAGGCGGGCGTAGCGGAGCTTGCGCCGCGAGCCAGCGCCGAGGAAGCGCCGCAACTGCGCCGCCTCGTCCTTCCCCCGCCACGCGGGCTGCCGCTGCAGGGCGCGGAACGCGGCGAGGTCCCCGTGGGCCGCGAAGACCTCGGTCACCCGCGCGGGCCCGGCGGCGCGGATGAGCTCGTCCTCCAGGTCCTCGACGCAGACGAAGAAGCCCAGCCGCTCCAGGTCGGCCCGCGAGCCGGGCGCCCCCAGGCCAGCCGCGGCCAGGCCGCGCGCCACGATGCGCTCCTCGCCCACGTCGCACAGCCCGCCCAGCCGCGCGCCGGTCCCCTGGGGGCCGAACCGCCGCAGGTAGCGGGCGACGCCGTGGGCGCCGCCGACGGGCAGCACCACGATGCCCTCGGCGCGCAGGTCCCGGCCGAGGCGCCCGGCGAGGGTCTCGACAGCGATCTGGTCACTGACCCCCTCCACCAGCACGACGGCGCTGGCCGCCCGCGCCCGCGCCAGTGCCAGCGCGGTCGCCTCGGTCGCGGCGGCCGGCCCGCTCGCGTAGCCGGCGAGGAGATCCTCACCGTCACCTGCCCGCATGGGTCCACTGTCGGCCCTGGCCCCGGGCGGGCGCCACCCGGTTTCGGCGGGCGGGACTTACGGCGGTTACCGGTTACCATTTGCCATGGAGCCGCTGGGACGGCTCGCGGAGCTTGCCGCCTGCCAGGAAGCTTCGTCCGGTGCCCACGGTCAGGCCAGCGCGGTCATCATCACCGGGCCGCCGGGCATCGGCGAGACGAGCCTGTGGCGCGCCGCCGACATGGCGGCGGCCGGATGGCCCCGCTGGCGCCCGGGCGGGCCGGCCTCGCCCGGCATTCCCAGGGACCGGGCGACTCGTAGCTAGGCGATTGACGAAAGGCGGTTCGCGTGGTCGTGCGGGTGACGTCCCGCAACGCTCGCTTCCAGCAGTGGGAAGCGCTGCTGGGCAACCGGAGCAAGCGGCAGCGTAACGGCGAGTTCCTCGTCCACGGGGTGCGCCCGATCACGATGGCCGTCCGGTTCGGGTGGGAGGTCCGTGAGCTGCTGGTGAACGCGGACGCGCACCTGTCGGCGTGGGCGCGGGAAATGCTGGGCTCCGCCCGCGCGCAGCGGGTCGCCGTGGCCGGGGAGCTGATGGCGGAACTGGGCGGCAAGTCGGCGACCGCGCCCGAGTTGCTGGCCGTCGCCGGGATGCCCGCCGATGACCTGGCCCGGATCCCGGCCGGCCCGGGGATGCTCGCGGTAGTGTTCGACCGGCCGACGACGCCAGGGAACATCGGGACGCTGATCCGGTCCGCTGACGTGTTCGGCGCCAGCGGCGTCATCGTCACCGGGCACGCGGCCGACGTGTACGACCCGAAGGCGGTGCGGGCCAGCACCGGGTCGCTGTTCTCGGTGCCCGCCGTGCGGGTGGCCTCCCACCGCCCGGTGCTGGACTGGGTCGCCGGCCTGCGCGACCAGGGCGTGCCGGTCCAGGTGGTGGGGGCCGATGAGAAGGGCCATGTTGACGCGGCGGAGTGCGACTTCACCCGGCCGACGCTGCTGGTGATCGGCAGCGAGAAGGCCGGCCTGAGCGCGGCCTGGCAGGAGGCCAGCGGCCACCTCGTCCGGATACCCATGGCCGCCACCGCCGCCAGCTCGCTGAACGCCGCGATCGCCGCGTCCGTGGTCTTGTATGAGTCCTTGCGCCAGAAGACGGCGCAGCCCATCGGGCCGGCGACCGGAATGCGGGCGCCGGCCCGGCGGTTGCCGCCGACATGAGCGTGTTCACCGATAAGGAACTGGACTACCTCGCCAGCCAGCGACTGGGCCGGATCGCCACCGTCGGGGCGGACGGCCAGCCGCACGTGGTGCCGACCTCGTTTCGCTATAACGCGGAGGCCGACGCCATCGACGTGGGCGGCCTGCGGATGAGCCAGACCAAGAAGACCCGCGACGTGGACCGCGCCGGCAAGGCGAGCATCGTTGTCGACGACGTGCTCCCGCCCTGGCAGCCGCGGATGATCGAGATACGCGGGACCGCCGAGGTGCTCCCGGCCGGCGGCAAGGCCTTCGGCGATAACTTCGAGGACACCATCGTCCGCATTCGCCCCACCCGCATCGTCGCCTTCGGGATCGACTCCGGGGACCTCGAGCGCAACGCCCGCTCCGTCACTTCCTGAATGGAGCGCCCGCCGGCGCGCTGGGAAACCAGGACGCCGGCGATGAGGACGAGGGCGCCGGCCAGTTCGGCCGGGCTGGGAACCTCGCCGAGCAGCGCCCACGAGCTGCCCATCGCCACGACCGGGGCGAGCAGGACCCACGGGACCACGTGCGCGGACGGGTAGCTGGACAGCAGGCGGTTGAAGATCGCGTACCCGACGAGGGAGCACAGTCCGGCGGTGTAGGCGGTGGACGCGATCCCGTCCCAGCCGATGTGGGCCAGGCCGCTCGCGACGGCGCGGGGCCCGTCGACGAGCAGGCTGAGCGAGAGCAGCGGCACCGGGACGATGGTCGCCGACCAGACGGTGAGGGCCAGGCCACCCGGCCGGGGGGTACGGGGGCATACTCCGTCCGCCTCCCCGGGGGGCAGCGGTGCTCTCGCCGCGCGGGAGACCACGTTGCCGGCGCCCCACGACAGCCCGGCCAGCAGGCACAGGACTAGCGCGATGGCCGGCACGTGCCCGCCCTTCCCCGCCGCGACGACCAGCAGGCCGGCCACGCCGAGGGCGACCCCGGCCACCTGCGCTCGGCTCGGCCGCTCGCGCAGGGCCATGGCGGCGATCACGATGGTGAACACCACCTGCGCCTGCAGGACGAGGGCGGCCAGGCCCGGCGGCATGCCCAGGTGCATGGACAGGTACAGCAGGCCGAACTGACCCAGGCTCATGAAGCCGCCGACGCCCGCGATGGTCTTCCACGGCACCAGCGGGCGCTTGATGAAGAAGCACGCCGGGACGGCGACGACGGTGAAGCGGATCGCGGCGAACAGCAGCGGCGGCACGGATCCCATGCCCCAGTCGATGACGACGAAGTTGAAGCCCCACAAGGCGGCGACGAGGATGGCGAGGCAGGTGTCACGGCGGCTCACGCTGACCAGTCTGCCGCCACCGATGATGAAGCACCAGCGAATGTTTCTACCATCAATCATGTAGCATTTGTTTATGATTGACGGTAGGGCGTGAGGGACGTTAGAGCATGATCGACCTGGTGGCGCTGGACGCGCTGCGCGCCGTCGACTCTCATGGCTCGGTGGTCGCGGCGGCCGACGTGCTCGGCTTCACCCCGAGCGCGGTGTCCCAGCAGATCAAGCGGCTGGAACGGCAGACCGGGGTGCCGTTGCTCGAGCGGGTCGGCCGGGGCGTGATGCTGACCGGGCACGGGCGGCACCTGGTCGAGGAGGGCACCCGCCTGCTGGCCGACCTGGAGGAGCTGCAGTCGGGGCTGCACCGCCAGGCGAGCACCATCGCCGGGCACGTGCGGCTGGCGGCGTTCGCCACCGCGCTGCGGGGACTGGTCGCGCCCGCGCTGCCGCCGCTGCTCGCGGCCTGCCCGGACCTGCGGGTCACGCTGGCCGAGCGCGAGCCGTGGGACACCATCCACCTGGTCGCGACCGGGCAGGCGGACCTGGGCGTCGCGCACAGCTGGGGGGATGTTCCGCTGCCGATCCCCGATCACGTGGCGCGGACCACGCTCGCCCACGACCTGGCCGACGTGATCGTGCGGGCCGGCCATCCGCTGGCCGGGCGGGCGGTGGTCACTCCGCGCGACCTCGCCGACTGCGACTGGGTGGCCACCCCCGAGGGGTCGATCTGCCGGCAGTGGCTGAACCGGATGTATGACGGGACGGGACGGCTCCCCCGGATCGCCCACGTCTCGATGGAGTTCGAGAGCCACCTGGCCCTGGTCCGCGCGGGCCTGGGCATCGCGCTGATCCCGCGGCTCGGGCGCTCGCCGCTGGGCGATGAGCTCGCGGCCGTCCCGGTCGCCGACCCGGTGCCCGAGCGCGAGATCCTCGCCCTGCACCGCGCGTCGATGCGCGACTCCCCCGCGATCCGCGCCCTCCTGGACGCTCTAACGAAGTGTTAGCGTCTTCGGCATGGGCATTCGTCTCAGTGAGTCCGCGATCGCGCTGATCGACGGGAGGAACTACGCGGTGCTGGCCACTGTCAACGCCGACGGCAGCCCGCAGACTTCGGTGATGTGGGTGGGCCGCGATGGCGATGACCTGCTGTTCTCCACTGTGGAAGGCCGCCTGAAGCACCGGAACATGCTGCGTGATCCCCGGGTGAGCGTCACCGTGATCGAGTCCGCGGACCCGGAGAACTACGTGGAGCTGCGCGGCGTCGCGGCGATGACGCCCGACATTGGCCGGCGGGCCGATATCCGGCTGTCGTGGAAGTACGACGGCAAGGATCCCGGCGAGGACCAGCCGGGCGCGGTCCGCGTGGTCGTCCGCGTCGAGGTCCTCAAGGCCGCGGGCTACGCGGCCTGATCTTCGAAGGTAACCAGGAAAACTATCTCCCGCAACGCCTATTCGGGTTGCGCTTGCAAATGATTAGCGCTAGTATGTTCTAAGTAATCTCATGATGGATACGTAATCGTCGAATGAGCATCGTCCTTCGGGGAGGTGGCCATGGCGGGCGACAGGACGGGGAACACGGCGGGGGACCGAGCACGAGACGGGCGCGCGTGGCTTGCCTGGGCGGATGACGACTACGCGGACGATGACTACTTCGACGGCCCCGGCGAGCTCATGGCCCCGCAGCCCCTGGCCGAGGCCGGGCTGGACTCCTGGGCGGATGACGGTCGCGCCTGGGGCGCGGAACGCGATGCCTATCCCGCCGCGGCGGCATTCGGACCCGCGGCATTCGGGCCGGGCGGACCGGCGGAGTCCATGGCGCCCGGGGCTGGGCTGGGCACGCTGGTTGAGCGGGCCGTTCGCGGTGACCTGGCGGAGATGCCCGATGACGAGGTGCTGGGCGTGGTGGCCGCCGCCCGGCGCCTTCGCCGCCGCGCCGAGTGGCTGGAGTTGCGGGCGACCCGGGAGTTCGCGCACCGCCGCTGGGAGGCTGACCTGCCCCCGGCCCGGGACACGCACGGGAGATGGCGGTTCTCCAATAGCGCCGCCGAGCACGCCGCCGACGAGATCGCCTTCCACCTCACCGACAACCGCGCCGCGGCCCAGGACCGGATGGACCTGGCCCTCGCGCTGCGCGACCGGTTGCCGGCCATGGACGCGCTGGTAGCCGCCGGGAAGTCCGACGAGCGGCGCTGTCAGGCCGTGCACGACATCACGTGCGGCCTGTCCGATGACCACGCCCGGCGGGTGGACGCGGCGCTCGCCCCGGATGCGGCCGGACTGGGATATGACGCGCTCCGCAGGCGGGCCGCCAAGCTGGCCACGTCCCTGGATCCGGAATTGGAGCGGGAGCGCAGGCAGCGCGCCACTGCGAAGAAGGCCCGCGTCGAGAAGTTCATCGAGCGCTCGGGCAACTACGCTTTCGCGGGCCGGGAGCTCCCCGTCGAGGAGGCCCTCGCCTGCGAGGCCTACATTCGCGGGCTGGCCGCGTACCTGCGCGCCCGCGGGGTCATGGTCAGCCAGCGGGCCGCCGAGCTGATGTGCTACCTCGACCTCACCCAGGGCCGCGACCCGCGCGACCGGATCCCGGCCGACCCCGGGCACCCGGAAGGGAGCGGCTACAGCGGTCACGGGAACAGCGGCCGCGTCGCCGGTGCTAACGACGGCAGCGCCCCCGACGGCGGTGCTTACGACGGCGGTGCTTACGACGGCGGTGCTTACGACGGCGGTGCTTACGACGGCGGTGCTTACGACGGCGGTGCTTACGACGGCGGTGCTTACGACGGCGGTGCT